>NZ_JAYQDQ010000025.1:0-25238 GCF_038138445.1 Vibrio sp.
TGGGATCATTCAATTGATCTGCCGATTAATGTTTAACTGATCGGCATTAGAGCGTAGCGATCCCTTTAGCAATAATAGGTTTGAGCATAGCTTGACCTTAGTGTTTGGTTTCTTGGGTAAGTAATTGGGTGGCTTGAATATTATTTTCTTGTAGAAAGGCAAGTAACTTTACTAGATGCTGCACGTCTGCCGTTTTTTCTGCTCCTATGACGATAGGTTTTTGGCTAGATTGATATACCTCTATAACTGTACGAGAGAAGGAATCCCAACTCGAATACTCTTGACTATTTAGTGCCCAGTAAGGCTCTGCTGGTAAAATGTTCAGTGTTATTACTTGATTTTCTATATTTGATGTCATTGGTGAATCCGTAGTTGGTAAACTGACCTCTAGAGAGTCAAGCTTGACCGCTGCGGTTAGCATCAAAAAAACCATAACAATAAAAATAATGTCTAATAATGGTGTTAAATCAGGCGTTAAACTCATGGTATTCGATTGTCGAGATACTCTTATCATGACATCGCCTCATGAGATACTGGCGCTGGTTGAGTTTTCGTTTGTTTAAATTCGACTCCCTCTAGCCAGAGGTTGGTAAAATTGAGAGTATGCTCTAGCTTAGCCATCACTTTTTCTGCCCATAGACCAAGCAGCTGGGCACTCGCGATTGCTGGCAAGGCAATGACTAGACCCGCTGCTGTTGTTCGCATTGCGATACCTAGGCCATCGGCTAGGTCATTTGGGGTAATGTTACCCGATGATGCTGCGACACCTTTAAACATCTCTATCAGACCAAGTACGGTCCCCAATAGCCCAATTAAAGGACTTATCACACCAATTAAGCCAAGAAGACGAAGGCCCGAGTTGAGTTCAAGACGTTTTTCTTCCAGCCACATACCTGCTGCATCTTCGCGTAAGCTTTTTGAATAACAATGATGCAGGAGCAACATAGAAACCCCTTGATAGAGAGGTGGTCGGCGACTAGAAAGCTTTTCAGCAAGTCCAATAATTTGTTGAACATTAGAAGGAGAGATTTGCTTAAGCTCGGCATGAATGGTCTTTCTTCCTCTACTAGAGCATATAAAAAGCTGTATGAGGCGTTCGAGTACAATCATTACTGTTGCGAATGAGCAAAAGACGAGCGGCCATGTCATTAGGCCCAGTTGTTGCTGGAGGTAATTTATGTGTTCCATTGTTAATCCATATTGAAACGTACGGGAATTCTTACTCTATGGGCGATTTTCTGACCATTAATGCTGTGAGGAGAAAACTTCCACTTCTTTATCGCCTTTAGTGCGGATTTATCTAAGATAGTTTGGCCTGAAGATGATATGAGTTGCTGGGACATTTGCTGACCGTCTTCGTCTAACCAAACTTCATAAGTAACTACACCTGTTAACCCTCTTTTCCTAGCTAACCTAGGGTATATGGGTTGGACTGGCTTGGATAAGAAGCTTGGTTTTTTGATTAATACAGGCTTGGTAGTTGCCCCCTGATGAGAGGTTGCAAGTTGTGATTGAGATATTTTTTCTTTGGTAGACTCATTAACTGTATTGTCTGGCTCCTTTTGTCTTGTCGGTTTGTCTGATTGTTCGCTGGCCTTTTTTTTAGGTACAAGCTTAGCGCTGTCATTTTTATTAACAGAAGTGGCCGCAGCTAACCGCCTTTTGACATCGTCAGTGATTTTTGAGGTTGTTGATGAAGTTTGCTCTGTTTTGGGCCTAGCCTTCTCACTCTTTTGGCTTACTACTGAAGGTGATGTGAAATGGATAGAGACTGATGAAGGCGCATTTCCTACAGGTATAACATAGTCTTTGGCCTCAAATCCCTTATTAAAAATTACGCTGTGGATAGCAATGGATAGGCTACCCGCAATCACATACCTATATAAGTGCATATCAGTGCTATGACAAAAATCATTAAGAGGTAAATTATCCATCAAGATGTAAATAATATCAATTATCAATTGCATTCTCATTTTTATGCTTCTATGATTGCGTGAATTTTGTCACGCTAAGCTTTTACTACTGCAAAAAAGACTTTCTCATCGATTGACGAGGAATATCTCTCAAGGTTGTTAGTGGCTTGGTGCTATGAGGAACATATATGCAGACATTGAAGGAAAAAGTGGCCGAGTTGGTCCATGAAGAGCCAGCGTTATTACCCGTTGAGATTGCTGAATCTTTGAATATTTCTGAGTTTGATGTTGTGAGCGCTTTACCGGATGAAATGGTGGGAGTCTCTGATGGGGAGCAAGCCCAACTCTACCTTGACAAATTGGTTGGGTTTGGCCCTGTAACGACTATTGTGCATTCCTTTGGTTCAATTTTTGAAGTAAAGGCACCTTTCCCTAAAGGTAAACTTGCAAGGGGCTATTACAATTTGATAGGAAAAAACGGAGAGTTACACGGCCACTTAAAGCTGAGTAATGTGGCGAATATAGCTTTGGTTAGCAAACCCTTTAGAGGGCGTGAGAGCCACTATTTTGGTTTCTTCTGTGAAAAGGGAAACAATATCTTCAAAGTATATTTAGGTAGAGATGATCAAAGAGAGTTAATTCCCGAACAGGTAACGGCGTTTAGGCAGTGGCAAAAAGCGTTGAAGTAATATCGAATTTCGAAAAATAAAAATCCGACACATTAATTATCATAATAATAAGGAGGTAATATATGGATGAAAATGTTAAACAAGAACGTTTACAAGGACGCTTGGGACCAGAGATTCAGGAATTTCGTCAAACTTGTCTGACACTTCAACTGGCTACCGTTGATGAACAAGGTCAGCCTAATGCCAGCTATGCACCGTTTGTACAAAATGAATATGGATATTTTGTATTAATTTCTGAAATTGCCCGTCACGCACGTAACCTCCTTGTTAGCCCCAATGTTTCGATTATGATGATCGAAGATGAAGAAGATTCCAAGCAACTTTTTGCTCGTAAACGTCTGACGTTTGATGCTACTGCTGCAGTAGTAGAAAGAGACACACCTTTATGGAATGATGTTATTACACAAATGAGTGAACGATTTGGCGAAATTATAGATAACTTAAGTCAATTACAGGACTTTATTTTATTTAAAATGCAACCTGAAAAAGGATTGTTTGTGAAGGGTTTTGGCCAGGCTTATCAAGTGTCTTGTGATGACCTAATTGACTTTGTTCATTTGGAGCAAGGACATAAAAAAGTGCAGCAGTCTTAGCCCAAAGGAGCACATTATGCTCCTTTTTTGTTTCTGGGCTCTTATATCGGCATGTTCTCGTTTTCAATGATCGAGATTACTCTGGAAAGTCGACACCTGCTTCTTTGTATAGTCGTTGGCAAGCTGTTCCATCACTGTGGAATAGATGGCAGCGATTGGCGGGTATATCAATAATGAAGTTATTACCGACCTCGATATCTAATGTATCTGGCTCACGATATATAACATCTGCATCTGCTGCACCAATATGCAGGTAGACTTGAGTTTCATTTCCGAGTTTTTCGACAATGTTAACTTGTCCCTCAATTGAAGCATCGCCTTGACCACATGGCAGCAAATGTTCGGGTCTAACTCCCAGTGACATACGTGAGCCTCGTGTGACGCTTGTCCCGTCAACTGGGATCCAAAATGCGGTGCCATTGGCAAGTTGAACCATGACTCTATCGTCTTCTACTGCTTCAATGAAAACACTAATAAAGTTCATTTTAGGTGAACCAATAAAACCAGCAACGAAACGATTACTTGGATAATGATAAAGCTCTAATGGCTTGCCAACTTGCGCAACATAACCGGCATCGAGAACGACAATTTTATCCGCCATTGTCATGGCTTCCACTTGATCATGTGTTACATAGATCATGGTACAACCTAGCTTTCGTTGCAGCTTGGTAATTTCTGAACGCATTTGTACTCGTAAGGCTGCATCTAAGTTAGATAAAGGTTCATCGAGTAGAAACACTTTAGGTTGTGACACCAGAGTTCGTCCGATAGCAACCCTTTGCCTTTGGCCACCAGATAAAGCTTTGGGTTGTCGGTCGAGCAGATGACTGAGTTGGAGTACATCGGCTGCGTGTTCTACACGTTTATCAATTTCGCTCTTATCTGCTTTGCTGAGTTTGAGGCCAAATGACATATTTTCATACAGATTTAAGTGCGGATATAGAGCATAGGATTGAAAGACCATACCGACGCCGCGTTTAGATGGCTCAATATGATTCATCAGTTGAGAGTCAATATAAAGCTCTCCCGATGTAATGTCTTCGAGGCCAGCAATACAGCGCAGTAAAGTTGATTTACCGCAGCCTGACGGACCGACAAACACAACAAATTCGCCTTCTTTTATGTCTAGATCAACATTCTTTGAGATTAATACGTCGCCATAAGCCTTTGATACATTCTTTAATGTGACACTTGCCATCTCGCTCGTCCTCGATCAAAATTCTATATTTTTATTGGGTTGCATATCAATTATCTATGTGTGGTTATATTAAGCTGCACCGATGAAAATCACCACCGGGCGTAAAATATGGTCACAGGTAACTATCAAGTTGTTACGGAAGCTAGTGCTTGCTCGACATGCTGGGTTCAATGTAAGAAATAAGGGTGGTGGAGCTCACACCACCCGCCATCGCCAATACAGAGTCCGTTCCCCTACGTGAAAATAATCCCGCTATGTCACAAACAAAATCGTTATTCTTTGTCAGTGATGTTACACGATTATTATCTATTTCGGCGACTCCTGGCCATGTAATCCAGTTTTTAGACTGAATTAGAAAAGTCTGATACAAACTGGAAAGGTTCCTACTTATCCGCTCTGGGACTATGCTAGTTTGCTTTGTTGACCATTGTTATACATCCTCCTAGTCTTTGTCTATCTGGGGGGAGTAGTGAGGGAGTAGATACATCTGCTGCTTGATGGTACGGCTAGATCAAATTCAAAGAAACACATAGCTTATTGGTGAATTTGATCACGGCGTGCATGTTTTCTGTGATTTATGTCGTTTTTGTTCATCGATGAAGATCACGAAAATAGGCCATAATAGGCAAGGCGTAGAGGATGGGATGATGAGCTAATTGATAATTTGGCGAGAATGAGTTATCCCAGTGGGCAATAACCCCTGAAATAGCCTGAGCTCATAATTCAAAGACAAAAAAAGGATGTGAACATGAGAAACCCCCTGACTAAAGTAACCCTAACCGCATTGACTGTGCTTACTTCCATAAGTGTAAACGCGGCTATCGAAGAGGGGCAGTTGACCATCTGGGTTGGAGGGGACAAAGCTTATGAAGGAATGGCTGAAATTGGTAAGCGTTTTGAAGAGGATACAGGTATTGAAGTCACGGTGGCTTTCCCTGAAAAATTAGAAGAAAAATTCCCTAAAGTTGCCGCTTCGGGAGAAGGGCCTGATATTATATTTTTTGCTCATGATCGTTTTGGTGGTTATGCAGAAGGTGGACTACTTGCAGAAGTCAAACCATCGAAAGAAATCGAGCAAGGAATTGTTGATTTTGCGTGGGATGCCGCCACTTATAAAGGTAAAAAAATAGCCTATCCTGTTGCTGTTGAATCGGTTTCTTTAATCTACAACAAAGCGCTATTACCGACACCGCCAAAGACGTGGGAAGAGATCCCTGCCTTAAATGCAAAACTTCAAAAGTCAGGTAAAAAAGCCATTATGTGGCCACTGCGAGATGGCGCTTACTTCACTTGGCCGCTTTTATCAGCCGATGGTGGGTATGCGTTTAAGCAAGTCCAAGATGGCTATGATATTAACGATGTAGGTGTCGCTAAAGATGGAGTCCAAGCCTCTTTAAACTTTATCAATGATATGATTAAAAATAAGGTTATTTCTGCTGATATGAACTACTCCGTTTCTGAGTCAGAGTTTGCGGCTGGTAAGGTTGCAATGACCATCAATGGCCCTTGGGGTTGGGCGAACATAGATAAAGCAGGAATTGACTATGGAGTAACGACATTACCTAAATTCAATGGTCATGCTTCAAAGCCGTTTGTCGGTGTTTGGGTTGGAGGAATAAGCTCGGTTTCTCCAAACAAAGAACTGGCCGTTGAGTTTCTTGAGAACTATTTGCTCAATGACCAGGGGCTTAAGAGTCTTAATGATGATAAACCACTTGGTGCTGTCGCTTTAAAATCATTCCAGAAGCTGGTTGACACTGATGCTCGTATTGCCGCAACAATGGATAATGCGATGAATGGAGAGATAATGCCCAACATCCCCCAGTTTACAACCTTTTGGTATAGCATGAAAGATGCGTTAGATAATGTGGTTGATGGACGTCAAAGCGTATCTGAGGCATTGAAAACAGCTGAAAAAAGAATGACGCAGTAACCAACTTGGTATCGAGAAGGGGGATGTGTCCTCCTTCGTTTTTCTATCATTGTGAGCAGGGTATTATATGCAGTCAGTTCAGGGTACGGTTACCATGCCATCGCCAAGAGTAAGCTTGCTTTCTAATAAAAAAGTATGGATTAAATGGACCCTTTTGGGCTTAGTAGGCGCTATCAACGGCTACGCTAGTATATTGATGTACTCAAGAGGCGAGTTCGCGTTTGCGCTTCTCACTCTTACCATTACTGCACTGGCGTTGTTTATTTTTGGTAGTGCTAAAACCTATGCACACCGTTATATCTATCCGGGTGTCGCCGGAATGATCTTATTTATTCTTTTTCCTTTAGCTTATACGGTAAGCCTTTCGTTCACTAACTATAGTGCTAAGAATCAACTTTCCTTTGAGCGTGCTCAATCTGTTTTACTCGAACGCACTTATCAAAGTGGTGAAAGCTATCCATTCTCGCTGTTTCGTACATCGACAGGGTATCGTATTGCAATCACTAAAGCGGACAGTTTGTTTGTAACCGATGAGTTAGATTTGGAGGCTTTGAACTCCGAGCTGTATTTATCCTCTGCAAAACAAGTTGAGGGGAAAAAAGAAGCAATAAAGACCATCATAAAAAACAAGTCTTTGCTCGGTAGCCTTGCACTTCAGTTCCCGTCAGGAGAAGTGGTAAGAATGAGTGGACTACGTAAGTTTGCTGCAGTGGGGCCACTTTATACACTGCAAGCTGATGGTGAAACTTTATATAATAATGAGACCCAGCAGTATCTGCGTCCCAATAATGAAGTTGGCTTCTATCAACCAATCAATGACGAGGGGCAGTTTATAGGATCTCCGGTCTCACCTGGCTATATTGTGACGGTTGGAACATACAACTTTGAACGCGTTTGGAAAGAAGATGGTATTAAACAGCCATTTGTCAGTATCTTTGTCTGGACTGTAGTTTTTTCTGCTGTGAGTGTTGGGCTTACTCTCGTCATAGGCTTAGTGTTAGCCAATATCGTTCAGTGGGAAGCGTTAAAAGGTCGTTCTATTTATCGAGTGCTTTTAATTCTACCTTATGCCGTTCCTGCATTTATTTCAATATTGATTTTTAAGGGCTTATTTAACCAAAGCTTTGGCGAGATCAATATGGTTTTAGAAGCACTTTTTGGGATTAGCCCTAGCTGGTTTTCGGATCCTTTGATGGCTAAGGTCATGATCATTATCGTTAACACTTGGCTTGGGTTTCCTTACATCATGATCTTATGTATGGGACTTTTAAAAGCCATTCCTGATGATCTCTACGAGGCATCAGCGATTGACGGAGCAAATTTCATCGATAACTTTCGTCGAATTACTTTGCCGTTAATGATTAAGCCGTTAACGCCTCTTCTTATCGCCAGCTTCGCATTTAACTTCAATAACTTCGTATTGATTCAGCTTCTTACTCAAGGTGGCCCTAACATGATAGGCACGACAGAGCGAGCTGGTCATACCGATTTATTGGTAAATTATACCTATCGAATTGCGTTTGAAGGTGCAGGTGGGCAGAACTTTGGTTTGGCAAGTGCAATCGCGACGTTGATTTTTCTTCTCGTCGGGGCGTTAGCATTGCTTAACCTTCGTGTAACCAAAGTAGCCCAGGAATAAGGAGAGTTGTAATGGCAATGGTACAAGGTCAGTCAATGAAATACCGAGTTTGGGCGACACACATTTTGTTATGGTGTTTTCTTGCTTTGATTCTATTTCCTTTATTGATGATTATTGCAATTTCCTTGCGTGAAGGTAATTTTGCGATCGGGAGCATTATTCCTGATAACCCTTCTTTGGAACACTGGAAATTGGCATTAGGATTTTCAGTGACAAATGACGACGGCTCTATCACTTCGCCACCGTTTCCAGTTCTGACTTGGTTGTGGAACTCGATCAAAGTTGCTGGTATCTCATCAATCATGATAGTCGCACTTTCTACAACATCGGCCTATGCTTTCGCTCGAATGAAGTTTAAGGGGAAAAATACCATTCTTAAGGCGATGATGATCTTTCAAATGTTTCCGCCAGTCCTAGCATTGGTGGCTATTTATGCTTTGTTTGATAAGTTAGGTCAGTATATCCCGTTTTTGGGATTAAATACTCATGGTGGCTTAATTTTCGCCTATCTTGGCGGGATAGCTTTACATGTATGGACGATTAAAGGGTATTTTGAAACGATAGATAATTCTCTTGAAGAAGCTGCAGCCCTTGACGGTGCCACACCTTGGCAAGCATTTAGACTCGTTCTTTTGCCGTTGTCGGTTCCGATTCTAGCGGTTGTGTTCATTTTATCATTTATTATGGTGATTGGTGAAGTTCCAGTGGCGTCGGTGCTGCTTTCTGATGTAGACTCATATACGTTGGCCGTCGGTATGCAGCAGTACTTATACCCACAAAATTATTTGTGGGGTGACTTTGCAGCAGCAGCAGTTCTATCTGCACTACCAATAACGGTGGTATTTTTATTGGCACAGCGTTGGTTGGTAGGAGGTCTTACTGCTGGTGGTGTGAAGGGTTAATTCTAATAACTAGGGTAGCTACGAAGTTATCCCATGGTTTCTCGACTTGATCTACTTTGGTTTGGCCGCCGATCAGTTAAGGAGAGAGCACCTCTGGCGTTACGCATAGCTGGCTGTTAGCTTAGATTCCTTACTATGTCACTACTAACAGTTTTTGTAACCAGAACCCGAGTAAAATCGGGTTTTTTTATTTAGGTAATGTGGATGTGGGGATTTTTCGCTAAGGTACTCTTGCGCTGAGTGAAGGTCTTATAACTCTCTATTTGATGGGGCGCAGCCTAAATATTTGAGTAGCACATAGATACTTTCTTGTGATAAAGCGACCTTGCGAAATAAATCGGCAAAGATATCGTCTCCGCCAAAACAAGCTTGGATATAGTGATTAATGTCGTTATTGGAATACCCTTCAGCGTATAGACACCTTACCCACTGATATTCCAGAGCTTGCTTGTCGAGTAAGCTTGCTTCGCTGAGCGTAATGTGTTGCAACTTCAACCTAATTCCTTAACCTAAATTAATCTAAGCTAATTTAATCAAATTAAGTTGAAGGAAAAATGACAAAGCGCGATTAGTTTAAAAAATGATATCGCTCACCTATTTGAGGTACTTCACATGGGCTTCCATCTCTTCACCAATTTTGGTCCGCATGTTCATTAGCCTTATGGCTGAGTCTTTTAGCTGAATATCATCCGGTGTTTCTGGTATCCATTCTGGAACAAGTGAGGGCTTTCCTTGTTCATCTACAGCCACCATAATAACAATGCAGTGAGTTGTTAGGCGGTTTTCTAGCACTTTAGGGTCACTGGCTTGCACATCAATGGCTATATGCATAGATGTTTTCCCTGTGTAAATAACTTTTGCGCTAACTTCAACAAGGTTGCCGACATGTATGGGAGCAACGAAGCGAATACCCCCAGCGTAAGCTGTAATACAATATTTACCACTCCATGCAGCCGCATTCGCGTATGCAGCTAAATCAATCCATTTCATAACGGCTCCGCCGTGAACTTTTCCGCCAAAATTTACGTCTGCAGGTTCAGCTAAAAAGCGAAGTGTTATTTCTCGTTGACCATTACTCATCTGTCAATCCCTTAATAATTAACATTATATCAGTTGATAGTAATGTTAATTAATTGCAATCATTAATTCCAGCTTAGTCTAAAAACACAATATGCCCCAGAATGGACTGATGAGGCACTGGCTGAATGTATTTTGAACAGTGAGTTTGGGTGATAAGGTTTTGTCTAATGAAGATGAGTATGGCAAGAGGAGAGCCGTTTATCTTATTGGCTCAATTAGTAGGGAACAGAATTTACAATAGCCGCTGTGGCGACAGCGGCCAAATAGAAAGTGATGGCAATTACTTTTTGGGTGCAGTATTCGACGTTTTCGACGCTACTTTGAGATGTCTTCATATTCCCCCTCCAATACAGAACCACGAGATGACTGCTGAAAACGCATTGTACTCTGGCGTAAAGATTTTTCTATCTTTCTTCCTGTTAAAAGAGCAAAAATTGTTAGCGGAACTAACATTATCATACTGAAAAGTAATGTAAAAATACCTATTAACACGGCTAATACGCTTGCTATTATTTTATTCATATCAATAAAACCTCTTGTTTGATGTTTCCATAATAAAGCGTCATAAATGAACCAAAGATGAATAGAAGGTAAGAAAACAAAAAAACCGCTTTCTAAAAAAGCGGCAAATGCTAGAAATATTATTATTATTGTTGTTGTGGAGGTGTGCTCCTAATTTGTATTAGGAAAAGATTGTCTGCTTACACACTAGGGTATGTTTTGTAACGAACACCCATCATTTGTTCCATACAGTGGACTACTTGGCAGCTATATCCAAATTCATTGTCGTACCAGATATAAAGAACACATCGGTTATCTTGAGCAATAGTCGCAGCACCATCTACAACTCCTGCAAAACGAGAGCCTACGAGGTCAGTTGACACCACTTCTGTGGACTCTGTGTAATCAATTTGGGCAGAGAGTTCAGATTTAAGCGCCATCTCACGTAGATAAGCATTGAGTTCATCTCGATTAGTTTCTGCGTCAAGGTTGAGGTTGGCGACAGCCATGGAGACATTTGGCGTCGGTACTCTGATTGCGTTACCTGTCAGTTTACCAGCGAGTTCAGGTAGTGCTTTTGCTACCGCTTTGGCTGCGCCAGTAGACGTTAATACCATATTTAGGGAAGCACTACGACCTCTACGCTCTCCTGAGTGGAAGTTGTCAATTAAGTTTTGGTCATTTGTGAATGAATGAACCGTTTCTATATGGCCAGAAGTGACACCGTACTTATCATTGATGGCCTTAAGTACTGGAGTAATGGCATTAGTAGTACAACTGGCGGCAGAGATTATGGTGTCTTGAGGAAGGATCGTACTCTCATTGACGCCAAATACTATGTTTTTGATATCGCCTTTTCCTGGTGCGGTTAAAAGCACTTTTTCTGCGCCTTCACAATCAAGGTGTTGAGCGAGTCCTTCGCTGTCTCTCCATACGCCAGTGTTATCTACCACTAGAGCATTGTTGATTCCATAAGTGGTGTAATTGACTTCTTGAGGCTTATTGGCATAAATAAATTGGATATAGTTGCCATTGGCAATAATGGCCTTACGTTCTTCATCAACTATGATGCTGCCGTTGAATTGACCGTGAACAGAGTCTCGTCGAAGTAAGCTTGCACGCTTTTCCAAATCTCCTTCTTTGCCACCACGTACGACGACAGCACGTAAGCGCAGAGGGTAACCTGGGCCACTTTTCTCTACCAGCAGACGAGTGAGAAGTCGACCAATACGGCCAAATCCATACAGAACAACATCACGAGGTTCAGTTACTGTCTCTCCATTCATTGCTCCAAGCAAAGAGGTATGGAGGAAATCTTTCACTCCATAGTCATCATCTCGGCCTTTCCAAAACTGATGAGCGAGTTGCCCAATATCGACTCGACATGGTGATAGTTCCATTTCTGACAAGGCTTTAATTAGAGGAAGAGTTTGTTCTGTTGATAGTGGCGTTCCAGTGTACCTGCGAGCAAGCCTATGTGACTTGATGATATCGATAGTAGCGGCATTGACTAAAGTCTTACCAAATAGAAGAACTTCAACGCCTTTCTCGCGGTAGAGTTGACCAAGTAGGGGGGAGATTGTTTCCGCAATCGTTTGGCTTATTTGCCACTCTAGGAGATGTTTCTCTGGACTCATGGTGTTTTTGGACCTTTCACGTGTTTTTGGACTGGCTCTACACCAGCTCTGTAGGGTTATTGGTGTAGAGAAATTACTATATTGTTTTATTTTTATGGCGCGGATTGTAATACCTAGGGCCTTTTTCTGCTAGAAAAAATAATTCACGTATTAGATGATTTCATATCGTTCAAAAACACATTTCTTAACGTATTTTGGTTTTTTATATTTAAAGTTAAGGGAACTTATTTTTTAACGAAAAATACTCACATCACACTATTTTTTTAAATAAGACATTGATTATGTTGTTATTGAGATTTAAGTCTCATTTTTTCATAAAAGTATATAGGATTTTTTGGGGGCAGTTAGGAGTCCGAATAACCCACATATATTAAGGAAAGTTATAAACATCAGTTAACGCTGGGGGTTACTAAAGCAAGATCTTGGTTAAAAGCTGTATGTCAATGTTAAAAAATCTCATAAATTCCGTGTTTTAGACAAGATTTTGCTGAGTTATCGTCTAATATTGAATCTTTAGTGGTTGTAAAATGATTCGAAGGAACGAGTCTCGATGCTACTCACCAATATCTCGATTAAAAGCCGATTGTTGATCTTATGCTTGATCCCTACATTAGTGATTGCTGTACTCTCTGTGTATGTTGTAAGGCATGTACAAGTTAGGCTTCACAGCAACTTGCTTGTTAGTGAAAAAGTGGAATCGCTCAAATACTTAGCGCAGTTGACTGGCCAGGTGTATCAAGCTCTAGATCCAAGGAACGACCTGCATACTAGGACGAATGGCCAACGTTTTGCGCAAAAGTCAATTAGCCTCATTTATCAAGTAGCTCATACCGAAGAGCATACACACCATGGAATATCAGACACCAATAATACGCTGGCTCATATAAAGAACCTTGATGAGCTCATATCAGGCATCGGAGATCTAGATGATAAAGAAAGACTACATAAGGGTAGCGAGATATACAGTGCTCTGTGGACTGTATATATGTCAGTTCTATCAATGGAGAACCATAATTTAGATTTGACGACCCACCATCTTGAGTTGGCGTTAACTGACCTTAATTGGATGTATTTTTGGATGGAGCGAGAGGCATGGTTTGCTCAGGAAGTAGAGTCCAATCAGTTATCTTACATTCAGTATACTGAAGATTATTTTAGGATAAGTGGAAGACAGCAAATTTACCTCGATAGAGTTATCAGTCTAAGACATCATCTCGAGCAGCTTGAGCCTTTGATAGGGATGTTGTCAAAAATAAAATTGCAACGTAACCAATATTCAGAGCAAATCGTTTCGTTAAGTCAGCTAGGAACCTATGATTTTAACGAGTTTTATTTCTGGGTTGAAAAGCGTAATCAGTTAGTAGCTAGTCATTTAGAAGCATTGTCGGATGAACTACGCAGCGAGTTATTGGCAAATATAGAATACCATGAACGGGTGCTCTATGCATTTGCCATGCTAGGTATATTTGTGTTTGCAATGATGTTTTTCTGGGGAGCCAGCACTCTATATCGCATTCATTCTAAACTAGCCAATATACTTTCTGCGCTTGGTAGTCTGCGTAGCAGCAAAGACATTGATTTGGTAAGCGTTGATGGTAAAGATGAGTTTACTAAGTTTGCCCAGGGAGTGAATTATGTTATCCAAATACAAAAAGACTATGAGAAAGTTTTGCTGCTAGCTAAAGAGAAGGCGGAATCTGCAAACCAAGCCAAGAGCGTATTTTTGGCTAACATGTCTCATGAAATTAGAACACCTTTAAATGGCATCATAGGGATGACAGAGATCTTATCGGAGAGCCATCTTAATTCATCTCAGAGAGAGTTACTGTCTGACATCGATGTTTCATCGCAAGCTTTACTTGTACTGATTAACGATATTCTCGACTTATCGAAAATTGAGTCTGGAAGCCTTGAGTTGTCGCCTATCCACACCGACATCCGAGAAGCGACATTCGAGGCTATGAGTATGGTCAGTACGAAAGCCTTAAAACAGCAAGTTGAGTTGAACGCTCATTTTGCTTCAAATATTCCAGATAGTTTGTATTTGGATGAGTTTCGCTTTAAGCAGATTCTTATGAATTTTCTTAGTAATGCGGTTAAGTTTACTCAAGATGGTACCGTTTCAGTGGTTGTTGAGCTTTGTAATAACAACGGACAATCATATTTAAATTGCCGAATTTTAGATACTGGAGTAGGCATACAAAGTGAAAAGCTAGAAGAAATTTTCTTACCTTTTACTCAGCAAGATAGCAGCATCACTCGGCAATACGGGGATACGGGGTTAGGTTTGACCATTTGCCGTCAGGTTGCCGAGCTTATGGGTGGAGAAGTATCGGTAAGCTCTACTCTTGATGTTGGCAGTTGCTTTAGTTTCAAAGTACCATTGCAAGAAGAAAGCTCAGGGCCAGTCAATAGAAGTAATACAAAAGGAAAGGCACTTTTGGTTATAAATGACAGCCATTACAGTGCTTTAATTCAAAGTGAAGTCGAACGTTTTGGACTGGCTATAACCATAGCGTCCAATACTCTTAACGCTATGAGTATCAATGATCAGTTTGATGTGATTCTGTACAGCTATCACCCTCAATATAGTTCGCGCAAAGATCTTGCCTCATTAAAGGCGCACTTTAATTTTTCTGAAATTATAGGGCTTCAACATCATTTATATATGTTACCAGACTACCGTGCATTTGTGTCTTCTAATCTGACATTACCATTTCTTGGGCGCCGCCTTGAATCTGCTATTTCAAAAGTCATGCGTGCAACTGAGCTTAATGTGGCTGACACAGATAAAGAAAGGGTTCCGACTATAGCTGGTGGTGAAATAGGGCGCATTTTGATTGTCGAAGATAATTTGATGAACCAGAAAATCGCTAGCTTTTTTCTTGAAAAAATAGGTATTGAATACCAAATTGCGAGTAATGGAGCAGAAGCTGTGGCTATGGTCCAGTCTGACCAATCATTCATGGCAATTCTTATGGACTGTATGATGCCTGTAATGGATGGCCTCACTGCTACGAGAAATATAAGGGCTTGGGAAGAAGAGCGGGGCAAAAACCGTATACCTATCGTAGCTTTGACAGCAAGTGTTCTACCTGAAGAAATAGATCGCTGCTTTGACGCAGGGATGGACGCTTATTTGTCCAAACCCTACAAATCTCAGCAGCTTTTTGAAGCACTTGAACAATTAAATGTCGCTGTTTAGGTCATCAATGGGTAGCCAATTAACTTTCACACCAGCTTGAAGAAACATTTCTTGACTGATTTTAATCTTATCTCCCCAGCGAGATAAAAAATCTTGAGTTTGTTCTGGGCAGTGCACGGAAGATATTCCTGTTTGAATAATTTTTGCAGCACAGTTAGGGCATGGAAAATGCGTGACCCATATCTCACATCCATCCAGATCGCGTTTCGCGAAGAGAATAGCATTTTCTTCTGCATGGAGAGTTTTAAGGTATTTCATTTCTCTATCATCTGTCATTGCACTATCGGAAATGCCGTGTGGATAGCCGTTAAAGCCAACTGAGACGATACGATTTTGCTTAGTTATAACAGCTCCAACTTGAGTTGAAGGGTCTTTACTCCAAGAGCCTACTAGGACTGCCATCTGATAAAATCGCTGTGCCCATTTAGATATCATGTCGTTATTCCTCTATGCAAGAAAACCCTATATGGGGGAAACGGAGTGGTAAACGTTAAAGATAATATCCTGTTTTGCTCTTATTTAGTCCAGAAAAATTCGTTGAGCAATTGTAGCCATGGCCCTAGGTTGTAATTTGCGTGATTTTGGTCACATATTTGGTTGGTTGAATAATATAACCTTATGAGTCAATTGCCATGAGTGTTGTGAGATATGTCTTGCATGGGTGTGCGTATAGTGATGATTAACAATATGGATATAGCTGTTTTTATTTTTTAAACCATTGTATAATATATGTTTTTTGTTTTTTTGTTTTTTTGTTTTTTTTTTTTTTGTTTTCGTGAGAGATGAACACGACGGTCTAAACCGCCGTTGCTAAATAGACTGAGTATCTTAATCTTAAATTGTCAGCAAAACGCAGACATGGAACACGAAAGACCCACGGAAAGGTCATCTTCAGGAAGAAGATTTGATTATTCAGGACGAATAATCAGCATTGAAAGCAAGTAGGACATTAGCTGGACGCTGGTAACTAGGATGGTTACAACAAGGAAAGTTAATGGACACTCGATGGATAGAGGATTAGCTGTTAGGATGACAGCGCAAAGGACACCGCTTTAGGATAGAGCGAAGAGAGTTAACTTGGATAGTTAACGGGCTGGATTGCCAAGGACACCGCTAGGAAGGCGACGTTAAGGAAAGTGCTGAAGGAATCGGCGTACTATCATGGACTAGATGCAGGGAGCACTGCAAGTAGCCGGAATGCTGCGAGTAAGAATAAACCCCACTAAGCGAGAGCTTAGTGGGGTTTTCTTTTATGTTCTAATAACCTTTCTTTAATCGCTTGGTTGAATGATGAGAAATGAAAAAAGCCAACCTCAATAAGTGAGATTGGCTGTAAAACTGTGAACAATTTATCATTCACTAACAACGTCAGTTGGCTAGGTGACTCTCTGATTCTAGAGGGTCATACCTAGTTAAGCATTTTATGTGCCAAGTTTTATAGTGCCTGGGTGCGTATTTTCTGTCCAATAATCGCTGAAATTGAGGTGGTTATATGCATTTTGCAATTGCAAAATGCATATATGCCCATATTGCTAATGGTGGTTGTGGTATTTTCAGTGTAATCCATGGGGACCACGCTTGATACGGAAGCCCGTTTGCAACTTATCAAGTGGGCTGAAAAACGGCAAAGCTGGATAATTGAAGATGACTATGACAGCGAGTTTCAGTTTGCTCATCGGCCTTATTCTTGTTTGCAGGGTTTAGCTGCTCAGTTGGGCTTATCGAAGCATGTCATGTACATTGGCTCAATGAGCAAAGTGATGTTTAACGGCTTAAGGTTAGGTTATTTAGTGGTTCCAGAATCTCATGTTCAACGGTGTCTGGAAATCAAAGATGCATTGAGCGGCGATTCTCCTTCTCATACTCAGGAGGCGCTCGCCGACTTTATTGTTGAGGGGCATTTGTTACGCCACATTCGAAAGATGCGCCGTTTATACAAACTCAAGCATCAAACTCTTATTGATAATTTGGAACATAGACTGGGAAAAGACGTGACAGTGATTAGTCAAGCGGCTGGTCTGCATGTCACAGTTAAGTGGGAAGGTGGGATAAGCGAGCAAGAATGGGTAGAAAGGGCAGCGAGTTATGATATTAACATACAGGCATTGAGCTACTATGAACATAGCAGGGTTGTAAATCGGCCGTGGCAAGCGGTAGTGCTCGGTTTTGGTAACATGCCGTTAGAAGAGATAGGGCCTAACATAGAATTACTTGCTAGGTTGTTTAAATCATGATTCTATGCCTAATCTTATCAATAGTTTTAAGGAGTTTTTATGTGCCGTTGGTTAGCTTATCAGGGTGAATCAATTTATCTCGATGAGTTGGTATACGAGCCCGAGCATTCATTAGTACAGCAGAGTATTGATGCCAGAAAAGCAGTTACGCGGGTGAATGCAGATGGTTTTGGCCTTGGTTGGTACACAGAAAGAGAAACTCCCGGTCGATTTCATGAGGTATTACCGGCTTGGGGAGATGAAAACCTTCGTTCTCTCACCCATCATATTCGCTCTCACCGATTTATGGCACATGTGCGCTCTTCCACGGGGACTCAAGTGTCTCGCTCCAACTGCCACCCATTTATTATTGATAACTGGATGTTTCTGCATAATGGACAGATAGGTGAGTTTGAGCAGGTGAAATATGACTTGCATCAGCAGTTACCTGAAGATCTTTTCTTAAAGAGAATGGGGACAACCGACAGTGAGCTTATTTTTCTACTTATGCTAAAAAATGGTTTACGGGAACAACCTGTTAATGCAATAAGGCAAACTCTACTGGATATTACTCAGTTAATGGAGAGTCGAAATATCGAAGAACCTTTGAAAGCGTCGATATGTATTTCCGATGGTGTGAAGCTTTGGGCGGTTCGCTATAGCTCTGATAATGAGGCGCCGACCGTGTTCATACGTAAAAAAGGATCTAACGTTTCCTTGGCATCTGAGCCTTTGGAGCGAAATCGTGATTGGAAGAAAATTACTGCGCAGAGTATCTTAGTCATTGAAGGTGATACTGTAACCTCACATATCATATAGAAATTTGGCAATTCTATGTCGTTAAATCATATCAATCTTAACTTGCTACGCTCTTTACAAGTATTACTCGAAGAATGCCATGTAAGTAGAGCCGCATTTAGACTTAATATCACGCAATCAGCAATGAGTCGTCAACTTGCTCAATTGAGAGAATTGTGTAGTGATCCCTTGCTAGTAAGGCAGGGAAACACTTTAGTGCTGACTTCAAAAGCCGCAGATATGCAAGAGCAGCTCACTTATCTTTTGGAAGAATTTGAACAACTACTGCGAGATAAGCCATTTGACCCTAAAATATGGCAGCAGGAGTTTGTGTTCTCTTCCAGCGACTATGTGGCTCAGTATATCGTCCCTGATATGGTTTCTGAGATGGTAAAGCAAGCGCCTAATGTGAATCTCGCTTATCGCTTATGGAAGCCAGACTATATGCAGAATTTTTCCGAGATGGGTATACATTTGGCTTCTACTATGCAACCTAAAAAGCCTGAAAATATCATGAGTATTAAGATTGGTGAAGACACATCAGTGTGTCTAATGCGTAGAGGGCATCCAGCATCAAATAAGAAAAGCATAACAGTCAATGACTTGGCTTATTACCCGCACGTCAAAGTAACGGGTGGGGGAGATAAAGATTCCATAGCAGACGAAGCATTGCGAACCATGGGAGTGAATCGTCGTATCGCATTAAAAATCCCTTTCTTCTCGGCAGCAGTGAATGCGTTGCTCTCAAGTGACTATCTTATGATAGTGCCTAAGCATATTGCGGCAAATCTAGCTCAAGATCATCCACTGATGTTTTATTCTCTGCCATTTGATCCTGATCCTCACCGATATTGGCTGATGTGGCATCCAAAATACGATCAAGACATGGCACATTCTTGGATACGTGACTTGATACTTGGTTGCATTCGTACATCCAAATACTCGGTCGCTATGATTTAAAGTCATAACTGCTATCACTAGCTTTGATTTCAAATCATTTCTCTGATTCGATAATCTAAAAGCATGGGATCTTTTAGAGAAATAGTATGACATTCACAATTTGGCTATCACTTTTTACAATCTGTATTTTAGGAGCCATGTCTCCAGGGCCTAGCCTTGCGATGGTCGCGAAGCATAGTCTAGCTGGTGGTAGAGGAAATGGATTAGCGACAGCTTGGGCTCATGCTTTGGGTATTGGCGTTTATGCGTTTGTGACATTGATTGGTCTGGCAGTGGTCCTTCAGCAGTCGCCTCTTATCTTCAAAGCGATTAGTTATTGTGGTGCGGGGTATCTAGCCTATCTTGGTTATAATGCATTGCGCTCTAAAGGAGGAGTGGCAGCAAAGCTAGAATCCGGCGAAGAGACTTCGCTGTGGCAATCTGCAAAGGAAGGTTTTCTAATTTCGATTCTCAGCCCTAAGATCGCGCTATTCTTTATTGCTTTGTTTAGTCAATTCGTTGCCGTTGGAGATAGTCTAACCGCAAAGTTAGTGATTGTTTTGACTCCGCTAGTGATTGACGGCTTGTGGTACACCATCATTACTTTTTTACTATCGAGCCCGCGCCTGTTAGATAAAATTCGTTCCAAAGCACAATTAATTGATCGCTTGTCAGGTATTTTTTTGATACTTTTAGCATTAAGAGTTGTTATGACTGTATAGCACAACAAATTTTCGAGTAATTGAACAAAAGGAGCAGTTTGCTCCTTTTGTCATGGTTGGAGAAAAATGATGATAAGACTTGCCATAGTGGGGACTAACTGGATTACTGACCAGTTTATTGAAGCGGCGTTGAAAACCCAAAAGTACCAACTCGTCGGTGTGTATTCTCGTTCACTTGAAAAAGCGAGAGAGTTTTCAGAGAAGTATGGCTCTTTGGCTCTGTATGATGATTTTGATGCGTTTGCAAATTGCTCGTCGATTGATGCTGTTTATATTGCCAGTCCTAACTCACTTCATGCGCCTCAAGCAATAAAATTACTCGAATCGGGTAAACATGTCATCTGCGAAAAGCCCTTGGCAGCCAACGATGCTCTAGCAAAAAAAATGTATCAAACGGCATTGGATAATAAAGTTGTCTTATTTGAAGCTTTTATGTCCCCTCATACTCCAAACTTTAAGCTGCTTAAACAGCATTGCAGTAAGCTGGGTAAGCTTAGCAAAGCTTTTATCACTTATTGCCAGTACTCTTCTCGTTATCCTAAATATCTAGCGGGGGAGATGCCAAATACTTTTAACCCAGAATTTGCCAATGGCTCAGTGATGGATATCGGCTACTATTGTGTAGGTTCGGCGGTGGAGTTATTTGGTGAGCCGCTGTCTGTTAAAGCACATGCCCAGCTTTTAGACACAGGTGTTGATGGCAGCGGAAGCGTTATTTTGGGCTACGAGGGATTTGAAGTGGTTCTGCAGCACTCAAAAACCAGTGACTCTTATCTACCGAGTGAGATCCAAGGTGAAGAGGGTGCGCTGCTAATGGAAATGATTGCTACCGGTAAAAAGTTAACCAAGATTACCAAAGGCAGTGTAGGCATTGATTTAACGGTCAAACAAGACCCTAACCCCATGTATTATGAAGCATTGGCGTTTGCTGACCAATATGCTCAGAATCAAATTGATCAAGAGTGTATGAAGCGCTCATTGATAGTGGCTAAATTATTGACAGAAATTCGCAGGCAAACGGGTGTGAAGTTTCCAACTGATTGAGAGTGAAGGTATGAAAGCAGAGGTGAAGTGGGTGGAAGGGCTCAAATTTTTAGGTCTTTCTGAATCTGGACACTCGGTGGTTATGGATGGTAGCGGTGGTGAGTCGGCACCTAGCCCAATGGAAATGGTACTTATGGCGGCAGGTGGATGCAGTTCTGTTGATGTCGTTGATGGGTTGAAGCAACATGGACAACGAGTTTCTGCGTGCAGCGCCAAGTTGACCACTGAGCGTCGTGATACTGCCCCTCGACTATTCACTAAGGTAAATATTCACTTTGAAGTGTCCGGAGACTGTTTGAACACGGATATTGTTGAGAAGGTTACGGCAGACTCACTACAAAAATATTGCTCAGTGTGCTTAATGCTGGGGGCTGGTGTCGAAATGACCCACAGCTGGGAAGTGAGTTAGTACTCCAATGAACCTATCGCTGTTTTACGCGTCCTATAAAGTTGTTATTAAGGGTTGGATTTGAATAGGCATAGATTTACTTGCTGTGGTATTTTAGCCATTCTGCTTTGGAGCAGTGTGACTGGGATGGCGCGAGCGGTCACAGAATTACTAGGACCTGAGGGCGGCGCTGCAGCGATTTATACAGTCGCTGCTTGTTTTCTGGTACTTGTGATGGGGCTTCCTAAACTAAAACGCTACCCTCTAAGGTATGTTTTAGTAGGGGGTGGGTTGTTCGTTGCTTACGAAGTTTGTTTAGTCCTTTCTATCGGATTAGCACACTCACGTCAGCAAGCTATTGAAATGTTGGTAATCAATTATCTCTGGCCAGCGCTCACCGTTTTATTGGCAGTACTGGCAAGTCCTAGAAAGACCAACTCACTCATTTATCCTGCCATTGCACTAGCGTTTTTTGGAGTCGCGTGGAGCATTTCTGGTGAACAAGGCTTATCTATCAATCAGATAGTCGCTAATGTGAAGACGAACCCAATTACTTATTCCATGGCATTCGTTGGGGCATTTTTGTGGGCAATTTACTGTAACCTTACGAAACGCTTGGCTGGTGGGCAAAATGCAATTACCCTATTTTTTATCATGACGGCTATCGCGCTATGGGCCAACTACGCAATTACTGCAGACCAAGATATGAGTTTGGATCTCGAATCTGCTACTTGGCTTATTCTCGCTGGGGTGGCGATGGGAAGCGGTTATGCGCTGTGGAATTATGCAATCATTGGTGGCAACATGGTGTTTTTAGCGACCTTATCATACTTTACTCCTGTACTATCCACGGTTATCTCATCTTTCATCTTGGGGTTAGTACTTACCGATACGTTTTTACAGGGGGTCGTTTTAGTGACATTAGGTTCTTTGCTTTGCTGGTGCGCTACACGCGAGTCGAAAAAGGTTGGAACTGAGAAAGGGAAAATTTTTGACAATTGATTTACCACTGAATATCAATCGGGGTTCCTGGTTGGACTAGAGTGAGTAACTCATCCATCTCTTCATTGGTGATAGCAATGCAGCCATTGGTCCAGTCAAAGCTTTGAACAAAGTTAGCTGGACGAGTTTCGCCATTTCGTAGGCCATGTATTTTTATGTTTCCACCAGGCTTTATTCTTCGTGTGGCTGCGTAATCGATATCATTTCGGTTGGGGTAGCTAATATGGATTGAACGATAAAACTCTGATTCATCGATAATAAAGTCTAAGTAGTAACGCCCTTCTGGCGTGCGTTGATCGCCTTCTTGTCTTTTGTGGCCTTTTGGTGATTTCCCTAACGCAATGCGAAACTCACGTATGATTTGATGGTCATCAATCAAGTACATTCGGCGTTTAGACTTATCGACTTTGACTAAATCAACTTGTGCCACCGAGATAGACGCGAAAATAAGAGACCATACTGTGATAGCAATTTGAGCGATCTTAAGCTTCATTACCCTTCCACTTAAAACAGAAAGGTAGCGTTTGAGCTACCTTTCGGGACAAATTATTTCATCAGGGCGAAATAGAAAACATATCACGCTCCGTAAATCCCAGATTCTTTAACTCTTCGATTGCTTCCGCGCGACTCTTAGCATCGACTTCAAGCGAAGTCATGTGGGACCCATCGAAATAAACGATGACATAATGAGTACTGGGATCTGGCTTTTCAATTGCCGACATCATTCCTCCAGTTACCATTTCTCAATGTACTAGGACTTGAATAATGCCTCTTTATTTCTTGCCTTCATTTCGGTTACAGCTTAGCCAATTCCTCCTCAGGCCTATGATTTGAACGAGGCATCTTGTCCACCTTTTTAATAAGTTTAAGCAGGTTTGTTGCATTCCAGCCAGTTTCTTGCGAAGAAAAACAGGATTTCTGCATCAGGTCTAACTCACTTTTCACTTCCTCAATCACGGTTTTGTCGTCGATATTCGCCTGATTTAGCCACTGTGAAGCGCAGTGTTGAGCCTTAAAGTAGTCTTTGGATTCTAGAGCGTCTATAAGAGCTGAACCTGAATTTGGCTCCAATTGTCGGTTAGCTTTTGGCGCTGTGCTCTTAACTTTACTTCGTACTAACAGCCCGCCAGTGATGAGCCAGAGTATGGCAAATAGGGCAGTGAGATATGGCCAAAACCCCGCGTCATGCACGGTAATGGTTTTTGTCTCAACAGGTGCTGAATACTGCGGTACTGGGATTGAATTATTAAGATTCTCTCCTGGCTCAACAGCAAGAGTTAGCCCCTCTAAATGTGCTGTATTTTGTTTTTTGTTTTGGCTATCCCACCAGTTCAGATCTAAACTTGGCAGCTCGATACTACCAGCCTGTTTAGGGATCAATACTTGTTTAAGCGTCATGCGTGTTACGCCATTTTCAAGCTGTGAAAACTGAGGTTTTTCTGCATAAACGCGAATGTTTGCCGGGTAGTTGATGTTGAGTTTAGGAAGGCGTTCTTGAGGCAGTCCTTCTACATCCAAGGTTATCTCACGAGTAATCGAATCTCCCACTTTGCTAGCAAGCTTGGTGCTCGGTGTGATTTTCTCTCCATTTGCTGCTGTCCATGTCTGTTTAAGAGACAGCATCGAGGTGGGTAGCCACACGCCAGAATATCCCTCAGGTTTTGGCTCAACATTGATATTAAAGACTTCTGCGGGGATATCGACCGAGACAAGCTTTGTGGTACCCACTCGGTCGTTCCCGTAAATCACCGAGCCTTTAAATGCTGCGCTGTGCAAGGCATAGTTTCCTGAGTTGTCGGCTGTCACTCGATAATTTTGGTCAAGTACGGTGACTTCAACACCATCAAGTACACTTTGATACTGATTAGGCTCACCGATTTGTGTGAGGGTAAGTCCCTCGGCTTTTGGTGGCACAACCTTGGGATTTTGTAAGCGTCTTGGATCCGCTTTAATGATCAATCGTGTTCTTAGCGAAGCGCTTTCATTTGGATACAGTTGGGTTTTATCTAAAGAAGTCCTAAGCTCGACCAAATCCGATACTTTGGGCTCGTCAGAGTCTTGTGTTACTTGTATCGCAATGGGCTTTGAACTATTGCCGTCAATGGTAAAAGCAGGGATTTTGGCAAGCCCCAGCTTTTGTGCTGCCAAGGTGATATTCCATTCACTTCTGACGGTCCGATTGCCATTGACAATATTTATTGATGAACCGAAGCTAGGCCTACTTACGTAGAAATCTTTTTCAAGTGCACTGAAATCTAGGTCATCAGAGGACGCTTTTTCGTCGACCACAACACGCAATTGGAAAACTTCATTTTTGACGACTTTATTCTTACTTACAGTTGCCCATATATTGGCAGCGATAGAGACAGGGCTAAAAAAGGCCATTGTTAGAGCTAATAAGCTCATCAGTTTAAATTCTCTTTGATTCATAATTACCACTTCTTACCTGTATTCTCTGGTGGTTGCTTTGATTTTGCTTGTAATATCAGTTGCGCTTTGAGAAGGCGACTGGGATCTCGAGCACTCTCTACTTGCTCAAGTTTGCGCAGTGCAGGATCGATAGGTTCAGCCTCTTGCTGTTGCGAGAATTGTTGTGATTCCTGTTCTAAGGGGTTACCAGGCGCCTTTTTATCACTTGGCGTTGATTCCTGCTCTGGAGAAGCTTGGGCAGTTTCATCTTGATCTTTTGACTGTGGCTTTTGTTCATCGTTTGCCATCTTTTGTTCGTCAGACTGGTTCTGCTTGGACTCTTGCTCTTGCGACTTTTCCTCTGCTGAAGAATTTTTCTCTGATTGAGAGCCTTGTTGTTGCTCTGATGAAGAATTCTCATCAGACTCTTGTT
>NZ_JAYQDQ010000025.1:25338-47908 GCF_038138445.1 Vibrio sp.
GCTGTTGCTGTTGCTGTTGCTGTTGCTGTTGCTGTTGCTGTTGCTGTTGCTGTTGCTGTTGTCGAACAATCTCTAGGTTGTGTTTAGCATCTGAGTTATCAGGTTGTTGTTCTAGTACTTGTTCGTAAAGGTCTATGGCTTGGTCAAAGTCTCTGTTTTGTGCATATGCATTGGCAAGGTTATACTTTCCTCTCGGTGTTTGTACGCCCTTTAATGACTCAATGGCAGCGGAAAAATTACCTGCTTCATATTGTGCCATTCCCCGCCACTCTTTACTTTCAAATTGCTCTGCTGCTTGCTTATATTCTTGAGAATCAAACAATCTTTTTGCTTGTTGATCGGCATTGAGCCAAGGTGAAGCCTCTACCTTATTGATGTTCATGATAGGTGATATCATAAGTAGTAGTGCGAAGACCACACCACGACGAAACATCATGAGTGCAGGTATGAATAACAATGGTACTAACCAGACTCCGTTGTTTACTCGATCCGTGATTTGTTTGGCTTGATTGAGTTTCCCTGTTGCTTCCACTTGATTGGTTAAGTGACTGATAGCTTCAATATCACTGTTGTTAAGCTGGATGGGAGTGAACAAGCTTTTAGATATGCGAGCAAGTTTAGCCATATTGGCGAAATTCGACTTTGCCACCACAGTTTGTCCAGAATCCAATTTAAGTAATGTACCATCGGAGAGCTGGATTGGAGCCCCGGCTTGGCTGCCTACACCTAAAATCGTCAGTCGCCACTTTGTGCCTGTTAGCAGAGCTTCAATGTTATCCGCTTCTTGGTCATCGATGTCGTCAGTAAAAAGTACTAAGTCACCTTGAGACAAGCCAGTATTTTTCATCATCTCAATGGCCTGCTCTACAGCGATTGCAGCATTAGCACCTTGAAATGGCATCAGCTCTGGGCTGAGGTTTGGGATCAGGTTAAGAATAGTATGGGTATCCGACGTCATAGGACTGACAGTGTATGCATCGCCCGCATAGGCAATAAGACCTGTACTGCCCTCCTGCCACTGTTTTAGCAAGTCACGAGCTTTATACTTAGCTTGAGTGAGCCGGTTAGGTTTAATATCAGTAGCATACATGGACATAGACATATCCATGATAAGCACTCTACCGCTTTGGTTGGAAAAGCTTGGTCTTTCTGATGCAGTAAAGCTTGGACCAGCTAATGCAACAATGGCAATAAAGCCAGTGACAGCCATTATGCTGATAGTCATATTACGTGACGAATTATGACTAAGGCCCATTGCCTTTGCTAAGTGAGGAGCAATCAAGGTTTTACTTCGACTGCGCTTAATCAGCCAAATAACCATGATAGCAAGTGGTAGCATCATTGCTAACCACTCTGGGTAGAGAAAGCGAAAATCAGACATGATTTCTCCTGATAATCATCAATGAAAAGAAGCAGGCAAATGCAATGGCTAAAGGTATAGCGAACCAATCTTGCTGAGGTCGCCAAGTTTGCGTTGTTTGACTAATGGGCTCAAGCTCGTTGATGGTATCGTAGATGTTGGAAAGCTCTTGGCTATCTCTGGCCCTGAAGTATTTACCACCAGTAATCGAGGCAATTTCCTTTAGGGATTTCTCATCTAAGTCTTTTGCTGTATTGACCTTTCGAGTCATAAAGAACTCTTTCACCATCATCTCGCCAGCTCCGATACCGACAGTGTAAATAGTGACATTATATTTCTTGGCAATATTGGCAGCCTCAATCGGGTCAATAACTCCGGCTGTATTGGTGCCATCACTGAGTAATATCATCACGCGCTGTGGGGCGTCTCCGTCGACGAAAGTTTTGGTCGCTAAACCTATCCCTTCACCTATGGCAGTTTTATCACCAATCAGGCGAAGAACTGTTTGGTTAAGCTGCTGGCTGACTGTTTTCCTGTCTAGTGTTAATGGGGTCTGCAAATAAGCATGATCGGCAAATAGGACTAAGCCCAAACGATCCCCTTGACGCTTACTAATAAAATCACTCAATACCTGTTTTACTGCTGTGAGACGATCGATGAAATCGCCATTTAGCTGCATATCTTCTTGGCTCATTGAGTAGGAGAGATCGACCACCAGCATCATATCTCTGTGCTTAGGTTGTGTGGTGACAGGATCGCCATACCAAACTGGTCTTGCAGATGCTGTAACCAGAGTAATCCAGATCATTGCAGTTAAACCTTTCGCCATTAAACTCCAGGATGAGTTACCTGCCGGAGATTGGGGAAGGTAGGGCATATAAACAGGAGATGATGTTTGAGCTGGGGGCAATAAAAAATAAATTAGTAGTGGCAAAGGCAGCAGAAGGAAATTCCACCACCATACAAACTCTATATTAGCCAACTTTTGTCCTCCTTCGTTTGGGGGGAAGTGCTTCATTGACCCACTGTGAGCAATGGGAGACGAGTTCTGACGCATTACCTAAGGGTTCTTTTGAATAAAGAGCGACCTGCCAGACTTCGTAATTATCTAAAAATAAGGGCGCTTTTACTTGCGTATCGAGAAACGCGTACCACTCCTTGCCAGTCAATTTAGCAACTTCTTCTCTTGGGTAATAACACAACGCGGCTTGGCGAAGCAATTCAAATGCTTCTGCTGGCTTTTCACCGGCTTGAATCAACCTTAAAGCAGTTTTCTTTGGCGCCAGCCTTTTCTTATTCCAACGATAAGTGAGCCATATGGCCAAAATAGATAGAAGAGTGGCGCCAGCGCTTGCACACCAACCCCAAGCGATAGGAAACCAAGAGGGGAGCTCAGGCAAATGCATCGGATTGAGTGGTAACAGAGAATCCTTGTTTAATGTGCTCATTGATCACGTCCTGATAATTGTTGTAGTAGTGATTTTTGAGTCGAGAGACAAGTAAAGCTCAAACCATGACTGTGAGATAAGCTTTTTAGCTGATGCTGCTTGCTTTCAAACGCTGCAGCAATCTGATTACGTACTTTGCGAGAAGAAAAGTCTACCCACATGGTACTGCGCTTATCAGACACCTGCTCAACTCCCCGATAGTCCGTAATACCAGACTCCAAGGGGTCGGATATTTGAACTAATCTCACTTGATTGTGGGATCGCAGGCGAGAAATTAACAACTGATTTTGCTCGGAAAAGCGTAAAAAGTCGCTGATTATCACAACTTCGCTGCCTTTAAGGCAAAGACGGTTTAATGCATGAAATCCCTCATTCATATCGTTTGAGCGGATATCAGCGGGATCAAGCAATATGCTTTGATGCAGCTTTACCAAACTTTGGATCATCGCCAACGGACCTTGGTTACGACTGCTTGGCTTAAGCTCGGTAAGCTGATTTCCTGTATCGATAATGGCGCCCACACGATCTTTTTGTGCCACAGAGAGCCAGGCAATTAAGCTCGCCATATGGGCTGCAAGGACTGACTTAAACATGAGTTTTGAGCCAAAGCGCATACTGGCGCTCAGGTCAATGTACAAAATAATCGGTTTTTCGCGCTCTTCCGTGAATAACTTTGTATGAGGCTTGCCAGTGCGAGCTGTAACTCGCCAGTCTATGCTACGTACGTCATCGCCGGCTTGGTATTGCCTGACTTCTGCAAAGTCCATCCCTCTGCCAAGTTGCTTACTTTGGTGTTGGCCAAGTACTTGTGACCATAAACTCTTTGCCGGTGGTAACCAGTGAATAGCGTGTTGTTTAAAATGCAGCAGCTCATCAAGACAAAGATTTACACCATCAGAATATGGGGATAAGTTTTTATCCATCTGCCAACCTTATGCACTGCCAACGAGCGACAGCAGTCTATTGATAACTTGGTTGGCGCAGATCCCTTCTGCCTGAGCTTGATAGCTCAGTAGGATACGATGCCTAAGGACAGGTAAAGCCATCACCTGAACATCTTCGGCGGTAACATAATCGCGGCCTGATAGCCAAGCGTGAGCACGCGCGCATCTATCGAGTGCAATCGTTGCACGTGGGCTGACTCCCATGTCTATCCAATTATTCAGTGTATCGTCGTATTGAGTCGGCTGGCGCGTTGCCATGACAAGTCGGATAACATAGCTCTCGACCGTCTCCGCCATATGAATATTGAGTACTTCTTGGCGTGCAGAAAAAATGTCTTGCTGGCTAATTGCAGGCGCAGAAACATTTTGCTCACCTTTGGCTTCTCCTCGATTGAGGCGCAGTATCTCGAGTTCACTCTGTGCATCAGGGTAGTCAACATTAAGGTGCAGAAGAAATCGGTCGAGCTGCGCTTCGGGCAGAGGATACGTCCCTTCTTGCTCAATAGGATTCTGTGTTGCCATGACTAGGAACAACTCAGGCAAAGGGTAGGTTTTTCTGCCGGCGGTAATTTGCTTCTCAGCCATAGCTTCTAACATTGCAGCTTGGACTTTTGCTGGCGCTCGGTTGATTTCATCGGCTAGGATTAAAGAGTTAAATATAGGTCCAGCTTGGAAGGTAAATTCCCCTGTTTCTGGGCGGAAAATATCGGTTCCTGTCAGATCAGCGGGTAACAAATCTGGGGTAAATTGTATGCGGTGAAAGTCGCCTTCTATACAGTCGGCAAGTGACTTGACCGCTCGGGTTTTCGCAAGGCCTGGCGGTCCCTCGACTAATATGTGCCCATCAGCAAGCAGTGCGACTAAAAGCTGTTTGACTAACTCAGTCTGACCAATGATTTGTGTGCTTAAATACTGCTGTAACTCGTTAAATGGTTGAGAATTCATCAATACTTATCTCCTAACTTTTTCTTTTAGTGGCTTTATTGACGAAAAAGTTCATCTAGTCTGCTTCAATGATCTAGCGATTGAATGATTGTTAATCAAATCAGATACCAGATATAAATATCATTATTTCGATTGCTTACATTATGGGGATTAATGCTCATCTTACAAGTCATCAATATTGAAAAATGGGTTTTACAAACTTGCAAACACAAATGTTCATTCATGCCAATATTCGAGAGATAAAACATGGTTAGCTCAGCTTAAGCAGTTAGGGTAAAATAAGTTATTGTGATGAATTTAATTGAGCCCCAAAAATATGAGTAATATAGAACATGAGTTAGAGCAGATAGCCAGCGAGATTAACGATGAGCCAGAAGTCGCTCTGCCGTCACTTGAAGAGCAAAAAGCGATAGCGGCTGAGCTGAAAAAGCTTGAGGAAGCAGGGGAGCTGACACCTTACATCCTAGAGCAATATTTTGGCAAGTTCTATTCGAAGACGGACAAGCCAGTCCATTAAGCTTAAAGCCATATACGAGTATGGGGAGATCTCATTGGTGTAATATTTGAAAATTATGGCGAGAGTTTCAGTCCTGTTTTCAAGGTACATTAAGACCTTTAGATGCTACCCATACTCGGTACCATTGCTTTGTTTCTCTCTCGCCTAAATTTGGCTTTGCAGTATGATTTTTTGTTTAATGTCTCAAGTCATCAAATTGAGTTATGTGCTACTCTGGGCCCAACACCAAATGTAGGGCCCTGATCTACTAGTAAACGACAGCCCATACATTATCGATTTCAAAATCGGCTGGATTAAGACGGATAATCGCTGCGTGTGGTTGCTTCGTTATTCCAAAAGTCATAAGTTCTCCATTATTGGCGACTATGGAGTTACTCATTACAAACGAGGTCATGTGAACCGTATCTTTGGCATACCCTATAACGAGGTTATTGTCGAAGAAGCCGAGCCTGTTTTTCCCTGCTCTGATTATGAAAGGTGGGGTTGTAGTTAATCCGACCGGAGCATTTCCGTATACGCGTTGTTTGGTGTTCTCAACATTTTGGTTGATTCCAGCTAGGGCCCAAGGATAGATTTCAAGAAAGGGGGCATTTATACCATAGTTGTCATTTAGTGTTTTGTAATCGGAGTTAAAACTTACAATCATTCCAGTCTTCGTGTTAACCGCCTTTGTCACATTTCCGTCATCACTACTGTCGAAATTTGGTATGACGCCTGTCCAAGTGGTCACGGCGATGTCATTGATTGTAATTTCGACTTTAGAAGGGTTTGCACCCGAGGAAATGGGTATATCAAACCACACAGCATCGCGTCTTGAATTTATTCTGGCTGTTGCGGTTAAACTTTGTCCGACAACGGGGAATGCAGTTCCGTTGATCCCTTGATATTGAGCTTGTGTCCATTTAGTTCCGTCGGGATTATAAAAAGTTTGCCATCCGGCGGCATGTACATTGGTGGAAACAAATATAACTAGTGCTCCAAAACATACACTTAACGATTTCATTCTGCTGTTCCTTTCTGTGTTCTAAGGTGTACCGTAAGGTAATACGGTATAATTATCCGGGTCTTCGATTGTTAGGGGCTTTCTCGCTAATACTGGATATATATTCGAGCAAACCTCTTTATGACCTTGGCTATTGGCGCAGGCCTGAATGCTTTTTAACCAGTCTTGATTAGTGACAGTGTAGGATGGGATAGTGCTTACAGTTTTAGAGTCCACCCGCCATTCGACACTAGGGTTATTTCGCTGAATGGTCACAGCTGAGAGGCTGTCTCCGCTATATATAACTGAAACTTCTTGCTGAGGCGCTGTCTACAATCTTAATTGCGGTTGGATCAGTTCTTTTTTGTGGTCCGCTACTATCTGTTGAGCCTGAACTTTGACTATTACTTTCACCACCTCCATCTGACCCACCCCCACAACCAACTAGGATAGACGTATATAAAAGAGAAGTCGTGATGACCTTTATATGGTTCATTTCAGTTCCTCAAATGAGCATTTTTAACATTTAAATTCTGCAAAGCTTAAGGATCGCTCGCGTGGTAATGCATCGCTTTTTGAAAATTACAATAAAGTTCACTTTTAAAACTAGATGTAAGCGGCATATCTGTCAATCGCAGGGGCGACTGTCTAAGGTAGATATAGAGCTGCGTAAAAAGTGCAATAAGGGTCTAATAATCAGTGTTCATGGAGTACTGCTACTGCAATGAAGACATCTAAAAACAGACCTTATCGACTTAGGCTTAACTTCTATTGGTATTTTTTACTATTATTAAAAGTGCAATTTAAGTTAACAGTATTATTAAAGTGGCAAAGGACTTAAAAGGAATGATGAAATTCATGACTTTATCTCTAATTACAATATTGATGACTTTTTCTTCTGCTTTGGTAGCCCAAACTACTTTAGTGAAAGTGGTAATAGGGGAACTGTACAAAGGTAGTGCCGATTTAGGTTATGGCATGACAGCAAAAGAAATACTTGACGCCATCTATGACGAGGCAAGAATCAATCACACGACAACTTACATGCCTGATAAACAAGCTATCCAAGCTGTTATAACAGGGCGTTATGATGCATTGGATGTAAGGATTGGTAAGTTAGAACATGATAATAGCCAGTCACTTATTAAGGTTAATGTACCTTTGGCTAATATTGATATCTATATTTTATCAGTCGGTAAGAAATCAGATTTGAGTTTAAAAGACCTTCATGACAGAAATGTTGCTGCCGTGCGAGGAGCCGTTTATGCAAACATAATTAAACATTACAAGACTCTTAGCTTGGTCACAGCAGAGGAAGCGGCATTAATGCTAATTAATGGAGAAGCTGATGTTTGGGTTGCAGCGACGCAGTCATATGAGTCAGTAAAAGAAAAATATCCTGCCATTCATTTTTCAAGTTCGCCAGTTTCAAGAGAGTATCTATACCATTATTTACATAAAAGCCAGTTGCATTTACTAAAACCCTTAGAGGCCTCGGCTGAGTATTTTATGAAAGATAAATTGATTGAGTAAGGATAGATGACCTGATTTATTACAACCACTTAGATTACTGCATCTGTGTAGAGCGAATAAAACCGACGTAAATGAGTTCGTCAGTATTAAAACCACGTTCTTCCGACATTAGTTTAAACTTCTCTATGATTTCAGGGCTGACGGTTGGAGTTCTAGAAAGTAGCCATAAATAGTCGTGATTTGGCCCAGAAATGAAGGCATAGCGGTAATTGTCTTTATCAAGCTCAAACACAACGTAAGAGCCGTAAAAAGGCCCGAAAAAGGAGACTTTCAGATACCCCTCATCGGCACTGTTGACAAAAAAGGCTTTGCCTTTGGCCTCGCTCCATTCATCTTTCTTTGCATCATATCCTCTATTGAGAACCGACACTCCGCCATCATCGCTTAGTGAGTATTGTGCAGTGACGTCGGATAACCCTCGTTCAAAGGAATGGTCTAGTCGTGCGATCTCGTACCAAGTACCAAGATATTTATTGAGTTCGAAATTATCAACGGGTTCAACGGACTTAGGCATGCCCAGACAGCCGGATAAAGCAAATGGCATGGCCGTAAGTAGTATATTTTTCATTGGTATCTCCGAAGTCAAAATAGATGATACGTCATGCGTCTCGATTGGATCACTGCGTTAATCTTTAGAGTAATAAAGGTTTGCTTAGTATTACTCTTTGAACCCTTTAATCAGTTGTACGACATAAGCTGTGATGGCAAGTATTTCAAATACCCAAAATAGAGGTATGAGGCCAAATGGTTCAATTAAAACCCCGTTTTCATCGATACGAGTTTCAATCAGAGAGTAGGTTAACAAGCACAGTAAGCCGATAATACACAGTGTTATGCTAGTTCGGTTAGGAATAAGTTTTTTCATATTGCTCCTTTAAGGTTGTTTTAGCAACTTACTTAGTTGTTAAAACAATCTATGGATGAATTCTTTTTCGCGCAAGCTTTTTAAAATGGACTTTCAACCTCAAATGTCATGCGCTCTTTGGTGTATGGGTGCTCTATCACAAGGCGTTGGGCGTGAAGGTGTAGTCGCTTCGCTCTTTGCCCGTAGAGACCATCTCCATGCATGGGTATGTTGAGCCCGAGACGATGAGCACAATGAACTCTGAGCTGATGAGTTCTGCCTGTTTTTGGGTAGAGATATAACCTACTTTGTCCTTCTTTGACCTCGACACACTCCCAGTAAGTCTCAGCTGGTTTGCCATGCTCAAAACAGACAAGTTGACGTGGCCTATCATCGGGATCACCGCGCATGGGCAAGTTAATTTGGCCGCTTTGCTGCTGCATTTCTCCTTGTACAATGGCTACGTAGCGCTTTTCTACTGTTCGAGTAATAAACTGTTTTTGTAAACTCTTGTTGGCTTGTTTGGTTAGAGCGAACACGAGCAGCCCCGATGTCGCCATATCTAGCCTGTGTATAACAAATGGCCCTTCGGCGTTGGGGTAGAGTTTTTGAAGTCGAGTTATCGCTGAATCTTGTATTGTTTTACCGGGAATAGAGAGTAGACCGGCCGGTTTATTGATAACAACGAGCGCGTCATCTTCAAATACAATGTCCATCGGATTATGTTCTGCCCACGCTTTTTCAAGGGGATTGTCATCCACATTCATACCTTGGAGCATGTGGCCGAGTATAGGTTGACACTTACTGTGACAAGAAGGGTAGAACGTCTTATGTTGACGGATTTCTGATGCAGGGGAGTTACCCCACCAAAACTCAGCCATAGCCAGAGGTTTAAAGCCATGTTTAAAAGCGTAGTGAAGAAGTTTTGGCGCCGCGCATTCCCCTGCGCCCGCTGGGGGAGTGATGCCTTCAAATATCGAGTTTAGTGATTTTTCTTCCGCGAGAATATTTAAAAAGCGGTACTGCTCAAACAATTTGTGCTGCAGTGCATTCGATAGCGTTTTGCGCTTATCTTTTAGCTGGTTTAGCTCATGGTCAAGCTTCTGCCACTCGCTTTTCACCTGATCAATCTTGTCTTGCCACTCTAGTTTTAGGTATTTAAGCGTGTTTTTATCATCGACACTTTGCTTTGCGAGGCTGTCCAGTACACGCTCAAGCTCGGCTCCGTTGAGGTGCGATTGAGCATCTTGGCGCTGCAATTTTCTTTCAGCCCGATTGGCGATCATTTTTTCTCGATGAAGGCTCTCTGCTTTTTTATAGCTTGATTCGAGCTTCTCTACTTGATTAGCAAGTTCTGTCAGCTGAGTACTGCTATTAATAGTATCTATCTGGTCATTGATCGACATGATCTCTTTATTGTCGGCATGAAAAAAGCTTTGCTTAGCAAACATATCAAACACGGGAGGGACAAAGTGTGTGAGTTCACTTTGCCCAGCCAATTTTCCTGAAAAAGCCGATAGATAACCAATTTCGCCTTGTGGAGATTTGACGATAAGCACGCCGAACATTTTTCCCACTCCGTTAGAGTGACTATCCAGCCCAAAATTGTGAACCCATTCGCTTTGGGTGAGCAGGTATTGCTGAAGCTCGTTAGCAGCAAGTTTACACAATGGATGAGGCTCATAGAAAAACGGGAAAGTGAATTTTTCAGGCAAGTTATATTCATCAATACAAGCATTGAAAAGGGTAAATAGAGATGTACTGTGATGCATATGATTTGCCATGGTGACCAAATAGGAGCCAGATTTTACTCATTTATCGATGAATTTCCAGTGGCTCCTACTTGGGGTTAGCCTCAAGCTTCTTTGGGTTTCGACCTTATGTTAGGCTCCTAGAGTGTTCCCCAGTTTTAGCTGCTTGAATCGTTTGATATTACGAAACAATACCAAGACCGTAATGGCTATAACGGTCACTGTCATAGCATTAACTACAGACTGTGCCGAACCATCGTAAAAGCCGCTGGCTACATCAATCGCAATCGCCACCAAAACAAGTCTAATAGAGGTTACCAAAGATGCTGCAATGCCTGTCATCTCTGGAAATACCTGCATGGAGTCTGCAAAGAAAAGTCCGATAGAAAGTGCGGCTCCCACTGAGAATACGCACACAATAAAGGTCAGAAAGTCCGGCGAACTTAGCATCTTATTTGGTACCAGCCAAAACGAGGCAATGGAGAGAAACATCAGGCAGAGCCCGGAGCCTTTTAACTTTTCTACACCGAAGCGGTCGATAAGACGCCCGTTGCCCAAGCTAAACAGAGCAAAGGTGCCTAGTGTGGCCATTTGGTGAAATGGAAAATATTCTGGCTTGACCTCAAGGTTATCAACATACAAAAGCGACATATTTGAGACAAATACCATGTAGCCTGCGAGAATTAAACTGGTTATTAGCGTGCTATACCAGAATGAGTAGGATGAAAGTACACATTTATAATCAGCCATTACTCGCTTGGGAATCAACGTTTTACGTTTTTTGCTTGGTAAAGACTCAGGAACAAACAAAAAACATTTAACTGCTGAGATAAACACCAAGATGGCAATAAACTCAAAATTTGCATGGTATCCCATGTGAATACTGATCCACCCGCCAATAAGCGGGGCAAAAGCCATGACACTGACTGTGAGCGCATTGAGGTCTGCCACTAATTTTGCTGCCGACTCTTCTTCAAAAAGATCGAAGATCATTGTAGTACCCACAATGATACAGGCTGAACTGCCAAAACCTTGAATTAAGCGAAACGCGAGTAACTGATCAATAGTTTGAGCAAAGACACAGCCAATGCTGGCGCCAAGAAATATCAAGAAGCCAAACATCATAATAGGCCGGCGACCAAAATGATCTGAAAGTGGTCCGTAAATAAGTGAGCCTAAACAAACTCCGATAAAGTTGTAGCTAATGATTCTCTGAACCATGACTGCATTAGTGTTTAAATCCTTAAGTATGTCTGGAAAAGTAGGTAGATAAATATCGGTCTCCATGGATGCTGCAAGAAAGATAAACACCATTAAAAAACGAAACCACTTTCCTTGATGAGATATAGGGAACATAGTTAATCCAACTGAATTATATTTTTTAGATACCACAAGCCGGCTGTACTAAAAAGTAAAGCTATACGCTTGAGAAACATTGTTATTTTAGGGATGCGGCTGGCTAGAGAGGATGTGTGCCATAAGGTAGTGCATGCCCATCACTCAGTTGTGAATAAGTGATGACTTAATTTAACATTTTATTTTTATTTGACAAGTAACATTGTAAGCAAATAACCAAACAATTGCATAGTGTCACAACTTTGAGATGAGTGTTACTCATCCACTACAAGAACTAGGCATTAACTAAAAATAGCAGGGGAGATCGGTTAGCAATGACTGCGCGTCTTTTGAGTACACCAAGCAATCAGTATCCAGAATGCGCTTAAAGCTCAATTTGGTGTAGAACTCATGGTTAATATCGCTATGCAAATACAAAGCTTGGCAAGTCCGCTGCTCGAATAGCTCATCCTTTAGTAACGTAATTAGTTTTGATGCATAACCTTTTTGCCTATGTTTGGGATGGGTAGACAAAGAGCCGATTCCAAAACAGCCAGTTTTAAGCCCAAATCCATCCCGGTAAACAATAGCAGATGAAACAAGGATTTCTTTATCAACCAGCACATACCAAATACCTGATTGATATTTTTTACTTTGGCGACAAAGGGACAGATATTCCTCATAAGATAGGCCACTTCCCCATACGTCAAACCCCATTTCATAAATAGTATCGAACTCACAGGCTTTGGCTTTTCTTAACTGCATGTGTCTGCCTCGCAAATAGCCCAATAGCGTGCAATTGGATGAGGGAAAACTTTCCCCATCACGATATCAATAAATTCTCCCCCATTTGCTTCAATCACACAACGGGAGGCGTGATTCTTCTCATCGGCAGTGATCAAAGCCTTCGATATACCGAGTGATTTTGCAATCGGTAGGGCGAGCTTTAGCATGGTTTTTCCATGGCCTAGTGCTCGGGAGGAAGGTGCGATATCGTATCCGATATGGCCACCTTCAAAACAAAGAAATGGGTTATCAATGGTGTGACGAATTCTGATCACGCCAAGGATATTTTCCTTTGTGTCTACCATCCAAAAATGACTGCAAGGGACATAGTCTTGACGCAGATTTATACCATTCGCTTCGTCAGTTAATCGCTGAATATAGGCATCAAAATCATCGAAGCCTTCACGATAGTATTCGGCATTGATGCTGTCATTACTCTCAAAGTCATGATAGAGAGTTAAAAACGCAGCTCGATACTCAACTGATGGTGATACCAGTTTCATTTCTTCCTCGCACTTATTTAAACATATGTTTCGCGTGGAACATCAGATGGTCCTCAATAAAACTCGAAATAAAATAGTAGCTATGGTCGTAACCTTCTTGCATACGCAGCTCAAGGTTTGAGTTGTTTATTTTGGCAGCATTGATCAAAGACTCTGGCTTCAATTGTTCGTATAAAAAATTATCTGCATCACCTTGGTCGACCAAAATAGGTAGCGGTGATGAATTTTTTTTGAGTAGCTCTGTAGCGTCGTAAGCTTTCCAACTCTCTTGATCTTGTCCTAGGTAAGAACTGAACGCCTTTTGCCCCCAAGGACACTGTGTTGGATTACAAATCGGGCTGAAGGCTGAGATGGATGTGAAGCGGTCTGGATTGTTCAATCCAATGGTCAAGGCTCCGTGTCCTCCCATACTGTGCCCTGAAATCGCTTTGATGTTTGATACGGGAAAGTTAGCTTCTATTAACGAGGGTAGCTCTTTTACTATGTAGTCGTACATGCGGTAATGCTTAGACCAAGGCTCTTGGGTCGCATTTAGGTAAAACCCAGCGCCTTTACCTAAATCGTATGCTTCATCGTCCGCTACATCATCACCGCGCGGGCTAGTATCAGGGGCGACTATCGCAATACCAAGCTTGGCTGCGGTATTAAATGCTCCAGCTTTTTGCATAAAGTTTTCATCGGTGCAGGTTAGTCCAGAAAGCCAATACACGACAGGAACAGGAGAATCCTTGCTAGCATTTGGTGGAAGAAATAGGGCAAAGCGCATCGTACACTTTAAGGCAGTTGACTCGTGAGTGACTTGTTTGTGCCAGCCGCCAGCAACTTTGTTTTGACTGATATTGGTTAAATTCATAGTGCCATCTCTAAAAAGCCACCATAACGTGTTTTATGATGGCTATGAGTATTCAAAAAGGAGGGGTTATCTGTCCATATGGATAACAGAGCGGATGCTTTTTCCTTCATGCATGAGATCGAAGGCGTGGTTGACTTCTTCTAGACCCATTGTGTGGGTAATAAATTCTTCAAGGCCAAATTCACCTGCCATGTATCGTTCTACAATTTCAGGTAATTCAGAGCGGCCTTTCACACCACCAAAAGCACTGCCACGCCACACACGCCCTGTCACCAACTGGAAAGGTCTGGTGGAAATTTCTTGTCCAGCGCCGGCCACCCCAATAATGACTGACTCTCCCCATCCTTTGTGACAACACTCAAGAGCTTGACGCATAACATTAACGTTGCCGATGCATTCAAACGAATAATCGACACCACCATCTGTCATTTCGACAATAAACTCTTGAATCGGAGCATCAATGGACTGAGGGTTGATGACGTCTGTTGCGCCAAGTTGTTTGGCAAGATCAAATTTGCTTTCGTTAATATCGATACCTATGATGCGGCTAGCACCTGCCATTCTAGCGCCAATGATAGCTGAAAGGCCGATACCACCGAGGCCAAATATAGCGACAGTGTCACCTTTTTCCACTTTGGCAGTATTGAGCACAGCGCCCATGCCAGTTGTGACGCCACAACCTAATAAGCACACTTCTTCTAGTGGAGCCTGTGGATTCACTTTGGCTAATGAAATCTCAGGAAGTACTGTGTATTCCGAGAATGTTGAGCAACCCATATAGTGAAAAATAGGCTGTCCGTCGATTGAGAAACGCGTTGTTCCATCGGGCATTAAACCTTTGCCTTGTGTTTCACGAACCGCTTGGCAAAGATTTGTTTTGCCTGATGTACAAAATTTGCACTCACGGCATTCAGCGGTGTATAGAGGGATGACATGGTCTCCAACTTTAACACTGGTGACATCTTCGCCAACCATTTCGACAATCCCACCCCCTTCATGACCAAGTATGGCGGGGAAAATACCTTCAGGATCTTCGCCAGAAAGCGTAAAGGCATCAGTGTGGCACACGCCTGTTGCAACGATGCGTACTAAGACCTCGCCTTTTTTGGGTAGTTGAACATCAACCTCTTCTATTTTAAGGGGCTCGCCTGCTGCCCATGCAACCGCTGCTTTAGACTTAATAAATTCTTGACCGGGTTTAATATCTAATGCCATTCAAATTTCCTTGTCTACCTTTAACTAACTGTGTTTATTGAGCTTTGTAAAGAGAGTTAACCATGAAAAATAAGTAGTTCCCAGTATTAAATGAACTATTAATCAAGCTTTGTTTGGTATCTCACTATTCTGAGAACTTCATGCAAGGTGAGTAGAGTTTATGATGGACCTGAGCCGAAATCATGAGGCTGTGTTATGGATTGATCATTGATTTCGGTTATTCCGCCAGCGTGTTGAGATGAACTCTCTGAAGCCGTAAGGTCTAATTCATCAATGGAACAATTAATAGTGTCTAGAGTATCAAATTGGTCTTTGTCTAAAGCCACCCCCTCATAACTGAAGTGTGTTTGCAAAAACTCATCTTCATCAAGAGTTTCAGTTCCAGATTTTGGTGCTGAATCAATAGAGCCTATCAACGCGGTAAGAATGGCAGATGCATTTTCGGGCTGTTTTTCAGCTAGCCATGTTACAAGATCCTCTATTTGTTGGTTGTCTTCGAAGCTAGCCAGTTGTTTAACCAGATCTATCGATAATTCAGGATGGGTATGAGCCAGTGATCGGAACATGAAAACCGTATCAATGTTGTCAAACTTAGCAACGCGTTCGACAAGCGTTGCTGCCCATGATGGTTGCTTGCTTATCAAATTTCGAATAAAAGTAGCAGCATTAACCGGGCTTGATGCGGCAAGTTGTTCAACTTGTGACAAGGCTGCCCCCTTGTTGAGCGAGTTATCTTGATAGTCAGTTCGAGGATCGAGCTCTCCGTGGACAGAGGCTGGAGTATGCATGACAAAGGTTTCCTGCTCCTCAACTGGTAAAGCTTCACGCTCCGACATGCGATAAATAGTGAAAGCTATCAATGCTAAATCGACCATGATCACGAAAGTAAATAGTGCACTTTGATCTATGCTGCCCATTAAAACTGAAGCGGTGTAAGGCCCAATAATCGCGCCTAAAGCGTAAATACAAAGTAATCCAGAAACGACAGGGACAAGTTGAGTTTTCAACGAGTGATCGAAGGTTTCAGCAACGCTTAAAGGGTAAAGGCAGGCAATTAGACCCATGATCATTGCGGTGAGAATGAAAGGCGCGATGGTTGACTGCCACTCAATTGATACAGGTAATGCAAAGCTGACGACGGCGAGTACGAAGCTACTGCCTAAAATCACTTTTCTTCGCTCGAATCGATCAGACAAATGGCCGATTGGTATTTGGAGTAAAATCCCACCTGCGGTAGCAGCACCCATGAACATTGAGAGTTGGAATCCACTAAACCCGACGCCGCCAGCATAAATAGGTAACATATTGATCAGCGTGGAGTATAAAATTCCACAAACAAAACATGTTACAAAACCTAGTGGTGAAATAGTGTAAATGGTTCTGAGTGAAATCGTTTGGGTTGATTCAATAAGGGGTTCAAACTGCGCCACAAAGATGACAGGGGTGACAGATATACTAAATAATACGCCGCAGATCAGAAAAAGAGTGATCTCGCTCGGCGGTGCTAGGGCAAGACCAAATTGACCAATTGTAATAGCGCCTAATATAACAATCTGATTGATAGCTAAGAGCTTTCCTCTATTAGACTGGGTTGATACGCTATTAAACCAAACATCTAGCGTTGCCGTAGCACAAGCGATACAAAACCCCATTACACTGCGCATCAGCACCCAAATCCAAATGTCGGCATACAGTCCCATGGTCAGAATAGCGCTAGCTCCCAAGCTCCCGCACATCGCGAAGGTTCGAACTAAGCCAATCCGACGTAAAATTCGTTTACCCAAGATTGCACCGAATAAAAAACCGACTGAGTACATAGAGAGAATGAACCCTATGACCTCGACACTGTTATTGGTTTCTGCAAGCGATACAGGCAACAAAAGCCCGCTTAGTCCGTGACTTCCCATCAAAAGGAACGAACTGATCAACAAAAGTGTCGCTGGATAAATCGGCATGATTAATCCCTTCTACAATATGGCTGCATTTACTAGTGCTCTACAGCTTAAGATATTGAAAATACGCGGCCTGGCGTGTCTTGGTGATCTATACCGCTGAAAACCTCTTACTAAACTTTAAAGACAAAATTCTTTATAGATTATTCTCTCATCATAGGAGCAAATTTTGTGGGATGGAAAATATTTCCTTCGGTTTATCTATTCGCTCCAATACTTGGATATGGGAAGTGAGCAGTTCGACTTCTACTTAGGCCGCATTGCCGACTTCAAGAAAGTGGTCGGATAAGATTGACATTGGTTTTTCTTACTCATGACAATGAGAAATGATGACTTCTTTATCTTAAGCGAGTTTGATGGTGAAAAATTATACAGATTGAGTTGAGATGAAATTACAAGCTACAGCATTATTTATTGCTATCTGTTCTGTTCCGTCCAGTGCTTTTGCCAAAGAGCAAGCTGAGGAGCAAGTAGTAGATGAACCTAACAGTCAAACCGTTTACTTTGAGAAAAATGATGATTGGGTAAAGCTCAAGTCAGGTGAAGTGATCAAAGGAGAGCTCAACGGTACAATTAAAGAAGATGCGAACTCTTACAAACAGGAAATAGAGTTTGATAGTGATGATTTGGGCGACCAAGAAATTGAGCTTGGCGATATCGAAGAACTTCAGACCGCTGGTTATTTTACTATACGAGTTGCCGATGGTGCTATTTATGATGGCTACCTATCGATTCGAGACGATAAACTATATCTAACAAACGCTGATGAAGAGAAGTCTTTTCCTGTGACAGAAGTCGTATCTATATTCCGTGGTAAGGGAGAAGACTCAGAGCAGTGGGATGCGGAATTAACTTTTAATATGGACATTAGCAGTGGCAACACTGATGAGCTTACTCTGGGAGGAGGGTTCGACGCAGAGCGCAACACAGTAGAATCTAGGACTAAAATTAATGCCAGTCATGAAACCAAAGAATCTAATGATGAAAAAACTGCCAATAACTCCATGATTAGCGGTTCGTACGATATCTATATTAATAACAAACTATTCTTCAGACCTTTAGATTTCACCGCCGAAAATGATGAATTTCAGAACTTAGATTATAAAATAACAGCGTCAATGGGTGTGGGTTACTTCTTTATTGCTAATGAAACGACAGAATGGGATGTGACTATCGGTCCTGCATACACTCATACCAAATTCATTACTGTCGAAGAGGGAAATTCATCGACTGCCAATAGTGGCGCATTTAAGCTTGAATCAAACTTTGACTATGAACTAACCAAAAGCATTGATTTTACTTATGAGTACAATATGACTTGGGAAAGTGAAGAGTCGGGGGGAGTATACCAAGAGAACACTCTAGGCTTTGATATTGATTTGGTTGGCAACCTTGATCTTAGTATTGATGGTATATGGAAGCATCGCTCAGATCCAACCGCTGATTCTGATGGTAAGGTACCAGAAAAAGATGATTACCAAATGTTGGTTGGTCTAAGCTACGAAATTTAGTTTAATTAATCTCTGTGTTTAAACGTGCTCAAGCCTATTGTTTGGGTGCGTTATCGTTACTAATTAATGACGAGATTTATTAGAAAAGTCATATTTTCAAACGTCACTCAAATTTTATGTAGAGTGTATAAATAACTTTATATTTACAATATTACATTGTTTATCGCCGCAGGGGCAACGACGGTATCTAGCATGCAAAGAAGCTCAGAAATGCTCGAAATAGAAACTAAAGTGTGTTTGGAAAAAATGGGCATGTCGGAAGAAAACATCTTACTTTTTAACAAAGCTAGCGCGCAGCGTGGCTTGTTTGATAAAGACATAACTAATGAACCTGATTTTGTGCAGGCTCTGCGTCAGTTTGATGATATGCCAGCAGGTGCATCACCGAAAGAAATGGAATCACGGCGGCTACTTAAGCTCGACAGGTTCTCAAAGATGTCGCGCCGAATAAGCTTTGATCCATTGTACTTGAGATTGTCAAAGTATATGAATCGCAGAACAGTATCTGAGGCTAGGCCTGTTATCGCCGAGTAAGAGCATCCATTCAAGGCAGCTAATGTCGTCTTTGCTTAATAAACACCGATTATCGCTGTATTTTACTTACATATAGGATTTTTAGCAGTGTCTTTTTGATACGGAATACATTAGAATTCGTGCTTGGATCATTGAGAGGTTCATCTGTATTTGTTCCTAAAAGTGCTCCAACGTTTTTAATATTACTTTTCTTGAATTAACTAACTGTTATATAAAGAAAAACAAATTAATCAAGTGTTGCTTGGTGTGCAACACCACTGTAAGGACAGTTAAATGCCTATTATTACTCTTCCTGACGGCAGTCAGCGTCAATTTGACAACCCAGTTTCTACTCTCGACGTTGCTCAATCCATTGGCCCAGGTCTTGCGAAAGCGACCATTGCTGGCCGTGTTGATGGCAATCGTGTTGATGCATGTGATCTTATTGAGCAAGATGCAAGCCTTGAAATCATTACAGTAAAAGACGAAGTTGATGGTCTAGAAATTGTTCGTCACTCGTGTGCGCACCTTTTAGGGCACGCGATTAAGCAGCTTTATCCTGAAGCGAAAATGGCGATTGGACCGACCATAGATAATGGTTTCTATTATGATATCGACCTGGAACACTCTTTGACGCAAGAAGATCTGGAAAAGATCGAACAGCGAATGAAAGAGTTAGCAAAAACCAAGTATCAAGTTATCAAGAAAAAGGTCAGCTGGCAGGAAGCTCGCGATGCGTTTGAAACGCGCCGTGAAACTTACAAGATGGAAATACTGGACGAAAACGTTGCGCGTGATGACCGTCCGGGATTATACCATCACGAAGAATACATCGATATGTGTCGTGGTCCTCACGTACCCCATATGGGTTTTTGCCAACACTTTACGCTATTGAATGTTGCTGGTGCATACTGGCGCGGTAACAGTGATAACAAGATGTTACAGCGTATCTATGGTACGGCCTTCCACGACAAAAAGGCGTTGAAAGCGCACTTAACTCGCCTTGAAGAAGCGGCGAAACGTGATCACCGTAAAATTGGTAAACAGCTTGATTTGTTCCACATGCAGCAAGAAGCACCTGGAATGGTGTTCTGGCATCATAATGGCTGGTCTATTTTCCGTGACTTGGAAGTATTTGTCCGTGAAAAACTAACAGAATATGGCTACCAAGAAGTAAAAGGCCCACTTATTATGGACCGCGTACTTTGGGAGCGTTCTGGGCACTGGGACAAATACGCTGAAGCTATGTTCACGACTGCTTCAGAGAACCGTGATTATGCGCTTAAGCCGATGAACTGCCCAGGTCATGTACAAATCTTTAACCAAGGCCTAAAGTCATATCGCGATCTGCCATTAAGAATGGCCGAGTTTGGCTCTTGTCACCGTAACGAACCATCTGGTGCTTTGCATGGCATCATGCGTGTGCGAGGATTTACTCAGGACGATGCACATATCTTCTGTACTGAAAGTCAGATTCAAGAGGAAGTCACGTCTTGTATCAAGATGGTATACGATACTTATCAGACATTTGGCTTTGATAATATTGTGGTTAAACTATCGACTCGACCAGAAAAGCGTGTGGGTTCAGATGAAATTTGGGATGAATCTGAGAGAGCGCTGCAAAAATCGCTTGAAGCTATGGACATTCCATATGAAATCCAAGAAGGTGAGGGTGCATTCTACGGACCAAAAATTGAATTTACTTTGCATGACTGTCTAGATCGTGCATGGCAATGTGGTACGGTTCAGCTTGATTTCAATCTTCCAAGTCGTTTAGGTGCAACCTATGTCGATGAGAATAATGAGCGTCAAGTGCCCGTGATGATTCACCGTGCAATATTGGGTTCATTGGAAAGATTCATCGGAATTTTAATTGAAGAATACTTCGGATTCTTCCCAACTTGGCTATCTCCAGAGCAAGCAGTAATCATGAATATTACTGACAAACAGTCAAATTATGCTCAGGAAGTGGCCCAAAAACTACAAAAATGTGGAATTAGAGCCAAAGCAGACTTGAGAAATGAGAAGATTGGCTTTAAAATCCGCGAACATACTTTGAAGCGTGTACCGTATATGCTGGTTTGTGGTGACCAAGAAATGGAAGCCGGAGAAATCGCAGTACGTACTCGTAAAGGTAAAGATCTCGGTAAATTTAAAGTGGATGACTTTGTTTCCTACATCCAAGAAGAGATCTCAAGCCGTAAGCTCAATCTGGAGGAATAAGCTATTAAAGGCGGAAGACGCGGCCAACAACCGGCCAAACAAAATGCTCATCGTTTAAACGGTGAAATCCGAGGTGTACGTGAGGTTCGACTCACAGGCGCTGACGGTGAATCAGTTGGTATCGTATCGATCCAAGAAGCGGTTGCTGCAGCTGAAGAAGCTGGTATGGACCTTGTAGAAATCAGTCCAAATGCTGAGCCACCTGTCTGTCGTGTGATGGACTATGGTAAATTCCTCTTTGAGAAGAGCAAAGCTGCGAAAGAGCAGAAGAAGAAGCAAAAGCAGATCCAGATTAAGGAAGTAAAATTCCGTCCTGGAACTGATATTGGAGACTATCAGGTAAAACTACGCAACCTGACGCGTTTCCTTGAAGAAGGCAACAAAGTGAAAGTAACTATTCGCTTCCGTGGCCGAGAAATGGCACACCAAGACATCGGTGTTGATGTTCTAAATCGTCTTAAGGAAGACACAGTCGAATTGGCTGTTGTTGAATCTTTCCCTAAGAAGATTGAAGGCCGTCAGATGATCATGGTGCTTGCCCCTAAGAAGAAGTAATTAGCGGCTTACAAGTAATAAACCCTGTCACTTTCTCTAATTAGATTTAAGTGACAGGGTTTTATTCGCCCTGATTACATATTGTTTAAACTACTACAATGCGGAGTTATTCATCATGCCTAAGATGAAAACCAACAAAGGTGCTGCTAAGCGTTTCAAGAAAACTGCTGGTGGTATTAAGTACAAGCACGCTACGAAACGTCACATCCTGACTAAGCGTACTACTAAGAACAAGCGTCAACTACGTCCAAACGCAATCCTTCCTAAATGTGAAGTGGCTGCAGTTGTTCGTATGATGCCATACGCTTAATTCTTTTTAGTTTATTTATCGTTTAGTTTAGGAGAAGCATAATGCCTCGCGTAAAACGTGGTGTACAAGCTCGTGCACGTCATAAGAAAGTTCTAAAACAAGCTAAAGGTTACTACGGTGCACGTTCACGTGTTTACCGCGTAGCTTTCCAAGCAGTTACTAAAGCTGGTCAATACGCTTACCGTGACCGTCGCAACAAGAAGCGTCAATTCCGTCAACTATGGATTGCACGTATCAACGCGGCATCTCGTCAAAATGGTCTATCTTACAGCCGTTTCATCAACGGTCTTAAGAAAGCATCTATCGAGATCGACCGTAAGATCCTTGCTGACATCGCGGTATTCGACAAATCTGCTTTCACAGTACTTGTTGAAAAAGCGAAAGCTGCTCTTTAATTAAAGACAGTGATTAGGATTAAGAGAAAGAGGAGCTTAGGCTCTAATGCCGTTCACTTAAGGTGAGCGGCATTGTTTTTTCTGGGGTATCGGCT
>NZ_JAYQDQ010000026.1:0-3003 GCF_038138445.1 Vibrio sp.
TGAACAGCAAAATGTCGCTTAATGAAGTGTCCAGTCTGGCTGGAGCAGATCATTATTACTTTTTTTCTTATCAACTCCTTTCCACCTCTCAAGGTAATTTTGCATCACATAATGATGCCTTTTTTTAACTTTTTTCTGAGTCATCTACATTCCTTATAAAAGCAATAACGCCGTATTAAGGTGTAAGCGGCGCTTGGCTATACTAAAGCGAAACGAAACTGCCAAGCGTAGCGAATCATTCTTAAATACTTTTTTATGCTTTGGCTTTATTCCACGGGCTCGAATACGCTTCTATTAAATAACTTTCCAAACAATCGATTATCTCTTCTGGATACATCCCAAAATAGATATCTATTTTCCCATGTTTTTCAATAGCTTTAATTGTTTCAGGGAACATGTACTCTTTCCAATGCTTTGTTGGTGCATTTCCGTGAAGCGAGGATCTTAAACCGCTTAAGTGCTGCTTAAATCTTTTGCGTAAGCTCGGGTTTTCAGCCCGCAAACCGTATAAACCGAAATACAGAGGAACAATTTTATCGCCATCTCTAACAGTCCAAACATACACCCCAGGACTAACACTATCGACAGATGAACACCCAAAATCATTAATCCTAAAACTGCAGCCATCGAATGTAATACTTAACTTTGGTTCAGGGAAGAAACCGTGTCTAATCGGCTCAAATTCCATTTTTAGCTCCTTTGGTTAATGCTAAGATACTATAAAATTCTGATAATTATGAATTTGTTTCAAATATAAACATAACTCTTATTAGTCGACGAATTGTCGTTTTTCACCCATCGCCAATGCAGTCATTTTTATATTAACTCAACTGATAATCAATAATTTATGACACATGAAGGGAGATTAGACTACAAGATGTAGCCTAATGACGGGAGTGAACAGTTACCAACTCAATCGAATAAGTTTTAGTAGTGTAAACGCACGCCCTCTGAATGAAGTAGAGTATTTAATCGGGGCAAGAGTTAGCCAGAGTTATCGTGCGAACCTAACTAACTCCCAAGAGAAAGAAACTCGCTATGTCTGTAAGGCTACCAACTCTTCAGAGCTTATTGATGTGTACTTCTCAACAAAATCAACTGCTCGGTTTAATGTTATGAATTCATTTTTGAAAGACTCAATTTCTGTAGAAACACGCTTTATATGGACGATATAGCAACCAGCCACCTTGCTCATCGTAACTGTTGTTGTCTTTTCTCCCATCGTTTTAGAAGCAGAAATTACATCTGTTGTTGCTAGAAGTGTTTCTATTTGACTAACCTTTGCTCGCTCTGAAGCCGAAATCCAGATTTCACTATCTGGAGAGCTATATCTATACAAACATACAAGCATAGGTAGAGTTACTATGAATATCAGTCCATTGATAGCTAACAATTCACTACTGAATTCAAATAGAACCGGCGTAAACTGTAGTATTAAAGCAATGCATTGTAAGTAAAATAAGTTTCTCCATACTTTGGGAGTGAAAATTGGTTTTTTAAAAAGAAACCCATAAAATCCAAGCAAATACAGAGTGGTAAAGCCAATACTAACCAAAAATCCAACAGAAATAGCGCCCGCTAAAATTGCCGTAACCATATTGAACAATGAGAGGAGTAAATAAGCTGCCCCATAGATTACTAATCCTATTTTTTTCATTGTAAGTTTCCTATATCAAAATAGTAGTTGTTACTTTCTAATGACTCATTGCATAAAAATGCAATATCATGTTCCTGCTTGATACCTAGAAGTTAGAAAAGTCTTTGGTTAAGTAAACTCTTGGTATAGATGATAAATAGTGAATATAATGACTCCTAAAGTACATAGAACCATTGTCCAGCGATGAGAAAAGTAAGAACTCAATATTGCATCATAATCCTCTGAATCGACATCATTTATCGTCCCATATCTCATCATCCCTTTGCCTTTACAATAGCGTCGTAGCCCTAAGCCAGAAGAAATGAAGGCTGCGAGCCAAATACCAGCGATACCCAAAGCATCATTTCCAAAGAGCAACAAACCAACGATGAAACAACAAAGACATATACCATCGGAAATATTCACATACTTCCAAACTTTCTCTTTATCAATCACTACTTAAAAAATTCCCTGAAAAATAACTAACAACACTTTCTGAAGTATCTTGGATTCGCGTAGGCAAATTCAGCAACCTCAGCCTATACGCTGTACCTGCTCCCAAGGCATAAGCCCAGAGAGGATCAAAATTTAATTCACTTGCAGAATAAGCAACATCAAGTAGAGCAAGCCTTTGCAAAGGGGCAGAGTATGGATTGGCAATCAGGGCAACACCTATAACCTGCATCACATCCGACCGTTTATCTTGCGTGGCGGCATCAATATAGTCCTGAAAAGCATCATCCTGAAGATCAAAGTTTGCTCCTCTCATTAAACATTCTGAAGTTGCACAACGAGCTTTAAATCTAACGTTAAACGATTGATCGTTTACTGTAATATTTCGGCGATAGCTTCCATCCTGAGAGGTTCTTTGTTGCCCACGAATTTTTCGATGCCTTTGTGACGTTTTAATAGCTCTAACACCATCAATAAACCCTAGTTTGAGGTTTTTGAATAACTGCTTAGCTTGTTCATAGCTTATAGACTGTTTTTGATATGCCTTTAAAATACTGCTAACAGCCTGACTAAACTCACGGACAGCTTTGGAATGAACTTGGCGCTCAAGCTTTAACTGTGCGAGCTGTAATAATGTAGCGGTTATAAATTGGTTTGCTTCTTGTTCTAAAAGCCAGTAGTTTTCGTCTAAGCCTTCCCTTGAACCTGACATACTTACATACCCAAGCCATCTTTTATACTGGTAAGCCCATTCATCCATGAGGAAAAGCCATTTGTAGTTGCTGCTAGGTGTTTCCAGTGAATATCTCGGTATGCGATATCTACAACTTCTTGCATTTCAGAGTCACCAAAATGAGCCACGTTGGGCATTTCGATATTTACATTTCTAATCAAAGCGCCAATTAAGTCAATTT
>NZ_JAYQDQ010000026.1:3103-46835 GCF_038138445.1 Vibrio sp.
ACGTTGGGCATTTCGATATTTACATTTCTAATCAAAGCGCCAATTAAGTCAATTTGGTAGAACTTTTCCTGTGTACCGCCTCTAGGAGAGTTGCGATAGAATGTGAGCTGACACTTTAATTCAGCTCCATCTGAGCATGCCTGTGAGATAAGTGGACTAGACTTATCCACTTTCTTAACTATTTGAATGGGTGAGTGCACTGAACGATTTTCCCATGACATGTTATGCGAAAAGCCCAGAACTGTAATCTCATTTTCATGGCCACTTTGATAGCCATTACCCATTGAGTCTGGGGTATTACAAGCCATCGATAATAAACCGCCTTCAATACTCTCTATGGTTAGGTAAGCAATTGTTGTCATTATATTTATCCTTTCAACTGATCGTGAAAAGATCGTATCAGTTTTTAACCTAAAGCGCACCGTTGCATAATGACTATTAATGTAGTGAAAATGAAGGTTTTTTGAAAACTCACGGGGCAGGTCTCGATTCTCGAAAAACATTAGTTTTTCTATATCAAATCTACCCGATGATCTTTGCTCAAACTTCGACACGTAACCCAGAAAGGGGCACAAGTGTGCTGACCAGAATGACACTCTCCCCCTAAAGCTTAAGCAAATGCGACAAAACATAAACCATTCTGTTTCCCCCAATAAAAAAGACCCAAGGGTTTCACCTTAGGTCCTTTTTGTCACAGTTCTAATTCATTTTGGGATGATGGATAGTGCTTATCCAAACGGCACTCACTCAATCGAGTGGCACTATCTAGCAACTATAGTTTTTGCCGGCCAAGTAATGAGTGGGAAAGCGTGGTACCATCGACAAGCTCAAGCTCACCTCCGACAGGCACACCGTGTGCAATCCGGCTGGCCTGCACCTTATGCTCGCGGCAAAGCTCTGCAATATAGTGAGCGGTCGCTTCACCCTCGACGGTTGGGTTGGTGGCCAAAATAACTTCTGTCACATCCCCGCGACGTAGACGGTAATCCAGCACATCAAGGCCAATATCACTTGGGCCAATGCCATCTAAAGGGGATAGATGACCCATAAGCACAAAGTATCGACCTGAATATTGACCAGTTGATTCCACCGCAGCGATGTCTGCAGGGCTTTCAACCACGCAGATTTGACCATTTTCCTGACGCTTAGGGTTAGTGCAGATGTGACACGTTTCTTGTTCAGTAAAAGTGCGGCACTCATTGCAATGACCTATCTCTGTCATTGCTTGGCTGAGTGAGTCAGCCAACTGTAAACCGCCTTTTCTATCACGCTGTAACAAATGAAAGGCCATACGCTGAGCTGACTTGGGGCCAACCCCAGGCAGACAACGTAAGGCCTCCATCAATTGCTCCAGCATATGACTGGTGCGCATTGACTAGCCCTTTGTTAGAAAGGCATTTTCATGCCAGGTGGAAGTTGCATCCCCCCAGTCACTGATTCCATTTTTTCTTTTTGTGTTTCTTCAACGCGGCGTGACGCATCATTAAATGCAGCAGCAATCAAGTCTTCAAGCATTTCTTTGTCATCTTCCATCAAGCTTTCGTCGATCTCTACTTTACGAACACTGTGGCTTCCTGTGATGGTTACTTTTACCAAGCCAGCACCAGACTCGCCCGTTACTTCCATATTCGCAATTTCTTCTTGAAGCTTTTGCATACGCTCTTGCATTTGCTGGGCTTGCTTCATTAAGTTGCCCATTCCGCCTTTACCAAACATGTTTTTCTCTCTGGGTTGTCTAGCTAGTTTCGTTAATAGATTGAGGTCGAAGTGTGTTTTTTCAACCCCAAATTTGATTCATATAGGCCTGACACTATCACTGTCTAGCTCAGCTGCAAATCGCTGCTCAATAAACTGAACATTGCTGTCGTTTTCAAGGCTGGTAAATGCCTGCTGTAACTTTGTCTGATAGAGTTTCTCTCTCAACTCTAAGGGGGTTTCACCAGACTCACCAACCTCAACACTTAGCTCGAATTGCTCGCCTAACACCGAGTTAAGCGCAGTGATAAGTTCATGACGAGCTCTATCACTATTAAGATGAGCTTGCTCGCTGCGAAGCGTGAGTACAATAAAACTCTCTCGCTGCTCATAATGTGAATTAAGCGCCAGCTGCTGGGTCATTTTTGCCACATCCAGCTGTTCAATCAAACGAGCCCATTGGCTCTGCTGCAAACATTCTTGAGTGAGCTTTTTCGCCATATCCGGCGTTTTTTCATGCTCCAGCGCTTTCTTTATTTGAGAAGGCGTGAGTGCATGATTTTGCGCTACTGGTTTTTCTTGCGGCAGCGTTGGACGCCATTGATAAGGCTCTGCTTTATCACCTTCAGGCGTTGCTACATCCACTGAGTTGGACACTGGCGACACCTGCATAGTTCCCATGTTGCGCTGTGCAACGCGATCAAGAACCGATGATGGTTGAGCAGATGTCGCATTAGTCTTTTTTGGCGTGCTAGCCTGACTCTTCCCAGTGCGTTGAGAACGAAGCTGGTGTCTTAGACCTCTTACAGGAGATACCTGTGATTGAGGCTGCTCCTGCATGTGAGCATTGGCTTGTTGCTCTGGAGTCTCTGGCATTTGAGCCTGAGCAGGCTCCATGTCCATTTGTGATGGTTGTTCAGGTACAGATGGCTGTTCAGGCGCAGGTGGTTGTGGTGCAGGCTGAACTTCTGGCATCGATACACTTTGAATAGGAGCTGGTGGCACATATGTCGAAGGAGCTGGCTCTGGCTGAATAACCTGATTGGTAATCACATTCGCTTGAGGCTGAGCCACAGGGCGAAATGCCATCATTCGTAGCACCACCATCTCAACACCGATTTGCTCAGATGGAGCCAGCGCTAAGTCTTGCCGCCCTTTTAGCGCAATTTGATAATAAAGCTGGATATCTTGCGGCGAAAGCACTCGACTTAACAACACCACTTTTTCGGCATCGGGTAAGGATTTATCCAGCGTCTCAGGGAGCGCTTGATACATAGCAAGGCGGTGCAGCTGAGCAGAAAGCTGAGAGAGTAAACCATCCCAGTCAACGCCGTTTTGAGCAAGACCTGCAAGACAATCCATCGCTGTTTGCGGCTGTTTGGAACCAATGGCTTCAAGTAAATGTAATGCCTGGTCCGTATCTAAGGTTCCCAGCATATGAGCAACACTGTCCGTCACCACTTGACCATTACCTAAAGCAATCGCCTGATCGGTCAAACTTAATGCATCACGCATACTGCCATCGGCAGCATGAGCAATCATGCCTAAAGCTCGGGGCTGATACGAAACCTTTTCTTGCTGTAAAATATAATCGAGTTGCTGATGGATGTTATCAACGCTGATAGGCTTTAAATGGAACTGCAAGCAACGCGATAATATGGTGACAGGTAATTTCTGTGGATCCGTAGTGGCAAGAAGAAACTTTACATATTCTGGCGGCTCTTCCAAGGTTTTAAGCAAAGCATTAAAACTATGCCTTGAGAGCATATGCACTTCATCGATGAGATAAACTTTAAAGCGACCTCGGGCTGGCTTGTACTGCACATTATCCAGCAGCTCTCTGGTGTCTTCGACCTTGGTTCTAGACGCTGCGTCAATTTCTAATAAATCAACAAAGCGTCCTTGATCGATTTCTTGGCAAGTATCGCACTGGCCACAAGGCGTGGCTGTTATACCTGTCTCGCAGTTTAATCCTTTGGCAAACAAACGACCTATGGTGGTCTTTCCGACTCCGCGAGTCCCGCTGAATAGATAAGCGTGATGAAGCCGGTTATTCGCCAATGCATTTTCCAACGCGGTCAAGACATGACTTTGACCAACCACTTGATTAAATTGTGCAGGCCGCCATTTTCTAGCCAGTGCTAAATAACTCATGACTTTATCCAATTAATGGCCATCAAACTCACAAATACTGTATACCTTGAGGCCAAGTTTTTCGAGACGTGTATCTCCACCAATTTCTGGCAGATTGATAACAAACGCAGCGTGTTCAACCTCTCCACCGAGCTGGCGAATAAGTTGAGTGGTCGCCTCAATCGTTCCACCTGTGGCAAGCAAGTCGTCGACAACCAAAACCTTATCCCCTTCTGATATCGCATCAGTATGAATTTCAAGAGTATCCGTGCCGTATTCAAGTTGGTAAGATTGGGCGATCGTTTGACGCGGCAGCTTACCGGGTTTACGTACAGGTACAAAGCCAATGCCAAGCTCTAAAGCGAGTGGCGCACCAAACAAAAAGCCGCGAGCTTCAGTGCCAACAACCTTGGTAAAGCCCATACCTTGGTACTTTTCGACTAACACCTGAATAGCAGCCTTATACGCCACCGCGTTTTCCATTAGACTTGTCACGTCACGGAATAAAATACCTGGCTTGGGGTAATCTGGGATGCTTTTGATGCTTGACTTGATTAAGGTAATGGTTTCAGTTGTCATAATTCATTTCTTAGATTGGCTAGGCTTATTATCTACAAAAAGTTTAACAAGCATCAGCAAAGGTTTTTAACGCACTGGTCACTTTTTACGAAGCTAAAAGGACTCACGTTATGCAACCAGTTATACACCTACAAAAACAGCAGGACACGTGTATGCAATCTTAGTGATTTTCTTGCCTATCAGCAAGGTGATCAATCACGGGTAATCGAATAAACCAAGTCAATAAAGTCATCAGCATCACCATAAGTGCAACCTTTAACCAAACTTGGGAAACAATCCAAATAGAGAAGGAGAAACTTGCCACCATACATAGGGCGCCACGCACTTTGATTTTGCTGGTCACCGCTCGGTGTTGATGCCAGTTATCGAGGATAGGACCAAAGGTTTTATGTTCATGTAACCAACGATGAAACCTTGGGCTACTGCGCATAAAACAAGCGCTGGCGAGAAGAATAAACGGCGTTGTCGGAAGCAAAGGCAGAAAGATACCGAAGAAACCTAGCACCAAACTCAGGCCACCTACAATATTTAAACTCAGTCTTCGAATATCGATGGTAGGCTCCGGCTTATTCGGCTAAAAACCCGCGTATCCATTAAATACTCGAATCCAAGTTAGGGTCGCAGGAAGGGTAGGAATTAATAATGCCGCAATGAACCCTAAAAAGTAAAGGATGTTGTAGGGTTCTTTAAAGTCTTTGTCTGCCATAGGATTACTTCTCTCGTGTCAGTACTGTATGTTTTATTATTCGTTAATATTAGGTTAACGTATTGGAACATTTTTGTGCTGGCGGACTATACCTCAAAAAAATCTCAATAAACACCGTAAAAACATAAGGTTATTAGACGTTTTATCACATGGACTAAGCACTACCACCACGGAAAATATCCAAACTAAAACTGCTTGAACCCAAACTACCTAATGTCAGCTGGCACGCAGCCTGAATAGGTAAATCAGGCGTTATAAAGTTTTTAATACAATTTTCACCAAGTTTGGTTCCTGCTGCTATATGTTGGGAGAAATACCCATTGGACCATTGCGCATCAAGACCTGCTGGTAGCAGTGATAACGTCCCTTCGGACACATCTGCAATACCAAACATGGCTTTTACTGGGCTGGCACACTCTGCGCACTCCATACCCTTTTCAAGCAAATCAGCAATATCTTTCAAATCGGCATTAAAACACTTCAAATTACGCAGGTAATCATGGAATAACGCTCTAACCAATAAGGTAGTTGCCGCACCATGCTGACCTTCGCATGCAGAATCAACGATATAGAATGCAAACTGACCATTCATAAGCCATGCATAGTCATAGACCAAAGGCATAACATCGATCGATTGCAACAGGCGATAGCTACATTTCCAGTCACCTTGCGATGTATCTTTATCAGGCAACAGTGCATGCAGCAGATCTTTCGCCGCAATAGGGTTGTCCTGCAAATATTCTAAATGCCAATGCAACTCTTGCTCTTCTGGCATATCACCGCTGTCTATTCTGAACCACTGACTCGCAAAATCTCGTTGATCACACAGATGGTTGTCGGAATCATATAAGGTATTTTCTATTGCACTGGCTAGATGGTCAGGGTTGGTAATAGGTTTAGGGAGAAAATCTTTGATGCCAAAACGTAGCGCTTGCGCCACATCGGCCATCTCATCAGTGGCTGATACCACAATCAAAGGGAGTGATGGGTACTCTAAACTGACCTCTTCAACAAACTCAATACCATCGAGTACAGGCATTGAAAGGTCACACAAAATCAAGTCTGGCTCTGTCTCTCTAAGCTTTTTGAGGCCTTCTAGGCCGTTCTCCGCTTCCACAACCTCATGACCTTGAGCTTCAATAAAGCCACCGGTGAGTTTGCGAAATACAGGATCGTCATCGACGATCATGATAAGCTTTGTCCCAGTATCCGGCTGGGTTGAGGGCGTTGTCGCCACTTCATAAGTTTTATGCATACACCTTGGCCTCACACAACTATAAACGTACAACTGTTAGTATTATTTTTTTAATTGTAAACGGTTTCAAACACTCATTTAAAAATAGCTGCGAAAGTGTATTTATACAAATCTTCCACTTTTCGCGCATGTTGAATACTATATGTAGCTAGAGCCAAAGATCGTAAACCTTGTTGATAATATTCAACCTTTGGCATCTGATACTTGTATAAGTTAACCCAATTTGCAAAAAATGTGTCGAAAATAATGAAATTAGACGATCTCAACCTTTTTAGGCTCGTTGTTGAAAACGGAAGCTATACTGCGACCTCTCGCAAAACTATGATTCCTGTTGCAACAATTACTCGGCGCATACAAGCGTTGGAAGAAGCTCTTAACCTCAGATTACTCAACCGCCATGCCCGTAAACTTTCTCTTACAGAAGCGGGTGAACGTTTTTACAGTGAATGCTCTCCCCTACTCAATCGACTCACCATAGCGACAGAAGAAATTACCGATGAATGCCGAGGAGCGGCCGGAAAAATTCGTGTATCGGCTCCCTCAAACCTTACCAAACGCATGATGATGCCAATATTTAGCGCATTCATGACTAAATTTCCGGATATCAACCTTGAACTAACCACCAGTAACCATGCTGATCAGCTAGATCCAACGGAATGGGATGTCATTTTTCGCGTTGGCCCGCAGAGAGATTCCAGCCTGATTGCACGTAAAATCGGCTCAGTTGAAGATATTTTAGTCGCCAGTCCTATCTACCTTGCCAATCACCCAGAGCCAAAGCATGCAGAAGATCTGCAAAATCACTCTCTTTTGAAAGGCGCACCGCTTTTAAAATGGCAAATCACCAACAGTAGCGGCGAGACAGTGATTAATAATGATAAAGGCCGTTTCCAAGCCAATGCGCTAGATGTGGTTCGCAGCGCATGTTCAGATGGGTTGGGAATCACACTAATGCCAGATGTTATGCTTAAAGAACATATTGAGGATGGGAGCCTCACACGGGTTTTGCAGGAATGGAGCGCGAACCCTCGCGATATTTACATGCTATACAACCACAAAGATCACTTGCCTGAAAAAGTCCGTCTATTGATAGACTTTGTGATTGAATATAAGGACAGCTAATTTATCATTCATCTTTTGATGGTAAACACTTAGCCCAAAGCTGACTTTCAGCTTTGGGCTGAGATTACATATATTCTACAAATTTACTCAAGTCTCGCTCTGGCACTTTCATCGGAGTGCAACCTGGCGTCCCCAAATATAGAAAACCAACAATCTCATCTTCACCTTCTAGACCAAATGCACGATGAACATTGTCATGGAACATCCACTTACCAGAACGCCAAAAACCTTGAAAGCCCTGCGCAACTGCAGCCATCTGCATCGCGTGCACTGCACAGCCAGCAGAGAGATGCTGCTCTAGAGCGGGTACTTTCTCATGCGGGGTCACTTTAGCAATCACAGTGATCACCATAGGCGCACGAAACGGGGCGTTTTTCAGCTTTTCCAACACGCTGTCGTCACTGTTTTCTACTTTTGCCGCCGCGACCAAAATATCGGCCAATTTCGTCAGCCCTTCGCCTTGAGAAATGACAAATCGCCAAGGTGTTAGGCTGGCATGATCTGGCGCTCTCAGACCAGCTCGAATGATATTCTCTAAAGCCTGTCCCTCTGGAGCAGGGTGAGACAACCTAGCGATTGAGCGGCGATTAAGCAGCAAATCTAAAGCATCCATTTGAAATTCCTAGTGAGTTCTGATGTGAGTCGATCATAACCTTAGGTGACAAAAAAGGCGAACGTTACCGCTCGCCTTTTTACACTCATAAACAATTATTCGTAAAATGGCTTATTCAAACCTGCGCGAGTCAACAGCCCATCACAAGGTGCGAAGCGATCGCCATACTTCTGTGCATGTTGGTTCATCAGCTCTATCACTTTCTCTAAGCCAAGCTGATCCATGTATCGGAAAGGCCCACCTAAGAATGGCGGGAAACCTATGCCAAAAATAGCACCAATGTCACCATCACGAGGGCTTCGTATGATGCCTTCTTCCAAGCATCGCACGGCTTCATTTAGCATGGGCAATACACAACGCAGAGCAATGTCTTTCTCGCCTGATTTGACTTCGGGAGTCAAACTCAAAAGCTTGTAGACGGATTTATCCACCTCTTTCTTCTTGCCTTTGTAGGTATAAAAACCTTTGCCACTCTTTCTCCCTTTACGATTGTCATCAAGCAGAGTATCAAACACATCCGGCCCTCTAAATCGCTCGCCTAACTCGCCAACTAAAATAGGCATAATCTTAGCGCCAATATCAATGCCGACTTCATCGAGTAAGGTAATAGGGCCAACTGGGAATCCAGAGTTCAATAGGGCTTTGTCCAAATGCTCTATAGGCTCGCCAGACATCAAGACTTGAGCGGACTCATTCATGTAAGGAGCAAGAATACGGTTGACATAAAAACCAGCGCAGTCTTTGACAACGATAGGCGTTTTGCCTTGCTTGCGAGCAAATTCGACCACAGTGGAGATGGTCTCATCGGAGGTGCTTTGATGAGGGATAATTTCCACCAATGGCATTTTTTCAACAGGGCTAAAATAATGTAGGCCTACCACCTTCTCTGGACGCTGAGCCTTTTCAGCAATCTTATGGATAGGTAGAGACGAAGTATTAGTAGCAAAGATGGTGCTATCCTTTGCATTCGCCTCAACATCAGCCACCATTTGCTGCTTTAATTCCAAATCTTCAAATACCGCCTCAACCACTATGTCGGTGTGATTAAAACGTGTGAAGTCCACCCCACCAGAGAGTTTTAGCATATTCGACTGAAGCTTAGCCTTAGACAAAATGCGGCGTTTGCGCTGCTTATCAAACAACTTGTAGTTGTACTTAAGGGCGTTAAGCACGCCATCGTTGGAGACATCTTTGATTCTCACTGGCACTTTGGCTTTGGCCACAGATACATGGCTTATCCCTGCGCCCATCAAACCGCCACCCAGTACAGCAGCCATACCAACATCTTTTGGCTCTGCTTGAGTGCCTTTTTCTTTCTTCATCTCTGTTGTGGCAAAGAAAATGGAGCGTAAGGCTTTCGATTCAGGTGTCATGACCAAATCACCAAATCGCTGCGCTTCTTTGGCTTGCCCTTGCTCGAAGCCTTTTTCTAAGCCATGGCGCATTACATCCAAAATAGCTTCAGCAGCTGGATAATTGCCACGAGTTTTGTCATGTGTTTTTTTCGCCGCCTGCTCAAAAATCACTTTGCGGCCCAAGCTAGTGTTAGAGATAAGCTTTTCTTTGGTTGACACCTTGCGCTTAGCTTGGGATTTACCCGCATGTTTCTCAACAAAACTCTTGGCCACTTGCAGCAACACGCTCTCTGGCACAACCGCATCAACCACGCCCAATTTTTTCGCTTTAGCGGCTCTTAGCTGTTTACCTGTGAGAATCATATCAAGTGACGGAAGCAAACCAATCAAACGAGGTAAGCGCTGCGTACCGCCTGAACCTGGAAGCAAACCCAATTGCACTTCAGGCAATCCTAAACGCGTCTTGTCTGAAGTGGTACAAACGCGATAATCGCAAGCTAAAGCAAGCTCCAAACCACCGCCTAAACATGGGCCATGAATCGCAGCCACCACAGGAAAAGGTAGGTCAGAGAGTTGCTGGAACATTGTCTGCCCTTGAACAGCGAGATCTTTTGCTTGCTCAGCACTGGTGCAGGCATCAAGCATGCGCACATCAGCGCCAGCAATAAAGTTATCTGGCTTAAGAGAATGAACAATCAAGCCCTTAATGGTAGAGATATTTTCTTGAAGCTGAGCAAATATGGCTTTCATCTCGTCAGCAAAAGCCGCTTGCAAGGTATTCATTTTCTCACCGGGGACATCAATCGACAGCCAAGCAATGTTTTGTTCATCAACCTTTAATTCAAATGCTTTTTGTTCACTCATTACTCAACCTCCAAAACCATAGCTGCACCCAAGCCACCTGCTGCGCAGGCCGTATTTAACGCCAAGCCTCCGCCGCGCCGCTTAAGCTCTCTCAATGTTTGAGTGATCATACGCGCGCCTGTTGCGGCAAATGGATGGCCATAGGCAATTGAGCCACCAAGTACATTGAACTTATCCATGTCAATTTCACCAATCGCTTTTGCTCGGCCTAGTTTCTGCTGCGCGAAATCGTCTGAGGCAAACATTTTGACATTCGATAAAGTCTGAGCCGCAAAGGCCTCATGCATGTCGATCAAGGTCAGATCCGATAGATTAATGCCCGCTCTATCAAGTGCGAGAGGTGTGGAATAAGAAGGGCCCATTAACATATCCATTTCAACCCCAATCGCGGAAAACGCATAGGAGCGAATGTAACCCATCACCTCTAGGCCTAACTCTTTGGCTTTGCCTTCTCGCATTAACATGATGGCCGCCGCGCCATCGGTAAGCGGAGTACTGTTTGCCGCTGTCACGCTACCATATTGACGGTCAAACGCAGGGCGCAGCTTGGCGTAACCTTCCAAGGTTGAATCATGGCGAACGTTATTATCTTGAGAAATCCATTGTTTGTAGGGCTCTGGAAAAGCCGTCATGACCTCGCCTTCTATCTTGCCGTCTTTCCACGCCTCGGAAGCAAGAGAATGAGAGCGATGAGCGAGTGCGTCTTGTTCTTGGCGCGTGATACCATGAGACTTGGCCATCTGTTCTGCGGTTTGCCCCATAGACAAGCCCGTTGAGTACTCAGCCACAGCTGGAGGGACTGGCATAAGATCTCTAAATGAAAGGTTTTTAAGCAATTTAAGCTTCTGACCCATGGTTTTAGTTTTGCTAAGCGCAAGAAGGTTAGCGGCCAATTTCTTGGAGACACCGATTGGCAACACAGAAGAGGAATCTGCTCCCCCAGCGATACCAATATCAATCGTACCTGCCATGATACTTTCTGCCACATTGACCGCAGACTGAAAACTGGTTGCACAAGCTCGGGTCACGCTGTAAGCATCGGTATGAATGTTCATTCCCGTGCCAAGAACAATTTCTCGCGCTATATTTGGCGCTTCAGGCATCTGAACTACCTGACCAAAAACGACTTGATCGATCAGTTTAGGGTCAATCTCAGTCCGCGCCATCATTTCGCTCACCACCATCTTGCCGAGATCGACGGCGGGGACTTGACTGAATTCCGTGCTTTGACGTGCAAACGGCGTACGCAAACCCGCAACCACCGCAATGCGCTCACCTGAGCGCGTTTTCACTTCCTGCTTGCCCATTATTTCTCCTTTACAAAATAGAGGTCAGACCAGAATCATTGTAACCAGAATGTTAAGCGAATCAAACGCTCGTTTAATTAAACGTGATTCAGAGTGGAAAAGCGATAGCTTAGATGGGGCAAAAAAAAACCACACAGACTTGTGTGGTTGGAGAACAAACCAATTAACTCGCGTTAATCGAAAATAATCAGTGTCCTGATTAAGGAGAAAGTAAAGTCAGCCTTCAAAAGGAAATGCCACCTTGCTCAACATGTCGGCCCAAAAACCAACCAGATGACAAGGGCTACTATAATCTGTGAATAATATTGAATGTTGAAATAGATCAATTTTACGTCGATTTTTTAACCATAACATTGGGCGTAATAGTACGCTGGTCTGATAAGTCCAGAGAATGTTTGATTAAATACTCAGTAAATCATACTCTTCTAGGACCTAGATTTAGGGGTATGGCCAAACCACAGAGCAAAATTGGAGGCTCATGTGTCCGTTATCAATTTTTTTGGAAAGAAAAAGTCGAGTCCTCCGGTCAACTCGGATATGGACAGACAAAGAAAGTACGAAGCGCTGGTAAGAGCGTATCACAGAGACTTATATCGCTACGCCTATTGGCTGTGCAAAGACCAATCGGTTGCAGAAGATCTTGTCCAAGAAACCTGTCTACGGGCTTGGAAGTCTTTAGATAGTTTACAAGATGAAAAAGCGGCAAAATCTTGGTTGATTACCATATTAAGGCGCGAAAACGCGCGCCGCTTTGAGAGGAAACAGTTTGATCTGGTTGATATTGATGACCATGCCAATGACGCCAAAGTCAGTGATGCCCCGCATCACCAAACCCAATGGGTGCAGGCACAAATCATGAAACTGGAAGACGAATATCGTGAACCTCTCTTTTTGCAGGTTGTCGGAGGGTTCAGTGGCGAAGAGATCGGTGAGATCCTTGGTCTTAATAAGAACACAGTGATGACCCGTCTTTTCAGAGCAAGGAACCAACTGAAGGACATGTTAGATACAGAAAACAGTCATCGAGGACAGCAAAATGGATGAGTTAGAATTCCGTCGTCGTATTATGTCCGACCCAAAAGAACGGGACGGCGATATCGTCGAAGCCATAAAAGCAGACAGTGCCAACGGCAAATTTGCCGAAGATGTGCTTGAGCTTGATGCCCATATTGCCAAGGCGATGGCAGTCGACGTGCCTGAAGATCTGGTCGACCGCATCCTGTTTCATCAAACTTCCCATTCAGAATCTAATGTGATTAGACCAACTTTTGCCAAACGGGCTATGGCGACAGCGGCATCGATTGCCTTTGTATTTGGTCTTTTGGTTGGGCAAGTTAACTGGGGCAATATTGTCCTACCGCCAGCGCATGCCAGCATTGAAGATATTGCCATTAAACATGTAATGGCCGAAAAGCCATTTGTCACTGGTATTGACGAAAATGTGCCTTCTTCTCAAATCAATGCCAAGATGATGCCCTTTGATCACCAACTTGGCGCTAATTTCCCTTACCATGTGTATTATCTCAACCATTGTGGCTTTGGCGACACCAATGCACTGCACATGGTGTTTCAGGGCGAAAAAGGCAAAGTAACGTTATTTCTCACCAGTATGCCTTCCAAGCAAGCGGTCGATTTTGAGCAGCAAGGCATGGCAGGCGTGGTTGAGCCTATTGGCAACACTAGCTTAATCCTTGTGGGAGAAGATGGTGAAAATGTCGCCAACATCGCTGAAAATATAGCAAACATCATCAAACCTATGAGTTAACCAAATTTTAACATTTTGTGATCTGTATCATGGCTTGAGCTTCTCGCTTAAGCCATTTTTTTTGCTCAAAAATAGAGTTTAAACTCTAAAAAGTCTGTTTTTACCTATAAATCCTGCCAAATGGCTTTCATTTCTATAATTTTACACACCAACTCGGTAATGGTCGGATTTCTATCTTTTATACTAGGTGCCTAGGATTTGCCACAGTTGAGTGAAAGCTCAAATAAGACGTCCGCGAGAGGCGAAACAAAGGAAAAGTATGATGAATAAGACACGTCTGTTTAAGAAATCTCTTCTAGCCGTGACCATTGCCAGCACCACACTGGCTTCGCAGCAAGCTCTCGCTGCAGGTTTCCAGCTTAACTCTCAGTCCGCCACTGGCCTTGGCCGCGCCTTTGCCGGTGATGCTGTTATTGCCGACAATGCTTCAGCTATGGCACGTAACCCCGCAACAATGGCGCTGTTTGATGAAATATCGCTATCTCTAGGGTTTGTTTCTATCACCTCAAAGATTGAAGTAAAGGATGCCCAATATAGTTTCTTTAACGGCTCGGGTTATACAACTTTAGATTCAAATTATAGTGATGCTGGTGATACTTCTATTGCTCCTAATATTCACTTAATAGTTCCAGTTAATGATAAGTTTGCATGGGGTGTCAATGCCTATACCAACTTTGGAACTAAAACGGAATTTGATAACTCGTTTATGGCTTCAGAGTATGGTGGCCTAACCGACGTTAAAAGTATGAATTTTGGTGTATCAGGTTCATATCGTCTAGATGAACAGTGGAGCTTTGGTGCTGGTCTGGACTTTATTTACGGTGAGGGTAAGTTAAAGCGCACTACAAGCCAACAGCTTGGTTCCACTACAGCTCTTGATGTGGATGCTGATGGTTGGGCAGTAGGTTTTAATATCGGCACTGTATTTGAACTTGATGATAAAAATCGTTTCGGTTTCTCATACCGTTATAGCCCAGATTTAGAAGCAGATGGTAAAGTGAATTACTCAGGTTCAGGGCTTGGTGAGGTAGACGATACCTTAATTATGCCTCTACCTGATATGGCCGAGTTTTCAGGCTACCATCGCCTCAATGATAAGTACGCAGTTCACTATAGCGTACAATGGATAAACTGGAGTGAATTTGATGTTTTACGAGCTGAAAAAAGTGGTAAGCTAAATGATTATGAGTGGCAAAATGGAATGCACTACTCTATCGGTGGTACCTATTATTTAAACAATGACTGGACTCTGCGTGCGGGTTATATGTATGACACCAGTGCACAAGATAAAATCACATCTATTTCGGTGCCTGATTCAGATAGACAGTGGTTCTCGACAGGCTTTACTTATCATATAGATGATAAGTCAAATATTGATTTTGGTTTCACCTATCTACTGGGTGAAGACGTAAAAGTTGAGGAAACCACTAATCACCCAACTACCCCCAGCGTAGAATTATCCTCTATAAATGCAACTACAAAGGCAGATGCTATCTTAGTCGGTCTACAATATAGCCGCAGTTTCTAAACCGCTGAAGCTAATCACACAAAGGGCCATCTAGCATGGCCCTTTTTCGTTTCCATACCTCATTTACCCCCCAGTTGATTATTTTCAGCCTACAGCTGTGCTGCCAAACCGCCTTTCCACAGCACATGTGTTCGCCGAGTTAAAGCAAAATAAAACCACGAATCAGTGATTTATATAAAAAATTAGCTTAGTGACGATATTTTATCGTAAAGATAATCGCTAAGGTGTTTTTTGTTTTTAAAGTAATAACTCTAATTTTAATATCGTCTGACATTTATTAATAAGTCAGCGACAAACTACCATGAAAACAAGAATTACTTTTCTCTCCCTTGCAGTAGGCGCAGGCCTTATTTCTGCTTCAGATACAGTAACAGCAGCTGGTTTTCAATTAGCCGAATACTCAGCAACGGGCCTTGGCCGCGCCTATGCTGGTGAAGCGGCGATGGCAGATAATGCCAGTGCACAGTGGCGAAACCCAGCTATGCTCACCTATCTTGATGGCACCCAATTATCGCTTGGCGCTATTTACGTCAACCCCAATGTGGATGTCGATGGTACAGTAGACGGCAGCGCGTCTGCGCTGCCTGTATCCAATGCATCTTCGTCAGATTTTGCCGATGATGCGATTATCCCTAATTTTTACCTCTCGCATCAATATTCTGATCAAGTGGCGATTGGCTTTGCACTGGGCACAAACTACGGGATGGAAACTAATCTAGGTAATGATTTCGCCGCCGCTCATTTTGGCAATCAGGCCAGCGTAACCACAATGGAAGCCAACCTCAACGCTGCCTATCAAGTCAATCAAGACCTGAGTATTGGCGGCGGCGTTCGCTATGTGATGGGTGAAGGCAGCTTTGGCGCGAAAGCACCAGCAAACAATGCTTACTCTCTATCTCAAGGTACAGACCTTAAATATATGGAAGGCGATGATAACGCTTGGGGCTGGCAAGTTGGTACGGCTTGGCAAATTAACCAAGATCACCGTATTGGCTTTAGCTACAAATCCGAAGTTCAACTTAAGCTTGAAGGCTATGCCACAGGCGCAGGATTTGGCCTAAGTAATGGCAATCGCGATAACGGCAGCATGGATCTTGCCCTACCCGCCACAGCCGAGCTGGCAAGCTTTCACCAACTGACAGAAAAACTCGCCATTCATGCCAGCCTAAACTGGACTAATTGGAGCAGCTTTGAAAAATTAGAGGCCCAATTAAACACATTAGGCAGCAAAATGGTCAAAGTTGAAAACTGGCAAGATAACTATCGCCTAGCACTGGGCGCAACTTATCAGCTTGACTCTAAATTGGCACTTCGCACCGGTATTGCCTATGACACATCGGCGGTGAGTGATAAAAATCGCACCATTACTATCCCAGAAACCGATCGCACTTGGCTAAGCCTAGGCGCAAGTTACGACTTTACTAAAAACTTTACCCTAGATGGCGGTTTAACCTACATTCTAGCCAAAGACGCGCCAATCACAGAATCACGTGGCTATGCCTCTGACGACAACGCGCAAGCCTTAGCCGGCCAGTTTGTTGGTGAAACTAAAGGGAATATTTGGCTTATCGGTGTTCAGGCCAGCTATCGATTTTAAGCCAGCCACAGCTTCAAGCTAAATTGGCATGAAAAAAAGCTTGGCCAATAAACCAAGCTTTTTTATTAGAAATCTTCATCGAGATAGTCGTCAAGATAGGCTTCTTCTTCTGCATCAAATTGTTCAGGCTTTTCAATCTCGGCATTGAAATCCTGATTTTGCAGATAGGCATCTCGCGTTAATGCGTATGGATCAGGCGAGTTCTCAAGCATAGCTTCTTGAGACACAAGTGAAGCTCTAGTTTCCATACCTTCAAAGGCCCACTTACCTAGCCCCGCCCAAATATTAAGTAGTGACAATGGCACGTAAGTGCTATCGACTAAGTCGGCAGACTCTCTCACCGTCCAAGGCCCATAACCAGGCACCATGACATAAGGACCATTACCTACACCATAATGTCCGACGGCATCACCAAACGACTTATTATTATGATGCGTGATACCCGCAGCAGAAGCCACATCGATCAGGCCCAATAAGCCAAAGGTACTGTTAATCCAAAAACGGTTAAAGTGGTCAATCGCCGTGTGGCCTTTACCGCGCACGAGGTTATGGATCACACTCGCTGGCTCATCAAGGTTACTTAAAAAGTTTGCTATACCTTGGCGAACAGGATCAGGGACATAATTGACATAAGCCAAGGAGACAGGCCGCACAAAGTAAGGATCTAAGTAGTCGTAGTTTACCGCCCACATAGTGCGGTTAAAGCCCTCAATCGGGTCGTTAACCTCTGACTCACCGTGCGCTGAGTCTTGAGGCGCGCTGGCACACCCCATCAAAAACATGACACCACAAAACATTGCCCACATCTGGGGCTTAATACTATTCATTATTCTAATTTCCAAACAAAGGCCGGCACTATTTAGTACCGGCCCTTTATCAATTTATTGCGCGAATAAGCTTGGTTAATATTGCTTATTAATACTAACCGTAACAGGTTGACCCACTTTAACGATTTCGCTCTCACCAAACCAGTCCCCTTGCTTAGTCGCTACGTTGCCGTCAGAATCGAGACGAACACGTACCATAAGTGACTCCAATGAGGATAGCTTACGATCTTGCAACATACTATTAGTATCATCAAGAACTACGGTTCGAGGAAAACTCCCCAATGGGTACCTTGCCGCCGCGACTGGCATAGGCGAGCCATCAGCGGTATGAACCGAAACAATCAACGCCGAGTCTTGGTCAAGTTTTACCTTTTCACTCAGTGAGATAGAAACAGAGACTGACGTATTACTGACCGCGGAATCACCCAATTGTTCCTGAGCATTATCAATACTGCGCGTTAGCATTTGATAACGGCTATCTTCAGGTCCAATCATACGTTGCATCACCTTCCAGTAACGGATGGCAGCAGTATAATCTTCTCTTTCGTACGCGTCGAATGCCAATAATGAGAATACTCGTAAATCGACATAATCATTTTGCACTAATTGGCCAAGAATCCGGCGCGCAATGGTCTGATCAAGTTCATCTTGCGACAACATCAGAGCTTGAGCGTAACCTAACTTGATATCATCATCGTCAGATTTCAGGGCGTAGGCTTTTTTCATCGCACCAATGGCTGTCACGACATCACGATTAGCCAGAGCGATTCTACCGAGCAAGAGCCACCCTGTTGAATCATCAGGGTGATAATGTAGGCGGGTACGCAAAGCAAGTGTAAGGTCACGCATTTCATCATCGCTCAGCGCAGCGCCTTCAGGCACCAGTAACTTTTTAGATAGTGCGGGCAAGTTCGCACTGACTTGTTGCCAATCTTCTACCTTAGTTGACGCGCCGAATTTAAAGTACATGGCGTATGACAATGCGATAATAAACACCATAGAAGGCAGTAAAATAGCCATAGGAGATATCGCCACTGAGCCTTTAACTGCGTTTTGATCAGGAACATCATCTAGCAGTGACTGTTTAAGATCATCGACTAATTCCTGCTGATCATCTACAAGACCTTCTTGGGTTTCTTCTGCAAGCTCAGATAGCCTATCTTTATACAGCGCCTTATTGAGTTCGTCACGCAGTACGTCATCATTATTAGTTCTTTTACGAATAAAAGGGATGCCCATTAAAATCAGGCTAAGCAAGATAAGAATGGCTGAAGCTATCCAAAATAACGTCATTACTGCTTATCTCCATCATCATCTTGTTGTAAAAGGGCTTTAAGGCGCGCTTCTTTGGCTTGATTCCAATTCTCGTCCTCATTTATACGAGCCTGCTTTTTACGCGAACGCACAAAAATAAAACCAAAACCAAACATCACCACAAAAATTGGCCCAAGCCATAAAATAGCAGTCGCAAGAGTAAATGGCGGCTTGTAAGTCACAAAGTTGCCATATCTCGCCACCATGTAGTCAACAATATCCTGCTTGGACTTACCTTGTTTGGTCATTTCATACACTTTTTGCCGTATATCGACGGCCAATTCAGAGTTTGAGTCTGCAATCGTGTTATTTTGACATTTAGGACACCTCAGCGTGCTACTCAGTTCTTTAAACTGCTGCTCTTGCTCTAAGTCCTCAAACTCATAGATTTGTATCGTTGCGTGGGCGGTAAAAGACAAAATGACGCTGAGCAAGATGAAAAGGAAGGTGTTTTTCACTGTTTAGCCTCCGCAAGCAATTTGTCATAAATAGGTTTAATGTCATCGTTCCAACTACGATCATTGACATTACTTGCATGACGATAACGGATCACGCCCTGAGCATCGATCAAAAAGGTTTCTGGCGCTCCATACACACCCAAATCTAGGCCAAGCATACCAGTACCATCAAACAGGCTTATCAAATAAGGATTACCCAACTCGTTAAGCCACTTAACGGCTTTAGTGCGATCATCTTTGTAGTTCATGCCAATGATCTTAACGCCCTGAGAGGCCAACTTGTTGAGGTACTGGTGTTCCACATAACAAGTCGAGCACCAAGTCGCCCACACATTTAAAAGCAAAGGTTCGCCTTTGAATATTGATTGATCGTAAAGCTTGCCCGGCTCTGCTAAATCTTCGAGCCTAAATTGAGGGACACTCTGACCGATAAGTACAGATTCGAGCTTGGTCGGATCGTCACCGTGAGAGTTTCGAAACAGCTGAGTAGCAAAAACGCTGACCAAGGCCAAAAAAGCGATCAGAGGTATAAAGAGTAATTTTTTATGCATCACGCCTCCTGCATTTTTGCACTTTTTCTATAGCGATAACGTTTGTCACTAATGGCAATCACACCAGCAAGCGCCATAAGTAAGGCCCCAGCCCAAATCCATCGTACAAAAGGTTTGTAGTAAATTCGCACCGCCCAGGATTTATCATCATCTAAGCGCTCACCCATAGCAATATAGAGATCCCGCGTAAGACCTCGATCTATAGCCGCTTCCGTCATCATAGAGCGTGCTGTGCGATAAAAGCGCTTCTCTGCATGTAAAGTGTTTAAGTATTCCCCTTGGTGGCTAACCTTAAACTCCGCGACGAAACCATCATAGTTAGGGCCATTCTTATCTTTTAGTCCTTTAAAATAGAAATCATACCCTTGAATACTATAGCTTTGACCCGGCGCCAAACGAACATCACGTTCAATACTGTAGTTTTGTACCATGGCAATGCCGATAATGCTGACAGCAAGGCCTATATGACCAAACATCATTGCCCAGTGACTGCGCTGAAGCTTAGTGATACCGACAGTAAAGCTGTGTCTGTGCGTTGCTCTCTGGTGCAATTCAAAGCCGTGCATAAAGATGATCCACAGTGCCATAACCCAACCGATATAAGCCATAAACTGGAAGAAATCGGCAAGCAGTGCCACTAGGGCATAAGCCAAAATCAATGAGGCTATCCCAGAAACCAGCATAGGTTTGGCTAAACCAGAAAGATTATCTCGCTTCCAGCGAATAAGTGGCCCAATGCCTAAAAAGAAGGCAAAGGGCACCATAAGCCATGCAAATAAAAGATCAAAGAACGGCGCACCAATCGATACTGAGCCCAAACCTATTTGTTTGTGAACAAGCGGAAGCAAGGTGCCAATAAGCACCACCACTAATCCTGCAATCAGCAAGACATTATTGACCAGTAGCGTATTCTCTCGAGACACAAGTTCAAAGTTACCACGCGAGCGCACTTTAGAACCTTTTAAGGCAAACAAGAGTAGCGAACCACCTATCACAAATACTAAGAACAGAAGGATGAACATGCCTCGTGAAGGATCAGAAGCAAATGCATGCACAGATACCAAAATTCCGGAGCGAACTAAAAATGTGCCAAGTAAGCTCAAAGAAAATGCAGAAATGGCTAGAAGTACAGTCCAAGCTTTAAACGTGCCTCGTTTTTCTGTTACCGCGAGTGAATGCATCAGCGCAGTACCAGCTAACCATGGCATAAAGGAGGCGTTTTCCACTGGATCCCAAAACCACCAGCCACCCCAACCTAATTCGTAATAGGCCCACCAAGAACCTAGCGCAATGCCTAAAGTCAGGAAAAGCCAAGCGGCTGTTGTCCAAGGCCGTGACCAGCGTGCCCAAGCCGTATCCAACCTGCCTGTCATTAATGACGCAATCGCAAATGAAAAGGCAACGGAAAAACCAACATAGCCCATGTAGAGCATAGGAGGATGAATGATAAGGCCAGGATCCTGTAATAATGGATTAAGGTCGCGCCCATCAACAGGAAAGAAAGGTAAGGTCCTTAGAAAAGGGTTAGAAGTGACAATAATAAACAGAAGAAAACCAACGCTTATCATCCCCATTACAGCCAGAACCCTCGCCACCGACTCCTGTGGCATACCTCGGCTAAAAGTTGCAACTGCCACTGTCCATATCGCTTGGATTAAGACCCAAAGTAGCAAAGAACCCTCATGAGCCCCCCAAACCGCGGTAAGACGATAGTACCAAGGCAACTGACTGTTTGAGTTGGTAGCAACATAAGTAAGGGTAAAGTCATTGGTATAAAATGCCCACAAAAGCACACCAAAAGACAAAGCAAGCAGTAAGAACATTCCCCAAGACAATGGCCGTGCGGTGTTCATCAGCAAGGTATTATTTCGTGAAGCGCCAATTAGAGGCAAAATGCTTAACAATACTGCCATCGCCAGTGAAACGATAAGGGCAAAATGACCAATCTCAGCAATCATTGACCACTTCCTTGTTTTTGTTGTTGCGTATATTCAAGCGGCTGGTGGTTTTTTTTCATCGCCTCTGCGATTTCTGGCGGCATGTATTCTTCATCATGCTTAGCAAGCACTTCAAAAGCTTCGACCGTGGTAGGATTTTTTAGTACCCCTTGGGCCACAATACCTTGCCCTTCTCGAAATAGATCGGGAAGAATCCCATCATAAAGCACAGTCACTTTGGGGCCGACATCATGCAGCTCAAACGCTACTCGAAGTGATTCAGGGTCCCTTTTTACCGAACCTTTGACCACCATACCACCAATTCGCAAACGCTGACCGACTGCTGGTTTTGTTCCATCAGGCTTGCCATCAACTAATTCGCTAGGCGTATAAAAGAGGTCCATATTCTGATTTAGGGCATAAAGCATAAGACCAATGGTGGTACTCATACCAACGAATATAGCGAGTACTATCCCTAGCCGTTTTTTGCGCCTTGGATTCATAGCGTATTCTCCATATTTTTCGCGGCATCGATTCGAGCTTGTCTATCTATCTTTGACTGGACTTCATCGAGCAGTTGGTTTCCACGGCGCAGGCTTAGCAGAAGTAACACCAGCATTGAGGTAAAGGTGATTCCAAAGGCACTCCATACATAAGTTGAGTACCCTCCCATCGCTAGAAAATCGCTTAAAGACTCAAAATACATAGGATTATTCACCTCCCTGAAGTCTAGCTTTAGCCACAGACGCCACCCATGGACGATGACACTCTTTACTTATGATTTCATTACGCAAGCGAACCATGGTCAAAGTCGCAAAGAAAAACGCGAAGCCAAGAATATTAATCACAAGAGGCCATAACATATCGCTAGAAATAGATGGTTTCGCAAATTTGGTAATGGTTGCACCTTGATGGAGCGTATTCCACCACTCGACTGAAAAATGAATAATAGGCAGGTTAACCACGCCGACAATGGCCAAAATACCGGCCGCTTTGGCTGCTGTCCTTTGATCATCAAACGCCTGATAAAGCGCGATCACGCCTAAGTACAAAAATAACAGAATCAACTCAGAAGTTAGACGAGCATCCCATACCCACCATGCACCCCACATAGGCTTGCCCCATATGGAACCAGTTACTAGGGCAATAAAGGTGTAGACAGCTCCGATAGGCGCTATTGCTGAAGCTGCCATATCAGATAGCTTCATTTGCCAAACCAAACCAATGAAAGCAGCGATGGCCATTGACATATACACTCCCATCGACCAAATCGCGGCTGGAACATGTATGTAAATAATCCTAAAGCTGTCACCTTGTTGGTAATCAGAGGGAGCAAAAGCTAGCCCCCATACTGAACCCAGTGATAAAAGTAGTAACGACAATATCGCAAACCAAGGTAGCAGCTTACCACATAGATGGTAGGCAGCTTCAGGCTTAGCATAAGGATGGAGCCACTTCCACATTGTTATTCTCACTCTCACTTCAATGTTGTATCTGTATCAGACCGAAATATTGTTATTATGTAGCTTAGGGGAAAAAGAATGTCTTGCTCTTGATCAAAATCCACTAGTTAACGCTTACTCTAAGAGCAGAAGCGATCGCAAAAGGTGTTAAGGTTATTGAACCCACTAACATAGCCCCAAGAATAGCCAACTGACCTTTATACGCCATTCCCAAAGACGCGGCATCAATCGCGGATGTCGCAAATATCAAGATTGGAATATACAAGGGCAGAACAAGTAAACTCAGTAGCACCCCTCCTTTTTGTAAACCCACAGTCAAAGCAACACCAATCGCACCGATAAAACTTAATGTAGGCGTACCAACTAGCAAAGTTGCTACTACTGCTAGCCATGAGCTGAAATCTAGAGAAAGTAGAATCGCCAAAAGTGGACTAATCAAAATAAGAGGGAGTCCGGTTAGCATCCAGTGGGCAATCACTTTGGAAATAACAACAAGTGGCAAAGGCAAAGGCATCAACATCAACTGTTCCAAAGCGCCGTCCTGAAAGTCATCTCTAAACAATCTTTCTAAAGAAAGGAGTGCAGATAAGAGTGCTGCCACCCAAACGATACCTGATGCAATACGAGCCAACAAATTAGGCTCAGGCCCAATGCTTAAGGGGAATAAGGTGATGACGATAATGAAAAACCATAGCGGATTAAAAATATCCGCCTGACGACGAAATGCTATCAGGAGTTCTCGCTGAATAATGCGACTCATTGCTGCTAGCATAGCTCATTACCTAATGTAATCTTTTTCAATCTTGGTTGGTCGGTAAACATATCCTGATGGGTCGTCAAAAGCACGATACCTCCCTCATCAATATGTTCAAGAAAAAGTGACTCCAACACACTAACACCCTGCTTATCAATGGCGGTCAAAGGTTCGTCTAAAATCCAGAGTTTGTGTTGGCTAAGCCATAAGCGAGCAAGTGCCACCCGACGCTGCTGCCCAGCAGACAATTTAGCCACAGGAACATCTTCACGTCCCACCAGCCCAACTTTCATTAAAGCGTTATATATACTCGTCTTATCAATTGAGTGGTCAGAATGAAGATTGAGATAGAAGCGTAAGTTTTCATAAGCGGTTAATTCACGCTTTATTCCAGTTTGATGCCCTAAAAACAGCAAATTTTGATGAAACGCTTCACGGTTTGACTCAATATTTTGCCCATTCCAAAACACGTCACCGCTTTCACGTTCAGCAAGTCCCGTAATAATACGTAACAAGGTCGTTTTCCCTGTTCCATTTCGACCTTCAACTTGCACTAAATCACCACTATCAAGCGTAAACGAAAGTGACTCAAACAAGACTTTGTTGTCTCTAATCGCGGTAAGCTGGGATGCTTCTAACATGTATATTCGCTGGTTGAATTGGGTGGCGCTATAGTACCACAGCCATACTGACACAAAATAGAATTAGGCTGCTGTCCATCACGAAACACCGTAAGTTTATGTAAATAATCTGCCATATTTCATACAAATACAGGCTGGATGTTAACACTTGGACACAAAAAAGGATGCCTATGGCATCCTTTGGCTTCTCGCTTAAGATTTTTTTCTGGCTTTTTTTGACATTGAAGACTGGCCACTCTGTGAGTCCGAACTAAGAGGAGGAACTTTCTCTTTACCCGCGATTTTTTTTTGTAAAGAAAGCATCAATTCAGCTTCAGCCTTAGGCAGTTCACATTCTTCGATAAGTTCATTAACGTCCGCGCCAAGTTGCACCATTTTACTCGCTCTTGAATATAAACGTCCGTCACCATCTTCTTGCTCAAGCTCCGCAATTCTCTCATTGAGGTGCTGGATAAGGTCTTGCTGCTCGCTTACCCTTTGCCCCAGCCCAACCACTACAGAACGGACTTCAAGTAATTGCTTATTCGCTTTTTGTAATTCTTTGTCTAAATACCGACTCTTTTGTCGCCAGTGGTCTGATGCAACATTTTGATTCTTCTTCAAACGCAAAATAAATACTGACAAGAGTATAACCATTACCAATGCAACCACTCCCGCTATTGCAGGAGCATTGGTCAAAACAACTGCTTCCATTATAGATGGGCCATCTCATCCCATTCTTCGTCAGTTAGCAGTTTGTTCAAGTCAACAAGAATTAACAACTTACCATCGCGGTTGCTAACACCTTGGATGAACTTAGCACTCTCGTCTGTACCCACACTCGGAGTCGTGTCGATTTCAGAAGATCTTAAGTACACAACTTCTGCAACGCTATCTACTAGAATTCCTATTACTTGGTGCTCGGATTCAATCACAATAATTCGAGTATTGTCCGTGATTTCCCCCTGCATCAAACCAAAGCGTGAACGAGTATCGATGACAGTGACCACATTACCACGCAGGTTAATAATCCCGAGAACATAATCAGGAGCACCTGGCACTGGAGCAATCTCTGTGTAACGCAGTACCTCACGCACTTGCATTACATTGATACCGTAAGTCTCTTCTTCTAGCTGGAACGTCACCCACTGAAGTACTTCGTCATTTGACTGATCCTTTCTCACTTCGACTTCGTTAGTTTGAGACATACCTATTCCTCTCTAAGCCAAAATCGGCATAAACGTTTCATTTGTCCAAGGCTTTTACATCAAGTCCTGCATTAAGCATAGCTATCAATGCTTCAACATGGATCAAAGCACACATTTTTTCTTTGACCATTCCCGCCAGCCAAGGGCGTTTTCCTGCAGTTTCCCGCCAGCGTACCTTCCCTGGGTCTAGTGACTCCGTACCCATAAGCTGGGTCGAAGCTAATCCCCACATACTTTCATCTAGCATAACGATATACTGATATTTATCCTTATAATCTTCATCGGATAACTTTTCAGGCATAACCCATTTTGCCGTATCTACCACATCAAGCTGTGCATCTCGCCCTGTTTGTAACCCCAAATACCAATCAGGGCGGCCAATAAGATGATTAAGTTCAGCGATTCGATGAATTCCACCTAATTCATCAAGAGAAACGGCAAAAGTCACGCCGTTTACATCAAAATATAGAACCTGAAACTCTTGGTCGCGTATAGTGGAACGCCAAACTCCTGATTCACCATCACCTGACTGAACTTGTGGCTGTTCAGACGCCTCTTCAGCAATTTCAACTTCAGGCTGCTCAGGTATAACTTCAACCTCTGGCTGAGTTACCTTAGCTACTACTTCTTCTACTTCTTCCTGAGGCTCTGCTTCAATCTCTGGTGCTAAGTTTGACTCCTCAGCAGGGCAATCTTGCACTTCTTCAACAACTGCCGTCGTTTCAGATATCTGATCAGTATTTTGCTCCATCACTTCTTCAAGCTGGAGCTCTGCTACTGGGTTGGTTGACTCCAACTGTTCTAGCAGTCGTTCAACATCATCTAAGTTTGGTAATTCAACCTCAACCGCAGGGGGAGCATAATGAGACTCTTCCTCCTTTGGCTGAGCAACAGGTTCCAAATCAGAAATCGGATCCGCATGGTTTTCTGGAGAGTCTAGTTTTTCATCAACTTCTAATGATTCATCCAAAAGCGCTGAAAAGTATTCTTCCAGTGCTTGTTCACTTGAGATCAAAGTGTTGCTACTCATTCACAGCCAACCTTTCTAAATAAATTAACAGCTGTTTATAGGCAAAAACTCCACGACTTCCAGAAGCAAAATGTGAAACTGGAAGGTGTTTTAAACTCGCGTCTCTGAACTTGGTGTCAATGGGTACAGCCGAAGTCCATACCTGCTCTGGATACTCTTTCTTCAGTTTTTGTAACGTCTGTAAGGATGCATTGGTCCGTTTGTCATACATAGTCGGAACAATGGTAACGTTAAATGGGTTGTTGCGTGATTTCTGCATTATGGCTAACGTTCTCACCATCCTCTCCAAGCCCTTCATCGCCAAGAATTCGGTTTGCACTGGAATCAAAATACGATTGCTTGCTGCCAATGCATTAACCATCATCACTCCGAGTATAGGCGGACAATCAATCAAAACATAATCATAGTGTTGCTCAATTGCCATTAATGCTCGTTGGAGTATCAGTCCCATACCACTTCGATTACCCATAACCCTGTCTAAAGTGGCTAGGGACATGTGAGCAGGAACAATATCTATACCCTCAACATCCGATTTCATTACCAGAGGCAGCACACTATCTTCACTGAAATCTTTTAACTGAAAAAGGTCGAATAAGCTCGACTCTACTCCATCAGGATCATACCCCAAATAAGTAGTTAGAGACGCATGAGGGTCAGTATCGACTAACAAAACCCGTTTACCTTGCTTGCTTAGCAAACCCGCGAGCGTAATAGTCGTTGTCGTTTTGCCAACACCGCCTTTCTGGTTTGCAATACTCCAAACAATCATGCGTTACCCCTAGGACAAACCTACTTCAACTAGCATCCGCTCTGCTATACGATCCAACGGTAAATCTTCAGTCGACAAGCCTGCTTTTGCAACAGCTTGTGGCATACCATATACCACACAGCTATCCTCATCTTGCGCCCATATTGTTGCACCCGCACTTTTCAACATACGAGCTCCTTCTCTCCCATCAGCACCCATACCCGTTAGAACCATAGAGAGTACTTGATCAGAATAAATCTTAGCCGCACTGCCAAAAGTCACATCTACGCAAGGCTTGTAATTCATTTTTTCGCCACCATCAATTACACGCAGCTTGGCAGAACCTGGACGCCCATCGAGCATCATTTGTTTACCGCCGGGGGCAAGGTAAGCAACGCCGGGTTTTAGTGAGTCGCCATCTTCCGCCTCTTTAACTTTTATCTTACACAAAGAATTTAAACGACTTGCAAATGCGGCAGTGAAGGTAGCTGGCATATGCTGTATAAGCAAAATCGGATGAGGATAATTGGCTGGCAACTGAGTCAGAATTTTTTGTAAAGCAACAGGGCCACCTGTAGAAGTTCCTATCGCCGTTAATTGATACCTTTTTCCTGTAGATTTGAAACGCGCCGATGATGAAAGCTTTGCTGAGGCTGCGGGTTTCGATGCTCTCTGAGCTGAGGAAGATGCAGGTGCAGGTTTGGCTGAAGGCGATGCTGGCTGGCTTGTAGGCCTGCGCATATGCGAACGACGAGACGAGATTTCTATTACTCGTTGCTGTAGTAATGACACTGCGTCATCACGATTACGAGCAATATCCTCAAATTTTTTGGGTAGAAAGTCTAGCGCTCCTGCATCTAACGCGTCTAAAGTCGCTTTTGCGCCATCATGAGTTAGTGACGAAAACATCAAAATTGGAATGGGACTTTTAGCCATAATTTCTCGAACGGCTGTGATACCATCCATTACTGGCATTTCTATGTCCATAGTGATCACGTCTGGTTTAAGGCGTAAAGCCTTGTCGACTGCCTCTTTACCATTAGTCGCCACATCCATCACCTCTAAGCGAGGCTCTGAGTTAATTATCTCACTGACTCGGCGACGAAAAAAACTCGAATCATCAACTACTAAAACTTTAATCGCCATAGTTATCCTTTATTATTCTGCGACTTAGATTCGAGAAGCAGCTGCATACTGCTTGAGCAAATCTGGAACATCCAGAATCAGAGCAATATGCCCGTCACTAGTGATAGTCGCACCGGCCATTCCCGGCGTTCCTTGAAGCATACTATCAAGAGGTTTGATCACCACTTCTTCTTGCCCTATCAGGGTATCAACCACAAACCCTACCCTCTGGCTACCAATTTGAACAATAACCACATGTCCATGGCCTTTACGGAGCTCCATATCTGCAGACTTAGGAGCTAGCCAGTTTTGTAAATAGAACAGCGGTATCGACTTTTCTCTGACTATGATTGTTAGCTGTCCATCAACGACATTGGTTCGGCTCAAATCAAGATGGAAAATTTCATTCACACTCGCTAACGGAAGCGCAAATGGATTGCCTGCAACCCCTACCATCAGGGTTGGCAAGATGGCGAGAGTTAACGGTACTTTGATAGTTATCTTTGTACCCTTGCCCATTTCAGAGTCAATGTCGATGGAACCATTCAGTGTATTGATGGCGGTTTTCACAACGTCCATACCTACACCACGCCCTGATATATCTGAAATTTCTTCTTTACTTGAGAAACCGGGCATAAAGATGAGGTTGAAACACTCTTTGTTTGTTAAACGCGAAGCTGCATCTTCATCCATCATTCCGCGTGAAACTGCAATCCCTCTTAATTTCTCTGGATCCATACCACCACCATCATCGACAATGGCCAATTCGATATGATCCCCTTCCTGAGAAGCAGATAGAATTACTTTACCTTGCTGAGGTTTACCAGCCTTAACACGATCGTCCGGCATCTCAATACCATGGTCTAGCGAGTTACGAACCAAGTGAATCAATGGATCCGCTAGCGCTTCAACGAGGTTTTTATCAAGATCAGTTTCTTCACCACGCATCTCCAAATTGATGTCTTTTTTCAGAGTACGGGCGATATCGCGTACAACTCGAGGGAAACGACCAAACACTTTTTTGATCGGCTGCATTCGAGTCTTCATTACCGCGCCTTGAAGATCAGCTGTCACCACATCAAGGTTTGCTACAGCTTTCGCCATTTCTTCGTCATTACTATTTAGCCCCAAACTGAGTAAGCGGTTACGAACCAATACCAACTCACCAACCATGTTCATAATGGTATCGAGTGTCGAGGTATCGACCCGAACGGTTGCTTCGGCTTGAGGTTGAGCTTTCTTAGCAGGCGGCGCTGCTTCTTTTTTGGCTGGTGGTGCGGCTTTTTCCTCTGGTTTGGGAGGCGGTGCCGCTGGTTGTTCTGCTTTCGGAGCTGGAGGAGGCGTTTCTTCTTTTGGCGCTTCAGCCTTAGCAGCAGGAGCGGCATTCTCAGAAGCTGGTTTACTTGCTGCATCTAGCTCTTCAATCGTTGGGCCTTTTCCTGCTCCATGAAGATCATCAAGTAATTTATCAAAATCGTCGTCGGTCATTAAGCCATCATCACCACCGCCTTGAGGCGCTGCATCGGCTGTCGTTTCTGCTGGAGGGGTACCTCCTTCTTCTCCAGGCCCCTTACCTGAACCGTGAAGGTCATCTAACAATTTTTCGAATTCATCATCGGTGATATCACCGCTATCAGCCGCTGGTGCTGCACCAGCTGATGCCCCTGAATCAGCAGAATCGGTGGGAGATGTCCCTTCTCCGTGCAATTCATCGAGGAGTTTATCAAACTCGTCTTGGGTAATTTCATCAATAGAACCGCCATCGCCACCCGAAGCTCCTGGCTCAGCGGGTGCTGCGGGTTCTTCGGCAGCAGGCTCAGGGGCTGCGGGAGCTTCAGCTTCTGCAGGTGCGCTAGCTTCAGCTCCTCCAGCTTCATCTTCAGATTGGGGCTTACTTAGACGATGTAGCTCATCCAAAAGTGCCTGATCTGCCTTAGGTAAAGGTTCACGCTCTTGTACCGCCTGAAATTGTTCATTGACTGTGTCTAATGCGGTAAGCATGGTGTCCATTAGGCCGGAAGAAACGTCTCGCTGACCATTACGTAAAATATCGAACACATTCTCCGCACCATGGCACGTATCGACCAATTCCGTCAATGCTAAAAAGCCTGCGCCCCCCTTAACGGTATGGAAGCCCCGGAAAATAGCATTAAGCAGATCTTTATCATTTGGATTATTTTCAAGTTCTACCAACTGCTCTGAAAGAAGCTCTAAAATTTCCCCTGCTTCAACCAAAAAGTCCTGTAGAATATCTTCGTCTAATTCATAACTCATAAGTTACCTCTAAAACCCAAGACTCGAGAGTAAGTCGTCAACTTCATCTTGTGATGCAACTGCGTCTTCCCTTTCATGAGCGTTGAGTATTGGCCCCTCTGGGTCTATCGCTGATTTATTTTTATTCTGTTCCGCTTCTTCAAGCTGTTCGGCACCAAATGCAGTCAGAATTTCTACAAGCCGACTTTCTACTTCATTGACCAGTGTAATAACTCTACTGATAATCTGACCGGTTAAATCTTGGAAGTCCTGTGCCATAAGAATTTCTGTAAGTTGCCCTCGCAGCTCAGAACTGTCCCCTTCCACTTCACCAAGTAACTCATCAATACGATGGCAAAGCGCTTTAAATTCAGCAAGCTCAATCCTTCCATGCATTAACTCATTCCATTGCGGGCGAACTTTAAGTAACCCCTCATGTAAGTTATCCGCAATCGGCATGCATCGATCAACAGCATCCATGGTTTTGTTCGCTGCTGTTTCCGTTTTATCAATCACGTACTGGAGTCGATCCTTAGCATCAGGAATTTCGTCATTAGCGATCGCACTGATGCGGTTATCCACAGTAAATTGTTTCAAGGATTCATGCAGATCACGAGTTAACTCACCTATCTCTTGAAAAACTGGATTCGGTGAGCTTTCCTGTATGCTCACCACAAGTTTGTCAGCTTCTTCTTGCTGATCACTTTCTAACAACTCTACGAGGTGCTTTGCCTGTTCTAATGAAATCATTCTGAATTGGCCTTTCGCGTCCCTGCGTCAATTTATTGACTTATAAACGTTCGAAGATTTTATCTAATTTTTCTTTTAGTGTTGCTGCTGTAAATGGCTTCACTATATAACCGTTTACACCAGCTTGCGCAGCTTCAACTATCTGTTCACGCTTCGCTTCTGCCGTGATCATCAATACTGGTAAATGCTTAAGCTCATCGTCGGCGCGAATATGCTTTAGAAGGTCTATGCCCTGCATACCAGGCATGTTCCAATCCGTCACAACAAATTCGAAATCACCTTTTTTGAGCATTGGTAACGCCGTTAAGCCATCGTCCGCTTCTTGTGTATTGTTAAACCCTAAGTCGCGAAGTAGGTTCTTAACGATACGGCGCATTGTTGAAAAGTCGTCAACAATAAGGATCTTCATATTTTTATTCAAAATTGCCTCCACTGAGTTCTATGTCAGTGATTTCTAGTCATCGTTTGTCCAAACACTTAGCTTTGTGCGTAGACGTTGCATTGCTTGGCTCAGTATCTGGCTAACGCGTGATTCGCTAACACCAATTACTTCGCCGATTTCCTTCAAGTTTAACTCTTCATCGTAATAAAGCGAAAGTACAAGAGCTTCTCTTTCAGGTAGTGATTTAATTGATTCTATCAGAGCGGTGCGAAAATACTCATCTGCTACCCCTTGAAATGGGACATTTTCTTCGTCTGCATCTTCGTGAGAAATCGCATCTTCTGACACCCCTAAATCGTCCATACCAATAAGACGAGAACAATTTATATCCGCCAAGGCACTATGATATTGTTCTAGACTCATCTCCATCCGTTTTGCAACCTCGGCATCTGTTGGGTCTCGATTAAGTTCACCTTCTAGTTGGGAAATCGCTTGGCTAATTTCTCGACTGTTTTTGTGTACTGAACGAGGAACCCAATCACCACGACGTATATCATCAAGCATAGCACCCCGAATGCGAATGCCAGCATAGGTTTCAAAACTTGCTCCTTTGCTACCATCATAATTTTTTTGTGCTTCGAGCAGCCCTATCATTCCGGCTTGGATAAGATCCTCAACCTGAACACTCGGTGGTAGTCGACCGAGCAAGTGGTGAGCAATGCGTTTAACGAGCACGGAGTATTTTTCTAAAAACGCTCGCCGGCTGTCTTGATTTGCGTATTGGTCATAGGTCAATGCCTTATTCACCAAATGGTTCCTCTAACATCTCTGTTGTATGAAGTAAGCGTTCTACAAAAAACTCCAGATGTCCACTCGGTGTTTTAGGAATCGGCCAAGCTAATGCTTTATTTGCCAACGACCCAAGTGCTAACGATGCAGGTGAACGAGGAAAGGCGTCCACGACAATCTTTTGTTTTCTAACGGCTTGTCGAACTTTATCATCTAATGGAATACATGCTACGAGCTCAATTCCAACATTCAAGAAACGCTCTGTGACCAAGGTCAACTTTGCGAACAATTCTCTTCCTTCACGATAGCTTCTGACCATATTAGCAACAATTTTAAAGCGCTGAACTTGGTGCTCATTACTTAAAAGTTTAATCAACGCATAGGCATCTGTGATAGATGAAGGCTCATCGCAAACCACCACCACCACGTCTTGAGCTGCGCGAGAAAAGCTCACTACCATATCCGAAATGCCAGCTGCAGTGTCAATAAGCAATACATCCATCTCATCTTCTAGGCTGCCGAAAGCACGGATAAGACCAACATGCTGGGCATGAGATAATTCCGTCATTGCCTGTGTTCCAGATGTTGCTGGTATTATCTTAATTCCATATGGTCCTTCAACAATAGCATCTTTGAGCTCACATTCCCCTGCAAGTACATGTCCTAAATTTTTCTTGGAGCGTATTCCAAGCATAACATCAACATTTGCTAACCCTAGGTCAGCATCTAGAACCATTACTTTTTTACCCTGCCGGGCCATACATATAGCCAGCCCTAGGGTGACATTGGACTTACCTACCCCACCTTTTCCACCAGTGACAGCAATCACCTTGGTTAGAGAAGGCTGTGTTAAACGACGTAGTCCGCTTGCTTGGTCTTGTATCATCTTTTTCGTCATAATCGTCCGCCGCCTAGAACCTTTCTGCTTCACTATTCCAATAGTGAGGTTCATTATCTGTCGACTTCTCTAACAATTCGTTTGCCTTCGCTACCATATATTTGGGCTGAGCTATCACTATGTCTTCTGGAACTCTTTGTCCATTAGCGATATAGGCCACTGGTAACGCATTTTGCACAACGACACTTACAAATTCACCGAGACTTAACGATTCATCTAATTTAGTAAGGATACACCCTGACAAAGGTATTCTTTGAAAATGATCGATAGTTTCTTGCAAAACTTTCCTTTGAGCTGTCGCTGGCAATACGAGATAGCTATGAATAACTTCACCACTTTCGTGCATTAATGTATCTAACTGTTCAGACAAACGTACATCTCTCTGCCCCATACCTGCAGTGTCAACAAGAATTAAACGGCGATTTCTCAACTGGTAGATTACATCGGCTAACTCTTTGGAATCTTTAGCAACTTTTACAGCGCATCCCATAATTCTTCCGTAAATGGCTAACTGCTCATGCGCACCAATACGGTAGGTGTCTGTCGTCACCAATGCGACATTATCTGAACCGTATTCCATTGCAGCTCTTGCGGCGAGTTTAGCGACCGTTGTGGTTTTCCCTACCCCAGTAGGCCCAAGCAAGGCAACAACGCCACCACGTTTAATTATATCTTGCTTTGAAATAGGCACTTGATCCGACACTAGGCCAAGCAACGCTTTCCATGCTTTAGTTGGTGCAGTGTCTTCTGGTATATAACAGGCTAATTGATCAGCGAGATCTGCAGACACCCCCATTCGCTCCAAACGCTTGATGAGCATGGCCCTTAAAGGTTCGCGACGCTCAACTTCTTGCCACATGAGGCCAGAAACCTGATGCTCCAGCAATCGGCGAATTGATGTCATCTCTTCACGCATTTCTTCGAGATCATCGCTACCTGGAGCTGATTCATCTTTACGATTACGCTCATAACGGCTTGGATCAAGACGTAACTGCTGTTCTCCACTTGTATCTTGAGCAATAAGCTTAGCAAGGGGAGAGTCTTCACGAAGTTTTACACCATTAACCTGATTATTCGCATTCGACTGCCGTTTAAGCAGTGAAGACAGTGAATCTGGATTATCTTCTTCACTCTCGCGCCTATCTGCTGTCGCATCACTGTATTGTTTCAGCATATGAGCAAAGCGCTTTGTCATAGAGCCATTGCCAGCTTTGGCTTGTAAGCTGACTTTGTCTTCCTCTAGCGCGCGCTGTTTACTGACAGTAGCGTTTTGATTCGCAGTAGTCTGAGCATTACTTTGACGAGGCTGCGATGCTTTCTTGGCCGCTGAACGTGCAGCAGCTGTTTCATTATCAACCGCGGCAACAATTTCTATGCCACCAGCGACTTTTTTATTCGACATGATAACCGCATCATCGCCTAACTGATGTTTCACTTGCAGCAAAGCGGTGCGCATGTCTTTAGCAAAAAATCGTTTAATCTTCAAAGTCTATGTCCATCTTCTAGCACGTCCGCTACTTAGTTACCTACAGCTTGAACAATGCGTATTTGCTTCTCGTCTGGAATCTCCTGATAGGAGAGTACTCGCAGTGATGGAATTGTGTTCTTGACAAATTTCGCCAGCGTAGAACGCAACACCCCAGAAGTGAGAAGAACTGCTGGCTCTCCTTTCAACTCTTGCTCTTGAGTTGCTTGAGTTAACGAAGATTGCAGTCGCTCTGCTAAACCGGGCTCGATTCCAGCAGACTCTCCTCCAGACGCCTGCATTGTCTGGTGCAATATCTGTTCCAATTCTGGGATCAAAGTAATCACTGGAAGTTCTGGTTCTATCCCATTGATTTCTTGAACAATTAACCTCTTCAATGAAATACGAACAGCGGCTGTTAAAATGTCAGGTTCTTGACTCTTACTTGAATACTCAGCCAAAGTTTGGACTATGGTTCGTATATCTCTAATCGGCACGGCTTCGTTGAGTAAGTTTTGTAATACCTTCACGACCACACCTAATTGCAGTTGATCAGGAACAAAACTTTCTACCAATTTAGGTGTGCTACGACCAAGCATTTCAAGTAAATTTTGCACTTCTTCATGGCCTATCAGATGGGAGGCGTTGTTGGTAAGAAGCTGGCTCAAATGCGTGGCTAAAACTGTTGAAGAGTCAACCACTGTGTAGCCAAGAGCTTGGGCATGCTCACGCTGTTCGTCCTTTATCCAAGTTGCTTCTAAACCAAACGCTGGGTCAATGGTTGGTTCTCCCTCTACCATTCCGTATACTTGACCTGGATTGATCGCCAACTCCATGTCAGGTCGAATTTCCGCCTCTCCGACAGCAACTCCCATTAAAGTGATTCGGTAGCTGTTCGGGGTGAGTTCAAGGTTATCACGAATATGTACTGCCGGAATAAGAAAGCCAAAGTCCTGTGAAAGCTTTTTACGCACCCCTTTAACACGCTCTAGTAACTCTCCTCCTTGCTCTTTATCCACTAAAGGAATTAAGCGATAGCCAACCTCAAGGCCTATAATATCAACAGGTTGAACATCATCCCAAGAGAGCTCTTTTGGGGTGGGAGCTTCTTTATCCTTAGTCGCTGGCAGTTTAGCTTGGTCAGCGCTCTGTTTCTGCTTTCTGTAAATCCAATACGCCCCACCACCCGCCAAAAAAGCAAGAAGTAAGAAAGCAAAATGAGGCATACCGGGGACAAGCCCCATTACTCCGAGAATACCTGCCGTTATCATCAATGCTTTTGGATTATCAAACAGTTGGAAAACGACTTGCTGCCCCATATCCTCATCGGTATTTTGACGAGTCACCATAATGGCTGCGCCAATAGACAGTAACAGGGATGGAATTTGGGCGACAAGACCATCACCAATGGTCAGCAAGGTATAGATTTGGATAGCCTCACCAAATGGTAAATCATACTGAATCATTCCTATCGATAAACCACCGATAATATTGATAAACAGAATTAGAATACCTGCAATTGCATCGCCTTTAACAAACTTTGACGCACCATCCATTGAACCATAGAAGTCGGCTTCTTTCGTCACTTCTTGACGACGAGTGCGTGCCTGATCTTGATCAATTAAGCCAGCATTGAGGTCAGCATCTATTGCCATTTGCTTACCTGGCAAAGCATCCAATGTAAATCGAGCACTCACCTCCGAAATACGACCCGCACCCTTAGTGACTACCATAAAGTTGATGATCATCAAGATAAGGAACACCACCAAACCGACAGCGTAGTTACCCCCGATAACCACACTACCAAATGCTTCTATCACACTACCAGCAGCACTCGTACCTTCATGACCGTAAAGTAGAACCACGCGAGTAGAGGCAACATTCAATGCCAAACGCAACAATGTAGCGATAAGAAGTACTGTTGGGAACGCTGCAAAATCCAAAGGCCTGCGTGTGTAGACAGTCACCAACAGCACCACCATTGCAAGCGCTATATTAAAGGTGAAAAATAAATCCAGTAAGAATGGAGGTATGGGCAGTACAACCATTGCCAAAGTGGCCAATACCATAATAGGAGCACCTATTGCAGGCATGGCTCGTTGAGGTATTGATGGTAGCTTATTGGCAAATGGTAAATTAAATTTCATGGCGACAGACGGTATTATTCAACCCAAATTGAAGGACTTAGATGAAGATGCAAGTATTAGTCCAGATAAAATGTCAATTTTATGGCTTACTTTCTAATGCGACTAAGATAGCCAAACATTTAATTATTATCGATTAACTAAGCTCAAAAAGAGTATTCCTAGGGATGAATATTTAGAACCAGCTCACCATGGTGGTTATTTGTATCGTAGTCGATACACGCAATGCCTGATGTCGGAAACATAGGCGGGGCGACATCGGGGACGAACTCTGACGTCAGATATCCCACAAGCGGTAAATGGGAAACCATAAGAATAGACTTCGGTTTCTCTACCTCAACAACTGCAGCAATATAATCACCAACACGCCGCGCATCACCATAAGGTGTAATATCATCACAAACTTTAAACTGCTTAGCATCAAAATGGGATGCTATCGCCTGCCACGTTTGTTGCGCTCTCAAATAAGGGCTAACTAACACTAGATCTAAGTGTTTATATCCCTTATTTACGCATAGCTGTGCCGCCTTGACCGAGTCTCTTCTTCCCTTGTCAGTCAAGGCACGTTCCGCATCTGCAGCAGCGTAATGTTCAGCTTCACCGTGACGCATGATGAGTATTTTCATTCATTGTACCTGTTATTATGATTTTTTGGATAAAGCCTATTGCTAGTAATAGTGCCACACATGTCTCAAAAGGCCGATAATTATATCAAGCACACAACTCAGGACTTAGACTTTCTTAACATTCTTGGTGTATAGATTAAGAAATTGTGTATGCTTATATTTATCAGGAAAACAATTAACTTGTGCTACCGTCCTTTTGACTCCTATTGATGGAAATCTTTCATCTGATTATTCGTTGATAGTGACATAATACTGTAAATATAAAACGGAGAAACACCTGTGCATTTAAGCCCAAATGACACCAACCAATATCGCTATTTAACGTTGGATAACGGGCTTCAAGTTTTAGTCATTCAAGATATTAACGCACAAAAGTCAGCAGCTGCACTATGCATCAATGTAGGACATTTTGACGACCCAGATGATCGTCAGGGAATGGCTCACTATTTAGAGCACATGTTATTTTTGGGTACAGAGAAATATCCCAAAGTGGGTGAGTTTCAAAACTATATCAATCAACATGGTGGCAGCAACAATGCATGGACAGGTGCGGAGCATACTTGTTTCTTTTTTGACGTCATGCCCTCTGCATTTTACAGGTGTCTTGATAGATTTAGTCAATTTTTCACTGCGCCTTTATTCAACCCCGAAGCTCTTGATAAAGAGCGCGAAGCTGTGGATTCAGAGTTTAAACTCAAGCTTAATGATGATTCGAGGCGACTCTACCAAGTTCACAAAGAGCTCGTAAATCCTAAGCACCCGTTCGCAAAATTTTCGGTTGGCAACAAAACTACACTGGAAGATAGAAATGGACAATCAATCCGAGAGGAAGTTGTCGACTTTCATTACAAGAAATATTCCTCAGATCTCATGACATTAGCTGTCATTGGCCCTCAATCTCTTGACGAACAGGAGCAATGGATAACCGAAAAATTTTCATCGATTCCTAATCAAAACCTTGCAGATAAGTCGATTGACATCCCTTATTTGAACAGCAACTCAACCGCCGTTATGGTCAATATCGAACCGGTCAAAGAGATTCGCAAACTTATCTTATCCTTTCCTCTTCCAAGCCTTGATAAATACTATCGGCAAAAGCCTATGTCCTACTTTGCCCATTTGCTCGGCTATGAGGGTGAAGGCAGCTTAATGCTAGTTTTGAAGGACAAAGGCTGGATAACCTCACTGTCGGCAGGTGGGGGAACCAGCGGCAGTAATTACCGTGAGTTTACCGTTAGCTGCAACTTAACCCACTCTGGTCTAGAACATGTTGACGACATTATTCAAGCGCTTTTCTCATATTTGAACTTGATAGGACGGGAAGGTTTTGACCAATGGCGTTACCTAGAAAAACAAGCGGTTTTAGAATCAGCCTTCCGCTTTCAAGAACCCACACGACCTGTCGACTTGGTCAGTCATTTAGTGGTTAACATGCAACATTACTTGCCTGAGGACATAGTCTACGGGGACTATGTGATGAATGATTACGACGAAGTTCTGTTAAAACGCCTATTTGACTATTTAACTATGGATAACCTGCGAGTCACGTTAATTGCCAAAGGCTACAAATACAATAAGCAAGCCAAATGGTATGATACGCCATACTGTATCAACCCATTCACTCCACAACAAAAATTACACTTTTCAGCCGAAAGCGGCCTGAGTTTTCACCTACCTGCTAAAAATCCATTCATATGTTATGACTTAGACCCTAAACCTGTCGAAAAGCATGCTTCAGTTCCAGAAGTGGTGCAAGATTTACCAGGCTTCAAATTGTGGCACCTTCAAGACAGTGAATTTCGCGTACCCAAAGGTGTCATTTTTGTTGCTATCGACAGTCCTCATGCTGTAGCAAATGTGAAGAACATTGTAAAAACCAGAATCTGTGTAGAAATGTTTCTCGACTCGCTAGCGAAAGAAACTTATCCAGCAGAAATTGCCGGTATGAGTTACAACATGTACTCACACCAAGGTGGCGTAACACTTACTTTGTCTGGATTCAGCAAGAAACAACCAGAATTGATGACTATGATTCTTGAACGTTTTTCAAGTAGAGAATTCAGTGCAGAGCGCTTTGATACAATCAAGCAGCAATTAACCAGAAACTGGAAAAATGCTGCCCACGACAAGCCTATTTCTCAGTTATTTAATGCGATGACCGGCATGCTACAGCCGAACAATCCACCCTACGGCGATTTACTTCAAGCATTAGAGAATCTTGATGTGAGTGAACTGGATGAGTTTGTTTCTTCTATCCTCGCAAAACTGCATGTCGAAATGTTTGTCTATGGCGACTGGACACGTACTGATGCTATTCAGCTAAGTGATACGCTTAAAGATGCTCTGCGAGTAAAGAACCAAAGCTATGAAGAATCATTAAGACCTCTGGTCATGCTTGGAAAGAACGGTTCTTTGCGACACTCCCTTGAATCAAATCAAGAAGACTCTGCGATAGTTGTATACTATCAATGCGAAGATATTGAACCACGAAACACAGCCCTATATTTGCTTGCAAACCATCTCATGTCAGCCACCTTTTTTCATGAAATACGCACCAAGCAACAACTGGGCTATATGGTAGGTACGGGAAACTTGCCGCTTAACCGTCACCCTGGGTTGGTTCTTTACGTTCAATCGCCCAAAGCTGCGCCTGCTGAACTGATTAGCTCAATCGACGAGTTCCTTAATGCGTTTTATATGGTTTTGCTCGAGCTTAATGATTATCAGTGGCATAGCAGTAAACGAGGTCTTTGGAGCCAAATTGCAGCACCAGACACCACACTTAAAAGTCGAGCACAAAGGCTTTGGGTTGCGATTGGCAATAAGGACTATAGCTTTAATCATAAAGAGTGTGTTCTTGACCAGCTAAAAAAACTCAGCAGAGCGGATATGATTCGCTTTGTGGTCAACGAGCTTAAGCCAAGAACTGCGAATCGTTTGATTATGCACGCCAAAGGAAACTCACACCATGCTTCTGATGCGCTCGACGTAGGAGTTGAAATCGATTCCGTAGAAGAATTCCAACTCCGACCGAGAGACACAGACTTAGGCTAGCTGCTCCGACTCAATAATCTCTTTCAAGCTGTGCGGATGAAACTTAATGCAAATGCCTTGATATTTAAAGGCTATCGTTGGGTTACCCAGACGCTCTCCTTCTCCTTTAGGACTTGACAGCTTGACCTCGACCCCTTGCTCACCAAGCTTATCCCATTGATGAGCTAAACTCGGGTATCGACGCTTTACGTCATCTAGATATTCTTCGGCCGTTTTGGCCAAAGATGGAATAACAAATTCAACGTGCTCCCAACTTTGAGTTGGATACATTTTCCCCTGCACTGGATAAGGGAGTTCAAGGCAATCAATAGACCAATTTGAAACCCTAAGCGGCTTGATAAACTCAATCACGATAATTGGCCGACCATTTATCATCGCATTAGAACACTCAAGCCCTTCTTTTAACCATTCTTTATGCGCCAATTTTGCCAGCTCTTCATCGTTTATACGCAGAGCAATATGGTCAGCTTGTAATGCCTGTAAATCGACCTTTATTCGCTCCCCGAGAGACTGAATATTTTGCATAAACACATCAAGCTTCGCTTTCATTTGCCAAGGCATAAGCTCAGCATCGAGCAATCTTCGCGACATTTTCATCCATCCAATATATTGATTTCTACACAATACTACCAAGTGAGTAACCAAAAGTAGAAAATTTCCTAGAACACTCTCTATGTGAGAGCCAATAAAATTGGTATTATATGCGACAATTTATCAACTTAATTAAGATATGCATTCTTCCCACCTTTTTAGATGCTGAAAAGCAAACCATGGTGACGAATTGAAACTCTCAATGTATATCTAAACAATTCTCGAGAATTGAAGGAAACATACGTGAATATCCAAGCACTTATTAACCAAAAAGTCTCTCAGGCTTTAGAAGCTGCTGGCGCACCAGCAGGCAGCCCCGCTGCGGTTCGCCAATCAGCAAAACCCCAATTTGGTGATTACCAAGCAAACGGTGTAATGGGCGTGGCTAAAAAGTTAGGCACCAACCCAAGAGAGTTCGCCCAGAAAGTGTTAGATGTCTTGGATCTTGACGGTATCGCAAGCAAGACCGAAATAGCAGGTCCAGGTTTTATTAACATCTTTCTTAGTGAAGAGTTCTTAGCTCAAAAGGCGCAACAAGCACTTTCAGACTCTCGCCTTGGGGTGACTACTGAGGAAGCCCAAACGATTGTCGCTGATTATTCTGCGCCCAATGTGGCAAAAGAAATGGCCGTACACCATATTCGTTCTACTGTTATTGGAGACGCGGTTGCTCGTACGCTCGAGTTTCTCGGCCATAATGTTATTCGCGCCAATCACATTGGCGATTGGGGCACCCAGTTTGGCATGTTGATCGCAAACCTTGAGCGAGTTCAAAAAGAATCCGGTCAAGTGTCAATGGAATTGTCTGACCTAGAAGCTTTCTATCGTGAATCGAAAAAGCTCTATGATGAAGATGAAGAATTTGCAGAAAAAGCGCGTAGCTATGTCGTCAAATTGCAGGGTGGTGACAGTTACTGCGCTGAAATGTGGCAGAAACTAGTAGACATCACTATGATTCAAAACCAGCACAACTACGATCGTCTAAATGTGTCTTTAACTCGTGATAATGTCATGGGTGAAAGCATGTATAACGACATGTTACCTGACATCGTGGCGGATTTGACAGATAAAGGACTGGCTCAAGAAGACGATGGTGCTCAAGTCGTATTTTTGGATGAATACAAAAATAAAGATGGCGAGCCTATGGGCGTTATCATCCAAAAGCGTGATGGCGGCTTTCTTTACACGACCACAGATATTGCCTGTGCTAAATATCGTTACGAAACCTTAGGTGCTGATCGAGTCTTATATTTTATTGACTCCCGTCAACATCAACATTTAATGCAAGCATGGACTATTGTACGCAAAGCTGGCTATATACCTGAAAGCGTCACACTAGAACACCACGCGTTTGGTATGATGTTAGGTAAAGATGGACGCCCTTTTAAAACCCGCGCAGGAAGCACTGTACGTCTAAAAGATTTGCTAGATGAAGCTGAAGAGCGTGCTATCAAGCTAATCGAGTCTAAAAACCCTAAGCTTGATACCATAGAGAAACAAAAAATTGCCAACACAGTCGCTATGGCAGCCGTCAAATACGCTGATCTCTCTAAGCACCGTACGACGGATTACGTATTTGACTGGGACAATATGCTGGCCTTTGAAGGCAATACTGCGCCTTATATGCAATATGCCTACACTCGCGTTGCTTCTATCTTTGCTAAAGCAAATATCTCAATGGACACTCTATCAGGAGACATTAAGATAACAGATGAAAAAGAAAAGGGATTAATTGCTAAGTTGCTTCAATTTGAAGAAGCCGTCCACTCTGTAGCACGTGAAGGCCAGCCTCACATTTTATGTAGCTATCTATTTGAGCTAGCAGGACAGTTTTCTAGCTTCTATGAAGCATGCCCAATTCTTAATGCAGAGGATGACTCCATTAAGCAAAGTCGCCTCAAGCTAGCTGCATTGACGGCTAAGACGATCAAGCAAGGTCTATCTCTACTGGGAATTGAAACTTTAGATCGTATGTAAACATAAAACGATCGCGTATTTACAAAGGTTGATGTCATGCATCAACCTTTATTTTATCGCTCGTATACAAATAGCAAGGATTTCACTATGAGCTTTGAGCTGCATCCAAAACTTATCCAAGATACCGATGTTATTGGCCACTTTCCTCTATCCATAGCTCTGCTGCATAAAGATCAAGCGGTTCCATGGGTCATTCGTAAGCTGGCGGTAAACCCCATCTAATCATTTCCTTTTAAATTCGGTATTGTC
>NZ_JAYQDQ010000027.1:0-46134 GCF_038138445.1 Vibrio sp.
GACAATACCGAATTTAAAAGGAAATGATTAGATGGGGTTTACCGCCAGCTTACTAAAGTTTTAACGCTATGAGGGAAAATTACCACCTTTTAAAAAATAATATTATTAATATTAAATGAGGTTACCTTGTGAAACGATAAGTTGAATATTCAATATTGGGAACATTATAGTGAGTAGCAACATGATGTTTATGAGGAAACGCTATATTGTTCGACACCACAATATAGCGCTGATTTACTTATGCTAGATTCAAGGTTTTGGTCTCACTTTGTGCTTTATCTATTGCTTTTTCATAGCAATACGAAGACAACATGCCCCAAGCCATTACATTGACCATAAAAGCTTTGATAAGATTCATTGGATTGACGGGGATGGCTTGAAAAACAAAAAACGTACATAGACTTGCTGCAACACCAACTAATATACCTCTAATGTGCCATCTTTGCGTGTTAAACCATGGTAAACAGTAAAGCAATGCCCACAAGCCGCCCCAAAAGACTTGTTTATAGACAAAAAGGTGGTCCGGTGACTCTAACCCTTGCAAAGGATTAATAAGGTAGATTGCCAGTGCATTGGCTAGGCTTCCGATAAAACCAGCCCCTAGCGCGATAGTGATGTTTTTAATCATAGATCTTGTTCTCCCTCTAATTGGATAAAATGTCATCAGCGACCACAGTACTCTACTCACCCAAGTCGCCATGGTGATGATTACTAATATTTTGAACTCAAATACGAGAACTAAACTAAGAAGGAACAAGGCAATTCATTTTTAATTTCATATAGTTAGTTAAATACTACGAAAACTCTGATGAGTATCTAATTTTTGACCTAATTAAATGGGTAAGAGATATAGACTTGCAGTAAATTTGGTACTTATAAATCATTTGCCATCTAGCTTTGTCTCAATCGCTAGGTGAAAATCACCATTTTTGAGGTAATGAAGTTGGTTCAAATATATGGCGCTGAAGAAACCAAAGCGTTCTGTTGCAATTGTAAAAAAGTAACGTCTCATAAGTACTATAGTTTTTCTGAGCCCGAAGAAAGTATGGAAACAGAAATTAAAGGATTCTTTTCTGGGTTAATCGCCAGTATAGCGAATATCTTAATGTCGGGTGAGCCAACAGGTGATTATAAATGTAAGTTATGCGGAACGAACTTGCACACCCCCGATAATCTAGATTGAAGGCCTTTACGATATATTTAAAAGTCAGCAATAAACTCTATTTATTACCGTAAGGAATCATAATATGTCACAGCATTCAGCCGTTATTCGCTGGGTACGGGATGAAGACGAGATATTTAAAGACAATAAATACAGTCGGGCGCACATTTGGGAATTTGATGGTGGACTATCGATACCAGCATCTCCGTCCCCACATGTTGTGCCATTACCATTGTCTAATGACGCTAACGTCGACCCCGAAGAAGCATTTGTTGCAGCACTGTCTAGTTGTCATATGCTAGTCTTCTTGTCGATTGCAGCGAAGCGTAAGTATGTGATCGATAGCTACACGGATGAAGCAGTTGGCATGCTTGGCAAAAATAGTGAGGGTAGGGAATCAATAACTAAGGTCGTTTTGCGCCCACATGTAGTGTTTTCTGGTGATAAAATTCCTACCAATGACCAACTGACAAAAATGCACCATATATCTCATGAAAATTGCTTTATTGCCAACTCGGTAAAAACTGAGGTTATTACCGAAATTGTGAGCTAATAAACACAGGCGTCAATAACTCATTGTTGGCGCGTCTCTGTCCTTCATAAACCTCAAAACTAGCCCTCCATCAAGCGATAACATCTCTTTTGTCATTTTAAACTTGCTTATTTGTGGTTTTAATCTGGCTATTGCACTTATCCCTGACTATTTTGTTAATTTTGATATGCGGTTTGTTACATATTTGATTGTTAGTATCAACCCATACGTCAGTAGTAAGGCTTAATGAAAACAACAAGGAAAAGAGCACAATGAAAACTACTCTCTGCTCTGGCTTGGTGATCTGCGCTGTTGCTGTTTCTGCAAATACTTATGCCGAACCAAAGAACGAAGTCGTAAACCAATTAGCACTTGGGTGCTATTCCATCCAATCACCTCACAATGGAACCTTTCTAACCAAGTATGATAAAGGTGGGCCTGTTAATGATGGTCTGAGTTACCGGTTTGAGGCTGTCCCAATAGCTGAGGCAGAGCGGTTTTACATGAAACCGACATCATTTACGAATTACTTTTTGACTGATAGAAAAGGGCGGTTTCTTGCCAGCCATTTACCTGCGCAAATAAGTGCCGGGCAATATGTTGGCAGTTTTGCTGAGTGGACTGTGTCTTCAACCGAAATCGCAAGTGAATGGCGTTTTGGATTTTATAATAAAGCCTTAGATATGGGCTTAAGGCACAATTGGCAAGACGGGGGGCTGTACTTTTTTGACTTACTGAATCCTAGACATAGAACCAGCGAAAGAGAGTTCCTGCTAGTTGAGCAAACGGGTTGTAAAGCTTTTCCTGAAGTGGCAATCAATGTCACAGGTGACCGCACTGTGCTAGCCGGAGATGTCAATAAGCCGATTAGAGGGTATGTGGATCCCCATACTCATATTACATCATATGAGTTTATGGGTGGAAAAATGATGCATGGCAAGCCGTTTCATCCGTGGGGAGTGGAAGAAGCGTTAAAAGACAGCGCTGAAGCTCATGGCCCAAATGGTTCGCTCGATATTATTGGTAACTTGCTGGCTTTCAATGATATTACTCATAGATACGATACCCGAGGTTGGCCTGATTTCCCTTTTTGGCCGAATCATAAAGAAATGAGCCATATGGGATACTACTACAAGTGGATCGAACGGGCGTATCTATCTGGGCTGAGGTTAATGGTTAGTCATTTAGTCGAAAATGAAGTGCTTTGCCATATTCAGTCGACGGTGAATCCAGGCTCTTGGGTAAATCCTAACAGTTGTAACACCATGGATAGTATACGGCTTCAGATCCATAGGCTCAATGAAATGCAGGACTACATAGATGCTCAATCGGGTGGTGCTGGCAAAGGGTTTTTCCGTTTAGTCACTTCACCCAGTGAAGCTAGGCAGGTGATTGCATATGGAAAGATGGCGGTACTGATGGGTGTTGAAGCGTCTGAAACTTTAAACTGTGGCAAGAAGGATGTGTGCAACCGCGCAACCATTGAAGCTGGGCTCAATGAGCTTTACGATTTTGGTGTTAGGGTGGTCTTTCCAACCCATAAGTTTGATAACCAAATCGCAGGTTCTCGGGTTGAACATGAGTTTATTAATATCGGTCAACTGCTTTCGACAGGGTATTTCTTTGAGACTAAAGAGTGCGACTACCAAACAGGGACAGATAAACATTTTTACCCAGGCTTCCCTTTGATTGGGCAACTTCCTTTTATAAAGGAAATCCTCGATGCTGCTAAATTAAACCCTCAATATGATGAAAATATTCTACATTGCAATCAGCGCGGTTTAAGCCCACTTGGTGAATATTTAGTTAATCGTATGATTGATAAAAAAATGCTGATTGAGATGGACCATATGAGCCCAGATACGGCAACGACTGTGATGGATATTGTCGAGCAGAGGCAATACAGCGGCGTGATTTCATCTCACAGTTGGATGAATACATCAAGAAGTGGCGGACTGCATCATAACACTAAGCGCTTGATTCATGCTGGTGGTTTTGTCGGACCATACAATGGCGATGCTTACCAAATGCAGGTCAAGGTGTCTAGGTATCTCGATGAGTTAGAAAACACGCCATATCTGGCTGGTGTTGGTGTGGGTACAGATATGAATGGCCTAGGCACGCAGCTGGGACCAAGGTTTGATGTATCCACTAATCCTCTTAATTATCCTTTCGTGTCTGAATTTGGATTAGTGTTCGACAAGCAAGTCTCCGGAAATCGAGTATTTGATTTTAATCAGGAGGGAATGGCCCACTACGGTATGCTTGCTGATCACACTCAAGATATGCGAGAGCAAGGCTCAGAGCGAGTGTATAAGGCTGTTATGAACTGAGCAGAAGCTTATATATAGATGTGGGAGAGGTCAGAAGCGAATAACAGCGAGCCTTATATAGAGGCAGTTAAAGTTAGCACGACTGAACAGAGTACAGAGTTTCTATTGAGCCCGACATTCACCAAAGAAGTGCCAATTTATTAGAGCCTAACCTGTAAGCGTACATACTGTTATGCGGTATGTACGCGTTATAAATATCTACAATCATTATGCTTCATCTAGCTTGATGAACGAGCGTCTTTTTCTTTCTGCTGTATCTCAGCTGCGTTAAACTGGCGAACATCTAATTTTGCAAGGTCATTACACTCTTCACATGAGTGATGGCACAATCCATCAATATATTCATGTTTGGTGACCATACTGAGTTTTTTGCACCAATCGCAAACACCTTCAATAGTAAACATCCTTCACCCCTAAACCTATTCTACGGTGTTATTTTCGGCGCGAATTATTACACGGGAAATAAATAAAAGTTAACTATTTGTTATGTAAATTGCGAAAGGAATCGATTACGTAACGTCATGATTTGATAAGGAGAGGCTGGAGCCTATCACCGTTGAAGTGGGGCATTAACGTGGTGAAGGATGATTTTAAGTGCACCATTAAGCCTCTTCATTTCTTCATCACTGCCTTTTAGATCTGGGTGATAGATCTTACACAGCTGTTTGTAGCGAATCTTGATATTTTTCTCGCTGGGAATGGCATTGATTTGAAAGCCAAATAGAGCGCAGGCGAGTGAGAGTTTTTGATCTTTTGCTGGAGCGACAGGGCTTGTTCTAGCCTTAGTTTGTTGCGGAGATGACTGAATTTTTTTGAATTGGCGGTATAGAGTTTCTAGCTGTTTTTTTTTGCTGCTTAAGCTGATGGTTTTTTTCTGCTAGTTTTGTTTGCAACTCACGCTTTTCATAATCTGAGTCAGTTTCTAGGACGCTTGATTGAATTGAGAAGTTGCGTAACTTTAGGTGGTACCAGATGATCACCATGATAAGTATCATAGAAAAGCCCAGCAGAGTATAGATTAAGCTGTCATTATTGACTGATGAACCCAACACCTTTTTAGCTATAGGATCAATTTTAAGACTGAGGTCGTCAAACTGAATCTCTAATTGTTCTATTGATGAAATTTGCTTAGCTCTCTGGGCGTTGAATTTCTTTTCCAACACTCCCGCGTAGGCTTCATCCGCCTTTTCATTGCCTGCGGATGCAGTTCTATACCACACCTCAGCCAAGTCTAGTGTCTTCGGTAATTGAGGCAAGCTCTCATAGACTTTGCCTAAGTTAATTTGGGCATCTGTACTGCCTTCAAGAGCTAAACGAGTCAACCAGTAGATGGCTTCTTGGATATCACGTTTTGACGCTCCGTCTTCAAGGTAAAGGGAGGCCAAACGAGCTGCTGCATGAGAGCTACCATTGTTGGCGGCTTGTTCAAACCAATATAACGCATCGACACGTGATGTTGGTGAAGATGTAGTGAGATACTGCTCAGCAAGAAGGATTTGAGCCTCAACGTCGTTATTTTGCGCTTTAGCTGTTAAAGCGTCTATGGATTCCGCCATACAAAAAGAGCAGAACAACAGCAGTGAAAGGCTAACAAATTTCAATGTATTCCTTTACGAAATAAGCAGATTGACCTGACCTATAGTGTAATGTATTTATTGGGTAATGAGAAAGATACAGCAACAAGTCAGGTCAATACGCCTCATTTAAGCGGAAGAATTTTAATCTCTACGCGGCGGTTACAAGCTCGACCTTCAGTAGTGGAGTTAGTGCATATAGGAAAGCGTTCTCCGTTGCCACGTGCGATGGCACGGCCGGAGGCTACGCCTTGTGAAATTAGGTAGGAACGGACAGATTCTGCTCTCTTCTCAGATAGTACTTGGTTGTTAGTATCGTTACCTGTGCTATCTGTATGCCCCTCAATAACGAGGCTTGTGTCAGGGTACTCAACCAAGATTTTGGCGACACCTTGCAGGGTTTTGTGAATGCTAGAGTCGAGGTTGTATGCACTACTTTGAAAGCCAATACCATTTTCCATGCGCAACAATAGCTGATTCTCACCAATACGCTCAACTTGTACACCGGAATTTAGTAATGATTTTCTTAAAGCGGCTTCCTGCTGGTCAAAGTAATAGCCGACACCGCCACCGATAGCAGCACCACCTGCTGCACCTATTAAAGCATGCTGGCGGCGTTCAGTCGCGTCATCACCTGTAGCCAGACCGACAGCCACTCCTGCTAGTGCACCTAGCAGTGCGCCTTTGGTTGTAGAGTTGGTCTCACTCTGACCCGTTGTTGCATTTTCTCGTTGGGTTGCCTGACAACCAGAAAGTACAGCTGCTACCACCACTGTTAAAGCTAATTTATTCACAAAACATCTCCATGTAGAATCATTTTTGAATGCGCCCACACTCGAATATGGGGGCAAAGCAATTAACGCCATAGTTGATATTTGTGTCAATTATATATGTATCAATTTACTGAATATTTGCTGACTTCAGACATAAGCGGATGAAATTTCGCCATCTAGTACTGATTACTGGGAGTGTTTTCGTAACATTTTGGGTGCTTGCGCGCCGTCGATAGGTCTGCTTACCGATACAGAACGACCTTTTTTCAGGCCGACTTCATAATCTTCGGTTAGGTTTTTCATGGCTTCCTTCAACTGCTTTTTGAAAGTTTCGCGATCTATGTTTTTAAACTCTTTATCTATGTAGTCGTCAATTTTTTTACAAGAGTCTTCATCAGGATTGATCATTGGCAGCTTTTCAAGCGCTCCCTCGACCCAGCCTGAAATAAATGAATTCACGCGGCGGGTAACTTCGGTGTTTGAAGTTCCTGTACCCGCAAAGCTGTTACGAAACTTCCCTGTTTGTTCATTAAGCTCTCGATAGACGATATCAAATGCAAAGGCTGCAAAGATAGCGCGGTCTGCTTCGCCAATAAATTCGGCTCTTTTTAATCCTTTATGATTAGTAAGTACTGCCTCAACGCCAAACTTGGTGTTAATTCCGCGAATAATACGCAACAAGGTAGAGCTGATGTTGGAGGGGAGTAAGTGTGTCGATTGAGTTTTTCCCATTTTGATGAATTCAATATCATCTTTGTCTAAGCCATACTTAAGCATCAGACGATGTGCCATTTTTATTGCATTGGCAGCTTCGTTAACATTGGCAGAGTTACCAAGTTCAAGACATTTAGCAATCTTTTTGAGGGCTTTTTGTTTATCCATCGACAACAGAAAATCTCACCGTTTCTAAAGAGGTCAAGTATTTTAACTCTTCTGACATTAAAACGGAACTGCTGAAGCAAGAATCTTAGTGACGGTGCATAATTAAGACAAGTAAAAGCCGCCCAGTTTGAGCGGCTGTAGATACTGTGTGTGAAAGACCCTAAATACCAAGGTCATCCATTAAATCAGAAGCTTGTGTATTTGATTTTTCTTTACCTTCTTTTTCTTCCCTCACATCCATGAGTGCCTGTTCCAAAATAGCGTCAGGGCTTTCCTCTTCATGTGATTCGAATTCTTCAAGCTGAATAAACTCTGTCTTGTCCATAGCGAGTTCAAGATAGAAAATATTGCCTGTTTCGGTAGAAAACGTCACGCGTCTGGCCTGTGGGCGATCAAGGTTTGTATCGACTGACAAGATGACTTGCTTATTTAGTGTAAGCATTTTGGGTTGGTTTTGAGTGATGTGCGTCTGGAGGTCTTTACGTATTTGGTTGGTGAAGCCACCAACTATCTGATTCATCAGCTCACCGAGTACATCCGCCACTTCATCTGAGGTGTGCAGTGTGGCTAATTCTTCTTCTGGCATGCCCATATGACGCATATAATTCGTATAAAGCTCTAGTGCAGCCTTTGAGGTGAAATTGATGACAACCAATCCGGAGAAACCGCCATCAAACAGGACGAAGCAGCCAAAATCAGGTTTGAGGCCTGTTTTAGTGATTTTTTGCACCATGGCAGAGTAATGGATATCTGAGTTACTCGCCTCGCTTAATATGGTTGATACGGATTGACAGAGTTTTAAAAGAATATCTTCTGTAGTGATGATTTGATTTTTTTTCATTGATGGCTCTCTTATAAAAGACATGTGCTAACTAATCCATAATGATTAAGTGTGGATAAGAAATTAGATAAGTGCCATTTTCAAATCGTATTTATGTTTTATTCGCCGTTTCAAATGTTGTAAAGTGACGAAAATCAAAAAATATTATCCGTTTATTAGGACCCTTTACTGTTAGGAATAGTGAAGTAGGGGCAGGAAGCAAATGTTACCAAGATTACACTTACAGTCTGATGTTGATCCGCTTGTACTAGGTTTTCTCAAAGACCTCAAAAATGAAGGTTTTGAAGGCGACATCGAAAGCCAATATTCTAGCCGCTTAGCGGTTGCCACCGACAACAGCGTTTATCAACAGCTACCCCAGGCTGTTGTGCACCCTAAATCAACTCAAGATGTTGTTTTATTGAGCAGACTCAGTACACAAGAAAATTATGAACGGATTACTTTCTCGCCTCGTGGAGGGGGAACGGGAACCAATGGCCAGTCTTTGACTCAAGGAATTGTTGTTGACCTTTCTCGCTATATGAACAAGGTACTTGAAATTAATCAAGAAGAGGGTTGGGTGAGAGTTCAAACTGGACTTGTTAAAGATCAACTAAATGATGCCATAAGGTCCTATGGATATTTTTTCTCACCGGACCTGTCAACCAGTAATCGAGCAACGATTGGTGGGATGATCAATACCGATGCGTCTGGGCAAGGCTCATTAAAATATGGAAAAACGTCAGACCATGTTTTGTCAGTTCAGGCGGTTTTTGCCGATGGTTCGCTGCTTGAATCCGATATGTCTTGTGGCGGACCAGATGAAGATGATTATGCTCATCGTGCCTTACGAGTCACGGAAAAAGTTTGCCGTGAAAAACGCGATCAAATTAAAGCAAAATTCCCACCACTTAACCGTTTTTTAACCGGATACGATTTAAACAATGCCATTAACGAACAAACAGGCGAGTTTGATATCACCCGAGTTCTCTGTGGTGCTGAGGGGTCTTTAGCGTTTCTCACTGAAGCCAAACTTAATCTCACCCCGATCCCCAAAGTAAGGGTTTTGGTGAATGTTAAATACAACAGTTTCGATTCGGCGCTACGTAATGCACCTTTTATGGTTAAAGCAAGTGCATTATCGGTGGAAACTATTGACTCCAAAGTGCTCAATTTGGCCAAACAAGACATTGTATGGCACACGGTAAGTGATTTATTGACCGATGTCCCTGGCAAAGATATGCAAGGGATTAACATGGTGGAGTATGCCGGGCACGATGTTGAGGAAGTTGACCGCCAACTTAGTGCTTTAACAGAAAAGCTCGATACCATGATTGTCAGCGAAGACGCTGGAATCATTGGGTATCAAGTCTGTAGAGACTTATCGAGTATTGGGCGGATATACAACATGCGAAAGAAAGCCGTTGGTTTACTAGGCGCCGCTAAAGGTCGTGCTAAACCTGTAGCGTTTGCTGAAGATACTTGTGTACCTCCCGAAAATTTGGCTGACTTTATCGCTGAGTTTCGTCAATTGCTTGATTCCAAGTCTCTTTCTTATGGAATGTTTGGGCACGTTGATGCAGGGGTATTACATGTACGCCCAGCCTTAGACTTGTGTGATCCTAGCCAAGAATCTCTCATGCATGAAATCTCTGATCAGGTGGTTAAGCTTGTCGCCAAATACGGCGGTTTGATGTGGGGAGAGCACGGCAAAGGCTTTCGCTCTGAATATGGTCCCGAGTTTTTTGGCGATGAGTTATTTACTGAATTAAGACGAGTGAAAGCTGCTTTCGACCCGCATAATAAGATGAATCCCGGTAAGATTTGCACACCTCTTGATAGTCAAGCTGAATTGGTTAAAGTGGCAGGGACGAAGCGGGGTTATTACGATCGTCAGATCGATGTAAAGGTTCGTGACAGTTTTAAACAAGCGATGGAATGTAATGGCAACGGTCTGTGTTTTAACTATGATACGTCCTCACCCATGTGTCCTTCAATGAAAGTTACCGCTGATAGACGCCATTCACCAAAAGGGCGAGCGGGTCTTGTGAGGGAATGGTTAAGACAGCTCACCGAGCAGGGTATCGATATTCTTGATCTTGAGAAGAAAACGCTTACAGATACAGTGTCGATAAAGTCTATGATTGAGCGAGTAAAAAATTCTTTCACCAAGCAGAGAGACTATGATTTCTCGCATGAAGTGCTGGAAGCTATGAATGGTTGCTTAGCTTGTAAAGCTTGCGCTAGTCAATGTCCGATTAAGGTTGATGTACCAAGCTTTCGTTCTCGATTTCTGAATATTTACTACTCAAGATATCAACGCCCCGCAAAAGACTATCTGGTTGCTAATATTGAGTCTCTACTGCCGTTAATGGCAAAAGCGCCGACGCTTATAAATGGTGTTTTGGGCCAGAATTGGGTACAGAAATTGACTACTTCTGTGGTCGGTTATACTGATCTTCCTCTGATGTCAGTACCGACACTTGACGTGAGAATGAGCATCTATAAAAGATTTAATTTGGACGAAATGACACGCCTATCTGCTGATGATAAGGCTAATCATGTGGTTATTGTTCAAGATCCGTTCACCAGCTACTACGATGCAGATGTCGTAGAAGACTTTGCGCAACTACTTATTAAACTTGGAAAAACGCCCGTTTTACTGCCATTTAAACCTAATGGCAAAGCTCAACATGTTAAGGGCTTTTTGAAGCGATTTGCTCATACAGCTGAAACTACAGCGGACTTTTTACGTCAAGTTGCTAACAGTAACCTATCCATGGTTGGTGTTGACCCCGCACTTGTCCTTTGTTACCGAGATGAATACAACGAAGTCTTGGGAGAAAAACGAGGGGATTTTGAAGTACTCAATGTTCATGAGTGGCTTGAGCCGCGACTCAATGAATTTGAAACTGCAACTTCGATTTCAAGTGAGCCTTGGTATTTGTTTTCTCATTGTACTGAGAAGACAAAAATGCCCAATGCTGAAAAAGAATGGAGCAGGATATTCACTCATTTTGGGGCAAGTCTAAATACTGTCCCAGTGGGTTGTTGTGGTATGGCTGGAACCTTTGGGCATGAGGTTGACAAACTTGACATGTCGCGGGATATCTATGGCTTAAGCTGGAAGCCGCAGATAGAGCAGCTACCAAAAGAGCGATGTCTTGTTACGGGCTATTCTTGTCGAACCCAGGTTAAGCGGTTTGATAGCACAAAAATGCAGCACCCATTGCAAGCATTATTAAAGATTGTGTGAATGATCTGGCTCAGCACACTGTGCTGGGCTATTTTTTATTTAAGTCGGTTTGGTTGGTATGGGATATGAAAAGTCTTGAAAGAAAGCTTCCTCCACTTCTTATATTTACTATTTTGTGTATAGCGATCAAATATACCAGCAATGTATTCGATACTTTGTCGGTTACTTTACCTTTGGCACCAATAGTATTGCTTACATGCCTTGTTTTATCAGCTTTCATTGGTTTTGCTGGTGTCTATGAGTTTAGAAAAGTGAAGACGACAATTAATCCTATTGAGGTAAAACAAGCGATAAAGGTCGTTGATACTGGTGTATTTTCGTTTACTCGAAATCCAATGTACTTAAGTATGTTTATTTTGCTGTTTGGTTTTGCCTATTGGCAGCAAAATATCTTGAGTATGCTGATTACATTTACTTTTGTATTCTACATTAATCGATTTCAAATTTTGCCGGAGGAAGCGGCTATGGAGGAGTTATTTGGAGCAACCTATGTGGATTATAAACAGCGTGTTAGGCGCTGGATATAAAAGTCCCACAGCGTGTGTGGGACTTGAATATTGCTATTTTAAGCTGCTTGGTTGAGCTGTGCTAGGAAGGCCTTTTTACGTTCGTTGAAACGAGATACTAACCCATCGATATCATCTTGGTTGTACTCCTTTAGACCGCTAGCGACCATTCTTTTTATGCCTTTTCCGACGACATCAGTTTCTTGCTTAAAATCAAAATTAAGCGTGACCACTCCTCGTTTACCTTCAACATCAAATGTTGCACCGTTAAACTCTACCTCTGGATTAGAGATATCTAAGCGGGAGAATTCTACTTCCATACTTTCGTATATCACTAGTGGACGTTGGCAATTAATCATCATCTTCTGTTCTTGCATTAACGGAACCATGATGTGAGGAAAATTCATACCCGAAAACTGAACGTAGTTTGTCACCACATGTTCAATGAATGCTGGATCACGATTGATATCGCCCTCGCGTGTCATTTGAAGGTACTCTTTACCATTACAATCGACAACGCTCGCTTGTTTATCGCATTTATTATTGATGTGAAGAGCAATGCCTTCACCGACCATGCCTGAGAAATCAAACCGCATCTTCTGACTGACACCTTCTTTTTTTAGCAAGACAGCGAACAGAAGATCTCCGGGTACACAGAAGCGCTTGTTGTCTTCATCATGAATTGGATTGAAGTCACCAGCGACGACTTTCGCAAAGTGGCTTGCCTGCTGACGGGTGAATTCGAACTGCTTGTCATTACTAGAAAAATAGGGTTTTAAAAACATAACTTACGCTAATTTGCCAAAACTGAGTTGAATTATATATGAGGTTTTCAATTCAATGGTCCATCCAGTGACAGGTTGCATTGGTTACAATCTAATTTGACGCTGAGAAAGAACAATAGGGTTTAGTTCGCTACTTTGAGCTGGTTCAAAATGTCATGTGTGCAATCTCTTAAAAACCTGTGAGATATCAACCATAATTAGTGATTATGACTTTATATTCAATTGTTTCATATGTTATAAGTCGATTGATTTAAATAATTTTTAAATATAGTTCACTTTTTAAAACAAATAAGTAGATGCCGCGCGTGTGTTTTTATTTTTACGTTAGATGTCTTTTATAAATTTCATTGTGAATTTATTTAATTTTAAATTTTTTACATCAAAAAACTTAAGAACCAAAAATTTAAGTAATAGGTAAAGGTGGAAAAAGTCTCTACCTTTTATATTCAAATCAAAGTAATAAATAAGGTGTTACAGATATTTGATCGTATCTTTGTTTAGTCGTAAGAATAATTTTTTGAATAAAAATCACATTGTTTATTTTTTGGTATCGATTGTATTTATATCTAGGCCAGTTTTATAGAACCTGATTTTTATAATTTCAATAAGTTTCCTGTCTTTCCATAAGTCTTGCGAATATTTTAATTCAATAGATGTAGAAGACTGCTCATTAGGAATGAGGAATTTATTCGTACTAGCGAAGAAAGCAGCTTTAATCTAATTAGGAAAAAATATGAAGTTTCGACAACTGGCACTCATTTGTGCCATGGCGTCTCCTTACGCGAATGCGTTTCAGGTTTGCAATATAGGAGAGGAGTATGGGGTGCTTGAAGGCGAAGGTTTGCACCAATTACGTAAATCAAATTATCAAGCATTCAGTGAAGATATAACACCAGACCATTTGTTCACATCAAATCCACTGCATAAGTCGGATGTTAAACCCTCATTAACAGAAGCGGAAGATGTATTTCCCCAGACATCGTCATTGCTTGATGCTGGTCCTGCCAGTACAGTGGCTCTTGAAGCAGAAGAAGCGGCAAGTTTGTTAAAGACAATCGGTCGTTCGACAATAGGAGCGGCAAAGGGAGCACTTGAAGTGCTAGGGCCAGTGGGTGATGCTGTCATGGTTGGTTTGTGGGCCAATGACGTTGCCAAGTCATTTGAAGACGAAACCAATACCAGTTACGACCGTTTTGCAACTGTGATGAGTCTGATTGATTGGTTTGGCGTGCTAAAGCTACCTGAGCGTGAGATTGATCGTCAAATACTCGTCTCACGCTGGAACAAAGTTGCGGCGGGAGAACACTACAGCTTCAAGGTTCACAATGATATTGTGACACAGCAAGATAAAAGAGACAAACAACACTGGGCAGATCTATCTAAAAATCAACAACTGATGCTTGAAGGGATTGCAAAAGGTTTTGCGAAAGATGTCGCTCTTAAATATCAGCAGTACTACCAAGAAGCAGTACTAGGGCAGACTCAATTGGTTGAAACCTTGCTTAACGCCGTTGACGAAGAGCAATACAAGTCAATCTCAAGCAAACTTTCCCTTGAAGAATCTGGAAGAAGAGTTTTTTCAGCAGACTTTTCATCATCTTGTCAAACTGAGGTTGATACTTTACTTGCACTTTACCCTGAGCAAGAACTCAACAATGAACGTCCACCAGCTATACCTTCAAAGCGTCAAGCAAATCGTGCGCTTGCGGATTTGCAACATTGTCAGCAAGACCAATTAGACGCGGCACTCTCTTTACTTGATAGAGTAAGAAATGGTGGTGTTGAAGGACTTGATCGTCAATCTATGCACAGGCTGTATCAACAAGTCCTCAATGCAAAAATACGCATTGTTGAAACCGCTGCACAGCAGTTAGAGGGGATGAAGAGTCGGTTGATCACAGAAATGCGTGCAGACGGTCGGGAAACCATCGATAACTTGTTCCAATCAGGAGCGGTAGAATCTGCCCACAGATACTTTATTGAGCAAGCTGACTACTTAGCGATTGACGAAATGTCTCGGAGTATTTTCGGTCGACCAGCAACATCTACCGAGCTTCGTCAGAAATATTTTGTCATTCAAGAGGGTTACAGAAAATGCACCAAAATAGGCATCTTAGGTGGAGATCCTAATTTTAGAGGATGTACACAATACACATGGATCCCTGCTGAGATTGAGCGATATGATTCATCAAAGGATGCGGTGATATCTCAAATGGTGATGCCAAATAAAGACAATATAAAGCGCGTGTTTGATCGTTCTTTAGAAAACTTAATAGATAATGGGTGGAGTGCGCAACAGGAAGAGGATTGGCTTGAAAAGCAAATTATAAATTTCTCAGAGAAGCAAAGGATTATACAAAAAGCCCAGCAGGATAAGTCGAATGTCATGCGCTGGCTGTTTGATTCCTCATCAGCATTAGAGTCTGAATGTGGGGGCGGTAATGCTTGTGCTGGGTGGTCAGCAGGATATCTGAGTAAAGAAAACTTATCTCGTGATTCGTCTTTACATCATATTGCTAATTGGCATACACGAAATAAAAACTCAGGCTATTACGTCCATTCAAAGCGTGTTGAAAAGCTAAATAGCTTGATTCCAGTAGCATTAGAAAGTGAATGGCAAGCCAACCATATTAAAGGTTTTTATAGTTATGCATACCCAAATAGTTTTGACCTAGATAAACACGCACCATTGATTGCTTCCGCGCTCAGGAACTCGAGTCTTGATATCACCAACTTAGCCTCAACACTTGGTTTAGCAAAAGGGATTGTTAAAACACATATCACAGAGGCTTTGAATCTTGCTGAGCAGCATGATGAAGGGTGGTTAAATGAACAGATTGGTGATTTCCATCGCTATGTTTCAATTGTTCATGCGCAGAATACTTCAACAGGACACTACGCTTCTGGTGAGCAGGGAGCGACAGGCCTCTTCTCAGAACCTTTGCCTGCTAACCAATTGCGTTATTTAACATTGGACAGGTATCAGACTATTGATGGCGGGCAGCCAGGCTATTATTACTCTACTAATAATTATGATGAGATGAGCTACGACACACGTTTACACTTTTCTATTGATGCTCTATTTGGATCCAACTCAGCTCTGGCTAATAAACTTGACCAGTTAAAGCAGGTTAACGCTAGGTTTACCGACCAGCCTGGTCGTACTTGTTTGATTGTTTACCCGCAGCTTAAGGATGCATTAATGCAAGTGTCAGCAAATGAGAGCCTGTATTGGGTTACACCGTTATCTGAATGGTTTGATAGCTTGACTCGTCGTCAGTTTAAACTATTCGGCACGATTCGATTTGCAGTGATGAAGCAAAATGAACTTAACATTGGCTGTGATCTTAGTCCAAACAACCCTGAATATTGGCGTTAAATATAAAAACACTCTTTCTCACTTTGCTATTATTACTATCGACGCAAAGCTACGTTAATGCCGAAGATTTTGCTGAGTTTAAAGGACGTAGGCTAACGTCTCAAGAGGAAGCGCAGCAAGCTGAAGATTTAATGCAGTGGTCTACAGCTCATAATGCAAGAGCGGAAAGAAAGATGCTGCCAGGTGAATATAAAGCAATTGAGCGTTATGGCCGCGTTGATTACGATGTTATTAATGAATATATGAGAGCGGGTGAGCCAGAACGTTATTTAGGTCCAATGTTTGATGATGCGATTAAATCGAGTGTGTCAAATATACGTAGCGCTTTAAACAAGCTTCCTAACTATAAAGGGACTGTCTATCGAGGTTCATCAATAAAAAATAGCCTGTTAGAGAAGTTGAATGTGGGGGATATCCTCTATGAAAAGGCGTTTTTGTCGACGTCAACGATACCGAGTGTCGCCCGTACTTTCGCCTCAACAGGGGCATCTCAAGAGCGTTCTATTGCGCAGTTTAAAATAGAGCTTAAATCATCAGGTCGGGCAGTTAATGCGTACACCTTTAAAGATTATGAAGCGGAAATTTTAGCTAAGCCCAATACGTATTTTCGTGTTGAGGCAATAGAAAAAGTGTCTCCGACGAAAAACTACATAAAACTGAGGGAAGTGAAAAATCCAGCTAAGTACGTTAGTGCAGAGCCAGATATTCACGTTTATGACAGCTATAATGGCGAGGAGGTCGTGCTTCGTTCTCGTTCAGGATTACGCTGCTTATAACCAAAATCGGCTGAGCAAATAGCTCAGCCGAATACTCACTTATTATTAATCAAACGCTAGGTAAGATTTTTTCGGGTAGAAGATCATTGTGAACAGCGAGTAAAAGTAGATTGTTCGCTTGCTCTATATCTGGTGCAAAATAGCGATCCTTATCATAGAAAGACACTTTTTCTCGCAATATTTGCTTGGCTTCCTCTACTTTTGCCGATGATTTATTCGGTGCTCTAAAGTCGAGCCCTTGAGCTGCTGCAAGATATTCAACGGCCAATATACCACGTGTGTTTTCAGCCATATCACCCAATCGTCTACCAGCAAAGGTAGCCATAGAAACATGATCTTCTTGATTGGCGGAAGTGGGTAGGCTATCCACAGATGCAGGGTGAGCAAGTGCTTTATTTTCACTGGCTAAAGCAGCTGATGTGACTTGAGCAATCATAAAGCCAGAGTTAACGCCACCATTATCGACGAGAAAAGGAGGTAGTTTGCTCAAAGCACTATCGATGAGCAGCGCCATACGTCTCTCAGATAAACTGCCCATCTCTGCGATTGCAAGAGCGAGATTATCGGCAGCCATAGCTACAGGTTCTGCATGAAAGTTGCCTCCAGAGATAATATCACCGTCATCAGCAAAAACCAGAGGGTTGTCTGATACTGCATTGGCTTCAACTTCTAGAACGTCGGCAGCATTACGGATCTGCTGTAGGCATGCTCCCATGACTTGTGGTTGACAACGAAGTGAATAGGGGTCTTGTACCTTCTCACAACCTGTATGTGAGTCACCAATTTCGCTACTCACATCTAATAATTCACGGTATGAAAGTGCAGCATCCATTTGGCCGCGATGCCCGCGAACTCTATGAATACGTGGATCAAAAGGTCGACGGCTACCCAATGCTGCCTCAACAGACATAGCACCACATGTGGTTGCAGATGCAAATAAATCTTCGGCAGCAAACAGTCCTTCTAATGCGAAAGCGGTTGAAGCTTGAGTCCCATTAAGTAATGCTAGCCCTTCCTTCGGTGCTAAGGTTATAGGTTCGAGTCCTGCAATTTTCATTGCCTCCAGCCCCGAAATAATTGTGCCTTTATGACGGGCTTGACCTTCTCCTAGTAATACTGTGCTCATATGAGCCAGAGGTGCGAGGTCGCCAGAAGCTCCGACAGATCCTTTTTGTGGTACACAAGGGTAGACTTCGGCATTGATTAGGTCTATCAAGGCTTGTATGACAGATAAACGTATCCCAGAGAAACCGCGTGCGAGACTATTGACTTTTAATACCATCATTAGACGCACTGTTTCATCCGACATCAATTCACCTATGCCAGCTGCGTGCGAAAGAACAATACTTTTTTGAAGGGTTTCAAGGTCTTCGGTAGCAATACGAGTATTGGCAAGAAGCCCAAAACCAGTATTTATGCCATAAACAGTGCGGTTTTCTGCAATGACTTGCTCAACGATCTTGGTGCTTTCTTCAATTGCGGGAATTGCTTCTGGATCGAGAGAAAGTTTTAGTGATGACCGACTTACATGGCGCAGTTGTTTTAAGCTAATGCTGCCTGGTTTTAGCGTTAAATTAAACATTCTGATATTTCCTTGGTTCACCTTTATTATTTGAGTTTGCTCAACTCTTCATTAAGCATCGGAAGGTCTAACCCTTGCTGTGCTGCGCATTGTTTGGCAATGTCGTAGCCTGCATCGGCATGGCGCATGACTCCCGTTGCTGGGTCATTGTGTAGAACACGCGCAATGCGTTGAGACGCATCGTCAGTTCCGTCACAGCAGATCACCATTCCGGAATGTTGTGAAAAGCCCATGCCCACGCCTCCACCATGGTGAAGAGAAACCCATGTAGCGCCACCAGCAGTATTAAGAAGAGCATTAAGTAGAGGCCAATCTGATACAGCATCTGAGCCATCCATCATGCCTTCAGTTTCTCTGTTAGGGCTTGCAACTGAACCAGAGTCAAGGTGGTCCCTGCCAATTACGATCGGTGCTTTAAGCTCGCCGTTTTTCACCATTTCATTAAAGGCTTGGCCTAAACGTTCTCGGTCCTTTAAACCTACCCAACAAATCCGAGCAGGCAAGCCTTGGAACTGAATACGCTCTCTGGCCATATCTAACCAATTATGTAGGTGAGGGTTGTCGGGAATCAGCTCTTTTACCTTCTGATCAGTTTTGTAGATATCTTCAGGATCTCCTGAAAGGGCAGCCCAGCGGAATGGCCCAATGCCTTCACAAAATAGCGGTCGAATGTAAGCGGGAACGAAGCCAGGAAAGTCAAAGGCATTCTCGACGCCTTCCTCAAGAGCCATTTGACGAATGTTATTGCCATAATCAAGCGTTGCTGCTCCACGTTCCTGAAGCTCTAGCATAGCCCTAACTTGGATAGCCATGGACTCTTTGGCCGCTTTGACCACAGTTGCTTGGTCTTTTAGGCGCATTTCTGCTGCGTGGCTCATCGACCAGCCTATGGGTAAGTATCCGTTCAATGGGTCATGAGCAGATGTCTGATCAGTGACAACATCTGGTGTGATGTTACGCTCAACAAGTTCTGGAAATACATCGGCTGCATTGGCATGCAAGCCCACAGAAATTGGATGTTCTGATTCATAAATAATTGCAAGAGCCTCATCTAAACTTGTCGCTTTCTTATCGACGTAACCAGTACGCAGGCGGTAGTCTATGCGTGATTCATCACATTCTACGGCAATCATCGAGAAGCCAGCCATGGTAGCAGCAAGAGGTTGTGCTCCTCCCATTCCACCAAGACCACCTGTTAGGACCCAACGATTTTTTGCTTCGCCGCCGAAATGCTTTTTCGCCACTGAAACAAAGGTTTCGTATGTGCCTTGGACAATGCCTTGTGAACCGATATAAATCCAGCTTCCTGCTGTCATTTGGCCGTACATCATGAGACCTTGTTTATCCAACTCATTAAAATGTTCCCAATTAGCCCAATGAGGAACGAGATTAGAGTTAGCTATCAATACTCTGGGTGCATTTTTGTGGGTTGGAAATACTCCTACAGGTTTACCTGATTGAACTAATAAAGTTTGATCTTCTTCTAGCCTTTCAAGTACTTCTACGATTTTATCGAAACACTCCCAATTGCGAGCTGCCCGTCCGATTCCACCATACACAACCAGCGCGTGAGGGTGCTCTGCAACCTCAGGATCGAGATTGTTCATTAACATACGAAGTGGTGCTTCAGTTAACCATGACTTTGCTCTGAGTTTGGTCCCATGTGGGGCTCGGATGGTACGGTTAGTATCGAGGCGTATATCTTCTGATTGACGTTCCGTCATGAGGTAATTCCTTGTGTTTCACTTTATTTATTTGTACGCGGCTGACACAAAAGCAGTGCTTCTGTGTACATCACCCGCTATGTATCTATTGATTATTTTTCAGAAAAAGCGTTAGCTATGTCCCAGCAAAGTCGTGCTGCAAGGCGAGCAGTTTGGCTGTCGACATCATAAGTAGGGTTGTATTCAGCAATATCGGCAATAACTAATTTTTGTTTATAGTGTAAGATTCTGTCGAGGAACAGAGCCATGGTATCCATACTAACGCCTCTGGCTGCAGGTGCACTAACCCCTGGAGCTGTTGCTGCAGGGAATACATCAAGATCGATCGTAAGATAGATATAGTCACATTTGTCGATAAAATGCTGCAACTGGGTAAGGTGATATATGTGGTTGAGGTGTGCTAAGTCTTTATCTTCGACAAACCATACGTTGAGATCTTTGGCTCTTTCAAATAGGGCTTGAGTATTACTCGCACGGCTAACACCCAAACACGCATAATGGAATGGCCAATTATTTTTTAGGCAATAATCATGAATCTGATTAAATGGAGAACCAGAGCTTGGCTTGACTTCAGCGTTATTACTTTCGAAAGCCCTCAAATCGAAGTGCGCGTCGAAGTTGATAATTCCAATCTTGGGGGCTTTGGCTGGATTAAGGTACTCAAAGTAGCGAGCAAGTCCCAAAAATGATGCCCACGCAACTTCATGACCGCCACCTAAAGTAATTACTGGGGTGGAACGCAGGGCCGCAGCAATGACATCAGCACATTCTGATTGATATTGTTCTAGTAAATCATCTTCACACACTATGTTACCAAGATCGATCACCGCACTCTCTTTGTGCCATGCCATATTGGCTAATGCACGTCGAATTAAATCTGGAGCTTTGCGGGCGCCGATACGCCCTTTATTGCGAGCAACACCGGCATCACATGCAAATCCTAATATACTCACAGCATTACGGTAGGGCTCTAAATCTTTGACTTGCAGCTGTTTGATAATGTGGTGAACACGTTTGCCTAAAGCACCATCCTCTTGGTCATGGCGACCTTGCCAATGAAACTCTTGATTTGTTATTGGTAGATTAGACATGATCAACTTCTCCATTAATGACTCGAGCTGACAGTCTTGCTATTCCTTGTTGATAGCTAAAATCTGCGGGATGTTCCACATCCCAAATGGCGAGGTCTGCATCAAATCCATCACGGATCTGGCCTTTAACGTCTCCAAGCCCAAGTGCTTTTGCTGCATTACAGGTTACTCCGCGCAGCGTTTCTTCAGGTGTTAGCCCGAAAAATGTACACCCCATATTCATCATCATAGTCAAATCTGAGAAAGGTGAGGTGCCTGGATTCACATCCGTAGCAATTGCCATTGGGATTTTATGTTGACGCAAAAGCGCAATTGGAGGCAGTTGAGTTTCTCTCAAAAAGTAAAAAGCGCCGGGTAATAGGGTTGCCACAGTGTCAGAGTTTGCAAGTATGTTAACCCCTTCTTCATCTAAATATTCAATATGATCAACTGATAGCCCTTTATATTTAGCTGTTAAGGCTGTTCCACCTAGATTTGATAGTTGCTCAGTATGACCTTTGACATCTAAACCATGCTGTTTAGCTGCGATAAACACTTTTTCGGTTTGTTCCAAATTAAAGCCAATAGACTCACAGAAAACATCGACACTAGATGCAAGCTTTTCTTGTGCAACTAATGGGATGATTTCTTGGCATATGAGTTGGATATAATCGTCGGCTTTACCCAGATATTCTGGCGGAATCGCATGAGCAGCGAGTAAGGTGGTGACAATGTTAACCTTACGATGATTTTGTAATGCTTTTGCTGCACGCAGCATCTTTATTTCATCTGTTAACGTCAGTCCATAGCCAGATTTTACTTCAACAGTGGTTACGCCAGAACGTATTAGTCCATCGAGACGAGGCAAAGCATACTCAACTAATTCTTCTAGGGTGGCACTTCGAGTTGCTTTGACCGTTGAAAGAATTCCACCGCCTTGTTTTGCTATGTCTGAGTAGGGAACACCGTTTAAGCGCATTTCAAATTCGTTTGCTCGATTTCCTGCATAAACAAGGTGAGTATGGCAATCGATAAAGCCAGGAGTAACGAGTTTGCTACCACAGTCGTAAGTTTTGATGTTGGAGGGAAGCCCGTTAGTTAACGCATTCAGTTTACCCGACCTAATGCATAACGTTGTGGGTTGAGAAACAGAGTAGCCTTGTTCGCCCGGTATCATGGTAACTAGTCTAGCGTTAGTGAGTAACAACTCTTGATGTTGGTCGTGAGATGTTGAGTTACCATGCATTATATTATCGTCCATATATTTAAATGTATATACAAATATATGTTCGGGACGATAATTTGATCAAGAAGATTATTGGAAAAATGTGATCAAAAGATTTTTAATTTGTTAAGTCAGAAGAACCTTTGAACTTAATTTATAGCGAGTTCCAGGATGATATAAAAGTGCGGAGCTGACGAGTCTGTTATCACTCCAAGTTCTTCTATTAAGCAGTAAGCAGGGCTCATTGAGCCCCATCTTTAAAGCACTTCGGACATGATCACATGCCGCTATTGCTTCAACAGTGTGCTCTATTGCATTTAATGGACAGTTATCGGAAAGATACTGGTTGGGTGTGATTTGGGTAAAATCTTGATCAAGATATTCAGGGACATATATGCTGTTGACCCAACGAAGCTCGTATTGAATTGGTGAATCGTCTTCTAAATGAATAATCTCACTATAAAAAACGGGACTGTTTAACATGACGCCAAGCTTTGTTGCAACGGAGTCATCCGCGCGTAAGGCGATTTGTTGAAGCACCTTACTAGAGTATGTTTTACCTCGGAGCTTGACTTCCTCTGCGATATTTTGGATATCGAGTAAAGGTGATTCGGCTTTATCGTCAGAGGTGCAAACGAAGGTACCAAGTCTAGGTTTTCTCTGCAACTTACCTTCTGCTACCAGATCGCGTATAGCTTTATTTACTGTCATACGACTAACACTGAATTGCTCAGTCAGCTCTAGCTCTGTTGGAATACGATGTCCAACAGGCCACTGCGCAGACTCAATTTTATCACTAATGTATTGCTTTATTTGAAGGTATAAAGGTGACTGATTCATTATCTTTAAGTTTAACTTTATTTGACTATACAAATATTGATTTATTTTTGAGTTAATTGCAACACTGGTTATTATTTATTCGCCAATGGATTGGTTAAATGAATTGTTTTCTGTTTTGATATATTGGTTAAATAAATCACTTGCGGTAAAGATTTTAAACATGATAATCCAATATAAACATTATCATAAAAAGGAAAAACCATGTTTGGTCAGTTAAAAGCATCATTAGGTATTGGTGCTGCAAAGGTCGATACAGTTCTTGATAGTATGTCATATATACAAGGCGATACTCTAACTGGGACAGTGCACATCCAAGGTGGGGACGTTGATCAACAGGTTGATGCAATTAATTTAAAACTTTGCACAGAAGTTAAAGTAGAAGGTGAAGAAGGCACGAGTTACCAGCACTTCACCTTAGGCTCATTGCAGGCTGTGCAGCCATTTACAATTCATGCTAGTGAAAATAGGCAAGTACCATTTCAGTTCAAGCTTGATCCTGAAACACCCATCACATCTCTGAATACAGTAAACAATCAATGCCATGTTTGGCTTGAAACCAGTCTTGATATTGACTTTGCTATTGACCCTAAAGATCGAGACTTTGTTGAGATCAAGCCTTTACCAGTTGTAGATAAGCTCATCTCTACTATCGAGAATTCGGGGTTTACCATGGTAAAAGCAGATGTTGAAAAAGGGTATTTGGATGGTGGTAATTTTTCCTCGAAATCAGGTTGCTACCAAGAAATTGAATTTAGAAATAGCGGCATGATTAACCAAAAGGAAATTGAACTGTCCTTTATTCTGGATGTGAATACTATCCACTGCTTGGCTGAGGTTGATCGTTCGTTAAGTTTTCGTGGTGATCAGTATATTTCTTTTTCACTAAATCAAAATGCAAACGACTCAGAGATACTCTCAGCTGTAAATCAAATACTATCAGTTTAAGGGTGTTCCGATTTATTGTTGTCTTGGGACCCAAAGCGGTGTCGATATCCAATACCGAATGCGATATCGGTACTGTTATCTGCATTGAACATATTTTCAATCGCTGTAAATTCTAGTGAGGAGTTGTCCATTTGGTAACGATAGCCAAAGGTAAACTCAGTTGAGGGTTTTGAAAACTCATCGTCACCACTTGATACACTTTCATGTATCGCAAGTTGTCCAATCAAGTGGTGCTTTTCGAATATCTTATATCGATAGCTGGCTCCAATAGTCCAGGTGCTTGGCCTATAGGGCATTTCTTTGAACACAGTTGGTGTATTTCGGTATGTAAATGCGAATATGGCATCCAGAGAGTGTTTTTCTCGGCGATATCCATAGTTCAGTTGGATGGCTTGCTCAAATTCTGAAGATGAGAAAATGCCGTGATGTGTATTGTTGTAATACAGCGATACCCCCACAGAAAGCCCATGATGCTCTTTCGCGGTAATTTGATATTGTAAATAGCTAGTTAGAGCATGACTTAGGCTCTCGCCACGAAAGTTCTCCAGCTCTATCCCATACTCTGGTATATCAATAATAAATTGATCATTGTCTGCATCGTCACGTCCATTCTGGTCAATATTGAACCAGTCATGAAACGAAATAGTAAGGCGATCAAGGTGGTTATTTCCGGCATAGTTCCATCGGTAATTCATTTCAAACTGCCAATTTTGATGAGGTTGCCACTTGCCACCAATCGCTATTTGATTTTGGTAATAATCGAGTTTGTACTTTGGTGTTACTGCCCAGATACTTGAGATGGTTCCAGTTCCGAACAACTCCACTTGGCTTTTGTCCATTGAAAAGCCCGACCGAATTTGCGGAGAGAGGCTGTTAGTATGAAACGGAGACTGAGTGTAACTTTGTATTGGGCCATAATCATCGTTTGTTGACGCATATCCAGAATACAGCGGTATTGCAAGAAGAAAAAAGCAAAACGTCTTTATGCCATTCATATAACCTATTCTAATTCTTATTCGACTTATATAAGGTTAGTGCAGCTTGCTGACGTTTGCTTAGTTGATCGATCTGTTATTATTCTTAGATAGTGATTTATAAGTAAAGCTAATTAACTTTGCGCTTTAACGGTAGGTCTATAGTCTGCTTCACAGTGGATACACTTTTTCAAAGCGCTCTAATATAAGGTCTGATTCTGGCGTAAAGCTAGCTCCTACTTCTTTAGCATAGTCTGTGAAAAACTTAACATGTGCATCATGCCACCATTGGTAACTTAAATCTCCTTCACCCTCAAGGCGCGCAAACTCTTCCGTCACTTGATTGAAAGGACAAATAGAAACGTCGGTTAGTTTGATAATGCAAACTGGCTCTTGGTGCCAATTTAACACAATACCCAACCTCCCTACTTTTGGTAGGGGTTCATTTTCGATATCGTATGCTTCTTTAAGGCTACATGATGCTCTTTTTATGCCTTGGTTGATGAGTTTTGCACACAGATCTGCGTTGTACTCATCAGCACAAAAATGTTCAGCAATGGTGTCTGTGATTGTTTCACGTTGGTTGTTTGGAAGAGATGATAAGTATTGCCTAAGAAATGCTTCCTGTTGCGGTGTCATGTATTGTTCCTTTTTTAACAACTAAAATACAGTGTATTGACTAAATTAAGCAGCGCTTAGATGAGTAGTGATATATGGCTGCCAAGCGTTTTGATAAAGTGCTTTAGACTCTTTTCTCATTGAGCGAATTTGAGCTAGTTCGAATTCACTTGGGGTACGATTTTGAAGCGTCGCTTGACGTTCAATCCTTTGGATACTTTCATAAAGGTCATGCTCTGGACCATTCTTTACATCAGCAATCGCTTTTAGGTGCAATTGTACTTCAGCAATCAGGTTGGTTTTAGGTAATTGAACGAGTATGTTTAGGTCGCGATAGCCTGATGCAGTTGGCTTTTTGAATCGGTTTTTAGTTTTGACTATGGTTGTTTCGCGGTGAAGTACCTCATAAAGAGACATCAAACCTTCAATATCATCGGCCACTAAGGTTGCTCGGGCAAGATCTGTGATTCGCTCTACTTGTCCGTTGAGTTCATAGGTTATCTTTTCACTTGCCCGCTCAGAAGACTTAACCCCTGAGAAATAGGCTTGTGTAGATGTCAGCATGGCAGCGCTTTTACAAATCATTTCAAGTTCAGCTTGAGCTTGGTGTGCCTTGCTATAAAGCACATCGAAATCACAGTATGGTTGGATTGGAGTGGCTGACGTAGTTTGAATACCATACAAACCACTTAGGTTATGCTTGAACGCTTTAGAGCAAACCTGGTTTTGATCAGTTGAGCAATTTCCCTCTACGTTGGATTCGGCTTGAACGGCAGCGAAGGCGGGTGCACGGCTGAGCATTAAAAGCATCAGTGCAGTTGTTCGCAGAAATAAGCTCATTGACTCTCCTTAGATTGGTAGCTACTTGGACATAAGGGAATGCAAAAGGTTAATGTTGCCAAGAAGTACTTATCTCATATATTTACATGCGGTGAGAGTTAGAAAAAACAACCTATGAAAAACTCATTAGTTCAATTGTTTGAAGTAAATCTCATTAAATATGATTTAGTTACATCCACATGTTTCACTTAAAGTACTGCAAGTATAATCATCTAACCTGAACCTAATCTGAACAGATGATGCAGTAAAAGAGATACCACTGTTTAAGAGTTTCAGATAGGCTAGGGAAGTTGAAAATCACAAGAGGGAAGAGGATGAAAGATCCAGAGTTTTGGCATAGTCGATGGGCAGCAAATAAAATTGGTTTTCATCTGGAAGATGTCAATCCGTTGCTTGTCGAATTTTGGCCTATGACTAAGCCAATTCGATCTGATCGAGTGTTTGTGCCTTTGTGTGGTAAATCTGAAGATTTAGTCTGGCTTGCAACTAAACATACACATATTCAGGGTGTTGAATTAAGTGAAATTGCAGTTCGTTCTTTTTTTGCAGAGCATTTCTATACACCTATGGTGACGTCAGTCAATGGTCAGCACGATTTATATCAGTTTGATGAGCTATCCATTTATACCGGTGACATTTTTACTGCCCCGATAGAGCCAGCTGATATAGTTTATGATCGTGCAGCTTTGGTAGCCCTACCTGAATCAATGAGGCTTGAGTACGCTGAGCGGATAAAAGGCCTACTTAAAGTCGGAGGGCGTCTACTACTGATTACTACCGAATACCAACAGGAAGAAATGGCGGGCCCACCATTTTCAGTCACAGAACATGAGGTAAAAAGACTGTTTTCAGAATTTAAAATCTCAAAGCTTCACCGAGATGAAGCTGAGTTAACACACCCACGAGTTGTGAAACATGGACTTTCTAGGTTTGCTGAAGAAGTGTATTTAATAGAAAGTTAAATATGAGATTTTTATCAAATGAGTCATATAACTCCATGACTCATTTGAAGATTCCATTCTTAAAAAGTTAAATATCGTTAAACCAAAATATTCAACTATGCGTAGCGATAAATTTCGTCTAACTATTAATTAAATAGAGTGTTTTTGTTAAGTAGAATAAAGTATATACAATTCCTTATATTGTTTATTGTAAATAACAATCTATATTTTTATAATAATATAGATTTGTTCATATGTGATCTGAGATGTTAAATAATTGTTGATGGATGTTTTCTCCAAGTATATTTTTGAGTAACACAGAAATATATATTAGAGAAAACAATAATGATTAAATATCTTAGCCGACTTATTATACTAATTATGTTAGTGTTTTCTACTCACCAGGTTCATTCTCAAGACGATAAGAGTAGTCTTGATATAGAGAGGTGCACTCTATTTGGATATGAAAGTGAGTATCCAGATCAATGTAGCTATTATTTCCTCGATTTAGTCAACATTTCTTCTAATGAAAGGCAAGTGTTTACCAACAAGATCCTAGGTATTGGTTTTAGCTCTCCCTATACCTTAATCACTAGCCCCAAAAACATAAGTCTTCGTCAAATATATATAATGGAAGAAAGAGATTTAGATTATATTAGTAGTATTGTTAATCAAAGGGAACACAAGCTATTAAAAGCTGAGCGAGCCAGTACAAACATTAATAATTCACAGGTTATTGAATTCGCTTTTCATCGTAGATTCTCTATTGGTAGAGATGGCAGAGGTAATACAAACTTAAAATTTAAAGTCAGATACTATAGAAAATCTCCGTATTTTTATAAGTTTGGTGATAAAGACAAGTTTGTTGAAATCATCTTAGATGAGGGTGCTGGAATTAATATGGGTAATGAAGAAGATGTTTATGCTTCTTGGAAAAAAAATAGTCACACTAGTTATGTTTATCGTGAGTATATAGATTCAGCGAGCATTGATATTAGACTTAACGAAAGTCAACGTTTAGATAATGGTGATATTTACCTTAATGATCTTGAGCCTAAGATGCAAGACCAAACAGATACTCGGATTGAGAAAGAAACCACTTCTTCTATTAAGCTTGGTTTGGGCCTTGCTCCAAAACTACCAATTCAAAATATTGAATATCGCCTTACGAATAAATATCAAATTAATAGTAGTAAGCAATTTGGGTTAAAAACCGAAGCTCACCGAGATGGCTATCAACTTAAATATCTCAATAATACTTATGGCTCTCATTTGGAGCCTGAAGAAGGCTTTTGTAGTTTAGGTACTGCAGATGGTTGGTGTTGGGATTGGGCAACGTCAATGGATAAGCCATGGAACTTCAATAAGCTTAAGGATAGAAACCCTCTTTCTTTACAAGGACTACGTCCAGACTTTGTTGCCAAAATAGCGGCTAAACCTCAGGTAACTGGTTTCTCAACAATCAGTATTCGCTCAAAGATAAGTACGCTCGCTTTGTTTGGTCAAAATCGAATGTTTCTGGGTAGAAGGTACATCATTTCTAATGAATTGTACTCATCAGGAAGACTCCCTAGTTGGCGAGAAGATCGAAATTTTGAACAGCGAGATTACGGTGATGAGTTTACTATATTGGTCGACTGGGATAGTCCATGGTTCTTAGGGAGTGACGCTGTAACAATTAAGTCGGTGTATTTGAGTCAAGATGAGGCAATGTGCTTAACAGCAGAACCAAATTATCAGTTATCGTTCAAGCCGTGTGTAGAAGGCAGTAAGTTACAAGCCTTTGTTTATGATCAAGAGAAACGTTATCGCAGTGTTGCAAATCTGGATCTTTGTTTGGATACAGAAGAGGAACAACTTAGGCTTAGTGACCAGTGTAGTGATGATTATGCACCTAATACTCAAGTGTGGTACTGGGAAGAGCCTAATAAGTTTACCAATGATGTATTGCTTACAATTAACTCAGATCAGTCGATCAGCTTAATTGATGCATCCACGGGTGAGCCCAGAGTGCTCAAAGTTAACTATGATGATACCAAGCCTAATGGAACACAGTTCACCAGCCGATTTGCTGATTTTGGGACAGCTACATGTTTATGTAGCACCATTGAATAACAGGTATCTATAATCCAATTGAAACTCAACAGACAGGTGTTTGTTGAGTTGCCGCGAGGATGAGATTCTGACTCATTCGACTGCCTAATTCCCTTAATGTACGGAAGTTAACCGAACATCTTTACTTGGATCACCATAACTTTCCAGTGAGTGAAATAAATTGAGTTTATAATTTAAATTACATTTATATCATTATTATCAACTGGTGAAGTGATTAGATGAAGTTTGATCCAGACAACTCGATAAAAATACCTATCAATACGCTTACTGTTGGGATGTTTGTTACAGCGATTGAGGATAGTGAGCGTGTACATCTAGCCAATGCGGGGAGGGTGTCGTCCAAGAAAGCGATTAAGCAGCTAGAAAGTAGCGGAATTAAATTCGCCTGGGTAGATCAGAGTCTTTCTATAGAGGGTAGTGTTTTTAACCCTGTTGCAGATGGCTTGTCTGATAACACTCCGCGTATGGTGACGACAGTTAAACGTAAGCTCTCGAGTCGTAAGGTGAGACAGTCAACAGCCGTAAAGATAATACGTGATGCAAGAGAATTAGCTAACAAGCTTCTACATGAAACCTTCGATGATACAGCGCTTATTGTCCCTGATCTTGAACGCTGGGCAGAAGATTTGATAAGTGAAGCCCTTGATGATACGGATGCCCTTCATTGTGTGTCGGCTTTAAGAAACAAGGATGAATATCTACTTGAACACTCGGTCAATGTTGCGACTTTGCTCGTTACATTTGGCAAATTCTTAGGTTTGCCAAGTGATATGCTTAAGGACATGGCAATAGGTGGTATTATCCATGATGTCGGTAAAATAAAAGTCGATGATAAGGTCTTACACAAGAAAGGAAAACTGACACCAGAAGAGTTTGAACATATGAAATTGCACCAAGTGTATGCGGAGCAAATTATTTCTGAAGTGTCAGGTATTAGCCCTATAAGTCGTGATGTATGTTTGATGCACCACGAAAAGCTTGATGGAAAAGGCTATCCTAATGGACTTAAGGGGGATGAAATCCCATTGCATGGGCGTATGAGTTGTATTGTTGATATTTATGACGCGCTGACAGCAGATCGCTGTTATAAAGAAGGGATGAGCTCGGCTGATGCGTTCAAGGTTTTACTCTCTTTGACACCTTTTCATCTCGACAAAGATTTAGTTTATAAGTTCATAAATTGTGTCGGAGTATACCCAGTTGGAGCCATTGTTGAGTTAAACGATGGAAAAGTAGGAATTGTTTGGACATCAAATATAAGTGAACCCTTAAAGCCAGAAGTAAAGTGCTTTTACTCGCGCAAGTATAAAAGGTTTATCGATGTTAAGTTTGTTGATTTAAAAGACAAACGTTACAAGATTGAAAAGGCAATAGCACCATGTGATTTGGAGATTGATGCTAGGTCGTTTTTTGATGTTTGATTAATTAGGTAAAGGCGTTTTTGTAACCACCTTTACCCAATTGGTTATCAAATAGCTAAATAGCTAAGAGGGATATCGGGATTGATGGTTTCTAAAGTAGATTGTGTTGTATCTAGGTGGCTACATGCACCTGTTAACTTTTCTGCTAATGCTACAGATTCTATCTGATTGAATGATTTCCCATCCAGAAGGATTTGACAAAGCGCGACTTGCAGCGGAGGTAGGCTAGGATTGAATGCGGCATTTTCAGCGTAAGCACCTTGATAAATTTTGCCATCCTTAACTTTAATACTTACTCCGCTATGGTTGTTTGTGTAAGGTGCGTAGCTTTTATTTAGCGCAGCAACCGCCGATGCAATCATTTCATCATTGTGTTCAGATACAAGTTGGTGATCAGTGTCAGCCATTAAACCAGAAGTCACGCCAAGATCTGCGGGACCAAAAGAATCTGGCAAATAGTTTTGGAGTGGTTTCTCACTCAAGGCCGGTAGCTGAATCATGAGCCTATCAGCGGTGATTAGCTCGTTCATAAACTGGCGACAATGTCCACAAGGACTAAAGTTGATCGTAATATCTAAAATACCCTGTTCTCCCTTCATCCAAGCATGGCTGATTGCAGATTGCTCTGCATGCACTGTCTGACCAAGTTGAGTTCCAGCTATCTCAAGGTTTGCGCCGAAGTACAAACGTCCAGATAATCCTCGCGCAATAGCACCGACATAAAAATTTGAGATAGAAGCATACGCATAGGCTGCGGCGAAAGGGAGCAAGGCAACTCTCAAGTCTTGATCAGGGAGTCCCGATAAATCCAAAAGCTTTAAATATTGCTCTTTTGATAAAGTGGCATCAAAGTCATCCGCTAATAAAATAGGAGATAGGAAGTCTGCAATGTTCGCTGATGTTTCTGCGAGTGCATGTTCAAGGCGGCTTCTCATTGTAAATCCTTGTTGTGACATTGTTGAACATCTAAGTGCCACAAGATCTTTTTAAAGAGTGGCCAATTTTGATGCGGTAGATCATTTTATGTTACAAGGGAAATTTTACTGTGACAATAGTCACTTTTGTTGATGTAATTTAAATGAAAATTGCACTATTTGAGTGATCTCACACAGGGTAACGATTGCGTAGATGTAAATGGTAATTCATATCAAAATTAACGAAATTTAAATCCTTATGGCTAAATCTATGCCGCTAGCCAGATCGCAAGCGCAAAAAATAACGGTGAAATAATTGACGTGATAACACCCGATAGAACCAAGGCTAGGGAACTAAAAGCGGCGTCTTGACCATTTTTTTCGGCACAGGTGGCTGTTCCAAGTGCATGAGATACAGTACCCATTGTCAACCCTTTTGCAATAGGGTGAGTAATATTAAGCAGACCATAGATGGGATAAGCACAAATTGCCCCAAATAAACCCGCCAACATAACCAAGATAGCAGCAATAGATGGCTCTCCGCCGAGATGGCTTGAAATTTCCATTGCGATCGGGGTGGTGACTGATTTGCCAAGTAGGCTGGCAACTAGACTCAGATCAGCTTTCAGGTAGGAAGCAATAAGCGTGGTCGTAAACATAGACATAAGGCTGCCTACAACACATGACAGCATAATAATACGCCAATTAGAACGTATCTGAGGTAGCTGCTCATATAAAGGGTAAGCGAGTGCCACCACAGCAGGTTGAAGTAGATAGTTAATCCATTGATTACCTTCATAGTAAGTATCAAAAGGCACATTGAAATAAATGAGGCAAGGTATGATGACAACAAGACTGATCAATAGTGGGTTCATCAATGGATTTCTTACCTTTTGGCTAATCCATCGGGCTGAGAAAAATACGGCCAAGGTTAAGATTAACCACATTATTTGTTGCCCTCTTTGAGCATGCGATCAAGCATCAAGCCTAATGTGATGAGTACAATAAAACTGCCGCCAATAACACTGGCGAGTACAGGAAATGCATTGGCATAAAGCACATCGAAATGCTCCATCAAACCAACACTTACTGGGACAAATAGCAGCACCATATAGCGAATGAACAAAGTGGCGCTAGGGCGCACCCATTCAGAGGGAACTATTCCACTACTGAGAAGTACAAAAAGAATTAGCATGCCTATAATGCTACTGGGTATGGAAGTACCAAGCAGGGATTGAACCCCATTACCTATGAGCAAGCACAGAAAGATCAACCCCATAGAGACGACATATTTGAGAATTGTTGCTGTCATGATGAGTTCCGCCTAACAATTACAACTTAACTATAAACACAAATGCACTAGAGGCTGTTGTCTAGTGTATGTGCTGATTTTGCATGCCTGAGTGATTGTAATAGTGTAATGGCCTGCATTTCGTTAGGGTTCAGATAGTAAGTGCTTTACGAGACTAACTTCTCAACATATTTATAGATAGATTTTAAAATAACAAGTTTGCTTTCGTCATCTTCATATTCGTGAACTAAGTTTTCCAAATTGAGCATGTAGTCTTCAATGTGACTGCCAAAATAGTCTTGGCAATGGCTTGCCCATCGACGTTGTTCACTTTCACTCAGAGTGGAAGGGAAGTTTCTTGCTCGGTAGCGAAACAAGAGTGGGGCAATACGTTGATCGTTAAAAGAGATGTCTAACGAAGCCAATTTCTCTGCGTCTGCCTCTTTAATAATATTCATTGAGCTGCGGTCTGCAGGAGAGAAAAAACCATCATATAGCTGCGAATCTACGTTGTGACTTGCTTCGTACTTTCGTTCTTCTGAATAAAGCGCAACAAGTTTCTCTCTAATCTCAGGATTTTGCTTGATAAGTTCAAGATTTTTCAGGCACTGTTCACGGTTGATCCCTATGATTTCTGCGTTCTCAGCCGTTAGTGTTTTTGCTGGTGCAAGAATAGGGCATTTGTTTAGGTGTATCAGTTTAATGGGTACAGGGAGCTCATCTGGGCCGAGCTCTGAGTGCTTAGTATATAGTCGCTGATTTAGCTGCTCGGTATCAAGCTCAAAAAGTGGCTGAGGATCTTTAGCTAAGTCGATCACAATCACTGCATTTTGATTAGTTGGGTGCCATGCTAATGGCACAACCCAACTTGTATATTGACACTCGCGCCCTAACATTCCAGACACATGCATCAATGGCGTCATATTAACAATGTCAACCAGCTCATTGAGCTTACGTTTATGACGCATGTTTAAAAAGTAATCAAACAGCTTGGGTTGGGCGGCTTGTAGCTTTTTGGCCATTTCAATGGTCGCGATAACGTCAGCCATTGCATCGTGGGCGTTTTCGTGTTCTATGCCGTTAGCAACAGAAAGGTGTTCGAGTTTAAAGCTAGTAAAACCCTCGTCATTTTCTGGCCAGTTGATACCTTCTGGTCTAAGGGCATGGCAGGCACGCATAACATCAAGTAAGTCCCAACGTGAATTGCCGTTTTGCCAGCTCCAAGCATAAGGATCGATGAAGTTACGGTAACAGGTATAGCGAGTAACTTCATCATCAAATCGAATATTGTTATAACCCAAGCTAGTCGTATTGGGAGCCGATAGCTGACGGTGAATTTGAGCAATAAACTCTGGTTCAGGCAAACCATGTTGAACGGCAGTTTGTGGCGTAATACCAGTGATTAAGGCTGCTTCCGGTGAAGGCAAATAATCTGAAGGAGGCTGACAGTAAATAACCAGAGGCTCACCAACAATATTGAAGTCCATATCAGTTCGCACGCCTGCAAACTGGCATGGCCTATCGAGCGCTGGGCTGGTTCCCCATGTCTCATAGTCAAAAAAGAAAAATGTTGGTTGTTCTTTGTTACTCATTGGCTTATTGCTCTGTATTTGTGATTTTTCACCATGGACATTGTATATCAGTTGGTAAGTGAAGGAAGCAGTTTTCTCAGTCAGGAGGGGATTAATTGAATTTAGATAATTACTTAAATTTATCAACCAATGCTTGATATTCAGGTGTTTTTTTAAATTCATCTAGCGCGGCTTGCATTTGGTTGACGACCTCGATCGGTGTGGTTTTGTTTACCGCGAAATAGTTATCATTAAATTTGAACTGATATACGGACTCAATCAGGCTGAGGGAAACATTGAGTTCTTTTAATTGTGCTTCAGCGCCTTTCCAATTTGTAGCCCAGAGATCGATGCGCCCTTTTACAAGTTGCTGAGCTAGTAGCGCGGCATCGTGCGAACGTATGATGTTTGCTTCTGGAACTTTCAGTTTTTCGACGCGTTTTTCTAAGCTGTCTCCCCTGATCACTCCAATACGGTATTTGGATAGGTCGGCATCTGAGATGATATTTATGCTGCTGGTTTTTCTCGCAATAAGAAAAGAAGGTGTCCCTTTGGATATAGGGCCTACCCACAAAAACAAAGATTCTCTTTCAGGTTTGCGTGATGTTGCAAATAGTATGCTGCCTTTTCGTCTTAGTGTATCTTTGTAAGCTCTTGCCCAAGGTAATACTAGAATGTCTTCTCTGCTAAGCCCTGATTTAGCGTGCCTAGCTGCCCCTAATAAGACCTCGACAGACAGTCCAGTTAAACGACCATTATCATCAGTGAAGTTTAGAGGCGGGTATTCCTCAGTCATAAACTTAAGCTCTCCCCAAGGGTCGTATAAAGGTAGACCTGCTCGCGAGACAAAGGACAGTAATACTAATGCTGTTACATAAAGCGTTCGGAGCATAATACACAGTATCGTTAGGCGCTAAGTTAAGGGCTCTTGTATCGAGGATAGGCCAAATTGAAGAATTAGGCATCATATGGATGCCAAACAAGTCACCTTAATCGACAGGTGCGAGTGACAAAAAAGCCCCCGAACACTGAGTTTGAGGCTTAGGAAGATTAAACTAGGCTTGTTGGGTTTCTAGCCCTTCATCATCGGTGGTGTCTTTTCCAATCAGCCGACTGGTAATGGTTCCGGCTGTTATGGTGCCAGAGACATTCAGAGCTGTACGTGCCATATCGATGAGTGGCTCGATGGAAATAAGTAGGGCCGCGATGGTGACAGGAAGCCCCATAGCTGGTAACACTATGAGTGCAGCAAAGGTAGCACCGCCACCAACACCAGCTATCCCAAATGAACTGATTACGATGATCGCGATAAGAGATAAAATAAAGTGTATATCTGTAGGATCAATGCCTACAGTTGGTGCGACCATAACTGCAAGCATGGCAGGGTAGATACCGGCACAACCGTTTTGCCCTATGGTAGCTCCGAATGATGCAGATAGATTAGCAATCGCTGGTGGAACGTTCAGCTTGTTGATTTGCGCTTCTACGTTAAGTGGAATCGTTGCTGCTGAACTTCTTGAAGTGAAGGCAAAAGTAAGGACAGGCCATATCTTCTGAAAATAACTTTTGGGGCTTACGCCCACGAAAGAAACCAGAACTCCATGAACAACGAACATAAGTGCTATTGCCACGTAAGACGCTATGATAAAGCCAAGTAAGTTAAGAATATCATTGGCACTTGAGGTGGCCACGACTTTTGCCATCAATGCCGCAATTCCGTATGGCGTGAGTGCCATAATCATTTTTACAAGTCGCATGACGATAGACTGAGTGGCATCAACAAATAAGCTTATCGGTCCTTCAAGTTCCTGTTTTTCGATCATGACTTTACGTGCAGCAATACCAGTAAGAACCCCGAATATGACGACTGCAATAATGGATGTCGAACGTGCTCCTGTAAGATCGGCAAATGGGTTGGTTGGGATAAAGCTAATTAACATTTGTGGGATAGTAAGATCACTAACGGCGCCAGCCCTGTTTTCCAGAACAGCAATACGGGCAGTTTCTCTGGCTCCCTCGACTAAACCTTGTGCTGTTAGTCCAAAAGCTTGTGTAATCATGATACCAACTAATGCCGAAATCGCGGTGGTAGCGAGTAATATTGAGATGGCTAAGCCAGAAATCTTTCCGAGTGAGCCGCCATTTTCTAACTTAACGACTGCGGATATCATGGACACAAGCACAAGTGGCATGACAACCATTTTTAATAAACTAACATAGCCGCTGCCGACAATATTAATCCATTCAAGTGTTTGGTTGATTACATGAACCTCTTGGCCAAAGGTAATCTGGAGTACAAGTCCAAACACACTACCTGTGACTAAACCAAGTAAAACTAATCGAGACAAACTGTTTTCTTTGTTTTGCTGTCGCATAATAAATACAAGAATCGCGACAAATATCGCCAAAGAAGCGATAGATTCGAGTGACATAGAAGGTAGCCTTTATTTAAGAAATTGATGACAACATTTGATGCTGTAATCAACGATAATGAATTGCCAAGTCGCAATGAAATGAATATTGGGTATGACATATAACAATAAGTTATTAACCAGTCAGAAGAGTACTTTTTTGTACAATCTAACCAGCTTTTATTTATTGATATTGATTGATGAGGCTTCGTATTTGAATGCTGTCGAGTGTTCGTATCTTAGGCTTGGAATCAGAAAAGACACTATATTGCATTGCTTTAGCAACTTCACTTGCTTGAATCGGAATCAGTTTAGCCAGTTTGCCAAACATCAATGGACGTATTGATTTGAGGACTAATTGAATAACAGCTTCGTCTTTTCGCGGCGTGTCTCTTAACCCAACCAGAGGCCCAGGCCTAACAAAGGTTACATGGTTAAATCCCATACGTTCAATTGCCATTTCCATTTTCCCCTTACAACGTAAGTAGTGAGAAATAGCGTGTGGAGAGGCGCCGTAGCTTGAAGTCACAGCAATCTGTGTGGCCCCTAAAAGTTTCATGGTTTGGGCGACTTCACAGACCAAATGATAGTCGATACGTTCTAGTTCTTTTTTGGAGCCAGCTTGCTTTATAGTTGTGCCAAGACAAATGAAACCGTATTTTGGTGATGGATTTTCGGGTTGCCAATTTTTTACTTGCAACTGGGGATCTTTTATCACTTCAAGTTTTGGGTGAAAAAATGGCAGGGATCGTCGACTCAAGGCATAGATATGTGTGATTGGAGCCGCTTCGAGCATCTGCTTGATCAATTCGGTGCCAATCAAACCAGTTGCCCCAGCTATCATTATTGCGTGCTCTTTTTCTTTAGACAATGACTATGTCCTCAACAACCTTTTTGATGGGTAGAGAATCTATCAACATGAGATAAAAATCTGTGATCCATATTTGAGGTTGAGAGTTTTTTAGGCCTCGGCTATCGAGGCCTTTAAATACTTCAGTCGTTATATGAGTGAGAATGGAATACGTTTTGGTGTTTTAGAAGTTGGTTTTGGGTGTTTCTGTCTCTTCGGTTTTTGATTGGCAAACATACAAACCTCCATGTACGAACAAACTTTGCTCTGCGGATTAGGCAGGCTTTGTGCCATCAAATAAGTCGTATTATAAATTTCAATAGGTTACAGCATTATGAGCTTGTATCCATCTCAAACGATAGCAAAAAACTCAATAAGGTCTTAATTTTGTCGTCAATTTGATTATCATAATGATAATAATGTCTATTTTTTCATCTTTTAGTATGTATATTATGCAGTTGTGTTCAAAATAATGAGAGATAGTCTCAATTTTTTACAGTGGAGTTTCATTCACTATAAATGTGATATTATTAACAATAAGCTGGTTCTTCGCCCGATTTGTAAGGTTTATCGGTGAGAGTCGCTAGCTCTTCATTTACTTTGTGCCGAGTGACATACGGTGATACGGCACAATTTTATTAATAAATATGACTTTTCTCTCTATAACTGAGATCATGTCAACATAATTTTATTCAACAATTTATTAACATGCTCGCTGTGCAATAAAGGAGTAGCGCATGACGAAAAACCTCTTTCGCCAATCTTTTCTTTTTGACAGCCTAGATCTAGACCAACCCATGTTAGCGGGTGAGATGACGGTTGCTAACGGCACCTTGTTTAAACTCCATGAGCGCGGGGTTTTAGAGGTCATTCCATCTGAATTAGATGCAAACAGTAAACATATTATTATGTCTTGTGGTATCCACGGCAATGAAACTGCGCCTATGGAGCTCGTTGATAAAATTGTTTCAGATATTCAAACAGGGTTTCAGCCAGTTAAAGAACGCTTATTGTTTATCGTGGCTCATCCTGAGTCGACCAATAAACATACCCGCTTTATTGAGATGAATCTCAATCGTTTGTTTGACGATAAAGAACACCCAGCAACAAAAGAGCAAGTAATTGCTGAGAATTTAAAACAAGTTGTGGCCTCTTTTTACCAAAATACACCGCAAGACAAACGTTGGCACTTAGATTTACACTGTGCTATCCGTTCTTCCAAGCATTATACCTTCGGTGTAAGCCCCAAAACACGTTATCCAGTTCGAAGTAAAGCACTGATGGATTTTTCTGCGAACGCCCACTTGGATGCCATGATGTTTTCAAATGCACCATCGAGTACCTTCAGTTGGTATAGTGCAGAGAATTATGCAGCGCAGGCGCTTACGGTAGAATTAGGAAAGGTGTCTCGCATTGGCGATAATGACCTTAATAAACTGGCCGCATTTGAGTTGGCGACACGTGATTTGATAGCCTCAAGTGAATCAGAGCACTTGCCACGTCAGCCAGTTATGTACCGAGTGAGTCGGACTATCGTTCGACTTAATGATGACTTTAAATTTCTTTTCGATGACGATGTGGCGAACTTTACTGCGTTTAAACATGGAGAGGTATTTGGTCATGACGGCGATAAACCGCTTATGGCTAAAAATGAAGGTGAAGCGATAGTTTTTCCTAATCGACATGTGGCTATTGGCCAAAGAGCTGCTCTTATGGTTTGCCCAGTCAAAACACGCTTTGAATCTGGTCAGCTTGTCTACGATTGATGTCTAGGTTTCAACACGTGCTTTCTATTTTGCTTTTGTCAGGGTATGGTTGAGCGATTATTGTATATACTCAGCCATACTGGCTCTTAAAGCTTGAATCTAATGCACTTAAGCCAACTTCTTAACCATCAACATATTCGCTGGAAGCGCTTCACCTTGGTGTCTTTAGCCATCCTTGTTGCTGTGTCTGCTGTCCATCTTATGGTTGGTGATATCTTTATTTCACCGTTTTCACATTTAACGACTATTCAAACGCAGCTCATTACTGAATTGAGGTTTCCTAGGTTGCTTGCTGCAATGGTTATTGGCAGTGCTCTCGCGGTTTCAGGTGGAGTTCTACAAGTGCTATTAGGTAACGTTCTTGCTGAACCTGGAGTCTTAGGAGTATCTGGTGGAGCAAGCGTTGTCATGGTTCTTCTTCTTTTTCTTTGGCCAGCATGGGCGACACCGATTGGTTTTATGATTGCCGCAATTATTGGTGCTTTGTTGTTTACGATATTTTTGGTCTCTGTCGCGACAGTCATGAAGCTCACCACAACGCGTTTATTGTTGGTTGGTGTTACGCTAGGTATTCTCACTGGTGCTATCGTCACTTGGGCGTTTTACTTTAGTGATGATTTGAGCTTACGCCAACTTATGTATTGGCTTATGGGGGGAATTGGTGGTGCCAGTTGGTATCACCATCTGCTTACTTTATTTTTGTTACCTGTCTTAGTTTGGTTGTGTATTCAAGGTCGAGTACTAGATAAGCTCATGATGGGGGAACAGCATGCTAAACAGCTTGGGGTAGATGTTTATACCATTCGTTGGAAGCTTATTCTTTCGGTATCAGTTTTAGTCGGTGGTGCTGTAGCATTAGGCGGAGTTATTGGTTTCGTGGGCTTGATTGTCCCCCATATGGTTAGATTGACATTAGGTGCACAAAATCGATATTTGTTACCGATATCTGCAATTATGGGCGCGGTATTAGTGGTGTGTGCTGATATTATTGCTCGTACCGCTTTAAACTCAGCTGAGCTTCCTTTGGGGGTGGTCACCACAAGTATCGGTGCGCCAATATTTATTTGGATACTGGTAAAGCATCATGATTCGCATTGATCATTTATCTCTAGATACCCGTCTTTTACCCTTGTCTTTTGGTCTGAGTAGAGGGGAAGTTCTGCATGTTATTGGGCCAAATGGAAGTGGTAAAAGCACTTTATTAGCCTCTGTCGCTGGACTATTGGATTTTGATGGTGATGCATTTATTGATGATCTCAATGTAGGATCAAGTTCGCTAGACACCTTGGCCATGAGCCGTGCATTTTTAAGCCAGCATGATCGCCCAGCATTTAATCTCGATGTGTCATTTTATCTATCATTATCGCTTCCGCAGGCTCATCAGATTGTTACAAAGACTGCTGAGTCTGTTATTCAAGAGCTAACAGAACTGCTTCAAATCTCAGATAAATTGCATCGTTCAATACATGAATTATCTGGCGGCGAGTGGCAGCGAGTAAGGCTGTGTGCGATATGCCTTCAGATCTGGCCATCACTCAATCCTAATGCCAGGCTACTTATACTCGATGAACCCGCTGCTGCGCTTGATATTGGACAAGAGGTTTTCCTGTATAGATTAATTCGTAAGGTGGCGGATATGGGAATATCGGTCATTATGTCCAATCACGATCTTAATCGCACAATAAGAAACGCAGACTATGCCTTGTTACTTGAGAATGGAGTGATGCAAGCGTATGGCCCAGTAGAGCATGTATGTAATCCTAATGAGCTGTCTCGGGTATTTAAAACTAGTGTGGAAAAAACTGAGGTTAATGGCCAATCAGTCTTGGTTTTCACTTAATTAACTTAAGCTACCCCAGTATGTTTTGAAGGAGAATATTAGGGTAGCTTGAAGCGTATGTTATGCAGTTAGTGGCGCTAAGTCTGCTGGACGATAGTAGACAGACTTTAACACTTTACCTTGGCGTATTGTCTTTGAATCAGACACAAAATCTTCGGCACATTTAGCAATGATGTAATCGCCTTTTTGAACTGCCATCAATTTAATACCTTGCTTAGCATAATGAGACTCGGTATCAGAATATTCTTGTTCACTGCGGCAAACTTTGCTCATATTGCTAGAGTGGACTTCGTCCCAACATGAAATAAAATTAATACCACGGTTTTCGGCGACGTTGAACAACAGGTCGATGAGATATGTAATAGCAAGGTTGGACTCTATCGTTTCATTGCCTAAGTGTACTAAACGCCCCATCAACACATAAACGCTATCGACAATAGCGTCGGCCTGCTCAGTTTTGTTATCTGCTTCTGCCAGCTCGGTCAGTTCCTCAATGGCAAGAGAGGTATGCAATATATCGGCTTGGGAATCTAAGGTATCAGGGCTATCAACGGGTAAGTCAAAAGTAGTACGAAACTCCGTAATATCACGATAGAGATGATCGAAAATGTCTTGAGTAAGTTTAGATAAGCGCATGATAAAACCAAAATACGAAAAATTTCCTCCATAGTATCAAAGCGCCAGTAAAGGTGCCATTAAAGCCTCACATAAATAGCGTAATGGCCATACCAAGAAGAATAGCATATGCTAATCTATTGGTAATGAGGTTAATAAAGATACGTCGCATCTAACCAAAATAGGGATTGAGATGGTAGCAACTAGCGAAACACTAATCCGACGTTTGTACCAGATCACCAATGACTACCAGAAAGGTTTTGATATTCAAATCACCCAACTCATTATGCTTGGCTTAGAACGTTTTGACCTAGATATTGGTATATTGTCGCGTGTTGAAAAGGACGTGTACACAGTACTCTACTGTGTAACGCCTGAGGGTGTAGAGCTCAACTCCGGTGATACATTTGATTATGATGCTACCTATTGCCAAATTACCTGTAGTTCTTTTGGTCCTGTTGCGATTGAAAATATGGGAAATGACGATAGGTATGCTAAGCATCCAGCTTATGCTGCGTTTGGACTTGAATCATATATTGGTATACCCATATTTTATGACGATGAGGTATTTGGTACCCTGAACTTTTCTTCTGCGACACCTTACCCCAGAAGTTTTGCTGATACCGACATTGATACGCTTAAGCTTATGGCTTCATGGGTAGAGGTTGAGTTGATTCGGCGTAAACAGGAAGAGCGTTTGATAGAGCTTAATAATAAGCTTGAATATCAGGCTTATCACGACGCCCTTACTGGTGTGGCTAATCGGCATAATATGTTTAGGACGATACACGCTGATATTGAACAACTGCTTTTGGCAGATGGTAAGGGCTCTATAGCAGTCTTAGATATTGATCACTTCAAGCAGGTTAATGACAAATATGGGCATCAAATAGGCGATGATGTTTTAAAAAAAACCGCTCAAGCGTTGAAATCAAGGCTGGCAGATTCAGATTTTATTGCTCGTTTCGGTGGAGAGGAATTTGTCGTGTGGCTGCCTGAGCGCAGTGTTGATGAGAGAGAGCAAATATTTAAAAATCTCCATCAATCTGTTTCTGAAGTTGTATTAGACAGAGATCCAATTACGATATCGATTGGTGTTTGTCACTTTGACTTTGCTAAAAAGAAAGATCTTGAGTGTAAAAGAACTCTACTTGAGTACTTCATTGACCGCGCTGACACTGCTCTTTACGAAGCGAAAAAGCAGGGCCGCGATCGAATTATAACCGTCACAAACTAAAGCCAAATTTTATCTTAATGTTTAGTGTCACTAGAGCACATATACCCCAGACTTATCTAAATAAATATGGAAATAGTTTAATCCGTTCGGCTTGAGAGAGATTCTCCACTCTTTGAATATTTGTATCAGGAATTGATTCAGGATTTGGGTAGTGTTTGAGCACTTTTTCCATGCTGTCTTCCCGAATAAGATGGAAGATAGGATATGGCGAGCGGTTGGTTAAATTTTCTGCATCTTCTGGTTCTGTGTCAGCGAAGCAATAGTTAGGGTGGAAGGTGGCGAGTTGGAAAACACCTTGCCATTTTTGCTGACGAATAAGAGCTTCAACCCAATCAATGAATAGATTGTAGTCATCGAAATCGCTAAGCATATTAGGGACTACAACAAGCGTTGTTTCTAACTCCTCTGCTGATTTCTGCTCCAGCTCCACTAATTGGGTCAGTATGTCCTCCAAAAGGTTTTGTTCTTCTCTAGCTTGGCTAACGAATATTTTAATTTGATTATTGCGCTGCGGCTTAGCGGCAAAGGGGCATAAGTTGAGGCCAATAACGACATCATTGAGCCACTGATTTACTTGCTGAGTAATAAGATTTGAATCTGTAGGTATCATTGTAGTAGTGAACTTATTTTGGTAGCTAAGAATAGCAGATTCAGCTCATTGCTGTAAGCGGTTAAAATGAACGGTTCTGGAACCAGTAATAGAGCCTTTTTTTAGTTGGTGGCAAAGTGCAAATATAGTGAGGTAGAGAAGTAAACCTCCTCCCATGACCATCAACCAACCGCCATGTTGCCAACAATAGATAAGTAAGAAGCCGCCTAAGCTTCCACCGACATAATAATGGACTAGATATAAAGCCGTCGCTGTTGCTTTGGCATTTGTGGCTTTCTGGCTCACCCAAGAATAGGCTAAGGTGTGGGTGAAGAATGCTCCAAAACTAATGAAGCAGAGCCCAATAATCATCAGCGGTATGCTTTCAAAGTAGGCGACGATCATACCAATAAAGCTGATTGCTGTACCAATCATCATTCCACTGATAGGGCAGTAACGAAGGCACCAGATGGAAGTGAGCTTAGAGCTTATCGTCCCAGGTAGATAACAGAGGAAGATCAATGAAGCTAATCCGATCGGAAGAAAATGCGGAGCTTCGACCAAACGAAACCCCATAACCGAGTAGAGATTGACAAATAGAGCAAAATTTACACCGCCAATTAGCATAGCGAGCATAAGGGTTTTATTTTTTAGGTGCTTGATTACCGCGCGGTTGTGATACCTCAACAAACCACGTTGAGGACTAAAATGCTTTTGTTTGGGCAGAAAGATCATCACCAGCAGAGCACCAATGAGTGTAATAGCTGCCATAGTCATTACCGCTTGTTCCCAACCCAAGGAGTCGGTAAGCACCCCACCAATAACTCGGCCACTAATACCACCAAGAGAGTTTGCCGCTATATATCCACCAATCGCCTGATTAAAAGCAGTAGTAGAGAGTTCTTCCGCCATGTAGGCCACCGCGACGGATGCAAAAGCAGCGATTGCTATACCCATTAGCGCTCTCATGACTACCAGACCAGTTAGAGATGGTAGTAGCAACATGCCTATCGAGACGAGGGGCATGGCAAGCAGACCCAATATCATGACTTTCTTGCGGCCAATGGATTCTGATGCCACCGCCCAAGGTACCAAACTAACGGATAAGACAAGTGTTGTGGCGGCGAATAACCAATTAATTTGAGTTTCCGTCACGGAGAAATGCTGCGCCATATGAGGCAGCATCGGCTGGAATAGGTATAGGTTACAAAAAACCACGAAAGAGCCGAGAGCAAGAGTGATAATGACCCGCTGATAATCCTTGGTTCCAATAGCAATCATAGGATGAACTACCTCACTAAAAACACCTATTACTGTGATCAAAATATCAGTGAAAATGCGATTAATAAAATATATTAACTATATAGAGTTAATATATATTACTTATGGAGAGGTGATGGATACGAAACATCTAAAGCATTTTGTTGCGGTGGCTGAATTAAAGCATTTCACCCAAGCGGCTCACGAACTTCACATTGCTCAACCAGCTCTAAGTATGTCGATAAAAAAATTTGAGCAGCAGTTGGGGGTTGAGCTGTTTCGTAGACATGATAGACAGGTTTCACTAACAGATGAGGGGGAGGTGTTGTATCAACATGCTAAACGCATATTGCAACACATTGATGATGCAAGGCTGGCTATCGATGAGTTAAGAGGTCTTGAAAAAGGAGAAGTAAGGCTTGGAGCGCCAAGTATGATGGGCTCTTATTTTTTTCCACAAGTCCTTATGGCCTTCAAAGCACATTATCCGAACTTAAAAATTACGCTAGTCGATGCTGGAACCCGTTCTATTCGTCAAATGCTTTTGGATGGTGAGTTAGATATAGGGGTTATTGATGGCCATGACGTCCCTGAGGATTTGGAGACAGATTATCTATCGGATGAGGAAATGGTGGCAGTTGTATGTCCAGAGCATGATATAGCTGTCGGATAGGCGACACCTGTTACCAGATGCCGCCCTCCTAAGAACCGTACGTG
>NZ_JAYQDQ010000028.1:0-44765 GCF_038138445.1 Vibrio sp.
AGCCGATACCCCAGAAAAAACAATGCCGCTCACCTTAAGTGAACGGCATTAGCCTTATGGCTCCCTTTTGAACATTGACAATAACAGCCGATAATCCTTTTCAAATACACTGTCGCGCCACAAAATGTACTTTTCTCCGCCATCAAATTGCAACAACAAACCAAATGCCGGCAGTAACATGATTTTCTTTTTTATCATGACTTTTCGACCATTCAACTCTCCCAAACCAGAGCTGGACATAATCAAATGACCTTCAAGAGCATTCACTAACCAACCAGAAAGACAATGATATCTATATACACAAGCTGTAAGATAGAGAGTTAATGGCAGCGGGAGATTCGAAGCCAAAAAGAAACTGCAGGCTAAAATCAAAATAGTGAAATTAACCTGACAAGAAATAAATGACGTTGAGGCCAATAACCTAACGTACTTTACTGAGGTTGTGAGCAACGATTTTGTCAATCATAGAAGCGTGGGCTAAATTATCACTACGTCCGTGTCCCATTATCCAAGTAAACAAATCTGGATCATCACATTCTAGCAGTGCAACAAACTCGCGCTGTTCCTCTTCTTGAAGCTCTTCAAAGCATTCTTCAAAAAATGGCATAATGACAACATCAAGCTCCAACATACCTCGACGACATGCCCACTTAATACGCGCTTTTTCTTCCGGAGTATACAATTTCAATTTCCACCTTTTAGGTTGTTTGCCGCGAGTGTAACAATCAATAAATAGAACCACCACTAACTAAGTCACAATCCCGAGTGAGCTAACAGATTTATAACACTTCCCATACTAGTTGAAGGCTTGTTTCTTAAGGCGGTTCGGCGCTAACATAGCAAACAAACTATTGTATTCAGGTTAAAGAACATGGATTGGCAAAACGACTTCAATCAACTCTCATTATCAAGCACTGACTCGCTTCCCGAATTGTCATTAACTTATCTGGCATCATGGGGAATGATCACCGTTGAAGGTAGTGACAAAAAATCTTACTTGCAAGGTCAAGTCACATGTGACGTGGTCAAACTTTCTGAAGATGAAAGTACTCTAGGCGCGCATTGTGACGCTAAAGGAAAAACATGGAGTATATTTCGCTTATTTCACCACAACTCTGGTTATGCGATGCTGCAACCAAAATCAGCCATAGAAAAAGAACTTGCTGAGCTAAAAAAGTATGCCATTTTTTCTAAAGTAGAGTTTGTTTCCAGTACCGACGTACTACTCGGCCTAGTGGGAAAAAATGCCATTAGTACAATCAATAACTTATCATCACAACAAGGTTCAGTTCGACAAATAGAGGGCGGTACTGCGGTCAAAATAGATGAGCAAAGATGGTTACTCGCCGTCGATAAAGACACTGCCTGCAAACTATTTCAGTCTATTGATGCACCGAAAGTCTCTGAAGAGATTTGGACCCTGTTAGACATTCGATCAGCAATGCCCATTGTCAGCGAGTCTGTGCAAAACGAACACATTCCACAAGCTTTGAACCTTCAAGCTCTAGAGGGCATTAGTTTCACCAAAGGGTGTTACACAGGTCAAGAAACTGTCGCCAGAGCCAAATATCGAGGAATGAATAAACGCTGTTTGCAAATCGTGTCGGGTGATTACTCAGAAGCGCTACCAGATAATACGGAAATGGAACGTTCTGTCGGTGAAAACTGGCGCAGCGCTGGTCATTTAATTGCCTGCTATAAGTTTAATGACAATAAAGCTGTGGGCCTTATTGTTCTGCCTAATAATCTTGACTCTGATACAAAACTTCGTCTGACAAGCCAGCCCGATTCGGCTTGGATAATACAACCACTGCCATATTCGCTTGATAATGACGAATAACTTGGATACTAAGATTACCCGCTACCTATGTGCGCTGCGGGTTTCATTTCGATTACTCCCTCACCAATCTCCAGCCACCACTATAGAAGACGCGGCAAGGCAAAGAGGCATTTTCCCCGAGCAAATGGTTAAATGTATTCTTCTGCGAGATATGGGGGATTTGTATGCACTGGCTTGTGTCCCTGGCAATCGCTCAGTTGATCCGAAAAAGGTGAGGAGTCTACTAGGCTGCAGACGCATGACATGTGTTAATAAGGAGGCTATCAAAGCGCTGACAGGTTATCAAATTGGTACAGTCACCCCTCTATTACTGCCAAGCGACATGTCTATTATTTTCGACAGCACTCTAATGCAACAAACCGAGATCACCATAAGTAGCGGCTCTCTGCTTGCTGGCATTGCACTGCAGATAGATGATTTATTGGCCCTATGCAATCCTCTCTTGGCGGATATTTGTCGCTGACAGGTGTCTAACTCGCACCAGTCAAGAACCAAGGATCCGACATTTAAATGTGAGACAATACTCAATAACAAACCAAAGTTAGGGCATTTATATTCATTTAAATGACATTTGAAGTCATTTTCTGTTTCATGAATTACACTTAGTAAGGTTAGTAAAAATTAAGTCTGTAGCTAGGTTTATACTGCGCGCTCTACGTTGTAATCGCCTTTAATTACGTATTCTAGGCTTATTTTCTAACCACAATGTGAAGCTACTGATGATATCAGGGTTTCCACTATTATGTAATGCATCTGTGACTGTTTGCCCGTGGTATACGGGCTTTTTTTATGCAAAAAATTTACCCTAAATTGTCACATAAAAAAAATATTAAACTATTCTTATAACTGTCATAAATCTCGGGTCTACTATTTCGTGACTGAATAACGAGATGAGTTCCATAGACAGAATATAACTAAGGAAAACATCACATAGAAATGGGTATTTATCTGTAATTTTGCTTAACGAAGCACAAATACCTAGAAGAAACTCATTTTACTGCATATATTTCCATCATAATCACATTAATATTGATCGGAAAGTTATACACTTGCAGTGCTTGCTACATATAAGGATCACTCTATGAGACTGTTTAAGCGCTACATGCCAGGTATGATTGCTAAACATGTAAGTCGATTGTTTAAGGGAAGGATTTATATTTGTGGAGTCGGAAAGTTTGAATTCGATAATGGAAAGTTAGTATTGCCAGAAAGGGCTGAAAAACGCCACTTTCAAACTGTAAAGGAAGTCAATCAGGAAATTATGCGACTACGCTGCGCATACATCTAAAGGTTTTATAAGGGGCTGGTCAATACCAGCCCTTTTCATTGCATCAAACCACTTCTTGCTCTAAATACTTAGCTAACACAGGTAAGTTTCCTTTAAGCCCAAGCGCTCTCTTCATAATTTCATCTTTTGCACCTGGTAATTGACCAACCAAAGTCATACCTAAACCCCGAACTAACTTCTTAGCAGGGTTATTGCCGGAGAATAAGTCTTTGAAACCTTGCATAGATGCAATCATTTTAGCAGCTTCCGATTTTCGCCAGCGTTCATAGCGACGCAAATGGCGGCGACTACCAATATCATGACCTTTGCGCCAACTAGTTTGAACTTCTTGAGCAAGACAAGCCGCATCAAGCAAACCCAAATTTACCCCTTGTCCCGCCAAAGGATGAATGGTGTGCGCGGCATCACCAACCAATGCAACTCTATCGGCTGAAAAATCTCGTGCATAGCGCATTTTCAATGGGAAAGATGCACGCTTGCCAATCACTTCACACAAGCCCAACCTTGCGTCAAATTCGGCCGTCAGAGTTTTGTTGAATTCTTGATCAGGTACTGACACTAAATATTCCGCACGATCGGGCTCTGTTGACCATACGATGGAACTCATATTGCTCTGATTCATGGGTAAAAAAGCGAGAGGACCTTGTGATGTAAACACTTGACGTGCGACTTTGCCATGTTCTTCAGCTGTCCAAACATTAGCGACTATCGCACTATGGCCATAATCCCAATGAGTGAGGGGAATATCCAATTGTCTACGTACCCAAGAGTTAGCGCCATCTGCACCTACTACAAGTTTGGCCGTAATCCCCTGTCCATTGGCCAGACTTAGCCAGACTTCACTTTCACCCACTGCCATAGAGTGACATTGAGCCGGCATATGCAGACTGACATTGGGCATTTGTTTGACCCTATCAAGAAGAGCCAATTGAATTACCCTGTTTTCCACAATATGTCCTAAATCTGGCTGAGCCAGATTCGCAGCATCAAACTCAATACGAGCAAAACTATCTTGCTCCCAAACCTCCATTGCAGAATAAGGAGACGCCCTGCGCTGAACTATCCCTTCCCATGCCCCCAAATTACGCAATATAACTTCACTCGAGCGGCTAAGAGCAGAGACTCGGACATCAGGGAGATCATTGATTTCACACTCTGGTATCTGGCTTTCAATTACCGCCACTCGCAAGTCAGTATCTTTAAAAGCAGCAGCAAGCGTCAAACCTACCATGCCCCCACCAACAATTGCGATATCAACGCTTTGTATCATCGAACCCTTCCTCACTCAGGTTTGCTATCTAGCAACCAAACCTAATGTTCTTGTTAATAGAGGAGCTTTAAGCATGGCAACATTGTCCATTGCTGCTAACCCCAGATTACGAGCAAGCCTAAAACTTAAGTAGTCATTGGAAAAAATATGAACCAGCGATGAGGTCAGTGATACCGTCAGTGACCTATCGAGTTCTCGACGGCGCTTATACTCACTCAAAACAGAGTAAGCACCCGGGTCTTGGATATAAGACATTATTGATTCTGCTAATGTCGCTATATCTCGAATACCTAGATTGAACCCTTGCCCAGCAATTGGGTGAAGGGTTTGTGCTGCATTACCAATTATCACTGCTCGATGCGACGTATTTTGCTGGCGAAAACTTTGCTGCAGTGGATAACTGCTTCTGTGACCAATAGTTTGAAATTCTCCCATCCGCCAACCAAAAGCTGCTTGCAATGCCTGTTTAAATTCTGAGTCATCAAGAGACATGAGCTGCGCGGCATGATCAGGTTCAAGGCACCACACCAAAGACATTCTCTGCTCACTCATAGGTAGAAGTGCCAAAGGCCCTGTTGAAGTGAAACGTTCGTAGGCTCTACCTTGGTGAGCTTGAGCAAGCTTAACGTTTGCTATAATCGCTACTTGTTCAAAATCATGCAACTCTGACTCAACCCCCAATTGCTCACAGCAAGTCGACGCAGCACCATCGGCAGCAACTAAAAGTTTAGCGGCTAACAATTGACCGTCATTTAAAGTAACGCGGGTTTCATGCTGCAGCCTTTCTATCTGGCTAACATGAGCAGGGCATAACAAATGTATATTATCATGCTGGCTCACCTTATCATTATAGTATCGTCCTACATCAGTAAGCTCGACAACATATCCCAAAGCATCGACGGATATTTCTTGGTGATCAATGTCCGTCATTCCAGAATGACCTCTGTCGGACACATGGATACGCTTTATTGGCGTCGCAAATTCAGACATGCCTTGCCAAAGATCATACTGTTTGAGAATATTGACGGTTCCTAGCGATAAGGCAATTGCGCGCGAGTCAAACCCTGGATGAGCATCATAGTCAGCCTGATAGGGCTCAACGACAGCAATAGATAATGAACCCTCTGATAACTTACTTATCGTCAGCGCTAATGTCATTCCCGCCATAGCACCTCCGGCAATGACAATATCAAACTGCTTCATGAAACATCCTACATTAATGAATGGTTGGGGCCTTTTGTTTCTCTGGTTTCTGACCAAACTCCGCGTGTATGGTTAATACACAAACCTTGATATGCTCGATCACTTGCTCAAGCAACTGTGCTTGCTCTTCAAGATCATCTTCTTCGTCAATACCCAATTTGGCAATTTCTTCTAGATCTGCCAATGCTTCTTTGCTGTCTTTAGACGCTTGTCTAAGCTCTGCACCAACTAAACCAAGGCCAGAAATATAATGATTAACCCAATCAGCAACACCGTCTGCCATATCAAACAAACTAGCACTCGCATCTTCATCAGGGATTAGCATAGATATATTCATAGCCGAGCTAGTAAGCTCAGCAACTGTCGCATCTAATGTGCTTTGGGCTAGTTGTAACGGCTTGGCGGGCCACCCCATACCATCATTGGTATAATCAAAAATCATCGGCTGCCAGCTTTTATCTGTTAGGCTCAAACCACCACTTAACATACCGGCTAGCAATCCATGCAGTTCAGCAGGATTAACCGCTAAACCAGCGGTTTGAAGTTCACTTGCCAGGGTCAAATAAGCTGGCAACTTATGTTCGCTCATACAAGCGTCCCAAAAATAAGTAAATAATATCGATTCTAGCATTTACTTTAGGTAGCGAAAACGAACGATTGGTCGATTATGCGTGGCTTTTATACAATTTGGTTAATTAGTGTATTTTTTCACGGGAATTTTTACTGTCGAGAGGGAAAAGCTTGAATCTTAACAAGCCTTTTTCTATAGTTTCTTCCTTGGTGATCATCTACATATCACACCCAACTAACGTATTCAGGGTCGCTATGAGTAATCAAGCAGTTGAAGTTGAAATTTTAGGCAAATTAACTCGTGTAAACTGCCCTAGTGGGCAAGAAGAGTCGCTACGTAATGCAGCTCAGCAACTTGACGAACGTCTAAAAGATATGACTTCTAAAACAAAAATCACCAATGAAGTGCAATTACTCACCTTTGTGGCATTGAACGTCTGTCATGAATTGGAAAGCCGTGATACATTAGAAGTAGAGCAAAAAAAAGCGTTGACCAATAAATTGGAACATTTGACCACCTTACTGAGCGACGCGCTTGGTCAAGTAAAGCTAGAAGGACAATAAGCTTTTTAGGTCAACAATAAGAATTTACCCTGGAGTGTTCGTTAGGGGATTAAGTCCCTGAGCCGATAAGCAATACTTAAGGGTTGGTACTTGATAGCTATTGAGCAAGCTCGGCTTGAACCGAGAAGCCTACGGTTACCATTGCCGATCCGCCTTGAACCTGCTGGTTCAAGGGTCCCAAATCTCCAACGGCACTCTGGGGTACCCTACATATCTTCACCAGTGGCATTCTTATGACTCTTTCGCGGCAGGACTACCGAAAACTCATCCGTCAAAAACGCAATCAATTGAATCAAGAAGAACAAAGTCGAGCAACCATAGCCTTAAAAAAGCACTTCTTAACATTACCTGAACTTGTGCAAGCGCAGCATATTGCACTGTATCTGTCTGCCGATGGTGAAGTCGGAACCTCTCTTCTTATTAAAGAGCTTCAAATGCTCGGAAAAGATGTTTACCTTCCTGTCATTCATCCTTTTTCAACTGGCCACCTATTATTTCTTAGCTATGACGAGAATACGTCCATGGTCTCTAACCGCTATAACATCTCAGAGCCTAAGCTTGAAAAAAACAAAATAATACCGGTTGAGCAGTTAGATATTATCTGCACACCATTAGTGGCTTTTGATAAGCATGGCCATCGCCTTGGTATGGGTGGTGGTTACTATGACCGTACGCTAGAGCCTTGGTTTCACTTTCAATCTGGGCCAAAACCAATTGGCCTTGCTCATGAGTGCCAAGAAGTTGAACAACTGCCAGTTGAGTCATGGGATGTGCCTTTACCCAAAATCATCACTCCAAAACAGATCTGGGATTGGGAATAGCTCCAGATTGGTTATATAATCGCGCTCCAGACGCATTATTAAAACCCAGTTTAGGAGACGGGCATGACGCAAGATGAAATGAAAAAGGAAGCCGGTTGGGCAGCACTTAAGTACGTAGAAAAAGGCAGCATAGTAGGCGTAGGTACAGGCTCAACAGTCAATCACTTCATCGATGCCTTAGGTAGCATCAAAGACGATATCAAAGGCGCAGTATCCAGCTCTGAAGCTTCGACTGAAAAACTTAAAGCCCTAGGCATTGAGATCTTTGACTGCAATGACGTTTCCTACTTGGATGTGTATGTAGACGGCGCCGATGAGATCAATCCTACACGCGAGATGATCAAAGGTGGCGGTGCCGCTTTAACAAGAGAGAAAATTGTTGCTGCTATCTCAGATAAATTTGTCTGTATCGTTGATGGTAGCAAAGCGGTCGATGTTCTGGGTGAGTTTCCACTTCCTGTAGAAGTCATCCCTATGGCTCGCTCCTATGTAGCTCGTCAGTTGGTTAAACTTGGGGGCGATCCTGTTTATCGAGAAGGAGTAACAACAGATAACGGCAACGTCATTTTAGATGTACATGGCCTTCGCATTACCAATGCGAAACAATTCGAAAACGACGTTAATGCCATTGCAGGCGTTGTCACGGTCGGCTTGTTCGCTCACCGAGGAGCAGATGTTGTGATCACTGGCACACCACAAGGTGCCAAAATCGAAAGTTAGTTTTCTCTATTTCAGACACTTCATTGAAAACAGCACCATTAGGTGCTGTTTTTTTCATTTATCTTATTAAAAATTATTCCATATACTTTTATTTTCTTACCCAAAGCTATATTTTTTTGTTAACTTAATGAGCAGAAGCTGCGCGACGAAAACGTTTGCGTCAATAAAAAAACTCAAGTAATGTTGGCTTTAATACAGTTACAAGACTTGTGCACAGCTTAAGCTCCCAAATTTAATTTTTAAGGACGAACACTATGGCCAGAGTTTCACTGGAAAAAGATAAGATTAAGATTCTACTTCTTGAAGGGCTTCATCCTTCTTCCGTTGAAGTATTACAAGCTGCTGGTTACACCAATATCGAGTATCACAAAGGTTCTCTTTCAGAAGAGGCACTTCTCGATGCGGTAAAAGATGTGCACTTTATTGGCATTCGTTCACGCACGAACTTATCACAAGCCGTTATTGATGCAGCTGAGAAATTGGTGGCCATAGGCTGTTTTTGCATCGGCACCAACCAGGTTGATCTCGGCGCAGCCGCAACTCGAGGGATCCCCGTTTTTAATGCACCTTTTTCAAACACGAGGAGTGTTGCTGAATTAGTGCTTGGGCAAGTATTACTTCTACTGCGAGGTATTCCAGAAAAAAATGCACTGGCCCATCGCGGAGTATGGAAGAAAAGCGCTGAAAATTCTTACGAAGCAAGAGGAAAAAGACTTGGGATCATAGGTTATGGTCATATCGGTACTCAGCTTGGCATCATAGCTGAAAACCTAGGTATGAGAGTGTACTTTTACGATATCGAAAACAAACTGTCCCTTGGTAACGCCACCCAAGTACACACCATGGCTGAGCTCCTCAATAAATGCGACATCATTTCTTTGCATGTACCAGAAACAGCAGGAACCAAGAATATGATGGGCGCCGAGCAGTTTGAGCTGATGAAACCTGGCGCTATCTTTATCAACGCGGCTCGTGGCACTGTGGTCGATATCCCAGCTTTGTGTCAGGCCATGGAGTCTGGGCATTTATCCGGTGCTGCCATTGATGTGTTCCCAACAGAGCCAAAAACCAACGCCGATCCTTTTGAATCTCCGCTGCAAAAGTTTGATAACGTCATTTTGACGCCTCATGTTGGTGGCTCCACCCAAGAAGCGCAAGAGAACATTGGTGTTGAAGTCGCAGGTAAGCTTGCCAAGTATTCAGATAATGGCTCAACTCTATCAAGTGTTAACTTCCCTGAAGTATCCTTGCCAGAGCACCGTGATTGCTCTCGCTTACTGCACATCCATAAAAACCGCCCTGGTATCTTGACCCAAATTAACACCATCTTCGCTGAAGAAGGCATCAATATTGCAGGTCAGTATTTACAAACTCACGCCGACATAGGCTACGTAGTTATCGATGTAGAAAGCGATCGTTCAGAAGAAGCATTGAAAAAGCTCAAGAGTATAGAAGGCACCATTCGCGCTCGTATTCTGCATTAACCTCTATTTGGTCGCCGCTTACCCAAAGCGGCGGCTTTATTCTCCCCCTCATTCGTTTTTCCTAACAAGCTCAAAAATTGCGCTTTACTGCATCCAGATCCAAGTTCTCCAGATTAGATCACTCAATTTCATCAATATTTAACACTTATGTAGTATTTATCACAGAAATCGCTTTTATTATTCATACAATGCCGAACACTTTCGAACGAAATCACTTTTGCTCGTTCTGTTTTCATTTTTATCACCATCGCACATATATAATGAGGTCCTATGTTTGGAGTTTTCAAACCTAAGGCGCATATCGACCGGCTCACTTCTGGGTTGATAGATAGCACTTATTCACGCTTACGTTGGCAACTTTTTATCGGCATTTTTGTTGGCTATGCTGGCTACTATTTAGTACGCAAAAACTTCAGTTTAGCAATGCCTTATCTGATTGAACAAGGCTTTAGCCGAGGCGATCTTGGTGTCGCTTTAGCGGCTGTCTCTATCGCTTATGGTCTATCAAAATTCTTAATGGGTAGCGTGTCTGATCGCTCAAACCCGCGCTACTTTTTAAGTGGTGGCCTTTTGATGTCTGCACTGGTCATGTTCTGTTTTGGCTTTATGCCATGGGCAACAGGCAGCATTACCGCCATGTTTATTTTGCTGTTTCTCAATGGTTGGTTCCAAGGTATGGGCTGGCCAGCCTGCGGTAGAACTATGGTTCACTGGTGGTCACGTAAAGAGCGGGGCGAGATAGTCTCGGTGTGGAATGTGGCGCACAACGTAGGCGGCGGTCTGATTGGTCCTATGTTCCTACTTGGGCTTTGGGCTTTCAATGAAGATTGGAAAGCTGCATTTTATGTTCCAGCATTCTTTGCCACACTCGTAGCGGTTTTCATCTGGATGACGGTGCGAGATACTCCGCAATCTTGTGGCTTGCCTCCTATCGAAGAATACAAAGACGACTATCCGGATGATTACGATAAGTCACATGAAAAAGAGATGACAGCCAAAGAAATCTTCTTTAAGTATGTATTCTCAAACAAACTGCTGTGGTCTATTGCGATTGCTAACGCCTTTGTCTATTTGATTCGCTACGGCGTATTGGACTGGGCGCCAGTGTACTTAAAAGAAGCTAAAGAGTTTACCGTTGATAAATCATCATGGGCCTACTTCCTTTACGAATGGGCGGGCATTCCTGGCACCTTATTGTGTGGCTGGATATCCGATAAGCTCTTCAAAGGTCGACGCGCACCAGCTGGTATTTTATTTATGGTATTGGTAACTGTCGCTGTACTTGTCTACTGGTTTAACCCAGCAGGTAACCCTGCCATCGACATGGCTGCATTAGTTGCCATTGGCTTCCTAATCTATGGCCCTGTGATGCTAATCGGACTTTATGCTCTTGAACTCGCACCGAAAAAAGCTGCAGGAACAGCAGCAGGTCTTACAGGTTTATTTGGCTACTTAGGAGGTGCCGTCGCCGCAAATGCTGTGTTAGGCTACACCGTCGATCATTTTGGTTGGGATGGTGGCTTTATCATCTTGGTCGGCTCATGTATTACATCCATAGTGTGCCTCATTTACGCCTTCTTAGGTGAAAAGGCGTACCATGAACAAAAACAAAAAGCCGCGCTTGCTTAAATCTCGATGAAAGGCAGCTTAGCTGCCTTTGTTTTTATCAAGGACAACAATAATGAAACCCCTTTCTCTTACAACAAGTTTCTTAGCGTTAAGCTTATCTGCTGGTGCTATCGCAAAACCTCTTGTTATTGCTCACCGTGGCGCTTCTGGTTACTTACCAGAGCACACATTAGAAGCGAAAGCCATGGCCTACGCGATGAAACCTGACTATATAGAACAAGACGTCGTCATGACCAAAGACGACCAACTGGTTGTGCTGCACGACCATTATCTAGACAGAGTCACTGATGTGGCAGAGCGGTTCCCAGACAGAGCGCGCAAAGATGGTCGTTACTACGCGATTGACTTTACCCTAGCAGAAATCAAAACGCTTAAAGTCACTGAAGGTTTTAACATTGATGACAATGGTAACAAGGTCGCTGGCTATCCAACACGTTTCCCAATGTGGAAGTCTGACTTTAGCGTACCAACGCTAGCCGAAGAAATTGATCTTATTCAAGGTCTTAATAAATCACTTGGCTACGATATTGGTATTTACCCAGAGATCAAAGCACCTTGGTTTCACCGCCACGAAGGTAAAGACATCTCCTCAGCAGTCCTTAAAGTGCTTAAGCAATATGGTTATGACGCTCAAGATGACAAAGTCTATTTGCAATGTTTTGACGCTAACGAGCTAAAACGTATCAATGATGAACTGATGCCAAAAATGGACATGGATCTCAAACTAGTTCAATTGATTGCTTACACAGATTGGAATGAAACCATGGTTTATCAGGGCGATAAAGCAACACCTTACAGCTACGACTGGATGTTTAAACCCGGTGCCATGAAAGAAGTTGCCAAGTACGCTGAAGGCATTGGCCCATGGAAACCTATGCTGGTCGATGATAAATCCACTAAAAATAACATCATCATCAAACCGATGATGAAAGAAGCGAAAGATGCTGGGTTAGACGTTCACCCCTACACTTTCCGCGCCGATCCTGGTCGCATCCCTGCCTACACAGATAGCTTTGAAGGCATGATGGATATTTTCTACAACCAAGTAAAAGTCGATGGTTTATTCACTGACTTCCCAGATAAAGCGGTGAGCTTTTTAAACCAATAACAAGATCAAAAAAGCCTTAGTAATTTTACTAAGGCTTTTCACTAAATAATGCGCACTCTACGCTTTTAGCGCCCTTTCACCGCGTGCAATACCCACGACACCGCTTCTTGCGACTTCAATCACTTCGGTTGCTTCAGAAATGGCTTGGATAAAAGCATCAAGCTTTTCACTGGTGCCCGCTAGCTGAACTGTGTATTGTGAAGCGGTGACATCAACAATCTGGCCGCGAAAAATATCGGCGGTACGTTTGACTTCTTCACGAGCCATACCGCTAGCTCTCACTTTAACCATCATGAGTTCGCGTTCAACATGATCAAATTCCGTGACTTCCTGAACTTTTAACACATCAATGAGTTTATTGAGCTGCTTTTGAATCTGCTCTAACTGCATGTCATCTGAAATCGTGGTGATGTTCAAGCGTGAAAGGGTTTCATCATCGGTCGGCGATACAGTTAAAGACTCAATGTTGTAGCCACGCTGTGAGAACAGACCCACTACCCGAGATAACGCGCCCGGTTGGTTTTCCATTAGCAATGAAATAATGTGTCTCATCTTAAGTTCTCTCCGTCTTGCTTAACCACATCTTGTCCATACCCTCGCCTTTGATCTGCATTGGATATACATGCTCAGTCTCATCAATATTGATATCAACAAATACCAGTTTGTCTTTCATCTCTAACGCTTGTTTGAGTCCTGATTCGAGTTGATCTGGCGTCTCGATCCGGATCCCCTCATGTCCATAGGCTTTAGCAATTGCGACAAAATCAGGCACAGAGCTCATATACGAGTTCGAGTGTCTGCCTTGGTAAACAATATCTTGCCACTGCTTAACCATACCTAGGAAGCGGTTGTTAAGATTAATGATCTTGACGGGAATGTCATATTGCATTGCTGTCGACAGTTCCTGAATGTTCATCTGGATACTACCATCTCCCGTTACCACCACCACTTCTTCTTCCGGTTTGGCAAATTTCACACCAAGACCTGCTGGAAAGCCAAAACCCATGGTGCCAAGGCCTCCTGAGTTTATCCAGCGGCGTGATTTATTGAACGGATAGTAAAGCGCAGCAAACATTTGGTGTTGACCAACATCAGAGGCCACATATGCATCACCATTGGTCAGCTTATAGAGAGTTTCAATGACTTGCTGGGGTTTGATACGCTCAGAAGAGGTGTCATATGACAAACAATTACGATCGCGCCAAGTTTGAATATCATCCCACCAGCTTTGCATAGCTTGATGATCATTGACAGCACCTTGTTCTTCGAGCAACGACAACATACTTGCTAAGACTTTTTCTGCCGAGCCAACAATAGGTAAATCAGCCTGCACATTCTTAGAAATCGAAGACGGATCGATATCTATGTGCATTACTTTGGCATTGGGGCAGTACTTTTCTAGGTTATTGGTGGTTCTGTCGTCAAATCGTACTCCCACACCAAAAATAAGATCGGCGTTGTGCATGGCCATATTGGCTTCATAAAGCCCATGCATGCCCAACATACCAAGAGAATTTTTATGTGTACCAGGAAAAGCGCCAAGCCCCATTAATGTGCTAACGACAGGTAAGTTTAGCTTCTCTGATAGTTGTAAAAGGTATTCATCAGCTTGGGATATAACGGCTCCACCGCCCACATATAAAACGGGTTTTTTCGCGGCAAGCAGCGCTTTAAGGCCTTTTTTGATTTGGCCTTTGTGCCCAGTCGTGGTCGGTTTATACGAGCGCATCGACAAGTTAGCAGGATACTCATAAGGCAGTTTATTGAGCGGATTCATTACGTCTTTAGGCAAATCAATAACCACAGGGCCTGGGCGACCTGTTGTAGCGATGTAAAACGCCTTTTTCATGGTTTCCGGGATATCTTTCGCCTCTTTAACCAAGAAGCTGTGTTTCACTATAGGTCGAGACACACCAACAATATCGCACTCTTGGAACGCATCATTACCGATTAAGTTATTAGGCACATTACCTGAAATAACAATCATGGGTATTGAGTCCATATAGGCGGTTGCAATACCTGTTACCGTATTGGTTGCACCAGGTCCCGAACATACAAGCACCACGCCAGGTTTACCAGTAGCGCGTGTATAACCATCTGCCATGTGGGTCGCAGCTTGTTCATGGCGAACAAGCACGTGTTTGATTTGATCTGTCTTAGCGTGCAGAGCATCATAAATATCTAGAACGGAACCACCAGGATAACCAAAGATTTGTTCCACACCTTCCTCGATCAGAGATTGAACAACCATCTCTGCACCGGACAACATTACTGCCATATTTTTCTCCTCGCCAACTCTCCTATTGATAAGGTCAATCAATAAGTGCTGGGTTTACATAGTCTAGGGCTTATTCGTAGCCTAATCGAAATACTTCCACTTTTTCGGCTATGCCTTGCTGTGATGTAACACAAAACAAGTTCGAGCAACAAATGTAACGTTTTCTTAAACAATGATCTAATCAAATTTAGATCTCACTTTAAACAAGATGCTACAGATTGAGGTATGGGCAGTGAATCAAGCTAATCAATTATCAGTATTTAGATGGTCATATCAGGCTTTAAGTATATTTAGACAAAAATTTTATATTTTACATTTGAGTGAAGCGAGTCCTTTAGTCTTAGGGAAGCAGATTTTTGTGAAATAAATGGATTATTCACTCCACTGGCAAAGCGTTCACTTTATCCAATCACGTCTCATGTTAGAGTGTGCACAAGCGATAACTCACCACGAAGAATCAAGCATGGCCTCAGAAACAGCACTCAATGAAACAATCGAGAGACTTATCGAGCAATATAATCAAGGTCAAGTAAATCTGGTATTAAAACAAGCCCAAGAACTGTCTCTACAGCATCCCAATAGCAGCATGGTTTGGAATATTCTAGGTGTTGCAAGTAAAAATGCTGGAAACATAGATCAGGCTCTTGAGGCGTTTAAGAAGGTGATCACCTTATGCCCAGAAAATGTTGGCGGCTATAATAATTTAGCTGTCGTACTGAGAGACAAAGGCAAACTTCAAGAAGCACTTGGATATTATCAAAAGGCGTTAGCACTTAAGCCTGATTATGCTGAGGCACATAACAACAAGGGCGTGGTACTTAGAGATCTTGGCAATCTAAAAGACGCTGTAAAAGCTTATCAGCAAGCACTTGCAATAAATCCAGATTATGCAGAAGCACATAATAACTTGGGCATTATCTTTCAAGAACAAGGCAAGCTAAAGCAAGCGTCTGAATGTTATATGAGGGCTTTATCACTTAAACCAAACCACGTTGAAGCCTATGATAACTTAGGAGCAGTACTTGAAAAACAAAATAAGCCAGAGCTGGCGGTAACAGCATATCAAAAAGCTCTAACCTTAGACCCACACATGGAATCTGTAAGGCTCAAAAAGCTATATCAACAAGCAAGGCTTTGCGACTGGTCCGCCATGGAGGAAGAGATATCTAAAGTTAAAACTCTCGGCACTCAAGGTAAAGCCGTCTCTCCTTTCGCAGCACTAACCTTTGAAGACTCACCACTAAGACATCGACTTCGCTCTGAGCAATTCGTTAAATCCAAACACCTAGTGTGCGAATTACCACAGATAGCCAAGCCAAAGCAAAAGCCAAGTCGGCTTCGTATTGGCTATTTCAGCGCTGATTTTCATGATCACGCTACCATGCATCTCATGTCCAAAGTCTTTGCACTGCACGACAGAGAAAAGTTCGACGTCTACGCCTATTCTTTTGGCCCTAATACGGGTGATAGTACTAGGAAGAAAGCTCCTGACTTATTTGATGTTTTTCATGATGTAGCTGAGCTAAGTGACCTAGAGATAGCAAAACTTGCAAGAAAAGATAGGATTGATATTGCGATTGATCTCAAAGGCCATACCCGAGATGAGCGTTTGGGTATTTTTGCCAAGCGGCCAGCACCGTTGCAAATCAGCCATGTAGGCTACCCTGGCACCACTGGTGCTGATTTTATCGACTATCTCATCGCCGATTCATACCTTATCCCGCAAGAGCAAAGACCTCATTATACCGAGAATATTATTTATCTACCCAACAGCTACCAACCCAATAATAACAATCGCCTAATCCCCCACTGCTCATCGAATAAACAAGATTTAGGGTTACCAGATAAAGGGCTCGTATTTTGCTGTTTCAACAGCCCATATAAACTATCTCCCACAGAATTTGATATCTGGATGAGTGTATTAAAAAACGTAAAAGGAAGTGTTCTTTGGCTGTTTAGCGACAATCCCCATGTGCAAAGAAATCTAAAGCAGCATGCCGAGCAAAGAGGTATAAATAGTGAACGCTTGATCTTCGCCAAACCTTTGCAACAAGAGGAACATTTAGCCAGATATCAACATGCTGATATTTTCTTAGATACCTTTAATGTCAACGCCCATACAACGGCAAGCGATGCGCTTTGGGCTGGTGTCCCTGTCGTCACCAAATCAGGACAAGGCTTTGCTGCCAGAGTCTCGACAAGCTTGCTGCATGCAGTTGGATTAGCCGAGCTTGTTACCCATACAAACGAAGAATATCAGCAGGTGATTTTGCAGCTCGCTAACAGCCCTGAAAAGCTTGCAGAAATCAAGCAAACTCTTGCTACTCAACGAATGTCTATGCCGTTATTTGATACTGAGCGATACACTCAAAATTTAGAAAAAGCTTATATTATGGCTTACCAAAATTATTTTACCCAAAAGTCTTACACAGACATTTGGGTGAAGGAGCAATAGTTTATAAGCCAGCAAAAAGCGTTAAGACAAAACTAAAAATCCCTCAAATACAAAGTTTGAGGGATTTTAAGATTAGAAAGCGCTCGTTATTGGGAGATTTACTTTTTTACCACATCATCGCGGTACATCTCTTCAATCTCATCTTGGTATTTCTCGTTGATGACTTTACGACGAAGCTTTTGTGTCGGAGTCAGCTCACCAGCATCCATTGAAAACGCTTTAGGTAGCAACTTAAATTTCTTTACTTGCTCAAACTTTGCTAATTCCTTTTGCAGATCATTTACCCTACGTTCAAGCATTTCAACAACTTGGTGATGCTTGATCAGTTCAATACGATCTTGGTACTTAATATTAAGCTCTTTCGCATACGCTTCAAGGCTATCAAAACAAGGCACAATGAGCGCAGAAACGAACTTACGAGTATCAGCAATAATCGCCACTTGTTCAAAGAAATGATCCTTACCGATTGTCCCTTCGACAAGCTGAGGGGCGATATATTTACCACCTGATGTTTTCATTAGCTCTTTGATACGGTCGGTAATAAACACATTACCTTTTTCATCTATGTGACCCGCATCTCCAGTTTTTAAAAAACCCAACTCATCAAATGATTCTGCCGTTTCCTTGGGCATTTTGTAATAACCGCGCATCACCATTGGCCCACGAACTAAAATTTCATTATTAGTTCCAATTTTAACCTCAGCGCCTGGCATGGATGTGCCTATTGATTGTGGCTGGAAACAACCATCCGCCCAACAAGAGACAGTAGCGGTGGTTTCTGTCATTCCATAGCCAAGCTTTATATTAATGCCAATTGCATGAAAAAAACGACCAATAGCTTCATCTAATTTGGCCCCGCCGCATGGCATAAAGTTAATCTGGCCACCCAGCAAAGCACGTAGCTTAGACAAGACTAAATTGTCTGCAAGCTTATGGGACTTTCGCAGCATAAATGAAGGTGTTCTACCCTCTTGATGGCACAAAGACATCTTAGCTCCCATATTCACAGCCCAAGTAAATAGTAGCTTTTTAGTCATTGAGGCTTTTGATACCTTGTCATGAATGGCAGAGAATATTTTCTCATAAAACCGAGGAACAGCGCACATAACTGTCGGTTTGATATCACTTAAAGCTTCACGAACTTGCATTGTGTCTTGCAGGTAGCAATTGGTCGCTCCACGATACAGAGTATAAAAAGTCCAAGCGCGCTCAAAAACGTGAGATAAAGGAAGAAAGCACAGAGACACATCATTATGGCTGAGCGTTAGCCTTTTATCGTGACCTTCTAGTTGAGAGGCAACGTTACGATAATCTAACATCACCCCCTTAGGTTGCCCTGTAGTGCCTGATGTATATATAAGGGTGAGTAGATCATCCAGATTTGCTTCTGCTAGACGCTGCTGAAGTTGTGCTTTTTGTGGGGTTTGAGGACGGTCAACAAACTCCTGCCAAGTACAAGCAAAGCCATATTGGCCAAGCTCAATACCTTCTGACATGGTCACTATCAATTCCAATTTGGGGCACTGGTCAAAAACGCTAACCGCTGCATCAAACTGGGATTGTTCTCCCACGAATAGGATGCGCACATCAGCATTATCGAGAATATAGCCAGCTTGATTGGCAGTATTGGTTGGGTATATAGGAACCGTAACCGCGCGAATTTGAAGAGAGGCGAGATCGGCGACAGTCCAATTAGGCATATTATTGGCAAAAATACCAATCTTATCTTGAACCTGAATACCATGATCCAATAATGCTGAAGATAATCTGTCTAATTGAGTACCAAACTCACTCCAGCTAATACCTTGCCAAACAGCGCCCGACTTGTATTTTAGAGCGATTCGCTCACCATTTTGACCTAACTGCTGACGAATTCTTTTAACGATATGAAAATCTATGAGAGCCATATTCCTACCTTTCACTTACGTATGTAAGCTTTGAGAGCGCACAAGTGTACATTTAGGTAAAGAAAAGGCAACTAGGGGGAATGAAAGTTGATATTTGAAATGTAAAAAACCTTGAATGGCGCTAACCATTCAAGGTTTTTAATGATAGTTAATTAGGCTTTTGCAACCACTTCGCCACAAATCATCATTAATTGGTCACGAAGCCAGATATGACCTTTATCTTTCTCACTGGATTCATGCCAGCTCAAAAAGCCACTGATCTTAGCATTCTCAAACGGGAAGTCGAGAATTTGCAGTTGCTCTTTATTAGCAGCATTTTCGACCATCCAACGAGGAGCGATAGTAACAAGTTCAGACTGACCCACTACATACAACACATTGCTCAAGCTAGTCCCTTCATAGTATGCCTGCACATCGAGATCGCGATAAGCCTGCTCTGAAAAGCTTCGTTGACCGTGTACACGAGATAACTTAGCGTGACGTTCTTCTCTAAGTTGCTCTGCCATCACACCTTGTTGAATACGAGGGTGTGATTTAGACGCAACAACAACCAACTCGTCTTGGAAGATTTCAGTGCTAGAAAAGCCTTGCTCATCGAAGCGAGCATAATCAACGACAAAGTCAATTTCCTGATAACGCATTCTTTCAGCCAACTGGCGATCGAACTCTGCATCTAAGTGAAGTTGAACATTAGGTGCTTGCTCATGAATTGTAGACATGATTTTTGGAGCGAAGCGCATATCACAAGGGCTGCAAATCGCGAGTTTAAACAAACGAGTTGAAGTTTCTGGTGAAAAGATCGAGCTTGGCAATTCATTACGAATCAATTGAAGTGCCTGACGAACCGGACCAAATAGTAAACGCGCACGCTGAGTAGGTTGAATACCACGTCCCTGACGCATAAATAGCTCGTCATTAAACATCACTTTAAGTCTGGCAACAGCGTTACTCACTGCAGGTTGTGACATACCTAAATTGTGTGCAGCGCGGGTAATATTTTGCTCCTGCATAACCGCATCAAATACAGTTAAAAGGTTTAAATCTACTCCACGGAGAGTACTTTCCATTCTGTAGCTGGCAATAGCACTCATAGATTCTTTTTTCTCAATCATCACGCAAGCCTCTTGTCTTGTATTCGTCAATGTAAATGTTTTTTAAATGAATATTGGTTGGGAATAGATAACCAGTTTTTCGTTATATTTGCCCGTCCGATACTTCGCGGCAGAACATTACTATCAACGAATCATTCATGTATTGGCAACCAGATTGATAATTAATCAGCATTTTTCACCTGAATGATAATTAAACCATTCAAAATCAAATATTTAACTAAAACATAAAAAAACATAAAACAGCATAAGTGCGAAATTTTGAGTAATTAATTAAGTTGACCAATAAGTGCTAAGTGACAAAAAGAATCATTTACAGGAAAAATAACTAGAGCGTCAAGTACAAAACTGACACTAATACTTAGTTTGGTGACTAAGGGTATTTTGACAAATCAAATGGCGTTGTTTAGCTTAAAAAATTAACTTAGACTCGATTGGCAAGCACATTTCAATAGACCTAAGTTGGGTAGATAAGCCTAATGGCTATTGTTTTGTAACACTCTTTATATGGTTTACCTAACACGTAAATCATTCACCTAAACTATCACTTAGGTGCAACCTAATTCCTATAGCCTTACATCCAGCGATTCAGAAGTATTTATTTTAGTGTTAGTAAATAAATACTGTTTTTGGGGTTGACGTCTACATCAGAGTGCGGTACTAATTTGTTAACTAAATTTTGTGGTTAATTTAACGCCTTCAGGGACCTGTTAACAATGTCTAAGCATTTTTCAATTCTGCTGAGCCTCCTCCTTATCGTGACCAAATCGCGCGGGTAGGCTGTGGAAGAAAAATAACCACAACAAGATTTAAAAGCCCGCATCAAAATGCGGGCTTTTTTGTAGGTCGACACCGGAAGAAAACGATTCACTGTGTGAGCATAAAAATATCAGGAAGGAAGCAAACATGAATGATCAGGTTATTATTTTCGACACCACATTACGTGATGGCGAGCAAGCGTTATCAGCAAGTTTGACCGTTAAAGAAAAACTGCAGATTGCCTACGCGCTTGAAAGGCTGGGTGTTGATGTCATTGAAGCTGGCTTTCCAGTCTCCTCTCCTGGCGATTTTGAATCCGTCCAAACGATTGCCAAACACATAAAAAATAGCCGAGTTTGTGCACTTTCCCGTGCAGTCGCAAAAGATATTGATGCAGCAGCGGAAGCGTTAAAAGTCGCAGATCAGTTTAGAATTCACACCTTTATTTCTACTTCAACCATCCATGTCGAGGACAAATTACGTCGCAGCTATGATGACGTCGTAGAAATGGCGGTAAAAGCTGTCAAACACGCTCGCCAATATACTGATGATGTAGAGTTTTCTTGTGAAGATGCCGGCAGAACACCGATTGATAATTTATGCCGCATGGTTGAAGCGGCAATCAATGCTGGCGCGAACACAATCAATATACCCGATACTGTTGGCTACACAGTTCCAAATGAGTTTGGCGGCATTATTCAAACCTTGTTCAACCGTGTCCCCAACATTGATAAAGCCATTATTTCAGTACACTGTCATGATGACTTGGGTATGTCAGTGGCAAACTCTATCGCAGCAGTTCAGGCAGGTGCGCGCCAAATAGAAGGTACCATTAATGGTATTGGAGAGCGCGCTGGTAACTGCTCTCTAGAAGAAGTTGCTATGATCATCAAAACTCGTCAAGAATTGCTTGGTGTTCACACGGGTCTTAAACATGACGAGATTCACCGCACCAGTAAACTCGTCAGTCAGCTTTGTAATATGCCAATTCAAAGCAACAAAGCCATTGTAGGAACCAATGCATTTAGCCACTCGTCAGGTATTCACCAAGATGGGATGCTAAAAAATAAAAATACCTATGAAATTATGACGCCCGAGTCTATTGGACTAAAAAATCAAGCACTAAACCTAACCAGTCGAAGTGGCCGAGCTGCAGTGAAAAGTCATATGGACAGCATGGGCTACAAAGAAGATGAATACAATTTAGATGCTTTGTATGAGGACTTCTTGAAATTGGCTGACCGAAAAGGACAAGTGTTTGACTATGATCTAGAAGCTTTAATGCATTTCTCTAATCTTCGCGAAGAGGATGATTTCTTCAAACTTAACTACCTAAGCGTTCAATCTGGCAGCGTAATGGCGACGACTAGCATAAAATTGCAATGTGGCGATGAAGAAAAATCAGAAGCCGCCGTCGGTAATGGCCCTGTCGATGCGCTTTATCAGTGTATCTACCGAGTGACTGGGTATGATATCGTGCTAGACAAGTTTGACCTTACCGCTAAAGGCGAAGGTGAAGACGGTCTAGGTCAAGCGGATATCATCGCCAACTATAAAGGTCGTAAGTATCACGGTACTGGCATGTCAACAGATATTGTAGAAGCATCAGGACAAGCTTTACTTCATGTGATCAACAGTATCCACCGTGCGGATCAAATCGAACAAATCAAACAGAAAAAGATCGCAACTGTATAAATAAAATCTAGGGGTCTAAGTCACTCCTAGCAATAAGTATTAAATTTAAGGAAGCTCATGACAGACAAATCATACAAGGTCGCCGTTTTATCAGGGGACGGGATTGGACCAGAAGTAATGGCACAGGCAAACAAGGTGCTAGATGCTATCGAGAAGAAACACTCGATTAGTTTTCATCGTTCCGAGCATGACGTCGGTGGCATTGCTATCGATAATCATGGATGTCCACTTCCGGCAAGTACAATCAAAGCCTGCGAAGATTCAGACGCAATATTGTTTGGTTCCGTAGGAGGCCCTAAATGGGAACATTTGCCACCCAACGATCAACCTGAACGCGGCGCTCTTCTCCCCTTGCGTAAGCACTTTCAGCTATTTTGTAACTTGCGCCCTGCTCAAATACATCAAGGTCTAGAGAGCTTTTCTCCACTGCGCGCTGATATTTCACAGCGTGGCTTTGATATCGTGGTGGTGCGCGAGCTAACTGGTGGTATCTACTTTGGCCAACCCAAAGGCCGAGAAGGCGAAGGAGCCAATGAGAAAGCTTTCGATACCGAGGTTTATCATAGATTCGAGATTGAACGTATCGCTAAAATTGCTTTTGAGTCGGCTCGCCTGCGCGATAAAAAAGTCTGCTCCATTGATAAAGCCAACGTTCTACAAAGTTCTATCTTATGGCGCGAAGTGGTTGAAGAAATCGCGAAAGATTACCCCGATGTCAGTCTATCTCATATGTACATCGACAACGCGACCATGCAGCTAATCAAAGACCCATCGCAATTTGATGTGATGCTTTGCTCTAACATCTTTGGCGATATTATCTCAGATGAATGCGCAATGATCACAGGCTCGATGGGAATGCTACCTTCAGCGAGCTTAAATGAAAGTAAGTTTGGTTTATATGAGCCAGCTGGCGGCAGTGCTCCTGACATTGCGGGTAAAAACATTGCTAATCCTGTAGCGCAAATCCTGTCTGCCGCTCTTATGCTCAGATACAGCTTAGGTGAAGAAGCCGCAGCCCAAGACATAGAGTCAGCGGTATCAAAAGCACTGTCCGCTGGCGAGCTAACCGCTGACTTAGCTGGTGACAGGCCAGCTCTCTCGACTGCAGAGATGGGCAACAAAATCGCTGAGTACATTTTAAATTCATAAAATAATTATTCGCTCCTGATAAGCCGTTGTCAGGAGCAAAAACAGGAAAGTAATGATGGGCAAAACACTGTACGAGAAAGTCTACGACGCACACGTAGTCGTAGCAGCAGAGGGTGAAAACCCAATTTTGTATATTGACCGACATTTAGTTCACGAAGTGACCTCACCTCAAGCTTTCGATGGCTTACGTGAGAAAGGACGTCAAGTACGCCAAGTGAATAAAACATTCGCCACCATGGATCACAACGTTTCGACTACAACCAAGGACATTAATGCCTCTGGTGAAATGGCGCGTATCCAAATGGAAACGCTTTCTAAAAACTGCAAAGAGTTTGGCGTAACCCTTTATGATATTAACCACAAATATCAGGGTATTGTGCATGTCATGGGGCCTGAGCTAGGCATTACTCTCCCAGGAATGACTATTGTATGTGGTGATTCCCATACCGCAACTCATGGCGCATTTGGCTCTCTGGCTTTTGGTATAGGTACGTCTGAAGTCGAGCACGTACTTGCGACTCAAACACTAAAGCAAGCTCGCGCCAAAACCATGAAAATTGAGGTCAAAGGTAAAGTTTCTCCTGGTATTACTGCAAAAGACATAGTATTGGCCATCATAGGGGAAACCACGGCAGCTGGCGGCACAGGTTATGTGGTTGAGTTCTGCGGAGAAGCGATTACAGATCTTTCCATGGAAGGTCGAATGACAGTTTGTAACATGGCCATCGAATTAGGCGCTAAAGCTGGCCTAATTGCACCCGATGAAACAACATTTGAATACATCAAAGATCGTAAGTTCTCTCCGCAAGGCGAAGACGTTAACGCTGCGGTAGAGTACTGGAAGACTCTTAAAACCGATGATGATGCCACGTTTGATGCGGTAGTTACGCTTAACGCAGCCGACATCAAACCTCAAGTTACCTGGGGGACAAACCCTGGACAAGTAATTGCTGTCGACCAACCCATTCCGACACCGGACAGCTTCTCTGATCCTGTTGAAAAAGCCTCTGCCGAAAAAGCACTGGCCTATATGGGATTAACCGCAGGTAAAGCGTTGTCTGACTACCCGGTTGACAAAGTCTTCGTTGGCTCTTGTACTAATTCACGCATTGAAGACATGCGCGCTGCAGCGGCGGTCGCTAAAGGTCGCAAAGTTGCCTCTCACGTTCAAGCATTGATTGTACCCGGTTCTGAGCAAGTGAAGGCACAAGCCGAAGCAGAAGGTTTGGATGTTATTTTTAAAGATGCAGGTTTTGAATGGCGTCTTCCAGGCTGCTCTATGTGTCTGGCAATGAATAACGATCGTCTAGGGCCTGGGGAGCGCTGCGCGTCTACATCGAACCGAAACTTTGAAGGTCGTCAGGGGCGCGATGGCCGCACCCATTTGGTCAGCCCAGCAATGGCAGCAGCTGCGGCCATCGCAGGTCACTTTGTCGATATTCGTGATTTAGATTGAGGAGAATCTTAGATGTCAGGTTTTAAACAACATACAGGCTTAGTGGTTCCTCTTGATGCGGCAAATGTCGACACAGATGCGATCATCCCCAAGCAATTTCTGCAAAAGGTATCTCGCCTTGGTTTTGGTAAACACCTTTTCCATGATTGGCGATTTTTGGATGACGCGGGAGAGCAGCCAAACCCTGAATTTGTCATGAATGAAACACGCTATCAAGGCGCTTCAATTTTGCTGGCGCGTGAAAACTTTGGCTGTGGCTCATCACGGGAACATGCCCCTTGGGCTCTAGCGGATTACGGTATCAAAGCTATGATAGCTCCAAGCTTTGCCGACATATTCTACGGTAACTCAATCAATAACCAAATGGTTCCCGTGAGACTTACCGAGCAGCAAGTCGACGAGATTTTCCAATTCGTAGAAGCAAACAAAGGGGCGCAAGTTGAGGTCGACTTAGAAGCCAATCTAGTTCGAGCTAATGGTAAAGAGTATTCATTTGAAATTGATGAGTTCCGCAGGCATTGCCTGCTAAATGGACTCGATAATATCGGTTTGACGCTGCAACATGAAGACAAGATTGCTGATTATGAGACTAAGATACCCTCGTATCTAAAGTAAGCGTCTGTCTATAAAAGCTGGTTAACGCCAGCTTTTTTCTTTTTGAAAGTTCTTAATCAGATAGTCGGTCTTAACTCTTATCGCTGTGATTAATAGGACTGAACATGAAACTCTTTCTTCCCTTACTTCTCGCTATCGTATCTTTTAGCACCTTTAGCGCGCCTAAATCAGAACTTTGGCCTTATTGGAACAAAAGTAATGAGTCTAATGCTGCGGTTATTGATCACCAAGCTTGGCAACAACTGCTCGACCAGTATTTAGTCAGTAAGGGCGACTACACCCTATTTAAATACTCATCTGTCAGCGAAAAAGATAAGCAAGTGCTTGCCAAGTATCTTGAAAAATTGGCCAAAACAGATCCACTTTCACTCAATAAAGCGCAGCAATATGCTTATTGGGTCAACCTGTATAATGCGATTACCGTTAAGCTGATATTGGACGACTATCCGGTCAAATCAATTACCAAACTTGGCGGCTTGTTTAGTTTTGGGCCATGGGGCGATGATGTGATCACCATCAATGGGAAAACGTTAACACTAAACGATATCGAGCACCGGATTTTGCGCCCTATCTGGCAAGACCCTAGGACTCACTATGCGGTAAACTGCGCAAGTTTAGGCTGCCCTAACCTGCAGCAAAAAGCGTTTACAGCAGACAACACGGAAACACTGTTAGAACAAGCAGCGAAAAGCTTTATCAATAGTGATAAAGGGGTGCTGCTCAATGACAATGGTGCCCAACTCTCTTCCATCTACGATTGGTTTAGCGAAGATTTTGGTGATAAGGCTCAGCTTATCAGCCACTTAAGTCAATACAGGTCAGATTTAGGCACCTTAAGTGGCAAGATCAGTTACGACTATGACTGGTCACTTAATGAAGCCAAATAGGACTGAAACGGATTGGTAGTGCGCCTACCAATCCTTCACGCAGGATATCAGGTGGTTATCCAGTAGAGCGTTATTTTTCCAAAATAACAAAACGCATATCGTAAGCATTTTTCTCATCAGCTAGGTAAGTTTCAGAGTAGGTTTCTTGGTAGTCCTCGCTCCACTTAGGAAAACAAGTGTCACCCTCTACCTGAGTATCGATATAAGTAATATAGAGTTTGCTGGCTATATCCAAGCATGTTTGGTAAATCGCCCCTCCGCCGATGATCATAATTTCTTCAACATCACCTGCAAGGCTCAATGCATCATCAATAGAAGTGGCCATAGTGACGCCATCGAATTTGAGACTACTATCTCGACTAATCACAATATTTAAACGGCCAGGCAAAGGACGCCCAATCGATTGGTATGTTTTACGACCCATGATAACAGGCTTGCCTATAGTGCAACGTTTAAACCATGCGAAATCCGCTGGCAAGTGCCATGGCATTTGATTGTCTTTACCTATTACACGATTGTCTGCCATTGCGGCGATCATACTGATGATCATTGCTATTACCTCTTACTGACTCTGATCTTATTGACTTGCGGTAGTAGAATAACAATCCCTCACGCGCTAAGCCAATGACCAATTCAATCATAACCACATATGGGCAGGAAGTTCTCATAAAAAAGCCGCCATGTCAGAGACATAACGGCTTGAAAACAAAGTTTAGGTTAATCTCGTACGTAGACGACATGGCCGTCATCATCTTCGTCGTCCCAATCATCCCAATCGTCGTCATCTTCGGTGATCACATTTTTACCGGCAATGGCATCTTTGTGGTAATCATCCCACATGAAATCGACTTTTTCTTCCTCGCTCACTTGCTCTTCTTCACGAGGTAATTTCTCCATAAAGTCAGCCAGCTTGTAGCAAAGCTCTTTGGTGCCTTGCTTATTCACTGCTGAAATTTTGTAGTAATCCTCTTCCCAACCCAAGGCGTCAAGAATGTTTTGGATAATTTCATCCGCTTCTTCTTCTGGCATAAGATCAACTTTATTGAAGATCAGCCAGCGTGGTTTATCTGCCAACTTCTCACTATATTGCTCAAGCTCATCGATAATGGTCAGCGCATTCTGCACCGGATCAGATTGATCAATGGGCATAATATCGATCATATGCAAAAGAACACGGCAACGCTCAAGGTGTTTTAAGAAACGGATCCCAAGACCAGCCCCATCCGCAGCACCTTCAATAAGGCCTGGAATATCAGCAACAACAAAACTTTTCTCTGGGACAACACTCACCACACCAAGACTTGGAATCAAAGTCGTAAATGGGTAGTCTGCCACCTTAGGCTTAGCGGCAGACACTGCACGTATAAAGGTTGATTTACCTGCATTAGGCAAACCTAACATACCGACATCGGCTAGAAGCAGCAGCTCTAATCTAAGCTCTCTGACTTCACCTTTGGTTCCCAATGTTTTTTGACGAGGAGCGCGATTAACGGAAGATTTGAAACGAGTGTTACCAAGTCCATGCCAGCCACCTTTAGCCACCATCACTTTTTTACCGTGTTCCGCCACTTCAGCAACAATTTCATTGGTATGTATATCAACGGCGCGCGTACCCACAGGAACACGCAATACCTTGTCTTTACCACGCTTACCAGTACAGTTACCACCGCGACCATTTTCTCCACGCTCCGCTTCATAGAAGCGCTGGAAACGGTAATCAATCAAAGTATTAAGGTTCTCGTCAGCTAGGATGTAGATATCACCACCATCACCACCATCACCACCATCGGGGCCACCCTTTGCAACAAATTTCTCTCGCCAGAAACTTACCACACCGTTACCACCGTCTCCGGCTTGAACCTTAACTACCGCTTCATCAACGAATTTCATCTCTTACTCCGCCCACTTGCTACATCTCGTAGTCGTGTTGCAAACCTCATCCATAGAGCAAATAGACCCAATATGAATGATATAAATTCTAGCAGATGACGATCTGGGGACGCTTGTGCGCACTCAAATTGCTTCTGCTTATCAGGAAATATACTAAGGTACTTTAGAAAAAAAACCTTAGTATCAACTCCCTAACACCATAAATAAAAAACCCCGCCAAACTGGCAGGGCTTTTGAATTCGGCTAGAAACCTAATTCTTGATCTTAGCGAGAATTACTCTGCTTCGATGCTTACGAATTTACGGTTCTTAGGACCTTTAACTTCGAACTTCACTTTACCTTCAGTAAGAGCGAATAGAGTATGGTCTTTACCAATGCCTACGTTTGTACCAGCATGGAACTTAGTGCCACGTTGACGAACAATGATGTTACCTGCAAGAACAGATTCACCACCGAAACGTTTAACACCAAGGCGTTTGCTTTCTGAATCGCGGCCGTTACGAGTAGAACCACCAGCTTTTTTGTGTGCCATTGTTAAGCTCTCCTAATCAATTAAGCGTTGATACCAGTGATCTTCACTTCAGTGAACCACTGACGATGACCCTGTTGCTTACGAGAGTGCTTACGACGACGGAACTTAACGATTTTAACTTTATCGCCACGACCGTGTTGTACAACTTCAGCAACTACTTTGCCACCCTCTACAAGAGGAGCGCCAACTTTAACGTCTTCACCATTAGCAACCAAAAGAACTTTATCGAACTCTACAGTTGCACCAGTTTCTACGTCTAATTTCTCTAAACGAAGAGTTTGACCTTCGCTTACACGGTGTTGTTTACCACCAGATTGGAAAACAGCGTACATATCTTACTCCGCTTTTTCCGCACAGCCTTATGCGTATTTTATGCATTATGGGTGTGCGCTAAACTAATCATCAATAGGGCGCAGATTCTACAGAAGAGATGCACCTATGACAAGCCATATTTTTAAAAAGTTGGCGAAAAGCTAATCGCCAAATAAAAGTGTGGCAATCATGCCTTTTAGACGTGTATTTATCAACGTTTTTTAGTGTATTATCCACCAACAAAAATAATAAAAGACCTTAAAGATTCTAACTTCACTCGGATTTACAATGGATTTTAAAACTATCCAAACACTCACTGCCGACGACATGGCAAAAGTGAATGAAACAATTCTGGCCCAGCTCAATTCTGAAGTTTCCTTAATCAATCAGCTCGGGTTTTATATTGTGAGTGGCGGTGGCAAGCGCATTCGTCCTCTTTTAGCAGTGCTATCTGCCCGTGCTTTAGGCTATCAAGGGCAAGACCATACAACCGCCGCAGCCTTTATTGAGTTTATACATACCGCCACTTTACTTCATGATGATGTGGTTGATGAATCGGATATGAGGCGTGGTAAAGCGACAGCAAATGCTGCCTTTGGTAATGCAGCCAGCGTCCTAGTCGGCGATTTTATTTATACCCGCTCTTTCCAAATGATGACAGAGTTAGGCTCTATGCGTGTCCTCAAATTAATGAGTGATGCCGTGAATATCATCGCCGAAGGTGAAGTACTACAACTGATGAACTGCAATGATCCAAATACGACCGAAGACAGTTACATGCAGGTTATCTATTCAAAAACTGCTCGCCTGTTTGAAGCGGCTACCCAAATAGGAGCCATACTCAATCACGCGACAGATGAAATAGAGAGTGCCTTGAAAAATTATGGCAAATACCTAGGCACTGCATTCCAATTAATCGACGATGTGATGGATTACACCTCTGATGGAAAGGAAATGGGCAAGAATGTCGGCGACGATCTCGCTGAAGGTAAACCAACCCTGCCTCTCATCTATGCGATGAGCAAAGGAAACTGTGAGCAAAGAGAAATGATCAGAGAAGCTATCGAACAAGCCAATGGCATGGCGAAGCTCGATGCGATCATGGATACACTAACCGAAACAGGAGCCTTAGACTACACAAGGCAGAAAGCTTATCAAGAAGCGGACAAAGCCATCGAGGAGCTGAGTGTGCTACCTGACTCTCCCTATAAACAAGCATTAGTGACACTTGCACATATGTCCGTCCATCGCACAACATAATACAAATGTAGATAACGGGAACCTAAGTTCCCGTTGCCTACTAAGCAGCAATGCGAAGGTTTACTGACTAGAGGATCCTAACTTGAACAAAGTCTTTGCCTTGTTTTGGTTAGTAATACATCTTCCCCGCTTTTTCAAACTAGCAGTAAAGTGATCACCGATAAAATGCGGTAAGATATTTTGCGAGCAAACCATTTGTTATGTCTAGCAACAATGAAGCGTTTCACCGTTAACCTTTAATAAGTCACAAATAATTTGCCCGCCGATAATAAATATTACTTTAGTGTTCAAATAAGTATGATGAGATTGTTATTACTCTACTTAAAGTACTCTCACAGCATCAACATCAATCTTAGTGGCGCCTAATAGCTTTTTATCGACCTCACCTGAAATCTGAACCTGAGTCTCAGGAGTTGCCTTTTGACCCAACCATTTATCATGGTCAATCTCTACAGTAATTTCCGCAGTACCATCAGTGAAGGTATACATTTCCCCACCTAACGAAGCTTTGATTTTCCCCGTTAAGGTGACTGGGGTGTCATCACTCGCCTCTTTGGCTTGTTGAACAGTTGAGATACCTTGATTAGGACCACTGAATCCTGCATTACTCTGCGGCCCCTCAAAACCTTGAGCATAAAGAGTGGCAGATGCCGAAAGTGCCAGCACAGAGATAATTAATTTAGTTTTCATGGTTACTTCCTACTTTGTCATAAGTGTGTTCAATCTAACTTTCAATGGCTGAATGGAAGATGAATGGTTCAGTCATATTTGACTTATTTATCATTTTACTAGTGAGGCCATATTAGAAAGGTTCCCACTTTGGCATCCCTCATCTGCGTACTTACTCCTTTAACTTTGAAGTTTTTACTCAAAAAAATTGAAAATACGAATAACTCGCACAAAAACATTCACAAAAAACATAGAAAACAACAAAAAACAACAAAAGAGATAAATAAATCACATCAGAGTTCACTTTTTGAGAACAATAAACATTTATAATTTTGTTTGCATTATTGATATATATGTTAGCTTGCAATAAATGAAAATTATTAATTAGTGGCGACTTTAATAGGTAGAACCAATCAATCTGTAAAAAATTTAACTTTACTGGCTCCATCAGAAACTATTGTAAGGTGTTGTATGCGCGATTTTTATTACCATAATTCGGTCAAAGCAAGCTTGATCATTTTTGCAACATTACTGATGCTAGTAAAAAGCCATGCAGCTACTCAACCGCTCAGTACTCAGGTCGATCAAAACAGCCGTCGCGCGCTACAAGAAAACCAACGTCAACTAAATAAACAATTACAGCCAAAACCAACACCGGGCGCTTCGGAAGAAGGACTTAAAGAAGTCGCTGCTGAGGGAAACCCAGTATTACAGGAAACTTCTCAGTGCTTACCTATAACAGGTGTTTATGTTACTGAGACGAAACTCCTATCGCCAAAAGACTTTGCCAAACTTACCCCAATAGCTAGTGACTGCATCATGGCTGAAGACGTTAATCGCTTAATACGCGAGTTGACTGGCCTTTATATTAGTAAGGGCTATGTCACTGCTCGCATAGTACTTCTCCAACCTGGTGTATATGGTGAGCTCGGATTAGAAATTATTGAAGGTGAAATCGAAGGTATTATCGGCGCCAGTGACACTGTCAACATTGATACTCTCTTCCCTGATTTAGTCGGTCAGCCTCTAAACCTAAGAGATTTAGAGCAGGGTCTCGACCAAGCCAATCGCTTGCAAAGCAATAAAGTATCAATGCGTTTGCTACCTGGTGAATATCGTGGTGGAACGGTTGTCGAGTTAATCAACCCACCAGCTTCTCGCTGGAGCAGCAGTGCCAGTATTGATAACTATGGCCAAAAAAGCACTGGGCGAGAGGTATTACGTGCATTAACTGTATATTCAAGCCCATTTGGCATGTCAGACTATATTAGCTTCAGCGGCTCTACCACTATGGAATCCAATCCCGAGGTTTATAGCCGATCGGTATCAGCTCTCTACTCTGTCCCTCATGGATACTGGACTCTAAGTAGCTATGGCTTTTATTCCGGCTACTCTACAGAAAGTAAGGGAACTAACGCGACCATTAATCTTCATGGCTGGTCTTCAATGCTAGGTTTGCGCCTTGACAGAACCATAAACCGTGACGGTAACCAAATAAATACGGTTAGTGGACAAATCAATTATAAGCAAGCCAAAAACTTTGCAGAAACTATTCAGTTTGATATTAACTCTCAAGATCTTACGGTTTTATCACTTGACTACTCCCACCTACGAATTCTGTCTGCTGGTGTAATTAGTGCAGGTGTTGGGATTGATAGAGGAACGTCTCTTTTCGGAGCACAAACCGAAAGTACAGCCGTTGATGAACACTTTACAAAACTGCGAGGCAATATTACTACCTCGTATTACTTCAAGATGTTGGACAACACTTATCTTTATCGAAACCGTCTTGTAGGGCAATTTTCTTCGCACAAACTCCCCGGCGTAGAATGGATAGGCATCTCAGATAGTAGTGCAGTGCGTGGACTGGATATCAATAATTTGTCGTCGGCTGATGGCTGGTACTTACGTAATACCCTCTCGCGCGATATTAACGTGACAGAGTGGACACTCACTCCACGTCTCGGACTAGGGAATATTCAGGCAATATAGAGCTAAATCAATCTAGGGCCGATAGTGGCAAGTCAAAAACATTTGGTGGCAAAATAGACGGGGTTTACGCAACCAATGACCAAAGCAGTACTACAGGTCAAGCAGGCTCCATCACTGGCGCGAATAATGTAAATGTTACCGCTGGCAACGATGTTTACCTGCAAGGCACCCAAATTGGTAGCGTAGATAATCAAGTTGGTGATGTCACACTTAATGCGGGTGGAGATGTAACCTTTGACGCACAAACCTCAAATGAGAAGCAAAGTGGCTTGGATATTCGAGGTGGGATCAATGCAAGCCTAAGTAATGTAAATAACGATAAAGCGAATACGAAAAGTCGAGGAGCTGGCGCGAACCTTGATGTCAGCTATGTGGATGAAAACAAAGCCGAACAAAAAGGTGGTGGAGTTCAAAGCAGCGGCAATGTTTCTATCAATGCACAAGGTGAAAAAGGCATAGAGTTAACCGGGACCAAAGTAGCGACTAGCTCGACCACATTAACGGCAAACAACGGTTCTGTGTTACTTCAATCCGCTCAAAACACAGAGCAACGCAACAATTATGGCGGTAACATTGGGCTTAATACCAGTCGTACTACAGACCAAAATAAAGGTGGCAGCGTCGCGAACAGTGCAAGTGGAGTAAATGCAGGATTCAAAGCCGATGTAAAAGACAGTTTGACCAACGACAACGCTCAGATAGAAAGCCAACAAGTTTCGGTGTCTAGTAAGGGCAACGTCACCTTATCTGGAGCAAACATCAAAGCTGATAACGTCGATGTTCAGTCTCAGCAAGGTGGACTTGTGGTAGAAAGTCGCCAAGACAGGGAATTAGCGGTTGACGTCAAAGTTGGTGCTAAATTTGAAAAAACCAAAAAACCTGCTGAAAAGAGCAAGTTTGACCAATTAAAAGGCAACGTGGATTCTCTCCCCGGCGGTGAAAAGACTAAACCATACAAGGATAAAGTCACTCAGTTTGCCGAAGACAAACGCCGCGATTTTGCTTGGTGGTACGACGGTAAGAAACAAGACGTCAAGGACAGCTACAACAAAACCGCAGATAGAATCGATCAGGATCGAGAAAACAAAGCTCACGATGCACCATGGTGGGATAAAAAGGCTCAGGGTGTAGGCAAGAAAGCTGATGAAAAAGCCAAAAGCCTATTTGGTTCAACTGAAGATAAAATCGTCGATAATACCAATAAAGAAGGACAATTCTCACTGGTTGTTACCGATAAATTATCTGTTGGACAAGAGTCTGGCATATCTGCCAACCAGAATATTTCGGTAAACTCCAATCAAGCAACCAAGCTAAAAGGAGCAACACTGGAATCTAAAACGATTGATGCTGGATCTCAGCCTCTGGTAAAAGAAGCTGTTGATAACAGAAATATTTCTGTATCAGGTGATTTCAGTGGTAGTCCAAGTGAGCTGGGTAAACAAGCAATCAAAGACCTCAAGGAAGGAAAGACTCCTCTGTTAAAGGTCAGCGTTGACTCAACACCTACTGAAGGACAAGTCATTCAAAACTCAGCGAGTGAAACGTCAAATTAAACATTAAAGCGCGCTGGAGACAGCGCGCTTTTTCTATTATCTATACCTATCCTTACGAGGGTTTTGTCTATTTATTGGTTAGTGATCTGATTGGCCACACGGATACCGCTTCTTACCGCCCCTTCAAGATAACCTACGTATTCAACGGCGGTATGTTCGCCAGCAAAATACACTTTACCAGCAGGCTCTAAAAAAGCGTTCCAATGGCGAGTCATTTGCTTTGGCCCATACGCAACAAAGCCTCCCATAACATAAGGATCATTGTGCCAAGCATGAACACTACCATACTCAAAATACTGACTAGAGTCAGGGAACATCACTTCCATCTGTTCAAGCCGATTATCTATAATCTCCTTATCCGTCCAGTCTTTTTGCTGACGGGCAAAGTCACCGGATGTGAATGCGATCAGCACTCCTCCATTACCTTTTTGACGTTCAGAACCTTCCCAAACCCAGCCAATAGGTAACTCAGAAATCACATCGCCCCCTAGCCCACGCTCTAACCAAAATCTCTTACTGTATTTGAGTAACACTTTGACATGAGACCCGTAATTGATGTCATTCGCTGCCGCTTGTTTTGCTTTGGGCAGTTCTGGCGAAAATTCAATTTTGTTCAACACTGGCAGAGGAACCGTTACAACCACAACATCGGCTTCAAACTTCTTATCCTGCGCGCTCACCATGACACCATCGTCATCTTGAGTTACTTTTGTTACAGGATGGTTGAGTAACACGGGGCCTTTAATATGATCAACAAAGGCATTGGCAAAAGCGCGAGTGCCTTGCCAAAAGCGCTTAATTTCTTTTTTTTCGTCATCGACATTTGCATAGACTTTCGCTTGATGAGATAACCAGAGTAGCGAGATATTCTTGGGTTCATCATACTCACCACGTATTGCATGTTCCGCCAAAGTTTGAACGGAAGGCAAGAGTTTCAAACTCTCAATCCATTCTTGGGCTGTCATTTCATCCAAACGAGCGGCATCTGGCGCCAAAGTCGGGTTGGTAGAATCTGGTATATTATCAGCTAAATTATCAAAAGCAGTATAAAAGCGTTCTAAGTCTTTTTTTACTTCTGGGGGATAGGCTTTCTCAAAGTCACTATAGTGAGTCAACTTATTATCTAGAAAATAAGCCCCTTTTTCGACTTCATCACCATAGCCAACATCGACAATCTCCACGTCAAACATTTCTGCATAACGAAAGACCTCTGTGTGAATACTTTTGTCATCAAGTAGTTCTCCTCCCGTTTCTGCATGCTGACTCCCCATATCTGCAGTTCCCACTCGGCCACCAACGCGATCTTTAGCTTCCAAGACTGTAACTTGGTAGCCCTTTCTCTCGAGTTCATAAGCCGTAGTTAACCCAGATAAACCTGCTCCAATCACAATCGCTTTTTTATCTTCAGTGGCCATGGCATGAAAAGAAATAAAATAACAACTACTCATAATAATGAGTTTTTTTAGTAAGGAAGAAAACATGTAAGCATCCTGACGCGTATTTAATTTTGCAGCAGAATATTGGCAGATGGTTTGTTAATTAATCAAATTTAGCTCATTTTGTGATCATTAAACCTAGTAATAATCCAAAACCAGATCAACTTTCAACTTACTAGTACTAGCATCGATAAAAAGTTAATTAGTGCTTTACCTCAACTTAACTTAAGGTTTTAAGCTTCTCCTTGTCGATAACGAAAAATTAAGGAAATCACTATGATTCAGTTGGAGCACGTTAATTTGGTGGTAAAAGATATTGCGGATATGTTGAAGTTTTACCAAGCCGCATTTCCACATTGGAAGATCCGCGATCAAGGACAAGGTACTTGGTCTGGAAAACCCAGAAACTGGGTACATTTTGGTGATGATTACCAATATTTGGCGATCAGTGATCATGGCGAGGGGGAGAACCGAGACTTATCTGGACACCAAGTAGGGTTAGCACACTTTGCCTACGTAACCAATAATATCGATGCGGTTATTAGTCGGCTACTCAAAGCTGGTTATCCGATAGCAAAAGACGGGGCTGAAGAGCCTTATCGTAAAAATGTCTATTTTCTTGACCCTGCTGGGTTTGAAGTCGAGTTCGTAGAATATCTCAGCGATGAGCCAGAGAAGCGTAATTTATCGAGCTAAGCCATACCCAGATTACAAGTTGCGCAGAGGCATGCTCTCTGCGCTTTAAACAAGATAACTTGTGTTTAAAAAGTCTAACTAAGCGATACCAGCGGAGGCTGAGAAATCAAGATTCAGGTGTCAACCACCTACCTAGCTTGATACAACTGTATAAGATAATACCTTAGTAGGTAACAGTGAGAAGGTTGCGCTCAGACACACTTCTAAAATCGATCACACAATTTAATTATATGGAGACTCATGCTTGTTCAACACTCGGAGTTTAGTATTGACTAGCAATGCCTTAACTCTTACTTTTAAAAAATTTCAAAGACTTATACGCATATCTGCACAATCAAAAAGACCATCCCCTAAAGTAGGAAAATGCGCATAGTTTTTCAGCGTTCCATGATTTGGGAAACCTGATTTTTCTAAAACCTTTACACTTGCCAAGTGCCCAACAAAGGGATTTGTCCTTACTTCCTTGATGCCCAAGTTTTTCAAGTACTCCAAGCCAGTACGACACAATTGCGTCGAAATTCCGCGATTACTAAATTTGTCTGATATACCAAAATGAATCTCAGCATGCTGCTCGTTGAATACAAACACAACTACCCCAAACACAAAGTCATTTTGGCTTTCCGCAACGCCATAAACTAGTACTTTAGGAGCTCTTTCCAAATAGGAGTTTCTCCATTGCTTAATTTTTGCGAGCGTCGTTCCCACCGTGTCATGAGGTAATGTCGAAATGTACTTTGCGGAAGAAATTGAGCCGGAGTACAAACTAAACAACGAGTCTGCGTCAGTTTCTCGAAGCTATCTGACTCTAAAAGCTTCATTCTCAAAGTTCATCATGCCTCCATTCGCCCAACGCTTTCTATAACAGCAACTGTCCATATTTTATGGTGCAACAATGCCTTATTTATTATTAACTTTCAAATACAAATCAATGGAATAGGAACCAATAAACGAGTTTGAGCACTCTGTGGCGTATAATTTTGGCAACTACTAACTTCAGATAACTTTTGGTAGGGAAAACGCACGTCCCTTAATTTTATAGCGTTTTTGTCCTAAATAGTTTTGAGGCATTACGATTAAGAAATGGCAGCGTATCGATATCAACGCTGCCATATTGTATGATGAGTCATTCCTCTCACTCAAACTGTAGGAGAGGAATAAAGTTTCATACTAAGAACCGTGTCAGGCTAGGTTCTACGGTACTCAACAGAGGCTTAAAAAAAATAAAGTATCATACTAAATCGTAGTTACTCACTTCAGAAGGGGATATTACGAGTATTAAAGTTTCATACTAGAATCAATTGTCCAGCCATACTTTAAACCATCCAGCCCACTTATCGATATCGGCAGGATCAATGAAGCCTTTATGCTTGCATGATGGGTGGGAGATTCCTTTAAAGTTGCCCTCACCACAAATTAACGAGATGTAGTCACGCGGCCAAGATAGTGATTTTTTCAGCAGTCGTATTTCTAACTCCCCAATTTGCTCCTCTAAAGCACTATTATCCTTCAACTTTAAGACCATGGTCGAAATCGATTTTTTTGCATCCGACGTATCCACTTCAATCAAATGAAATATTTCTCCCTTATAGGTCACTTTAATGACGGCCATACATCTAGGATTCAAGTCATCTGCCATCATATGTTTAGTGCAGCGTGCAAGTTTAGGCAACTTTCGTATCGGATAACGATAAATTTTGCATTCATGATTTGCTTCTAGTCTATCAACCACCTGAAAGAAGATGTCAAACTTACTCGCATATAAATGAGCATCATCACTTTCATCATTAAGAACATCATAATCAGCTCCTGCAATTGTCCCCTTTATACTATCACCATTGGGGGATAGCTTATTAGGGATATGCTCCCCAGGTTCATTTTCGTCCGGTTTGCCACGGCTGGCATTTCGAGTTTTATCGGTCACTCGATTGGTTTTGAATGGGTTTAGAAATGATAAACCAACCGACTCGGTATCAAGGGAAACCCGTTTTTTATCAGGATCGGCATCTTCTTCATCGTCAAGTTCATGCTCCTCTGGGCGCTGAGGCTTGCTTGAGAAAGTTCCCCCTCCCTGACCTGTAACTTGCCTTCTGAAATCTGGGTGATAGAAATCCAGTTCATTAGGCATTGAAGAAGGAAGGTCCTCTACTCTTCTAATTTCCCACACAAAAAAGCTGTCGCTGCTCCAGTCATGCCATCCGGTAACTTCGATTTTTGTTCCGTTTAAAGAAGGAGGAGTAAAAGAGAAATCCCAGAATTGATACTGCCCTCGATTCGTATGCTCCCTCATCATGGTTTGATGAATACTTTCAAAGGAAGCTCTAGCCTCAGCATCGATCAATATCCAACTCAAAAATCGACGAGAGCGCTCATCGTTATAAGCTGCTATGGGATATTTAGAACTTGGCATTACATTAATTTGCCAATGCTCCCCCAAACTAGTGATATTAAAGTCTGATGATAGTTTACCGTGCTCCAAGCATATTCTAGACATGTAGTTGTCATGCAAAAAAAGAACACGAGCCAGTTCAAGTTGCGGGAGAAAAACCGACGTCCCATCATCAACAGAAAACTCAAAGCACCACTGCTGAGGGTCTTTGGCATTTGTCATAGAATGAAAAGCTGGGCACTCATTTAAACGCTTTCGCTGCCAGCGTTGAGCATCATTAACAGTAAAACTAAGCCGCTTTCCTTTTACCTTATTCGACTGTTTATAACTCAATGTTTTATACCGCCGAATCAAGGGGACTCCTGCAATTGGAATCGACGGACGATCTAATTTTTTTGAAAAACTGAGGTTAATTCCCCAAAGAACATTACTATTTTTCTTAAATAAAGAGCCCACTCCCATTATAACTGCGTCTTCAGGGATGTGTTTAAATCTATAGTTTCCCATACACCTTCCATTAACATTGATAAAAACATTGAGCCAATAACGTCAACCGCTCTTCACTAAGTCCTGCTGATCGTAATAAACGCCACCTCTGGATCTCAGTATTCTGTAAATAAAAAGAAATGTACTGGTTGGTCAATCGGCGAATTTGATACTGTTCTACTGATTCTGAATACCTATCAAGAAATTGTCTGGTCAAAGGTAGTTTCCCCGATATTCTGTGAGACCATGTTCTAAGACCAAGCCTTGATAATAAAAACGTACTTGAACGACGCGGAGAATAATGATCCTCTTCAAAACTATCGAGTAGCTTAGAAAGTTTTCGAACAAACAAGCGATCTCTTTTGTTCCAATTTACACGGTTATTTATATAGGTCATGGGGCGTTGATATCGTTTATTAACTCTCATCAACCAAATGTAGTCATGTCGGTACAGCCACATGTACAAGGCTAGATAACCCCTCGACTTCGCATGAGCACATCCGAACTTCTTCAATACTGTCAGCCATTTAGAACGCTTCTTTCTGTTTATCTTCTGAGACAGAGGAACCTGACATACTGCTTTACTTTTTTCAGGATATTGCTTTACCTGAGTTAATACCTCAGAGAACGGAACATATTCATCAGAAAGGCTGGACTGAATAATCATATGCTGAATAAAGCTGAATGATTTACGATGTTTCCTTAAAATGCTCTTCACCCAACAGCTTTCTTTTTCACTTAGCGCTAAGTGGTTGTAAAATAACCAATCTTTGTGCCAGAGCGAATATATACGATCGCAAACTTCACCATAACTTAAGTTTGAGCCTCGATTACAGCCTGAAGATACAATCAAATCTCGGTAATAACACGTCCATTGGTGAACGGTGGGAGATTCTTGAGGTTCAGTTTCTAGCAACTGTTTAGCCATAATACTGCACCTCAAAGATTCCCTCTTTAGGTCATGAAGCTGTCTATCCTTCACAGAACGACTTGCAGCATGAAATTCATGTCGATGTTCATAGTTCAGTGGGATGGAAAATTCATACAGCGGTATTTGGTGTGCTGAGCACCACGTAGCGCCTGGAACTTGCCAATTCCGTTTCCAGTACCTCTCACCATATTGTGCGATCTGCTCATCAAAACACTTGGGACAATACCGAAGTTGATTGGGCTGCTTAACTAACGATGCAGCAACCCCAAAACTTAGATGAATTCTCCCCTTAGACTGATTTTCCATCCAACGGATACCCGCTAGTCTTCTCTTTTCTTCTATAAAAGGGGCATATAAAGGAAACAAAGTATGACGATATATCAGTAAAGGAACCGTGATGTTTAAAGCTACCGAATATTGCCTCGATATTTCAGCTAGGTGACTGGGTAAATCAACTGTAGCAATAAGGTTTCTATCTGCATAAATTTCATCAAGTAATCGTTTAGGTGATGTAATACCACTATGAACTTTGGCTCTTGCCACTAGGCTATATATCAATTCATTTGGATACAGAATGGGTAAGCCAAGCATTTAGCTCACCTTTTTTAAATCCAAGACAAGATGGCAGTCCTTCATTGCACTGTACATATCTTCTTTTTGATCGAGTTGTGAATAAACAAAGCGCAAGTCACTACTACCAAGGCATGGCCAATCAGATCGTTTAATCAATGTCTGTTTACGTGCTTTGATCATCGATTTTGGTTTCTGTTTATCCTCATCATACCAATCCAATATCAAAGGCATCATTTCACGCAATGTTAACGTAGGCTGTTCTCGGAAAATTTTCTCAACAAGTGGGATAAGTATTTTAGATTGACACCCTGTTTGTAGGAGCAAATTATATAGCCGCATTGCTTGCTCGATATGACCAAAAGGTAATTCAGGCTCTTTGGGGATCTGATTAATTTTCTGCTGTAGGCTAAGTAGGCGCTTATCAATATCTTCCACTCGCAAATCAGAATATTTAGCTATTAAATCTGGACTTCCTTGACGGATCGCATCTAGCATAGGATGAACGGGCTTTAGTTCATCGTCGTAAACTGACCGCAACAGTTTAACCGTAATGCGTTCTAGTTTTGAGGCAATGGCTCTGAGCTGAGCCAACACAAACAGCTTAACAACAATATCCAAAACCCCTTGAGATAATTCATACCAACAATCTCTGATTTCATCGGTAAGGACTTCATCACGCCGATTGAGCCACTGGTATTTCCAGAGTTTATTCGTAAAAGCAACCCATTCGCTTTTGGTGTTCGGATTTTCAGGATATTGGGGCATGGGCTGCCAATAAAGAGAGCCTATACCCGTGGTTCGTCTTGCCGATTGTAACTCAACTTCAAACAATGGTCGGGCTTTCGGTGTACCAACCAATATCACCGGTATCCCAACCGTGTTCACCAGTTCAACAAAAAATTCCAGCATTTGCTCTCGCCCAACGGCCTTGCGAATTTTCAAGCGTTGAATTTCATCAATGACCAGTACACCAATAGCGCGTTCATTCGCAACCTGACTCATTAAAGCCAATAACGTTGGTATCCCGTGACGCCTGCGACCATGAGTATTCTCATAATTTGTCCCTAACCTCCGATCGACCTCTCTAAAAAAATTAAGGCACAAGCTCTGCTGCGAACCATTGTTAGGGCACTCGATTTTTAGATAGCTCAATTGGAAAAAATTATAGTTTTCGTGATAAATAACCTGAGGATATGTCGCTAGGATTCTATCAAGAGTTGAGCTTTTACCACTGCCAGAACAGCCAATCAGAGACAAACAGGTTGCTGTTGTTAGCACATTCCTAAACTTATAACTTTGTAGGTCACCACTCATCACTCTCTGATAACCATTTTGCAGATGTTCATTGAGCGAACCATCTAAAAGGTTTCGACTGACATAACCACGGCGTACCATGATTGAAATACGCTCTTCCAATAATACATGCTGAGATAGTGGCTGAAAGAAGTCATCCAGTAACGCTGCGACCATATGCGCTCGCTGTCGAGGTTTATCTTGCAAATGCTTTAATGAAAAATCGACTTTACCTTCCAACCCTTCTTTAAGTTGCCTAATTTCCATAATAGGAGGCAGTGCTTCGATGAAAGGATTCCCCCTATATGAAGGATTGCCAGTATCCTGATATTGCGCTGTTACGTACTCGATAGGCAAACTCACTCGCTATCATCCTCTTCGTCGAACAGCTCATCAACATAGCTCGGATAGCTATAATCATCCTTGGGACTATCGTGCAAAAAAATCACCTCTGCCGTGTCTTTCACATCAACTTTAGGTGTAGGCTTTCTACCTTCCCGTTCTTTGTGCAACTCAGCTTTTCGATTTGAGCGAATACTGGAAAGGCGTTCACTATTAGACGTTCTTGATGAATCAGGGCTCAACTTTTCCGCATCGTGTATTTTTTCAGCGACCCTGCGCTCATGTTCACGTTTATGCTTTTCAGCCCGCACCTTACTTTGAGCAGTGGTGTGTTTTTTCTGTTCTTGACGTTGCCATACTTCCCAAAAGGAACAGTTAACGAACTCTCTAGACCGAGCAGATAGTTTACACAGCCAATGTTCGCGACTGCTTTTCCATGGAAATAGGTAAACCTCATCCACTAAACTAGGATCGTATGCCACCAAGACTTTCTCTGGTCGAGACACTTCTTTAGCCCGATGCATCCAGCCTTCTGCAATAGCTTCTTGGCAGGTATAATAGATACCAAATAGGCATATTCCCAACGTGGAGACCGTAGCTTCGATTCTGGGGAGCAAACTCAACCTAACTGATTGTTCAGGAGCAGAGCGCAAACGACCAGTACGATTTTGAATGCCCCAATTCCACAACTCTAGTGGTATTGAAGGCAGCTCAACAGGCATATCAGCAGAGCGGTCATATTTCTTCAATACATCGTATTGATTATGATAGAGAATTGATGAAAGAATAATTTCTTTAAAATCAGAAATGGATAGCTTGGCATCAAGACGATAATCCTTACCACCACGCTTTTTGACTTTATTTCCTGTTACGAACCCAGGAGCAAACGGGGTGAAATCGGCTTGCAACGTTTTGAAGTTACGCTCAACGATTCCTTTAGCATCTCCCCGAAACGGCGGTGTATTTTCAAGTCTGACAGAAAAGCTTTTTTCTAAGTATTCTATCTGATACCCCAGTAGCTCTCCTCTATCAGCCAAAATAGCGTCTGGCAAACCAATCGCGGGCCAATCTTTAGATTCAATATCTAAATCAAATTGACTACACAAGTCTACTTTATCGGTCATCGCAACTTGTAATGCTTGCATAGCCGCGACATAGGACGGATTTTCAAAACCAATGTAGAAGCCAACAATTAATCGACTGAACACATCAATGACAATGTAAACCACAGGCCGCCCTACTATCCAGCTTCTGTTTACATCAGAAACGACATAAATGTCTGCTATCGTTGCATCAATCTCAAAGCGAGAACCTGGCCCCAGAGCATTCATGGTGGCTGTTCCTGTCAAAGGACGAAAGTCTTTGTTATATGCGTTGCGACTGGATCGGTTTTTTATTTTTTCCACTTGCGTATATTCACGCTGATAGAAATATTTCATTTGCCAATTGGTTGGAATTTCTTCCTCTGAAACATCAGGAAAATAAGTCTGGTATCGATCTTTAAAGCGCCGATGGGCGTTCGGAAAAGAATAACCCTTGTCAGTCAACAAATACTGTACTGGTCTAATGAAACAGGACACTTAATTGAGAGACAATCAATGTTAATC
>NZ_JAYQDQ010000029.1:0-42578 GCF_038138445.1 Vibrio sp.
ACAATACCGAATTTAAAAGGAAATGATTAGATGGGGTTTACCGCCAGCTTACCTTGAATCTGCTTATATTCCTGCAAGTTTCGCACATGTGTTCCTCCACAAGGTATCTCGGCAATACGACTCTCACCTAGATCGCATTGCCAATAACGAGAGTCTGTCAAAGTGTCACCACAGCATTTCATACTAATTTCAGCCTTAAGAGTTAGCCATTGTGCTATTTGGTGGTTCACTGCAACTTCAATATCTTTAAGATTGTCGAGAAACTCTGCACTGTTTAGCCCTCTTTTACGCAACGTCTTGCCCAAACGATACGTATCATGACACTGCTCTGGTGTGACAAAACTTGATTGCTGCGCGTAACTATTAAAATCATAATATCCATGAGTATCTTTACGTTCTGCATCTTTACGCCAATACCCTTGCACAGCAAGAGCTTTATTAAGAGCAAGAGAAGCAATATGACCCGCGCTATGTCCTCGGCTCAGCGCTTGCTGATACGCTTTATCCACCTTTAATAACACTGACTGGCCTATGGATAAATTCACCTTGTTCTTTTCCAAGCAATGTACCACGACAAAACTCCAACCCTCTTCATCACGTCGTACAGGTATCTCAGTGCCTATAAATAATTCTCCGCTCGATAAGTCAACCGCTCCAACAAGACAATCAAGAACAGGGGACTCTTCTAACCACCCTTTGTCTGCTGGGTGATCAGGCCAAAGATGGCTGACTGGATGGAAAGGTGTTGCTTGGGTTACGACATAGCAATAGTTTTCATCACTTTCTATCGTCTGAACCGGTGAGCTCAAACTCCAAATATCATGACAAAAGTGAATAACTGTGGGTGTTACTGACATAGGGTCTCCTAAACGAAAAAAGCGCCTGTTGTATTAGGCGCTTCTCACTATTTCTTTCGATTTTTCATCATGCCCACTAGGCGTTTGCGTTTACGCTCTTGGGATAATGTCATCTTATTCGATTTACCCTCGAAAGGGTTTTCACTGCTTTGGAACTGAATTCGAATTGGCGTCCCCATGATCTCGAGTGACTTACGGTAATAATTCATCAGATAACGTTTGTAAGAGTCTGGAAGCTCGTTCACTTGGTTACCATGAATCACGACTATCGGTGGGTTGTATCCGCCGGCGTGGGCATACTTAAGTTTTACTCGACGACCACGAACTAAAGGCGGCTGATGATCTTCAGTTGCCATCTTCATAATACGTGTCAATACCGAAGTGCCAACACGTGTCGTTGCTGATTTGTAGGCTTCTTGAACTGATTCGAATAAATGCCCAACTCCAGTGCCATGGAGTGCAGAAATAAAGTGAATGCGCGCAAAATCAACAAAGCCTAAACGGCGATCGAGCTCTTTTTTCACATGCTCTTTTACATCCGATTCTAATCCATCCCATTTATTTACCGCAATCACGATTGAACGCCCAGCATTTAATGCAAAGCCCAATAAACTTAGATCTTGGTCAGAGATGTTTTCACGCGCATCGATAATCAATAAAACTACGTTCGCATCTTCAACGGCTTTCAGCGTTTTAACCACGGAGAATTTTTCCACCGTTTCGTTGATACGCTTACGACGACGAACACCTGCTGTATCGATTAAAACGTATTCGCGGTCATCTCGCTCCATTGGGATATAAATCGAATCACGAGTCGTTCCTGGCATATCGTAAACAACCACACGCTCTTCACCCAAAATACGGTTAGTTAGGGTCGATTTACCTACATTGGGGCGGCCAATAATCGCTAGCTTTATGGGCTGATCTTGAAGGCGTTTAAACTCTTCTTCTGCTTCTTCCTCGGTGTAATCTAGCTTCTCTTCATCTTCGTCGATAAAGTCGGTCAGATCTTCTATTTCACCGTTTGCTTCCTCTGCCATTTTCTCTGCAAATGGGTTTAGAGCACGGTCGATCAAAGCTCCCACACCACGACCATGAGCCGCTGCAATTTGATACATTTGTTCGACGCCGAGTTGCCAAAAATCAGCCGAAGCGGCATCAGCATCAATACCATCAACTTTATTGACCACTAGCATTGATGGCTTTTCAATTTTTCTCAAATGGTTTGAAATAGCAATGTCAGCTGGGGTTAAACCCGCTCGGCCATCAACCATAAACAGCACAACGTCAGCTTCATCAATAGCTGCCAGTGACTGCTCAGCCATCTTAGTTTCCACGCCTTCTTCAGTGCCATCGATACCACCAGTATCAATCACAATAAATTCGTGTTCACCAAGCTTGGCTTGCCCATATTTACGGTCACGAGTTAAACCAGGGAAATCCGCAACCAAGGCATCGCGAGTACGAGTTAGTCGGTTAAACAACGTCGATTTACCAACGTTTGGACGCCCTACCAGAGCAACTACAGGAACCATAACAACCTCTACAATATTCTTTTCTTTATGTAGTTATAGGTAACAACTCAAGCCAACACCTTCAATGAGACTGTTACCTATAACCACATTAATCTATAAATCTCTAAAACAAACAAACGGCTCCAAACTGTCGCCAGAAAGGAGCCGATTGTGAATTGTATCACATGATCACTTAGTCAGGGTCAGTTTCTTTACTTGGCCATTTCTGGTCACAATAAGATACCCATCATCCACCTTGATCGGTGCCACAGCAAAGCCACTACTATTGATTTTCTGCTGCGCAACAAAGTCTCCAGATTCTCTGTCTAGCCAGTGCAGGTAACCTTCTGTATCACCCACAACTAAATAGTTATCTATGATAGCTGGTGCGGTCAATAAACGGTTTTCCAGTTGTTCATTGGTCCACAACTCAGTACCACTTCTTGCGTCCACAGCAACAAGATGATCTTTGTCCGTTACTAGATAAATACGTCTTGTATCAGTGGCTAAATCAGTCGATGAGGAATATTTACGCTTCCAAACTGGTTTGCCTGAACGTAAATCCAAAGCGATCAATTGGCCGTTATAACCCACAATATATAAGGTGCTACCTAAGATAAGTGGTGATGCATCCACATCGACCAAACGATCAATTTCTGTCGCCCCTTGAGCTGTGCCTATAGGTTGCTGCCAAATTAGCTGGCCTCGTTCTACAATCGCAGCAGCTAAACGACCGCCTGCAGTACCCCAGAAAACACCACCAGAAACAGTTACAGGCGCACTATTGCCGCGCAAAGTTAAGTTAGGAACTTCTGTACTGATCGTCCACTTTACATCACCAGTCGATTGTTCAAGAGCGATAAGCATACCTGTCGTGGTATGAACCATGACTAGGTTGTCGTCCGTTGCTGGAGCGGCTAGCACTTCACCTTCAACATCCACTCGCCAGTTTACCGCGCCTGTCTCTTCATCTAACGCAATAACCTGACCATTTTCACTACCGATGAAGATTTGACTATAGCCAGCGGTAATTCCACCAGATAAACGAGCAGGAACTTCTTGCTCAAGATCTTGTTGCCAAAGAGTTCGTCCATTTTCAGGATTAAGTGCTTTAACCAAGCCTTCTCGACTTGCAACAAAAACCTTGCCATAAGCATATTCTGGAACCAGCTTCGAAAAGTACTGCTCAACGCCATCACCAACACTGGCACTCCACAGACTTTTAGGAGTGAATTCACTGTTTACTTTTGGTACTGGCGCCATTATGACGGTATCTTCTTCACTAGCACAACCAGCGAGAATACCGACAATTGCTGCAGATGCTATAGCCCGCTTAAGCATTTTTCTCATGCACTGCACCCTTATTTCGCCAGATCATCCAGTTTCATTTGTAATGTCTGACTAGCATCTTCAGCCTGCTGAGCTTCAACATAAGCTGTATAGGCACTCTCTGAGTCACCTTTACGAAGCAGGATATCTCCTTTCAATTCAGCCACTCTTCCAGCCCAACTTTCATCAGTAATAGAAGACAGCTCAGCCAAAGCAGCATCAAAGTCACTTTGCTCTAACTTTAAGCGAGCAAGGCGAAAGGTAATCACAGAAGATAAAGCTTGATCTTCTGTCGCTGACTTAGCCCACTCTAGTTGCGCTAACGCTTCATCGAATTCACCCGCTTCCACTTGAACTTTGGCCAGTTGAAGTGCCGCTAGAACCGCATATTGACTATCGTTATTAGCATCAATGAAAGCTTGTAAAGCAGCTTCACCATCAGTATTGTTCTCTGCTAACTGCTGAACAGCCTTGGTATAACTTTCAGAAGCAGCTTCTTGAGCAACTGTCACTGAGTCTTGATAATAGCGCCAACCAAATAGCCCACCCAGACCAATAACTGCGCCTAAAATGACTGATTTACCGTTTTCTTTCCACCAGTCTTTAATCGCCTCAACCTGTTGTTCTTCAGTATCGTAGAGTTCCACTTCCTGTCCTCATAAATCTAAAAAATGGCGACATCAGTCGCCACTTTTGATGTGAAATTGTATTTAAATTAGTTCTGCCAATTTAGTCGCGACATCACTTTGCTTATAGGTCTCTTGAGTACCACCCAGTAAATCTTTCAGGACTACGGTGTTTTCTGCTACTTCATTCTCACCCAGCACCAAAGCAACCACAGCACCGACTTTATCCGCCCGTTTAAACTGCTTCTTAAAGTTACCGCCGCCAAAATGGCTCATCACTCGAAGGCCATCAATACGTTCGCGAAGATCCTCGGCAAGCTTCATACCTGCCATCATAGTGCCTTCACCCGCAGTGACCATATAGACATCGACAGCACGACGCACATCTGTAAGTTCAAGCGTTTCTAGCATTAGAACTAGTCGCTCCAATCCCATAGCAAAACCCACAGCTGGCGTTGACTTACCACCTAACTGCTCAACGAGACCATCATAACGGCCACCCGCACATACTGTTCCTTGAGCACCCAGATTCTCAGTTACCCATTCAAATACTGTGCGGTTGTAGTAATCCAGTCCACGAACTAAGCGCTCATTGACTCTGTATTCGATGCCTGCTGCGTCAAGAAGTTCACACAAGCCTGAAAAGTGTTGTTTTGATTCTTCACTGAGGTAATCAGAAAGCCTCGGGGCATCAGTCAACATTGCTTGCACCTGCGAGTTCTTGCTATCCAGAACACGAAGTGGGTTAGTATGCATGCGACGTTTACAATCGTCATCTAAAACATCGATATGTTGCTCTAAAAACGCGACTAAAGCCATACGGTAGCTGGCGCGATCTTCGGATGAACCAATCGAGTTGAGCTCTAAACGTACATGCTTATCAATGCCTAACTCTCGCCATAAGCGGGCAGTCATCATGATAAGTTCAGCATCAACATCAGGACCGTCTAAACCAAACAATTCTACTCCACATTGGTGGAACTGACGATAGCGTCCTTTCTGTGGCCTTTCATGGCGGAACATAGGCCCCATATACCACAAGCGCTGCTCTGAGCGATCAATCAAGCTATTTTCAATACATGCTCGCACACAGCCAGCAGTTCCTTCAGGACGAAGGGTCAGGCTGTCACCATTACGGTCATCAAAGGTATACATTTCTTTTTCAACCACATCGGTTACTTCACCGATTGCTCTACTAAAGAGATGTGTCATCTCAACAATTGGCATACGTATTTCGGTACACCCATAAGAACTAACGACTTTCTTGACTGCGTTTTCTAATTTTTGCCACAGCGCAGACTGGGTCGGAAGGCAGTCATTCATGCCTCGAATTGCTTGGATTTTTTTTACCACAATATTTACCGTAATTTAGGTGACCTGAGATTAATCTTTGACTTTCACATCAATGCGATTTTGTGTGTCCATAACAGAAGCTTTTGCACGAATTTTTGCTTCTAACTGATTAACTAAATCATCGTTATCAAAGCGCTCTTTTTGACGTTTACCGTCTTCATAAAAGGCACTTTTTTTGTTACTGCCAGCAAGACCAAGATGAGAAACTTCAGCTTCACCTGGTCCGTTAACCACACAGCCAATAATGGAGACATCCATAGGAGTGATGATGTCCTCGAGCCGCTCTTCCAATGCATTAACCGTGTTGATAACATCAAACTCCTGACGAGAACAGCTAGGGCAAGCGATAAAGTTAATACCTCTAGAGCGAATTCGTAGCGACTTAAGTATATCAAACCCAACTTTGATTTCTTCAACAGGGTCAGCAGCCAGAGAAATACGTAACGTATCGCCAATACCTTCAGCTAACAGCATCCCTAGTCCAACGGAAGATTTTACCGCTCCCGCTCTAGCACCACCAGCTTCTGTAATCCCGAGATGAAGCGGTTGATCGATTTTTTTTGCTAACAAACGGTATGAGTCTACTGCAAGGAAAACATCCGATGCCTTTACACTGACTTTAAATTGGTCAAAGTTAAGACGATCTAAAATATCCACATGTCGCATGGCAGATTCGACCAAAGCTTCCGGCGTTGGCTCTCCATATTTCATTTGGATATCTTTTTCTAATGATCCACCATTGACACCAATTCGGATCGGGATATTTTTATCACGCGCGCAATCTACAACGGCTCTAATACGGTCTTCCTTACCAATATTACCTGGGTTGATACGCAAACAGTCCACACCGTATTCTGCTACTTGCAGAGCAATTCGATAGTCAAAATGAATATCGGCGACTAATGGAACAGACACTTGCTGCTTTATATGTTTAAAAGCCTCAGCCGCTTCCATGGTAGGGACTGAAACGCGTACGATATCCGCACCAACATTTTCCAGCGATTTAATTTGTGCAACAGTTGCTTCAACATCTGTTGTTCTTGTGTTTGTCATCGACTGCACAGCAATTGGAGCGCCATCGCCGATGGGTACATCGCCTACGTATACACGAGTAGACGGGCGACGTTTGATAGGAGATTGGTATTGCATAGTTACTTCTAGGGTAAGGTGAACCTTGCTACTTTACCAGAAGTATACCCAGAAAGGTCAATAGGTTCACTTGATAAAGTTATTGATACATTTTCCGGCGCTCCCAAAATAACTTTGTAAGGAGGATTGCCGCTAAGCTGGATACCTTGACCTGCTTTTTTAATTCCAGTTGCAAGCGTCTTACCAGTCGAGCCCTTAACTTGAATCCAGCAATCGTCACTAAATGACATTTCCAACAAATTAGCCACTATGGTAGCTGCTGCTTGCTCTGGCTGAGGCTGTATTTCTGGTCCAGTCGAGGCAATTTTAGCCGGGTCGGAAGTTTCGTCTGCTGCTACTGGAGCTGGAGAACTAGACACCACAGGCTCAGCTTCGTTTGACTCTATAGGAGTCTCTTGCTTCGAATTTTTTACGGCCTCAACCGTTTTCTCAGGCTGAGCTTGAGAGGTCACTTGTGTGGTTACCTCTTCTAAGGGCTGCTCCACAAGCTTTGACTCTTGCGGTTGAATTTCGCTTGAAGGCTGTGATTCAACCACAGCAAAATCCAAGTCAGTTTTTTCTGCCAGCTCTTTCTCTATTTTTTGTTCTTGTTCAGTGGTAGAGGTCAACTCAACTGCAGTATTTTCTTGATTTTGCCACCACCACACACAGGAAATACCGACAATAATGGCAGAAATACCCCATGTCAGTATCATTATTCGGTTATCGTGCTTCTCTTGACTAGTTTTTTGCGAAAAACTTTGCATTTCATGCTCTTGATGTTGGGCTTCTCCATTATCATCAAGAGCACATAATACAACGGATTCTTCTATCCCAACGACACGCGCATAAGAGCGTAAATACCCACGAGTAAAAGTGGCGACCTGTTCACTTTCAAACTGATTCGATTCAATATTTTCGATAATTGAACGGCGCAGACGCAACCGATTCGCAACCTGCTCCAAACTTAAACCAAGTTCTTCCCGTTTTTGCCTTAAAATGGCACCGGCTTCAAGCTTTACTTCAAGCTTTGTCTCTTCTTCCATTTGAGGTGTTTGTTCAGCACTCATTCTATAAACGTCTCTTTTTGCAGGATTCCACGCCAAACGCACATTTATTATTTTTCGTTAGTTGCACTGTCTTTAATGAAAATCTTATATTCTGAGGAAAATCCCTCACCAAAGTGTGTAAAGCACTTCACCCAAGTAATAGAGATATTATCTCTAAAGCACTAAAGTTTAATTCTAATAGATATCAGAGATGAAACAACATAGAAAACACGTATAATTCACAACCAGCTCAAGGTTTTTCCATATTTTGACATTATTTAGCTCAATCAGTTTAAAAAAAACCAGAGCTGAGCTCTGGTTTCTACCAATAAAAGCAAATAATTTAGACCGCTTTAACCGCTATTGTTTCACCTTTTGCAGCGCGAATAGCTGCAGTACGCTTAGTTCGATCAATCACATCTCCCACCAACTGACCACAAGCCGCGTCAATATCATCGCCGCGCGTTTTGCGTACGGTCACCGTATGCTCATACTGCATTAACGTCTTTTGAAAACGGTCAATTCGTGAATTACTTGGTTTTTTGTACGGAGAACCAGGATAAGGGTTAAATGGAATCAGGTTAATTTTACATGGTGTGTCTTTGAGTAACTCAGCAAGCTCGCGAGCGTGATCCATGTCATCATTAACATGATCAAGCAGCACATACTCAACCGTCACTTTACCTCTATTAGCATTAGAAGAAGCAATATAACGACGCACTGAAGCCAGGAAATCTTCAATGTCCCAACGGTCATTGATAGGCATAATTTCACTACGCAGCTTATCATTCGGTGCATGCAACGAGATAGCGAGCGCAACGTCTATCTGACCAGTCATTTGATCCAAACCGGAAACAACACCAGAGGTTGAGACAGTAACTCGACGTTTGGACAAGCCAAAACCAAGATCATCCAGCATAAGTTCAAGAGCAGGGATCAGGTTTTTCATATTGAGTAAAGGCTCGCCCATACCCATCATGACTACGTTAGTTATTGGGCGTCGACCCGTTTCTTTTTCTAATCCGACTTCACGTGCGGCACGCCAAACTTGACCAATAATTTCAGAGACTTTGAGGTTGCGGTTGAAACCTTGTTGTGCCGTTGAGCAAAATTTACATTCTAGAGCACAGCCCACCTGAGAAGAAACACACAATGTAGCTCTATCATCTTCAGGAATATAAACCGTCTCAACATCTTGATCGCCTACCTTCATTGCCCATTTTATGGTGCCATCAGAAGAATGTTGGGCCTCAGCTACAACAGGCGCTTTAATTTCGCAACGCTGCATGAGCTTTTCACGCAACTTTTTATTAATGTTGCTCATGTTTTCGAAGTTATCGACACCAAAATGGTAGATCCACTTCATCACTTGATCGGCACGAAATGCTTTTTCACCAAGTTCTTCAGCAAAAAGTTTACGCATTCCTTTACGATCAAAATCGAGTAGATTAATTTTTTCAGTGCTCATGGTGCCTCACGAAACGACGTAACGTTATTTAAGGGCGCGAATTGTACAGCCTTTACTCAGCAACAACAAGAGCTCTAACACCCTGTATTTTATAAGGCATTAATATCATTATGATTAAAAATTAACCAAAATTAATTTTCTCGGGTTATCTGCTTGATTTGCTCTACGATGGCCTTAAGACCATTACCGCGCGAAGGGCTGAGATGAGAGATAAGCCCTAAACTATCAAAGTACTCTTCAACATCAAAAGTTTGGATCTGCTGCGAGGTTTTACCATCAAAAGGAGTTAAGACAAGCGCAATAAGCCCTCTGACAATACGAGCATCAGAATCAGCACTGAAATGCCAAACATCATCAACCTTTTCACTTACTAACCACACTTGGCTTTCACAACCCGATACTTTTACTTGCTCTGACTTAAGACTTTCAGACATGACGGGAAGCTGTTTTCCCCAAAGGATAACTTGACGGTAACGCTCTTCCCAGCCTTTTAAATTCTGCATTGTCGAAACTATGTCTGCGACAGTTATCTCGCTACCGAACGGTGACTTGGGGAAAGAAGACATAAACAGGCTCCAAAATTAAAACTTACTGACTGTATTTTTGAATCAGCTTTTCAACAATACGTGATACGGCAACAAAGCCGAACGTCGCAGTGACAACAGTCGCCGCCCCAAAGCCTATAGCACAATCCATACGTTTTGGCCCCTCAGCAGTCGCTTTCATGTTACACACCGAGCCATCTGGCTGTGGATACTTCAACTGCTCTGTGGAAAAAACACATTCTATACCAAACTTTCGTTGAGGTTTTTTGGGAAAGTTATGATGACGTCGCAGCGTATCTTTGATTTTCTTTGCTAAAGGATCTTGAATCGTTTTGGTTAAATCAGCAACTTGTATCTGGGTTGGGTCAACTTGTCCGCCAGCACCACCGGTAGTAATGACTTTAATCTTGTTGCTGCGGCAATACGCAAGAAGTGACGCTTTTGCTTTCACACTATCGATGGCATCAAGCACATAATCAAAATCTTTAGTCAGATACTCATGCTGGTTATCAGGCGTAATAAAATCATCTATTACATTGACCTGACAGTCAGGGTTGATGAGCTTGACTCTTTCTGCCATCACTTCGACTTTGCTTTGACCAATATTGCCGCTTAGAGCATGAATTTGACGATTAACGTTAGTCACACATATGTCATCCATATCAATCAATGTTAATTGACCAATACCCGTTCGAGCCAAAGCTTCAACCGCCCATGAACCCACGCCACCAATACCGATCACACACACGTGTGCAGCGCGAAGAACTTCAACTTGTGAGTGGCCATAAAGGCGACGGGTTCCACCAAAACGTTGGTCGTAGCTGTCTGAAGCTGGAGTATCAAGTTCACGCATGATGTTTTGTTCCGCTAAATGAGGGTTAAACACAAAGAGTGCGTTTTATACGCACTCTTTGTTAAAAAGTCTAGCCAACAATAACTATTCTAATTTTTCAGGCGGCAGTGCCCACGGAGCCTGAGTTGCCGAGTTCTCGAGTCCTAACTTCCATACACGGCCGAAATGCTTGTAATGGCCTGCTTCGGTTCCTGCTCTAGGGCCCATTCCATGATATAAATCTAAATGGTTTTGTTTAACTGCGCCCCCAGTATCAAGGACAATCAATAACCGCAGTTGATGTGCCCCACTCCAACTGCCATCGGCATTGAGTAATGGTACCTCAGCAAGAATCGGGGTGCCCATTGGGAAAATTGCAGGATCGCCAGCTACTGAAGCCATTGGTAGCAATGGAATACCTGCAGTGCCTGTCACTGGTGCATCCGCTCTTGGCTCAAAAAAGACATAAGATGGATTTTGCTCTAACAGCTCACGCACCGTTTGGTCATCATTGGCAAGAACCCAATCTTTAATCGCCTTTAGTGACATTTTCTCCCGAGCAACGAGACCTCTTTCAATCAGTACCTTACCTATGCTGACATAAGCTTTGTTGTTTTTTCCGCCATAAGCAAAGTATTCCAGCGTATCGTCATCTTCAAAATGAACAAAGCCACTGCCTTGCACTTCCATCATAAATGGATCGATCATATTGGCTGAATAACCAAGTTCCAGCCCTAAGCCACTTAATGCCCCATCATAAATTTGCGCGCGAGTTGGGCATTCTGCTTCACAATCAGGTTTGGCATACACTGGGTAGCGATACTTATCATCGGGCTCATGACGCAGTTCCATCACAGGAGAAAAGTACCCGGTAAATAAGACATTGCCTTTTTTATCCCCGCCACCTAATTGAGCAGCCTGAATACCAAAATTCGCCAGTTGAGCAGGGTCTCCACTTTGTAACGCCCATTCATTTAATTGATCATATAGCGGCTGATACAAACCTGCCATTGAAGGCGAGTTTTCAATAACTTGCTGCGATTGCTTAGCAAACTCTGTGAAGTCCTTAGGTTTATTAGAGTCAATCGTCGTACTTTTATTGAGAGTTGCTGCAAATTCACCATCAAGATACTGCTGGGCACGATCGGTAGGCTGTGCACAACCAAACAAAACACTGGCGGCAACAAGAGGAAGATATTTTTTAAACACGAGAAGAATTCCTTATTGAACTGTGACTAAGGATGACAAACTCGAACGACAAGCGCAATCAAGTATGTGTGTATAAACGTGATTTTTAATAACTTCTGACAGGCTGAATTCATGCCCCGAAAAACTACTAAATATTTAGCCAATAAAACCCTTGAATAAATTAGAATAAAAATGCAATATTGAAACATATAAACTCATAGAAATGTAAGATATGAAAATACGCAACACAGATTTGGTCAAAGGCTTTCGGCAATCTGCTCCATATGTGAACGCCCATCGGGGTAAAACTATGGTTATCATGCTTGGTGGTGAAGTCGTTGCCGATGAAAATTTTTCTAACATTATCAATGACATTGCTCTACTTCATAGCCTAGGGGTCAATATTGTCGTGGTCCATGGCGCCAGACCGCAGATAAATCACATGCTGGATCAAGTAAGGCATATCAGCCCATATCACAAAGGCATTCGAATAACTGATCAACAAAGTCTGAATATCGTTATGCAGGCATCAGGTCAGCTTCAACTGACTATTACAGCTCAATTGTCGATGAGTCTTGCCAATACCCCTATGGCAGGCACGCAACTCAATGTGGTGAGTGGTAATTTTGTCACTGCGCAACCATTGGGTATCGACGAAGGGGTTGATTACTGTCACAGCGGCCGAATTCGACGCATAGATACCCAAGGAGTCAACCGAGCACTAGAACAAGGTTCCATTGTTCTACTTGGCCCAATTGCTAGCTCAGTGACAGGTGAATCGTTCAATTTGCTTTCTGAAGAGGTAGCAACTCAGGTAGCGATAAAACTTGGTGCAGATAAGCTGATTTGTTTTTGTTCTGAGCAGGGAGTAATCGACGCCAGTGGCAGTGCTGTTGCTGAATTGTTTCCGCGTGATGCAGAGCAGATCCTCGAGCAGTTAGAACAAGCAGGCGAAGATAGCTCAGGGACACAAGGTTTTTTAAGAGCAGCAACAACCGCATGCCGGGCTGGAGTGCCTCGTAGCCACTTAATCAGTTATAAGCTTGATGGCGCATTAATTCAGGAACTCTTTTCTATCGACGGTATTGGCACCCAGATATCTAAAGCAAGCACAGAACAAGTTCGTCAGGCCCAAATTGACGATATTGGCGGTATTTTGGATTTAATTCGCCCTCTTGAACAACAAGGTGTACTTGTCAGACGATCACGAGAACAACTGGAACAAGAAATCCACCAATTCACCATTATTGAAAAAGACGGTTTAATTATCGGCTGTGCTGCCCTCTATCCTTATACCAATGAGAAAATGGCCGAAATGGCTTGTGTCGCCATTCACCCAGAGTACAGAGATGGCAATCGAGGAGTTTTATTGCTTAAACACATTAAGTTGCAATCGAAGGCACAAGGAATAAAACATATTTTTGTCCTTACTACGCGCAGTATTCACTGGTTTCGTGAACAAGGCTTTGAGGAAATGCCCGTTGAATGTTTGCCTTCGCAGAAGCAAAATCTATACAACTTCCAACGTAAATCGAAAATTTTAGCCATTGAGCTATAAAGCTTGATTTTTGATAATGCCCAGAAAAATGGGCATTATTCGGTAAGCCTTTCGACTAAACCACTGGCTCTTTGAGTGCGAACTTTTATCCCGCGAGCCATCACTCTATCATCAACAAATAAACTCAATTTCTTCTTAGCTCGAGTTACACCAGTGTAGATAAGCTCACGGGTCAATATCGGGTTATGATCTGGTGGTAACACCATCAAAGTATGTTCAAACTCGCTGCCTTGGGATTTGTGAATCGTCATCGCATAAGCGGTTTCATGCTCAGGTACTCGGCTTGGCAGCACTGCTTTGATTGAACCATCTGTAAGCTCAAAAAATACTTTCAGCCTCGCCTCGCCCTCAGAGCTGTCAAGCAAGCACAAACCAATATCACCATTGTAGAGGCCTAGTGCATAATCATTACGCACTATCATCACAGGTCGGCCATGGTACCAAAGCTCATCTTGTACCTTGATGAGTTTACGCGCCTTAAGTGCTCGTTCCACACTATGATTGAGTCCAGTAATACCAAAGTCGCCTTCTCTAACGGCACACAGCAAGCGACACTGAGAGAAAAGCTGTAAAGCTTCTCTTGCAACATCATAAATTGGCTCGTCATCAATCCCCTGCATTGCTGGCTTAATACGATTTAAGTAGTGGCTATATTCCGCCACTAAGGTTTGTATCATCTGCCGATAATGAACGGCATCAACGGGAAAGTGAGCAATATCATCGAAGTCTTTTTGCCAAACAAGATCAACCTTAGTCTTAGATCCAGAATTGATGGCCTTAGCTAATTGACCTATTCCAGAACGGGCGTCAAAGCGATAGCTTTTTTGTAACATACATAAACTGTCGGCAATACTAGCAGACTGACTATTATGGTTATTCAAGGATGCAAAACCCGTTAACTGACTTACTAACTTGGCTTGCTCAAAGCTATAGCCATGTTGATTAAAAGAGCAAATATCACCGAGCACAGCGCCCGCCTCTACAGAAGCAAGTTGGTCCTTATCACCCAGTAATATCAATCTTGCATGTCTGGGTAGAGCATCCACCAGTTTATACATCATAGGCAGATCAACCATAGAGGCTTCGTCAACAACAAGTATGTCTAGATGAAGAGGGTTTTGTTGGTTGTGACGAAACTCAGCACTGTTTGGTATTGCGCCAAGCAGACGATGCAAAGTACTCGCGCTAGTTGGTATCAAGGCTTTGATACTTGGCTCAACAGGAAGCCTAGCAACCGCTTTTCCTATAGACTCAGTTAACCGTGCAGCGGCTTTCCCCGTTGGTGCCACCAATTTAATCACTGGCGATTCACCGACTTGTTGAGCCTGCACATTTAACGCGGCAAGTAACTTAGTTACCGTGGTTGTTTTTCCGGTTCCTGGTCCACCAGAAATGACGGCAAAACGTCTTGTTAAAGCTACCGCCGCTGCCACTTTTTGCCAATTCACACATACAGATAAAGGCACTAGTTCATCTAGCACATCAAGGTGCGAAATTTTTGAAGCACTCACGAGCTTTTGGTCTATGGTCTCCCAATCAAGGACTTCACTATTCACCACATCAAGATGGTCACAGATAAGTTGTTGTCTAGCCACCTGTGGTGCCGAGTCAGATTGCAATGTGGCTAAAGCGCTGAAAAGGTAATGGTAGTCTCTAGCAAACAGATGATTTAACCATTGAGCAAGCTTTTGACCATCATTAGGCTTTATGATCATTGGTGCCCCTAAGCTCTTCAATCGCTTCGCCAGCACAGATTCATAATGCCAATAGCGATGAAGATAGAGCCTTTCTCCATCGAAAGTCATAGGTAGACTCTGGTCAGTCGTTCCAACAAAAGGAGAGTTCTGTAACTCGCATGACCAATCAATTTTACGCAAAACATGATGAAGCTGGTCAGCTAAATCACCAAATACACCCAGTTTGGCTACCAAATCAGATATCTGACCATATTTGTCGATTAAAGGCAGGCAAATATGGCCATGCCCTAACTCACAGCTAACAATTGCAGTAATAAAGGCAATATTGTCATTGCTACTTTGTTCTCGAGCAAATCGAGCAAATTGGTAGTCTATCTGCCGTATTACGCCTTTATCTACCAGTGGTTTTAGGAATGAAAACAGACTTTGCATAACTAGTGTCCTATATTAACTCCATCTGTCCTGAATCGGTTTGTTTTGGTTCTATCGAATGCCCGTCAATTAAACTGTCTAAATCATTCAACAGAGCCAACGAAGGGCGAGCATAAAAAACCCCATGATCGCTTTGGCCATCCATACCACGTAAAAACAAATAATAAACCCCACCAAAATGAGCATGATAATCATAATCGGGCAAACGAGAGCACAAGAATCGATGCAATGCCAAAGCATAAATTTGGTATTGCAAATCATACCTATGCTCAGCCATCGCATCGTTTAGCGCATCCCCATGATAGTCACTGACGCTGTCACCAAGATAATTTGATTTCCAATCGAGAATAAAATATTGGCCTTGATGTTCGAACACTAAATCGATAAAGCCTTTAAGCATGCCTTGTACTGAATGAAAACCCAGATCGCCCGCTTTGGCAGATAAAGGATCATAACGCTGAGTAACGCGGTTTAAAGCTGGCGCAGTAAGCACCTCAATTGGAAGTAAAAACTCCATTTCAACAAGGCGCGAAGATAAGCTTTTTTGATTAAGTTTCAGCTTTTTACCATCGAGAGGGGTGGTCAATACTATCTCCACCAAGCCCTGTAATACGGGGAGCCATCCAGAGTCTAATTGCTCACCTTCCATCAAGTTAGTAATGATTTGAGTGTTAGTGGCACTTGTCGCAGGCTCGGTAAACTCGATATCTTCAAATACAGTATGTAAAAAAGTACCGGCTCTCGCACCTTTAGGAAAGGTAAAGATATTTTTTTGAGGTTCGAGTTCGTTCTCAACCTCTTTGTCATCAAAAGAGTCCAGATCCAAGGTCAATATGTCTGTTGCTGCCTCATTAAATGCGTGACTAGCCCCTTGCTTAACCAGCCCAGAATAGCTGGTAATTCGCCAATTTCGGTCGATACTTGCTTGCAATTCTTTGGCTGTTAATTTTACTTGCTCAGTTTGCTCAGTGATTAACTTTTCGCTATTAAATTCAGGCAAGGAGACAAGCTTTATACAAGGCTGTGTATTGGCTTGTTGATCCAATGCAGCCGTCAAATCAGCCACACCGCCTTGCTGACCATTTTGCAATAAATGACCTATAGCGCTGCGATGAACGCCTGTGGGCTCTTTACTAGAACGACCATCTCTAATTGGCGCCGCGCCAACAAAACAGCCATAGACAGCTCGCGTCAGCGCAACATAAAGGAGACGTAGATCTTCGGCCAACCTCTCTTTATCAGCTTGTTGAAGTGACGCCTCCTGCGCCCTGATATCAAGTATGGTTTGATCCAATTGACTATCATAATACTTGGCTTCACTAGTTTGACGATAAGAAAACACAAATGGCAAAAAGACTAGGTCATATTCCAACCCTTTGGATTTGTGGATAGTAATGATTTGTACCAAGTTACGCTCAGATTCCAAACGCTGAATCTGTTCTTCACTGCCGCCAAAGCCTGCTTCAGCATCAATGATGGATTGGGCTAGCCAACGTAAAAGTGCATGGTCACTGTCTAACTCGATACTCGCTTGTTGCAGTAACTCGCCAATGTGCATCAAATCAGTTAGAAAGCGCTCGCCACTGTCTTCTTCTAATAAGCGCTCTGCAATATGCCGTTTACTAATTACGCTGCGAAGCATGGGCAACACACCGCGCTGCATCCATAAATGCCGATATTCTCTAAACTCATTGATGATGGTTTCCCATTCAATTTCATCATTATTGAGTTTATCTAGTGATCCTGCGTCTAGTGCAAATAACTCAGAAGCGATACTGGCTCGTAGCGCTCGTTCATTTTCTGGTGTCAGTACGGCTTGCAATAAACGTTGCATATCTTGCGCAACTGGTGAAGTAAACACATTATCACGGTTTGATAGATAGACGCTGGAAATGCCCTTCGCCGCTAATGCTTGCTTGATAAGACGTCCTTCACTACCCGTTCTTACCAATACAGCAATATCTCCAGCTTGAATATCGTGCTGAGATTTTCCATTATCAAATACCGCGTGTGATTGCTGAGCCAAGGCTAAAATATGATGAATTTCTTGCGCGCATGCTTGCGCCATTGCTTGTTGGTATTCACCCTTAGTAATAGGGGTGTTTTCGGTTTCTTGTAGCCAAAAAGTCAAAGCAGGTTGCGTTTTACCATTTAACAGCCACTGGCGTTTATCTGCCTTTGGGCTAGCATCAACGGGCAAAAAAGGAATATCATCATCGTATATAAATGGGCAATCTGGCGTGTGGAATAACTGGTTCACCGCAGTGACCATATCTTTACTTGAACGCCAGTTTGTTCCCAAAGTAAAATGAGATGACACCTGGTTACGAGCCTTGATATAAGTAAAAATATCAGCCCCTCGAAAACCATATATCGCCTGTTTAGGATCACCAATCATAAACAAACCACATTGTGGTTCATTCAGATAAATACGACTGAAAATACTATACTGCAACGGGTCAGTATCTTGAAACTCATCGATCATCGCAACCGGATATAATGTTCGTATCCGCGAAGCAAGCTGTTCAGTATCGTCATCATCTATCGCGGCCGAAAGCTGAGTCAGTAGATCATCAAACGACAACCACTGTTTCTGCTGCTTGGCTTTGCTCAGCATGTCACGACATTGGTCTATTGCATGGGCTAATATCGGCGCTTCTAAACTGATGGGATTGGAGAGAAATTGCTCTATCGCAACAAATACGGGGTGGCAAGGCACATCACCACTCGGAGTTTTTTCTTGCAAAATATTTTGGGCAAACTTTTCCAGCTTATCGGGATAATCGTAGCCAGTTGTGTCTGTAGATGCCCAAGCATCGACCGCTTCAAGCCATGCAGGCAAAGATTTTTTACTGTAGCTGCGTTTATTAATTCCTGAGTCACTAATTAGAGTGAGGTAATCGTCCTTACCAGACAACCAAAGTGCTTTAAGCTTATTAAGCTTATTAACATTTTCAGCATGGAGTTCAGCTAAACTCCCTTGCATAACAGGCACAGAAATTCGGAGTGGAGAACCAGTCAAATATGGGCTAATTTTCCTTAATAACTCACTAGGATTGCCCCAAAGACGGCGAACCTCTCCCGCTAAATTCAGCGGTAATGGATAAAAATTACGCCGCCAATAATCCGCGACTACCTGAGCTTTAAGCCGGCTTTCATCAGTAATAAATTCGTTGTCAAAACGACTGCCCGATTCAAATGCATTTTGAGTGAGCATTCTCTGGCAAAAACCGTGAATGGTAAAAACCGCCGCTTCATCCATTTGTCTTTCGGCTTGCAAAAGAATCTCCGCAGCTTGGCGATGGCCGTCTACTTGATTCAATAAGGGTGCGATAACAGGATCAGTGCTTTTTCCTCTCGAAAACGCGAGCCTCGCATCATGAATACGAGCTCGAATACGATCGCGCAGCTCAGCCGTTGCCGCTTCGGTAAAAGTGACCACTAATATTTGGTCTACAGTCAATGGCTGTTGATGTTTGGTCTCTGCGCTACCATGACCAAGAAGTAGCCGTAGGTATAAGCCAGCTATAGTAAAAGTTTTTCCGGTTCCTGCAGATGCCTCAATTAAGCGAGCGCCATGGAGTGGAAAAGTCATGGTATTAAGCGATGTTGCTACCGGTCTAGATGTCACTATTTTCCACCCTTAACTTGCACATAAAAAAGCCGCTCAGGCTCGTGATAATTGACATTATTAAACACCTTAACCGGTTACTTCTCGTCATCGGCTTGTACAGCTAATCTCGGAGCTTGGATAACCAAAGCCGCTAACTCCAACACTTGACTTGCAAGCTCATCACTCCACTGGGGCCAAATCCTATTAATATAAGTATTCGCACCTTCACCTTTGTTGAAATAGCCATCGTTGAACACCTCCGCCATCTTCTTAAACGACTTTTCTTGGTTTTCAGACCAATTGCCTCGACTAAAGCCTGCTTCGACACAAGCTAAGGCGGTATTTGGAAAATAAGCTAAGGGCGTGGTCATTCCTTGATAATACAGTCGAATCAACTCACCAAGATGAGATTGAGCCATTGAAGTGTCAGCGATTGAAGGAAAGCTTAAGTGTACGACACCCTCTTTACGATCATAACCAAGCAGATGGGTCGGCTGGTTTTGGCCCATAGCATTGATAGCTAGATGATCTATCCAAGCGGATAAGTAATCTTGAGCTCTTATGCGACCACTGCGAAAGCGCACCAAACCTGAACGATAGTTTTGTGTTAACCAACCACTAAGTTCAACAACTCGTCCCTCACCTAATACGTCAAACGACAACTTTACTTCATGATCTTCTTTTTCATCACAACAAAGCCAAGCTAGCTTTTCAACTAATTCCTGCGCTTGGACCCGATTGGTTTCAAACTCAATATCTCCAAAAGCGCCCACTGGTAATTTTCCCTGAGCTCTTTGCTCTGCAATAAAATCGTCGATAATAACTTGTTGCTCGAGATCCCCTTTATGTTGCGCCTCAAGTAAAACTTCAAGCAAACTGTCTCGCATTTGATAGCTTTCTAGGCCATTAAGGGCAAAAGGTTCATCGTCTTGGGTTACGGGTAAAGGGGGCTCAAACACCACTTTTAAACGCCGATTAAAGAAGTATTGCACCGGCAATCGCCAAAATCGTTGTAATTCAACTAAATTCAAATCTAACGGATAGACAGCATCAAGCAAATAATCACTTAACTGACGATTAAACTCACCGCTACTATGGCCTTGACGATTAACAGCTGGAAGCCATTCTTTGGCATAGCTAACATTACCATTGGTAAACGCATTCACGCTAAAAGGCACCATGGGATGTAGACGTTGTATCCATGCCAGCAATTGTTGGCCAGATTGATCGGAGTCCAAGCCTTCATCTCCCGCCAAGCAATAGTTGTGTTGGCAATATTCCATCAGCTCGGAGACCAAAACTGAGGGTACTCGTTCAGTGTTATCTTGAATTGAGCGACCAACATAACTGATGTAAAGCTTTTGCTGTGCAGACAACAAAGCCTCTAGAAAAAGATACCTATCATCATCACGGCGCGAACGGTCACCGGGTCGAGCCCTACCATTCATAAGATCAAAACCTTCTGGCGCGACGGTCCGCGGATATACGCCATCATTCATACCTAATAGGCATACGATGTGAAACGGAATTGATCGCATTGGCATCAATGTACAAAAGTTGACCTGCCCTGCAAGAAAACGCTGGCTGACTCGAGTCGTTGAAAGCTTCTTTTTGAGGTACTGTGAGACAATATTTGGCGTCAAGTCTTGCTGATAGGCTGCCTCTTTAATCTGCTCATGTAACCCAGATAAGGTATCACGAATTGACTTAAGCGCCGCTTCTCCCTCGATATCTACCGCAAAGAAATCATCCAAGGCCAAGGTCAATACTTCACGCCATTTTTCAATAGGCTGAGATACAGACAACTTGCTGCGATAATCACTAACGGTTTGAATAAAGTGAGCCAATTTTCCCGCAAGCTCGGCATTCATGCCTTGAACTTGATTGTAAGGGGCAAGCAAACCACTCTGAGTTTCTAGTAATCCAGCAGACTCAGACATTGCATACCCAAGTAACATACGCTGGATACCGAATTGCCATGTATTTTGCGCCGTTTGAGGCAAATCGAATTCTTCTCCAGTACTGAGGTTTAGTCCCCAGCGAATACCCGACTCCTCTACCCAGAGTTTAGCTTGCACAAACTCCTCAGCACTAAGACCGAACCGAGCAAGTATGGCGGGAGTTTCCAAAAGCTCGAGTAGCTCTGAGGCAAGACAACGGGTGTTGGGTAAGTTCACTACTTGCATGAAAGAGTGCAAAATAGGACTTTCTTGATCTGCGGTTCTATCTGAGATCGAATAAGGAATAAACCGCTCTCCCGGCGCATTACCAAATACAGCTTGAATCGCTGGACTATAGGCATTGATATCCGCCACCATAACGATAATGTCGCGTGGTTTTAAACTCGGCTGTCGATCAAACATAGACAGTAATTGATCATGCAACACCTCGACTTCTCGCATTGCACTGTGGCAAACATGTAAACTGATAGAGTCATCTTGAGGCTCAACCCTGTGCTTGTGGGCACTAGAATCAATCAATTGATCATTTTGCTGCTCTTCAAGATTGAGAATGTCCGCCTGCACATTATGTAGCAGAGAGTCTCTATCGATATCCACAAAGGCTTCAATTTCATGAGAGTCGAGCTGTGATAGCAAAAACATATTGTCTCTGCCAAGTTTCCCCATAGAGGCAAGCAAGCTATTGCCAATAGCATTGGTGTGAAGCTCGTCATCTAAGTTCTGATCAATATCCCCTTTAAGCTGATGCGTTTCACCTTCAAGTTCAGAGTGGTCTTCTTTCCACACCAAATGTTGGCGGTGCCGAGCAGCAAGGCGGGCAAGATACTTTCGATCACGAACTTCGCCCCAGTAGTAACGACAAGGATTAGTAAACATTAAATGCACATCAATGTGCTTACCCATGGCTTTAAGCGCGTCCATATAGCGCGGTGGCAAAGACGTGATACCAAAGACAAACAAACGCTTAGGCAACTGTTCAAAATGATGATTACTATTTTCTAACCTAGAAATAAAATCCTGATAGAGATTCGCTCTATGATAGGGAGATTGACCTAAAGAAGTGGTGTGCTCATATAAAGCTCGCCATAAAATCGGCTGCCAATTGTGCTCTCCTTGTAGCTCCAGCACCTCTTGTTCCAATTCCCAACTGGCAATCCATTCTGGTCGATAAACTAGGTAGCCATCATAGATGTCAGCAATTTTCTCCGCGAGCTGATAAAGTTTGCTCTGATCGTCATCACCTTGCAGATAGTGTTTTAAGGCAGAAAACTCTGCATTATCTAGCAACCGAGGAAGCGTTTGCATTAACTTCCAAGTCATCGCCTCTTTGTTAAATGCGCTGCGCTGAGGGACATCAGTCAGAACTTGGGTAAACATATCCCATATAAAAGTTGCGGGGAGAGGAAAAGTGATATTTGCCGCAACACCGAATTCTTTAGCTAACTCTATTTTCAGCCACTGGGACATACCAGGGCTCTGAACCAAAATCTGTTCTTGTTCAAAGGGGTTATCTAAAGGGTTCAAGCGAACCAATTCGACAAGCAGGGATTTTAAAACATCAACTTGGTTGGAATGGTAGACAGTAAACAAAGCGCACTCACACTATCATTGCCGCAATTGGCTTCAGATTAGCATAAGTGCATTACTTTCTTGAGTATTAAACACAAATCAATCCACCAAAAGGTTATGCATTACGCACTATCACTTTATGAGGTTGATAAAAGTTAAAGTACCTGATTGCCACATAAGCAATAATACCTGTTGCAACCAATAACTCAAAGCCTGCTAGCGTATAAATTTGATGCACATACTGACTATCTAATCCAGATGTTTGCATCCAATTGGCAAGCTTAAATAACGCGGTTGCTCCTATTGCCATAGGGAAAGTAAAAGCAGCATAACCAGGGCTAAAAGGCAGTCTCAATAACTTAAAGAAAGCGAGATAAATAATGGCGGTCATTAACACTCCAATACCAAATAGCAGCCCCACAATCACTGGTGAAGGTTGAGACACCACGGTTAAATAACCGGCTAGCGAAAGACTGGCAGGAGCCGCCATAATCGCAAGCGTTGGTTTAGCTGCATCGGGTACTTGATGAGTAAACATAAAGCGATAAATCATCATAGGCAACATGACAGCATAGGCGAGCATACCAAATATTAAAGTGCCATTAGCAATGAACAATAAATCTGGGTTCCCCGAAAAAGACACATCAGCAACGATTATGCCTACTGGTGGAACGAACCAACTCGGCACCATATGATGTAGCTCAAACTCTTTTGCTCTGTGGTAAACAAAACTGACAAGAAAAATAATATGTAAACCGACAGCTGCAAGCCAGAGCATGTCACCAAGCATGGGGGAAAAGTGGCCAAGAGAATTCGACACCACCATGGTCGCCATTGCAAAGGTAGGTACTACACTGCCGACGACTGGGTGCGCAAGATCTTGCCCAAGCAAATGACCGTGAAAAAGAAATTTCACTGCTAATACCACCAGTAATACTGTTGCGATACATGCACTAAACAGCTGACCATAACCATGCAAAGGTGCAAAATTCTCCCAGCACCACCCTAAACTGGCAATCCCTAGCGCTAATCCTGCCATTGGTGTGGGGGCTCCCATCACTTTTGCTTTTGTCGCTTTTATCATCATTGCCTCACTATCTTACTTTGTATCTCTTTAGGCATAATACTCTTGATATCTGTTCGATTATATCTGATTATTTAAAACACATGTTCAGATTAAATTAACAAGACCTTATGGCCGCCAATATTTCTCTTAAGCAACTGAAAGTATTTATATCCATTACTCAGCATGACACGCTTACCGCAGCCTCGGAGGCGCTGTTTTTGTCAAAGGCGGCGGTGAGTATGGCCCTTTCAGAGCTTGAAAAACAGATTGGCCATTCTTTATTTGATCGTGTTAATAACCGCCTCATTCTCAACCAAGAAGGACAAAAACTCTTACCTCTCGCTGATGAGTTACTGCATCGTGCTCAGGATATTAATCAGCTGTTTGATGGAGGTAAAACTCTAACTGGGGAACTACGTATTGGAGCCAGTGATACAATTGGTAATCAAGTCGCTCCTTATTTATTAAGTGATTTTCGCAAGCAAACTATGCACAAATCTCAGAGCCTTTTTATATCTAACTCTGCTTTGATTTGTGAAAAACTCATCGATTATGAACTCGATATTGCGCTAATCGAGGGAAAAACAAGTCATCCTTTATTAATTTCAAATCAGTTTAGCCAAGATGAAATGTGTGTCATTTGCTCCCCTGACTCACCTCTGGTGAAGAAAAAACAAATCTCTTTAGATGCATTAGAAGGAAGTGAATGGGCTTTGCGCGAGCCGGGGTCAGGCTCGCGAGAGTTTTTTCTTCGCACCATAGCGCCAAGACTCGAGCACTGGCAGGAAAGCTTTCAGCTCAATACAACGGAAGCACTGATTAATAGTGTTTCGGCAGGCTTAGGACTAAGCTGCCTATCCCGCCTTTCTGCGCAGCCCGCCATACATAATGGTCGAGTCGTTGAGTTAACACCCCCTCTGGATATGAAAAGGCGTTTTTGGCTTTTGCTGCACAAAGAAAAATATCAAAGCCCTCTACTAAAGTCCTTTATTGATTTTTGTCATTCATGGCAGCAAAGTAGATAGTTTTAAGCTTTAAACTCACATCCAATCTGGACTTAATAGAGTAAAGGCTGTATAAAAAGACAGTAAATAATCCAACTAATTTTTTGAGCTAGAGGACCAACCATGGCTGTAATCGTCAAGTACGTGGTAGAACGTAATGGAGAAGAAAAAATGACTTTTACCTCTAAAGCGGAAGCTGATGCCTATGACAAAATGCTTGATATGGCTGATGAGCTTTTTGAGCTATTAGGTAAAAGCGAATTGCTAGAAGATGAAGCTAAGCAAGAAGACTTAGCCATGTTCTTGGCACAACACAAAGAAGATCTGCTATTCGCCCTTGGTGCTAAACGCAAACCAGCGGCAAAGAAAAAAGCGGTAGAGTCGGTCGAAGAAATCAATGAGGCTCCAGCTCAAGACGACGCAGCCTAAGTATTCTTACTTCTCTATAATATGGCCGTGTTGACTTAAGTCAGTGATACTTTGAGTTAACACGTCCTCTCCTCATGACTACGTCTGCTTTGGGGAAAACTCATTTCGCTATTTTTACCCTAATAAATTCCTTGCGCTTCATTTATCATGGTGACTCAATTTTGAGTTTGAGTCAGTAACCATGAGCTATGTTGTTGAAGTTTGTATCGATAATCTTGAATCTCTCCACAATGCAATAGAAGGCGGCGCAACACGCATCGAGCTATGTTCCTCTTTGGCTCTTGGTGGATTAACCCCAAGCTATGGCATGATGAAGCAAGCAGCTAAACTATCGTCTGTTCCTGTTTTTGCCATGATACGCCCTCGTCAAGGAGACTTTCTCTACGACCAAGATGATATTGAAAGCATGCTAATGGATATAGAAGCCGCAGCACATACCGGAATGAACGGCGTGGTATTTGGCGTCTTAAACTCTAAAGGACATATAAATATGGAACATAGCCGTCGACTGATCAATAAAGCCAAGCATCACGAGTTAGAGGTTACTTTTCATCGCGCCATCGATCAATGCGTGGATTATCGACAAGCTATCAATGATATTGCTGAACTTGGCTGCGAACGAGTTCTAACATCAGGTTTAAGCGCCAACGTTGAACAAGGTCTTGATACATTATGCGACATGGTAACGCTCGCCAAAGGAAGACTGACCATTATTGCAGGTTCGGGACTAAACGCAGAAAATGTCAACACGATCGTCGATAAAACTCAAATAACCGAAGTCCATTTATCTGGAAAGTCCACCCGCACCAGTAAAATGCAAAATTTCTCAAGCAATGCCCAAATGGGTCAGCAAAGCCTAGATGATTTTGTTATTCCTATCACTAATTCGCTCGCGATTGAAAAGGTAGTAAAAGCTCTCAGTTCTTAGTTTCGACTCTCTTCTACCCATGCTCAAAGTGATAGCCTTGACTGAAAAGGAAACCTCATGGGCGAAGATAAAATGAATAAAAAACTCTATAAAAAAGAGCTCTCTAGACTTCAAACCGAATTGGTGAAGCTTCAAGAGTGGGTCAAGCAAGAAGGGCTAAAAGTCGTTGTTATTTTTGAAGGTCGTGACGCTGCTGGCAAAGGGGGCGTGATAAAACGCATCACTGAAAAGCTAAACCCACGTGTATGCCGTATCGCGGCCCTGCCCACACCGACTGAAAAAGAAAAAACACAATGGTACTTCCAACGTTATGTTGCTCATTTGCCCTCTGCAGGAGAAATCGTCCTCTTTGATCGAAGTTGGTATAACAGGGCTGGAGTTGAGCGTGTAATGAATTTTTGCACCGAAGAGCAGTATACGGAATTTCTGCGTTCTTGCCCTGAATTTGAGCATATGTTGCAGCGTTCTGGGATTATCTTAATCAAATATTGGTTTTCGGTTTCTGATGAAGAACAAGAAAAACGCTTCCTCGAAAGAATTCATACTCCCATCAAACGTTGGAAGTTTAGTCCAATGGATCTTGAATCACGCCAGCGCTGGGCAGAATATTCACAAGCCAAAGATAAGATGTTCGCTCACACAGATACTGGACATTGTCCATGGTGGGTAGTGCCATCAGACAATAAGAAACAAGCCAGATTAAATTGTATTAGCCATCTGCTTAATCAAATTGACTATCAGAGTATTAACTATCCCGAAATAGTATTACCTGAACTAAAAAAAGCTGGCTATGACCGCTCTCCCATAGAAGCACAAACCTTTGTACCAGCTAAATACTAGCGCTCTGTGTTATCTAACGTAAGGCATCATCAATGCTTTGGTCACCCAGATGACGTACATCTTTACCTTTAACAAAGTAAATAATGTACTCACAAATATTTTGGCAGCGATCGCCCACACGTTCAATCGCGCGAGCAGACCACATGACTTGAAGTATATGAGGAATATTTTTCGGATCTTCCATCATATAAGTCATTAACTGGCGAATCACCGCTTCGTACTCGGCATCGATTTTATCATCCAATTTATGTACTTGAGCAGCAGACTCTACATCCATGCGCGCAAAAGCATCAAGAGCCTGATGCAACATGTCAATGGCCTGACGACAAAGAGGCTCAAGGGATATTTGAAACTGGCGCTCTTTCGATGAAGGGCTTTCAATGGCAACATAAGCCATGCGCGTTGCCACATCACCAATGCGTTCAAGGTCAGTGATGGTTTTGATGATCGCCATGATCAAACGTAAATCTTTCGCTGTAGGCTGACGCTTGGCAATAATACGAGTGCAAGCTTCATCAATAGAAACTTCCATTGCATTAACTTTGTGATCTTCTCGGACAACTTTACGCGCAAGCTCAATGTCTTCTTTATGCAAAGCTTGCATCGCAAATGAAAGTTGCTGCTCCACCAATCCCCCCATAGTAAGAACATGGGTGCGAATAGATTCTAGCTCAACATTAAATTGACCTGATATGTGACGTCCAAAGTTCATGACAATAGTTTCACTCCAATATTACCCATAACGACCAGTAATATAATCTTCCGTTTGTTTTTGGCGCGGTGAGGTAAAAATTGAATCCGTATCAGCATACTCGACCAACTTTCCCATATGAATAAAAGCAGTGTGATCACTCACTCTTGCTGCTTGTTGCATGTTGTGAGTGACTATAACGACTGTATATTTTGTCTTAAGCTCACTGATCAACTCTTCAATGGTCAATGTTGATATCGGATCCAATGCCGATGTAGGTTCATCAAGAAGTATAACCTCTGGCTCAATCGCTATTGCTCTGGCAATCACTAAACGTTGTTGCTGTCCGCCTGATAAGCCAAATGCATTCTCATGAAGACGATCTTTAACTTCATCCCACAAGGCGGCAGCGCGAAGAGATGCTTCCGCAGCATCATCCAAACTACGACTATTTTTAACTCCTTGCAGGCGCAAACCGTAAACCACATTTTCATAAATAGACTTGGGGAAAGGATTAGGCCGCTGAAACACCATTCCAACTCGCCTACGCAAGGTAGGCACATCCACTTGCGAATGATAGATATTGCTACCATGCAGTTTCACCTGCCCTTCCACGCGACATCCTTCTACCAGATCATTCATTCGGTTAATACAACGTAATAAGGTCGACTTGCCACACCCAGAAGGACCAATAAATGCCGTCACTTGGCCTTTAGGGATCCGCATAGAAATATCCATAAGCGCCTGAGTACTCTGATAAAATAGATTTAGCTTTTCAATACTAATTGCGGTCTGTTCATCAGTGAGGTTATTTACGTCAAGCGGTGTTGGATAGCCCAAAGTTTGATCAACTGAAAACATATTTTAATCTTGCCCTAAAGTTCGGTATTTCTCGCGCAAACGATTACGAATACTGATCGCGGTTAAATTCAATCCAACAATCACGCACACCAGCAAAAACGACGTGGCATAAACCAAGGGTCTTGCACTTTCTATGTTAGTCGTTTGGAAGCCAACATCATAGATATGGAAGCCTAAATGCATGAACTTTCGATCCAAATGTAAAAATGGGAACTGGCTATCAAGAGGTAAGCTTGAAGCCAATTTCACAGCGCCCACTAGCATTAAAGGAGCCACTTCCCCTGCCGCCCGAGCCACAGCTAAGATAAGCCCAGTAATAATCGCAGGGCTCGCCATGGGGAGTACAATTCTCCATATAGTCTCAAACTGAGTGGCCCCAAGCGCTAATGATCCGTTGCGTACTGAATTAGGAATTCTGGTAAGCCCTTCTTCAGTTGAAACAATAACAACCGGAAGTGTTAATACAGCAAGTGTCAATGCCGACCATAACAAGCCTGGCGTGCCAAATGTTGGAGCAGGAAGTTTTTCCGAGTAAAACAAATCATCAATTGAGCCCCCAAGGGTATACACAAAAAAACCTAAACCAAATACCCCATAAACAATCGATGGCACACCCGCGAGATTAATCACAGCGACTCGAATTAAACGAGTTAGAGTATTGTTCTTGGCGTATTCATGCAAATAAATTGCGGCAATAACACCTAACGGCATGACGATAATCGACATGATTAAAACCAGTAGAACAGTACCGAAAATAGCGGGAAACACGCCGCCCTCAGAGTTGGATTCTCTGGGATCAGTAGTCAAAAACTTCCATACTTGATTGAACCAATGGTGAGTTTTTTGCCATATAGACATTTGGTTGGGATACCAAACATCCAGTATCTCACTAAGTGAAATTTGGTAATCATTACCTTTCATGTCTTCAACAATGAGACCTTGCTGTTCTAACTCCTGCCTCAGCGTATCTAACTCGGTCTCCATTTCCATGAGTTGCCGGCGAAATATTCGAGACTGATTGTCGTAACGTTTAACAAATTCACTATCAAGCTGACCATTTATTTGACGCTTTTTTTTCTCTAACTTGAGCTTATTGTACTGAGCGCTGATCACTCGAATCTGCTTTTCAACTAAACGTTCGATTTTCATTCTCTGAGCATTGGCAAATATCAGAGCTTGCTTGATTGTCTCTTCAACAGTTAAGTTCGCCTCACTCTTCCCTGCTGGAGTAAAGTAACCTGTCGGCTTACCGTAAAAATCGCCACCTTGGGTACGTTCAATCACTGCCCACATTTTGGGTATTGATGGCTCAAGTAGGTCTTTCGTCATAACAGAAATAAAATCGGCGGGATAAATATCGCGGTTGGCTATCTTAATATCCAACCTCTCAATATCACTTTCCTTTTCTATATCAAGCGGCAAATCTACTTTCATCTGCTTCAAATGGCTAATCGATACTGATTCACGAGCGTAAAGCTGCCCGACAATAACCTCGCCTTGCTTATTGGTCCACTGATATAGTGGTGAAGGCCAAAAATAAGATAAACCTTTCCAGCCAATAAATAGCAATAAACCAAGTACAGATAGCAAGCTCACACTAACGGCACCACCAGTTAGCCATATCCATGGAGAGCCAGATCTGAACCACTTAAATTCCATCAAATACCCCTAACTGAAAGCATTTATAGCGCACGGTACTTTTCTCTCAACCTCTGGCGAACCCACTCAGCTAGTGAATTCACAACAAAGGTAAACACTAATAAAATCAAAGCAGCTAAAAATAGAATTCTAAAATGAGAACTTCCCACCTCTGATTCTGGCATTTCAACAGCTATAGTGGCTGACAAAGTACGCATACCTTCAAGAATATTCCAATCCATTATCGGCGTATTGCCCGTTGCCATTAGAACAATCATGGTTTCACCCACAGCCCTACCAAGTCCCATCATAATTGCAGAGAAAATACCCGGACTGGCAGTCAATAACACAACATAAATCAAAGTTTGCCAAGGGGTAGCTCCCAGTGCTAAAGAACCATCAGACAAATGTTTAGGCACGGAGAAAATGGCATCTTCAGCAATCGTAAAAATCGTTGGAATAACGGCAAATCCCATAGCAAAACCCACCACCAAAGCATTGCGTTGATCAAAACCAATTCCTCGCTCTGCAAGATAAACCCGAACATCACCATCAAATAGCCACCACTCGATATTGGTGCTCTGACTCCATATAAAAGCAGTAAGCAAGACCATTAACGGCATTAAGATTAAGACATGTAACCCATTAGGTAATCTTGAAACCCATACACGAGGAAGCCAGTTCCATAGCCCAGCAACCACTATGGTCGATAAAGGCAGCAGCAAGATTAATGCAACCACTGCAGAAAGGTGACTTTCGACCATAGGAGCAAACCAAAGGCCTGCAAGAAAACCGATAATCACTGTAGGTAGAGCTTCCATCAGCTCAATCGAAGGCTTAACCACTCGGCGCATCGCCGGTGTCATGAAATAAGCGGTATAAATAGCCCCTAACACAGCTATGGGCACTGCAAACATCATAGCAAAAGCTGCAGCCTTGAGTGTCCCAAACGCAATAGGAACTAGACTAAACTTGGCTTCGAATTCATCATCAGCCGATGAGGTTTGCCAAACATAATCCGGCTCTGGGTAACTCTCGTACCATACTTTTTGCCAAAGAGAAGACCATGACACCTCAGGGAAGGCATTATCAACATAAGCCAATCGTAATTCATTATCAGATAAGGTTAATAAATAGTGTTCATTATTGGACATGGCAGCAAGTTGCGGCGATTTGTCATAAATACGCTGGAAAATAACCAGTTTTTCACTGGTTGTATAATGACTTTGTACCGTCCCATTCGCATAAAAACTGTAAAAACCTTTGCGGTATGTGTCCGGAAGCAAAAACGTCAGCTGAGAAGCTAATTGAAAATCTCGAATGTGAGTCAAGATTCGCTGACCATTGCTCACAGTATCAAACCATTGTGCCACCAAACCACCTTGATAAGTCACAAGCAAAGAGTGGCCACCAGAAAGAAGGTTTATATTTTCAACCACAGCTTTATCTTGACCAAGATTGAGGTCAACAACTTCTCGAACACTAAAGCCCTTAGCCTCTTTTTTAGCAATAACCAACTCTGAACCAGAACGAAGATAGAGAGTATTACCATCAGGTGTGATAATAAGTTGTTCCAAGTGCTCAAATGGCTGAGAAAACTGATATGAATGTACATCTTGCTCACTATCTTGCCAGCGAACTCGAACTCGATGGTCGTCATAATAACCAGCTAAGGTCACATTAGAATCTATTGCGTAATCAAAGCTCTTGAGAGAAGGCCCGTCAGAAAATTTAAGGTCGAAAGATTGGGAAATACGCTCAACTTTAGGTGAAAATACGCGTTTCTCGTTTTTAATAGCAGTACTTAAATGGGGTTTGTACAACAACACTTCCCCAGAAGCACTTGCCGCCCCTAACCACCCATGAGCAAAACGATTTGAGCGATGAAAACGGTAACGGCTACCTAATTCAACTGTTTGGCTTGGTGTTATCGAGCTATTGCCTAAAGACCAAAAGTCCACATAGCCCAACTTTGATACAAGATAAGCATGCTCTCCACTGTCACTGACACCAATAATTACAGGTTTTTCGGTTGTTATCGACTCAATCGATACATTTGGCGTCAGTTTAGCGTCAGAGAATAAAGGTAAAACCACTGCCAAAAGATAAACAAATAGCAAAACCAGAGCCGCTAACACAGTGATTCCGCCAGCTGATACCAACCAACGAGCAAACCTGTCTTTAATTAGTCGCTTGCGATCACGTTCTCGCAATGAAAAATCGGCTTTGGCCATTTCACTCACTTATCTAGAAGTCCCCAGATGTATAATATTTCGATTAGGTGACAATTATATTACATAGCGGATTAAACAACTGAAAACAATGCATTAACTCAATTAAGGCAGACTCTGCATCTCCTTAAGTTGCACTCCTTCAGAGTATGACTCCACAAGTCAACTTCGTCAGTCGGTCAATAGGAAAAATCATGAGCACAGAAAAGCTGTATATTGAAAAGGAACTCAGTTGGCTTTCTTTCAATGAACGTGTCTTACAAGAAGCCGGAGATAAAAAAGTACCACTCATCGAACGGATTCGATTTCTAGGTATTTTTTCCAACAACTTGGATGAGTTTTACAAAGTACGCTTTGCCGATGTTAAGAGACGCATCTTAATCAACCAAGAGCGTGGGGGCAATGGCAATTCAAAACACTTGCTAACTAAGATGCAAAGCAAAGCGCTTAAACTTAATGATAAATTCAACGATTTATACTCAGAACTTATTCGGGAGATGGCACGACGTCAAATTTTCCTCATCAACGAAACTCAGCTCAGCGAACCACAGCAGATATGGGTACGCGATTACTTTCGAAAACAAGTCCAGCCCCATATTACTCCGCTTCTTTTAAGAGATGACATTGATGTACTCGAGTTTCTCAAAGATGAATACACCTACCTGACCGTTGACCTTAAAAAAGCCGAGCATAGCCAATATGCATTGATTGAAATTCCCACCGGTCACTTACCCCGCTTCGTTATGGTACCTGAAGATAAAGGTCGAGGTCGAAAAACCATTATTCTGTTGGACAATATCATCAGATACTGCCTGGATGAGCTTTTCTATGGCTTCTTTGACTACGATGAGCTCAAAGGTTACGCGATGAAAATGACTCGCGATGCTGAGTATGATTTAAGTCATGAGGTTGAGCATAGCTTGCTTGAGCAGATGTCCGAAGGAGTCAGTCAGCGCCTAACCGCAATGCCGGTACGTTTTATTTACGAAATGGGGATGCCTCAAACCATGCTCGCATTTCTGTGCGACAAGCTTAAAATTTCCAATTACGACAGTCTCATCCCAGGGGGCCGATATCATAACTTTAAAGACTTTATCGATTTTCCAAACGTAGGTCGAGATTACCTCGAAAACCGCCCGTTACCACCATTACAGTGCTCAGACTTCGATGGATATGCCAACAAATTTGACGCCATCAAACAACGGGACATATTGCTTTACTACCCCTACCACACATTTGAACACATTACAGAACTGGTTCGTCAGGCTTCATTCGATCCCAAAGTATTAAGTATTAAAATTAATATTTATCGAGTAGCCAAAGATTCTCGTTTAATGAACTCTCTGATCGATGCCGTGCACAATGGTAAGCAAGTATCCGTCGTTGTCGAGCTACAAGCTCGCTTTGATGAAGAAGCTAATATTGAGTGGTCAAAAGTGTTAACAGAAGCAGGAGTTCAAGTTCTTTTTGGTACTCCTGGACTGAAGATTCACTCTAAGCTGCTTCTCATCAGCCGAAGAGAAAACAACAACATTGTTCGATACGCTCACATTGGCACTGGCAATTTCCACGAAAAAACCGCTCGCATCTATACTGATTTCTCTTTGTTGACCGCAGACCCCGAAATTACCCATGAAGTACAAAATGTGTTTGCTTATATAGAAAATCCGTATCGCCCAGTAAAGTTTGAACACCTTATCGTCTCTCCTCGAAACTCAAGAATAAAGCTTTATCACCATATAGATGAAGAAATAACTAACGCTAAAGCAGGTAAGCGAGCGGCCATTACACTCAAAGTCAACAACTTGGTCGATAAAGCCCTTATCAATAAGCTTTATGAGGCAAGTAGTGCCGGAGTCAAAATCAAAATGGTGATTCGAGGCATGTGCTCCTTGGTTCCTGGTGTAAAAGGTGTGAGCGAAAATATTCGCATCATCAGCATAGTTGACCGTTTTTTAGAACACCCTAGAGTACTAATATTCCACAATAATGGTGCTCATAAAGTCTTCATTTCTTCAGCAGATTGGATGACGCGAAACATAGACTACAGAATTGAAGTCGCTGCTCCTGTTCGCGATCCAAGGCTCAAACGGCGCATTATTGATATAATCAACATTCATTTTACCGATACCGTAAAAGCACGACTCATAGACAAAGAAATGAGTAATAAATATGTACCACGCGGTAATCGCAAGAAAATCCGTTCGCAAATCGCCATATACGACTATCTTAAAGAAGTAGAAAAACAGACCAGAAAACGTAGGGAGCAAGTCCTTATTCATGAAGAAGTCCTCGCAGATTCGTGACATTGCCGCTATCGATCTTGGCTCAAACAGCTTCCATATGGTGGTCGCTCGCGTAGTCGAACAGGGGCTACAGCTTATTAGTCGCCACAGACAAAGGGTAAGATTAGGCGCTGGCTTAAAAGGACAGAAATACCTCGATGATGATGCCATCGAAAGAGGACTTGATTGTCTAGCTATGTTCGCTGAGCGTTTGCATGGCTTTGATCAAGATAGTGTGCGTATTGCTGCAACCCATACATTACGTCAAGCAAGTAATGCTCATCTTTTTCTTCTGCGGGCACGCGAAGTGCTGCCATTTCCCATTGAAATTATTCCTGGGGTCGAAGAAGCAAGATTAATTTATCTCGGCGTTGCCCATACCCAACCCGAATCAGATTCAAAACTCGTAGTCGATATTGGCGGTGGGAGTACCGAAATTATTATTGGCCGAGGTTTTGAGCCCGAGCTAGTCAATAGTAAACAAATGGGGTGTGTCAGTTATACAAAGCAGTATTTTTCCAAGGGCAAGCTATCACCGAAAAACTTCGCTAGAGCCATACTGGGCGCGGAGCAGAAGATAGAATCCATTGGCTATCACTACAAGAAAAAGGGTTGGGATATCGCCTTTGGTTCATCAGGCACTATTAAAGCGATTCGAGAAGTACTGATTGGTATGGGCTTTGATGATGGATTGATCACCTCAAAACGATTGGATAAATTGATCGATGTACTTTGCCAATGGAATCGAATCAATGATATCAATCTAGTGGGACTCACTGCAGAGCGCCAATCAGTTTTTCCAGCGGGTGTGGCCATTTTAGCAGCAATACTCGCGAGTCTTAGAGTCAATGAACTCCACGTATCAGAAGGCGCTTTGCGAGAAGGCCTTTTGTTTCAAATGGAGGACAGTTTCCAACGATCAGATATTCGTATGAGGACCACTGAAAACCTCGCCAGTAAACATGCGGTAGATCTAGAGCATGCAGATAGAATAAGAAAGCAGGCCACTCAGTTTCTGCAACAAATACACCAAGATCTTGGTATTAAGCAACATTCAGAGCTGTTTGATTTACTCGAATGGGGGGCATTACTTCACGAAGTCGGTTTGAGTATCAGTTTACAAGCCTTTCATCGACATTCAGCTTATATACTTCGCCATACCTATATGCCTGGCTTTAACCGTGAGCAACAAACCATACTTGCCAATTTGGTACGCTTTCAGCGTAAGGCTCTCAAGTTACATGAGATGGAAGAGTTTACCCTGTTTAAGAAGAAACATGTGGTTAGCTTAATTCGCATCTTGCGCCTTGCCATTATACTCCACGGCCAGCGCAGCAACGAACCACTCCCAGTATTGGAACTCAATACCGATGGCCCAACTTGGACCTTGAGTTCACAAGATAGAAATTGGATAAATAACAATAAGTTACTACATGCAGACCTCACAACAGAACAAAAGCACTGGCGTAATGCAGGTTGGGATCTCCATTTTTAAACCAAATAAGTCAAACAGTTAGTTAACGCTCGTAATTCCCACTTTGTTTAACTCATCAATGGCCATATTAGCCGATACGGGAACATAACCCGCTTTTTTCACTATACTCTGCCCTTGCTCAGAGTAGATAAAAAGAATGAATTCTTTCATGATGTTAGATAAAGGCCTCGACGGATTCTTATTAACGTAGAGGTAGAGATAACGTGACAAAGGGTACCGCCCAGATAAAATATTACTTTCGCTTGGATAAACATAATCTTGGCCTTGCCTCGCGATAGGAACAAGCTTTGCCCCAGATACTTGATAACCAACTCCCGAATAACCAATCGTATTGATAGCGGAAGAAGTCGCTTGAACAACGGATGCAGAGCCAGGCTGTTCATTGACATTATTTTTGAAATCACCGCCACACAAAGCCGCTTTTTTGAAATAACCATAGGTACCAGATACAGAGTTTCGGCCAAACAGCTGCATACTACGCTTTGCCCATTGATAATTGAGTCCTAAATCAGCCCATGTGGATACTGACTGAGTGGCCCCACAACGAAGAGTCGTAGAGAAAATACTGTCTAGCTGCTTAAAATTAAGCCCAGCGATTGGATTGTCTCGGTGAACAAACACACCAACAGCATCAATCGCAATACGAAGCTCAGTTGGTTTGTAACCATGTTCACGTTCAAAGGCTTCAATTTCTCGCTGGCGCATGGGTCGACTCATAGGCCCAAACTGCGCTGTCCCTTCCGTCAAAGCAGGAGGCGCTGTAGCAGAGCCTGATGCCTGCACTTCTCCATTAACACTGGGATATAAATGTTTAAATTGTTCGACCCACAAAGTGGTGATACCCGCTAGCGTATCTGAGCCAACCGTAGTCAAGCTTCCGCTTAGGCTTGCCACTTTGTGATAGTGTTCATGGCGCGCCTTTGTTTCTTGAGCAAAACCAGAAAAAGCGATAAAAAGTAATACACAGGAAGCGACGAGCCTCATCTATCCACCACTAAGCGTTGAGGCAAAATAAACGAAAACTTACTCCCCACTCCGACTGCAGACTGAACTTCCAAATGAGAATCGTGATGGGTCAGGGCATGTTTGACAATCGCCAGACCAAGTCCACTTCCTCCGGTATCTCTTGAACGTGCTTTATCCACTCGATAAAAACGCTCAGTCAACCTGTGCAAATGTTGAGGCTCAATGCCTTCACCACTGTCTTCAACTTCTAGACACGCGCCTTGAGCAGATAAATACCAGCGAACTTTTACATCAGCACCAGCAGGGGTGTATTTCACAGCGTTATAAACCAGATTAGAAATCGCGCTACGTAACTGGTCCTCATCACCCAGCACGAATAAGCCACTTTCGACGTCGAAATTAAGCTTATGCTGCTGCTCGCCACTCAGGCTCTGAGCTTCTTTTTCAAGCACATCCAACATAGCTGGAACATTCACCACATCTTCCAGCTCATGCATAGGCGCGGCTTCAATTTTGGACAAGGTTAATAACTGATTAACCAAACCATTCATGCGATTAAGCTGCTCAGTCATAACACCATGCGCTTTGGTCCACATAGGGCCAACGACCATATCAGGGTCTTCGGTCATTTCCAGATACCCTTGTAACACCGTCATGGGCGTGCGTAGTTCATGGGATACATTGGCAAAGAAGTTACGCCTCATTCCTTCCAATTGTTTTAATTGAGAAACATCACGAACCACCATCAAATGCTCTCCTTCGGTATAGGGCACAATACGAAGTTCAAGCATACGTTCGACATTGAGTGGAGAGCGCATTTCTAAAGGCTGAGAAAAGTCGTTTTTACTGAGGTATTTAATAAAATCTGGTGTGCGGAGTAGATTAGAAATCGGCTGTCCAGAGTCATCTGGCCAACGAAAACCAAGTAGATGCTGAGCTAACTTGTTACACCATACGATATTCCCCTCACCACGAAAAACAACCACGGCATCAGGAAGCGATTCTGCGCCATTACGGAAGCGGCGGATCAAGCTACTCAGTTCTTTGCGTTTACTCCGATGACGTTGCTGCAAACGATAAATACCGTTAAACAAAAACTCCCAATGGCCGGTGCCAGAAGGGGGAGTTAAACGCTTTTCATCCCATAGCCACGCTGAAAGACGCATTTGATTGTGTAAATGCCATACGAGCTGCAATATGGTTGCAGCCAACAAAAGCCATGACATATAGCCAAAGATCCATCCGACAATGACCCAAGGGGTGTAAAAAAAAACTAGCTCTTTGGCTAGCTTTTTCCATGTTAACCGTTCAACCACTTACCTCTCCTGATGGTAAACTTGATTCAGGCTTTAGTCGAAAAGCGATAGCCTGCACCGCGCACCGTTTGAACTAACCTATCATGTCCTGCACCTTCAAGCGCTTTTCTCAGACGGCGGATATGGACATCCACGGTTCTGTCCTCGACGTAAACATTAGTGCCCCAAACGTTATTCAGCAGCTGCTCACGGCTATAGACGCGCTCTTGGTGGGTCATGAAAAAGTGCAGCATTTTAAACTCTGTTGGCCCCATTTCTAGTGCTTGGTCGTTGGCCGTCACTCGGTGAGACACAGGATCAAGTCTCAACCCTTGCACATCAATCACATCTTCCAAAGCAGTTGGAGTCACTCGACGAATCACAGCTTTAAGACGCGCAACCAATTCTTTGGGAGAAAATGGTTTTGTAATGTAGTCATCAGCACCAACTTCCAAACCACGCACCTTATCTTCTTCTTCGCCACGAGCGGTAAGCATCACAACTGGAATATTACGAGTCAGCTCTTCGCGCTTCATATGCTTAATAAAATTAATCCCACTTCCACCAGGCAGCATCCAGTCTAGAAGAACTAAATCTGGGAAAGGCTCGGAAAGCTTGGTTACTGCGCTATCATAATCTTCAGCTTCAACCGCATGATAACCTTTCTGTTCAAGGACAAAGCAAAGCATTTCGCGAATTGGCGCTTCGTCTTCAACAACAAGAATCCTTCTCGACATAATTGAATTACCTTTGAGTAAGTGGAATTTAATCGTGCATTGACCAAGGCATTATCACTATCAATTATGACACTTTTGTGACCCTTGAAAACAAATTTTAATATAAGTTTCATCTTAATGATGAGTTGTTGCAATGGGACAAGCTCGCTAAAAGTCTTTATGATGAGCAACCAAAGTTTAAGATCAACAGACCCTAGGTATAGAGAAAGCGTATGTGGTTTAAAAACTGTCTAGTTTACCGTTTTAATCGAGATATAAAATTCCAAGCAGATGAATTGGAAAAACAACTGAGTGAATTTCGTTTTACTCCTTGTGGCAGTCAGGACAAACAAAAATTCGGCTGGGTGACAGCTATGGGCAAGCATGGAGACATGATGACTCATGTTAGTGAAAACCGCATCCTGATCTGTGCAAAGAGAGAAGAAAAAATGTTGCCCGCTTCTGTAATCAAAGACTCACTGAGTGCCAAAGTTGAAGCCATGGAAGCACAGGAGGGAAGACCCCTTAAGAAAAAAGAGAAAGATAACCTAAAAGAAGATATTGTCATGGATCTGCTACCAAGAGCTTTCAGCCGCAGTAGCCATACTTATGTGCTTATCTTACCCAAAGAAGGCTTCATATTGGTCGATGCAAGCAGCTATAAAAAAGCGGAAGATGTATTGGCACTACTGCGCAAAACCATGGGCAGTTTACCAGTTGTACCCGCCATTCCCGAAAAAGCGCTAGAAACCACATTGACCGAATGGGTCAAAACAGGTGATACCCCTGCTGGGATGGAAATGCTTGATGAAGCAGAGCTAAAGTCCGTTCTTGAAGAAGGTGGCGTTATTCGCTGTAAAAAACAAGAACTCACTGCTGATGAGATCCGCAGCCATATCGAGGCTGACAAAGTCGTCACCAAGCTCGCTTTATGGTGGCAAGAGCGAATCGAATTCCTTCTTGCCGAGGATGGTAGTATCAAACGCCTTAAGTTTTCTGATGAGCTGAAAGATCAAAATGATGATATTCCAAGAGAAGACCAAGCAGCTCGATTTGATGCCGATTTCTCACTAATGTGCGGTGAACTTAGCGCTTTCCTTCCTAATTTGTACCAATCTCTTGGTGGTTTGCCTCACGCAAACGCCTAAACTTTCCTCGGGTACTTAACCTAGTTAAGTACCCGCTGGTAATTACCACATTTACCTCATGGACTTTTTCCTAGTCACAAGTCACGTTTTAGCGTAGAATTTTCGCCCCAATTCCATTAGGTGGAATGGACCTGACTTGAGATCAGACTGAGAGAATGAAAACATGACAACTGAGAAAGCATTTGTACCAGAGCTATTGTCCCCTGCGGGCAGTTTAAAAAACATGCGTTACGCTTTTGCCTATGGAGCAGATGCCGTATATGCAGGGCAACCTCGTTATAGCTTGCGTGTACGTAACAACGAGTTCAACCACGAAAACCTGAAAATAGGTATCGATGAAGCTCATGCTCTGGGCAAAAAACTTTACGTGGTCTGTAATATCCAACCGCATAACTCTAAGCTCAAGACTTTTATCCGAGATCTCAAGCCGGTCGTTGAAATGGGGCCTGATGCTCTGATCATGTCAGATCCAGGCTTGATCATGATGGTACGTGAGTCCTTTCCTGACATGCCTATTCACCTCTCAGTGCAAGCTAACGCTGTAAACTGGGCAACGGTTAAGTTCTGGGCTGCCAATGGGGTTGAACGCGTCATTGTCTCTCGCGAGCTTTCTCTAGAAGAAATCGAAGAAATTCGCCAACATTGCCCTGAAACCGAGCTAGAAGTGTTTGTTCATGGTGCACTTTGCATGGCCTACTCAGGACGCTGCTTACTATCAGGCTACATGAATAAGAGAGATCCTAACCAAGGCACCTGCACAAATGCCTGCCGCTGGGAATACAAAGTCGAAAAAGGCAAAGAAGACGACTCAGGACAAATTGTAGAAGAGTTCGACCCAGCGCAAGCGCAAACAATTGAGGTTCAAAATGAAGCACCTCAAGCAACCTTAGGTTTGGGTCAACCAACCGATGAGGTAGTACTTCTCTCAGAAAGCCACAAACCTGAAGAGAAAATGGCCGCATTCGAAGACGAGCATGGCACCTATATCATGAACTCCAAAGATCTGCGCGCGGTTCAACACGTTGAACGCCTTGCAAAAATGGGCGTACACTCACTTAAAATTGAAGGCCGCACTAAATCTTTCTACTACTGTGCACGCACCGCTCAAGTCTATCGTAAAGCCATTGATGATGCTGTTGCTGGAAAACCCTTTGATCAAAGCCTGATGGGAACCCTAGAAAGTCTGGCTCATCGTGGTTATACCGAAGGCTTCCTTCGCCGTCACACCCATGATACTTATCAAAACTATGATTACGGTTATTCCATTTCTGATACTCAACAGTTTGTCGGAGAGTTCACAGGGAAACGTCGCGGCGACCTTGCTGAAGTTGAAGTGAAGAATAAATTTCTCTTGGGTGACAGCCTTGAGCTTATGACGCCAAAAGGCAATGTTGTTTTTACTCTTGAAGCAATGGAAAACAGAAAATCCCAACCTGTTGACGATGCAAAAGGCAATGGCCACTTTGTCTTTATCCCTGTACCACAAGATATGGACTTAGAATACGGACTTCTGATGCGTAACCTCAATAGTGGTCAGGACACACGCAACCCAACAGGCAAATAACAATGGCACTGTTAATTACCGACAAGTGTATTAACTGTGATATGTGCGATCCCGAATGCCCTAATGGGGCAATTTCGATGGGAGACACTATCTTTGAGATCGATCCCGATCTTTGCACTGAATGTAAAGGCCATTATGAAAAGCCGACTTGTCAGTCAGTATGTCCAATCACAAAATGTATTATCACAGATCCTAATCATGTAGAAACAGACGAGCAGCTGTTGGAAAAGTTCGTCATCATTCAAGGGCTAGCATAGCCTGATTGGATTAATAAAAGCCGCTGACTAATCAAGCGGCTTCTTTTTATCTAGATATTGTTTAGCATTTTCCGGCATTGCTCAGGCATCACTTTGGGCTTTTTTTTGCTCGCTTTTTGCGATGCTTTGGGCTTAGGTTGAGGACGCCAACTGATTAACTCTGCCCCACATCCATCGCCCTCTGGTGGCGCTGCTTGAGGACGGCAAGAGGTATTTTCATAAGGACATTTTAACCTCACATGCATGTGGTAATGGTGTCCCCACCATGGTCTAACCTTCCTTAACCATTCACGCTGCTCTTGAATTTCGTCGGCGCAGAGCTTCTCTTTAATCACAGGGTGAACAAAAATACGCTCTACTGCGGGATCATAAGCGGCCATCTTGATCAATTCAAAAGTAAGCTGGCGGTAAACCCCATCTAATCATTTCCTTTTAAATTCGGTAT
>NZ_JAYQDQ010000030.1:0-41987 GCF_038138445.1 Vibrio sp.
ACAATACCGAATTTAAAAGGAAATGATTAGATGGGGTTTACCGCCAGCTTACATTTCATCGAGCCTAGCATCAAAGTCTTCTGGCTGTTTGTCTTTAGCTTGCCATGTTCTCGGCATTTCTCTTTCAAAGTGAGCATCTTTAATCACGGCATGTTTCCCTGTTCCCATAAAAGCAAACAACTGGGCTAGAAGAAGGTTGTTGTCTTGCTTACTGTTAAAAAACATGGACTCTGAAGGCTGAATAAGAAACTCCACTTCTTTATACGTATAGCCATCCTCCGTCTTTTTCTTTTCACCATATAGGAATAGCCGTAAACCAAGCGTTTCTTCACGAAAGCCTATATTCTCAAAACGACAAGCCGCCACACGCCCTTTACGCCATGTGTAAACAATCTGCTTTTTTCTATCGAAAAAGAGATACGCCATAATACGAAAGCGCAAGTACCAATAAGTTAGCGCTACCGATATAGTAAACAGTACCAAAATGATTAATAAGCGTTCGTTTTGACGACGTTGATGCGTTTCTCCCCCATATAAATGCGCAGCCTTGATATAGTCAAGTATGCCACTATTTTGATCCTCCCCTAACATTGTTTTGTAATAGTTATAATTTCTTTCACTAAGTAAAGACGAGTTTGTTTCATATTTTACCAAAATACTGCGCGCAAACTTAATTTCAGATGAACTTGGACCAAGATCAGAAACTACAAAAAATAGAAAGCACCAGAACCCAATAGCCATAGGGAGAATGTAGTGTGAACGATAATTATGCACACCATTTCGAATCGCCAGAATACGATCATTAACCGACATAATTGGCTCTCGCGGATCATCTAGCGCAACTAATTCAATTTCATCTAAGCACTCGTCTTTGATATCAATGAGTTTGTTGATACCACTTTTATTTCTCATTGCATCACACTTTTTTTGAGTAAATAAAACTAAAATAAATGCTTAGCATAGAGATCTGGTAGCTCACTATCTCTTTTTAGAATTTCTTCTACTCTATGGTCAAAATTGTCTGGTTTTTTATCCACAAATAAGTACGATTTAGGGTAAGCGCGCTCAAATCGCTCCCCTGTAATAACCGCCTTTTTTCCTTTATCCATAAAAGCAAAAACTTGTGCGATAAACTCGGTGTTATCATTCTCAGTGTTTAAGTGTGGCCTGCCAGTTGGTTGAACAGTAAAGTTCGCTGGCCAGTATTGGCGCTTTTTGTTTTCACTCATAAGTAACAAATTAAGACCATGCGCGGTTTCACGAAAACCAAGGTTATCAAAGTGACACGCGGCCACCTTACCCAAGCGCCACGTGTAAACAATTCTTCTACGGCGGTCAAAATAGATATCAGCCATACGAGGGAATCTAAGCAGAGCCAAAGTACTCATCAGCGATATAACAAAAAGAACGCATATAATGACAATGTCTGTATAAACTCTCTTGATATAAAGTTTTCCACCGTATTTACTTACGGCATTTAGGTATTCACCCAATGAGCTTTTACCATCATCACCCACAAGCATTTCATAGTAAATATAGTCCCTTGGATCGTACGACTCGCCTCTAATATCTAACTCTCGTTTAGCTTGAACCATAGCATTGGCTGATGATATTTCACCTGTATTAGGGCCAAAGTCACTAACCATCATAAATAACAAAATCCAGAACGCTACGACCCAAGGAATAAAAAAAGCGAGGCGGAAATTGTTATACGGAGTACCTACAGATAAGACTTGGTCATCCACATACATAATAGAGTTAAGAGGATCTTGATAAGTATCAAGTGTGACTTTTTCACCAAACCAAGTGCGCAGCTCATTAAATGGCCGAGCGTGCTCTAACTTCCAAAATGGTTTAAATTTTCCGCGTCTCATTGTCTTTTTTTCCTATAGGAATTTATCGTCTTTCATTCCAATAAATGCTTGCTTGGCAAGACCATCGTAGGTGAGCATGCGCTTTGGAACCATAACACTTGGCTCTGGCTGGTAATACCAATACAAATATGAGTCCTTGGGTTGCTCAACTTCTACAGTCAAATGTAACATACCATCTTCAAGTTTATGTTTACTAGGATCTTTTAGTGCTAGACTTAGGGCATTTGAGAAAGCTTGAGTTGCGTTTTCATCCAACTCTACTTGACCCATACTCTGAATAGGCTGTCTAGTATCTACTTTTAGCTTCTGTATAGAGCCAAAAATTTCAGATACCCTATCTACATAAGCTGGTAGTTTGAATTGGTAAACAACGTTTTGATTCGAACTAAGAAAATCACCTTCCTTCTGAACTTCAACCGAAGGATTTAGTAAAAGGTTAGCAAATTCCTGAACCTCTATAGCAAAAGCAGTTTGGATGTCTTTCCGCTTAGAAATAGTACTGGCTACATTAATTCTTGTAGCAATATCCAAACTACCTCCTTTTTCAAAATACCAAAATGAATAAAATTCATCTTTACCCCAAAAGCAGCTAGCAAGTAAGTTTTCAATTTGGCTTCGACTGTAAATCCATGTAATTAAACCACCTAATGCTAGCAGCGCAAAGCCAATACCAGTACATATGGCTATACCCGTCGTTGATATACCCAAGATAGATCCTGCCGCCCCAACACCAAATGATACCGCTGAAGCAGAAAAAGCCGCGTTACCAATCGCCCCACCAATATTCCCCTTCTGCCAATCATTTCTGCTATCTAACCCTGATATAACGGCCATGGCTAAATTAGCTCCAATAATTAGGCTTGCAGTAAGCTTCGCAGCCAGAAATGTTCCTAGCCTCAACTGACCAGTGTTAATTTTCGGCAATACTTTGGCAGCCAGTGCATCGCTACCCAATGCTTTAGTCACTCGAGCAGAAATATCCAGCGCCGTCTTACCAACAGAGGCTGAGTCAACAGTAATCGCAGCCAACGCAGAAATTAGGTTAAAGGTATCATAGGCTAATTTCGACCTTACAAGTGGATCTGCGGTTTGATGATTGCTTTGAGCAAGAACTGAGTAAAGCGTCTCTTGGTTTACAAACCATGACCAAACTGTCAGAGCACCGCCTCCACCAAGCCCTAACCAGTCAGAAACAGGGCCAACTTTCGGCTTACCATTCAATAAAGGTACAAGCTCTACTGATATTTCCGGTAAGCTGAATACTTTGGACTGGTAATTTTCTTGTTTCGCATTCAACGATTTTGTTAGCTTTTTAGCCCAAGTTAAGTGCTTTTGAGCAATAGATATATTAAATGTATTTTTACCACCAGAATCAATGTGACCTGCAAGAATTTCTGCAAGCTTCTCTTGCGTAACATTAACCGAGTTGCCCGTAATAGTGATACCCGCGACTTTGTGGTAAAAAGTGGGTAGCAAGGACTCAGCTATTTCATTTATCGCTTTAGCCGAAAGCTTAGTTCTAAACTCTTTTGCCAACTGCTCGCCATATATTTTTGTGGCACGAGCATTAGCCCAAAGGTTGCCAAACACTTCTGGAGTGCGCTGGATGACTTCACTCCATTCTGTGCCAGCTCTACATTGAGTAAGGGTCTTCTTAAGCTGCTCTATAAGTAAATAGTAAGTGTTGTTTGAGTTTTGCAAATCTTCGTCATTTTCATACGCAGCATCAATCATCTCAACTAAGATTTCTTGTCCTTCTTTTGAAGAACTCACACCTTCAAAAATGCTCTCTGTTAAACCCGCAATTTTCATTGCTTCCACTTCAGGGTGTGAAAGCGCATCAGATTTAATGTCAAAGTACATTTTCAAGTAAGTATCTAAAGACCCTAAACCTCCATCTGATAATTCTTGATAGGCGTAGCTTGCGTATAGATCCACTACCTTAGCCCTAAATTCGCTAAAAGCCGTTTGTAGTTCTGTCGTTTCTTTGTTGAAAGCATTCAAAGCTTCCATATTAAGATGCTCTAGCGCGGCTTCTCTCACTTCAGGGTGCGCTTTTTCATTCAGGAATGATTGATTAAGAAATTTAGCAATCTCTCTAGGATAACGTTTGTTTGATCGATCTTTTTCTTCCCAAACTGTCATCACTGTTAATGCAAATGCTATATCCGCCTGCCGCCCGACAGGATCAAACAAGGCGACAAGCGAGCCGTCTTTTTGTTCACTGTGGCTTTTTTGCATGGTTTCAACCAGCTCATCAGCAGCAAGGTAGTAGTTTTTCGCCGTGGTGAACACATCCAAGCCGTATTTGCTGGGCTTGTCTTTGTTTTTATCCGCTAGCCATTTCACATCATGGCTGCGGTAATCTTCGACCAAACGACTTAAGGTATCTTGGGTAGCGGTATCGCTAAAGTCATCGCTGGCAGCCATGTCAACTTGCTGCATGGCTTTGGTGCGCCATTCTTGGTCGCTGTTCATCTTGTCTATGATGTCGGCGGCCCATTCGTGCTCTGAGTAAGCAATCGAGATTTTTTGTGTGCCATTGGTGACAAAAGCAAACGGGTAGAAAGTCGCGCCGGATGAGATATCCAGCGTTAAGCCGTCTTGGGCATTTTCTTCATTGGTGAAATAGTATTTCTCAAACTTTTCAATCACGCCAGTCGCGGTTTCGGTTTGCGCGTAGCGGAAGATATGGATCTGCTGATTATCGGCTTTTCCTTCTTCCTCTTTGATGTAAATCCAACCTTCACGCAACAGGCGCAAGATATAGCCGCCGGTTTCATTAAGGCCAGAAGCGCTGGCCATTTCTGGCAGAGTGGGCGGCGCTTGGGCGGGCATAATGGTGTCAAAGAAGTTGGCATAGCCATAGCGCACTGGGTAAATTGGCAACACGTCGGCTATTTTACCCGCCACTTCGTTCATAAAGGGCTCGACCAAGTCGATGGTTTGTGTGGTGTTGACTACGGTTTCAATTACTCCCGCTTCAGCAGAATAGACGTTGTCAGCGGCTTTAATTACCTTAACATTAGCGGTATTGCTCATTAACGTAGACACCCTAAGCTGCATTTTGGCAAACACGCCTGCGATAAGCTCAGTTAACCCCTTGCCGTAGGTCTTAATGGTGTTGATGTGTTTTTTAAATAGCTCATCGGATAAATAGGCGTATTTAAGTTTGCTGGCTTGGTCGCGCAAAAACTCCAACCTAGATTGAAGCTTTTTCAGCAAGCTGTCGAAGCTTTCATTCACGGCTTTTTTCGCTGCTGCCCAATCATAATCGTTAAGGTAAGATTGCGGGTTACCCTCACCACGGGCGCGAATGAAAGCCAGCAAACGATCTGTGGTTTCATACGGCGCAAGACGCAGTATGGCCGAGAGTATTTCACCCTCTTCCAGTATCATCGGCATGGTATAGGCGAGCATGGCTTCTGTGGTGTGTGGCAGTGGCATATTTAGATTGCCAACTAAAGTTTCACAGGATTTTTCTAAGCTGAACTCGGTCGCAGGGTGCAAGTGGGTATAATGCAGGCGTGTTTCTAGGCCAACAATATCTTGAAAATAGCGGTCGGTGGTAAGCTCATGGCCAATTGCGCCCCATGGCGCCAGCCCAGTTTCTACCCTTGTCGGTTGCCAAAAGCCTTGATTACGTTTGCGCGCCTTATCAAAAAGTCGTCGTCACTGATTTCTTCAATGCAATGTGGATTGGTGCGCCGAACTGGAGAGAGACAAAAAGCATCTTGGCTCTCTTGCATCACTAGTTTAACTTTACCCGGCATTAAACTAGAAACAAAAGACTTACCTGAGCCATCTAACGCGCCAGCGCCAAGTGGCGTAATCCCTTCATCGGTTAATGCGTAAGGGGCATTGGTCAGACGCTTGCCGTTGGGATAACGCACACATATCTCGCACGTTGAGGGAATATCAAGCTCAGGGGAAACCGTCACACAGGGGTTTTGTACCCCGCCCATGCACGTGGTGTTGCCCTTGTTCATGGTCATTTGATCGCTTAGACGTGCTACGCCTTTACCTTCCATAAGCACATTGGCTGAGGCAGAAATAAATTCCGCTTCATCTTCAATCGTTCCCGACGAAATGCCTTTTTGGTCACCATCGGCATCGCCAGTACTGACCGCAAATTTACTGCCTTTGATAGCAATGCTATTGCCACCATCAGCGCAGACTGTCGTGGTACCATCAACAAGATCGGCCGATTTCGCATTATTACCATAAGGAATCGGCACAACTGCGGGACCAACAGTCGTTAAACATACATCAGGAGAGGTCGCATTAGCTTCACCGCCTGACCCTTTGTGAACGATACTTAATCCATTGGCATTGATAGTAACTGGCATAATCTATTCTCGTCGTGGGAGCGATTGATTGGTTCGTGTTTTAAAGGCGTAAAAAGCTAGTTAAGGTCGATTTTTCTGGCTTTAATTTTTTGCGTCTTTTCCGCCTGTGAGGTGATGTACTGAGCTTTAGTCGTCACTCGGCCGCTGTGACCATCATAATGCGTTGAGGCTTTATTACTTTGCAAGGTGACGGACTTGGAGCCTTCCAACACCACTTTTTCTGCTTTGATCACTAGCTCTCTTTTATCAAGATAAGAGAAATAAATGTCTCGCAAAATAGGTAATGAAGGATCGCTGTTCATAAATGTGATCTTGCATTCGAGCTGATTATCGATCGCTAAATTAATCTGCGCGCGGCTAAATGGTCGGCCAATCGAGGCCCAAATAGGTTCACCTGCTGGGTTGTCTTCAAAGTCAACGCTGACTTGTTGGCTGTCAGGGTGGATCTGTTTTATTAATCCAAAACGTGCAGCGCGAAAGGCGGGGTTAGAACCAAACGTAGTCGTAGTCATGGCCATCATACTCACAAAATAATCAAATGTGAGGGCGAATCTACCACCACATGTGCCAAATGAAAAGTGTCCAAATAACAGTCAAAAATGTGCTTTTCACTAGTAAAACCTGCATATTAAAACCAAGATTTACGCCGCCACTCGTTGATAGACCACAAACCAGCCAGACAAAAAGCATTTTTGGGTTATGAAATTAATTTAAAATACCGTACTAATTCACACATTTTTTCAACTTGATCTGACAGCCAATAGATTTCTTCTGTTCATCCCCCATCATCAGATCGCCTTCCACGGCCATCAGCCGCGCGTTTCACTCACCAATCACAATGCCAAAGCCTGTTTTTCAATTTAATCAAACATAGCCACAGGTCGCCTCAATCGATTGGGGCAATCCTACTAGGAAGCGGAGCAAAGACAGCAGGAAATAGCGGAATACCTAAATGGGAAAAGTCACTTCCGCAACCGCCTAATTTTAGAAACAAAGTGCTGATTTATATAGATTTAATAGCTGGCACTTGTCTTGCAAAACTCCTAGTTTCGAATTGTGTAAATCAATGGATCAAGTCTGGTGTATCCCCAAAAGGCGGAGCGCAAACAGCAAAGGAGTATTCAAATGAGTTCAATCGATCCAGCCACCATGGCGCAACAACTAGCAACCTTTGATGTGCAGCCATTTAAGCAGCGTTATACCAAGCAAGCTTCTCAATACCAATCAAAGCTTGATGCACTGGGTAAGGTGGAGTCAGCGCTGCGTGAGTTTCGTACCGCCGTCAATGAGATGAACAATAGCAGCTCTGGGATCATCAAAAACAGCGCCAAGGTGTCAAGCGAAGGCGTGTTAACCGCCAGCGCGGAATCGAATGCACTGACAGGAAGCTACCAGATTTTTGTCGAAAGGGTGGCAACCTCTCATCAAGTTTCAGTTGGAATGCCGGAGACCTTAGAACCAAGCACCCAAGTACCGCTAACGGGCACACTGACATTGAAAGTCAATGGAAAAGAACTGCTGCTTGATTTAGCCAGCTTAGACAGTGATGGCGATGGCCAAGCCAGCATTGCTGACCTCGTTTCTGCGATTAACCACCATGAAGATAACCCCGGCGTCAACGCAACCTTAGTGCGATCTGGCGGTAAAACCCACTTTATGCTCTCTAGTGAAGAAACGGGCAAAAACAACGCCGTTGAGGTTTCTGCCTCTGGCACAGGTGAAAGCTGGTTTGAAGACGCGTTTACCCGTCTCAAGGAGCTCAGCCCAGCTCAGAATGCCATCATTTGGCTTGGGGAACAGGGCGATGGGCTCAAGCTTGAAAACAGCAGCAATACTTTTAGTGATGCCATCGATGGTGTTGAACTCACTGTCACCAAAGCGCAAGATGCAGGCGACGCGCCGCTCACCATGAATGTTAAAGGTGATAAAGAAGGCACCAAGGAGCAAGTCACTCAGTTTATTGATGCCTACAACGCTTTGATGTCAACGCTCGATAAATACAGCAAAGTCGACGTTGAAACCAATACTCGCGCCGCATTAGCAAGCGACCCCACCCTACGGTCAATTGAAAGCCAGGTCAAATCCGCCGTTCGCGGCGAATTTGCTGGTATGAGGCTTAGCCAAATTGGTATAGAAATCGGTCGAGATGGAAAAATGAAACTCGACACCGACAGCTTCGAGAAAGCGCAAACCAACAACAGCGCGGCGCTTGAAGATATGTTCAACGGCGATGACAACTTGCTCGACTCGCTTGATACCTTGGTTAAGCCTTACCTGCAATTTTCCGATGGCCTGTTTAAATCACGCAAAGACGCACTCAAGCAAAACATTGACCGGATTGAAGACAAAAAGGTCTCGCTCGATCGCAAGTACGACATGTCATACGACCGCTACCTCAAACAGTTTACCCAAATGAACGCCATCATGACCCAAATGAATCAAACCAAATCATTGTTTGGGCAACCACTCTAGGAGATTTTTATGTTAATGGATTCAGGTTACAGCTCTTATCAACAGGTTGATCTCGACGCACAAGCTGCTGCGGCTAACCCTCATCAATTGGTGGTGATGCTTATCGATGGTTTACTCAACGAAATTGAACGCGTGCGCGGACACATTGCCTCAGGCCGATTGGCTGAAAAAGGCGCAGGCATCAATAAGTGCATGAATATTTTGGTTGGCCTTGATAGCGCACTTGATAGTGATAACGGCGGTGAAATTGCGCAAAGCCTCCACCAGCTTTATGACTTTTGCCAAATCGAGCTTTACCACGCCAGCGTCAATAACAATATCGACAAACTGACTAGCGTTGAGCATGTGATGAACAACATACGTGAAGGATGGATGAGTTTTGGTCAGCAAGCATAAAGTCTCCCCCGAGCGATTTCGCCATCTTGCTCAATTGATTCACATTGCAACCAAGACTCAAGACTGGCACTCGCTAAAACGTTATGACCTGCAGTTAAGGGAGCTGCTCAAGGTTCATAAACCCTATCTTAAAGAACCCAACTTTGTAGGAGTAATTGCCGATGTCAAAGCCGAGCATAAGGCCGCGATTGAGGCACTTGAAAAAGCCATGGGTGAGCTGCAAACCGACATGAATGTGGTGAACGCTCAACACGAAAGAGCGCAAGCCTATCATTTGGCCATGAATCTGGAGTATTAGCCATGCAAACGCTATCACTTGACGCCCCGCAGGCGGCAAAAGCACCCAATGTGCAAGGCTTGGTTAAAAAGGCCAACCCAGCCAGCGATAACAAGACGCCCAGTGACTCGTTTTCGCTTAAAGCGGCCAATTCGAGCAAGTCCCGACATTCTGTCAAATCCGCTCAGGCTACGCAAGAGAGTGACAAAGAAGCGACAAACCAAGCGGACGCTGCGCAGCCTTTGGTAGACATGCCTAATGCACCGGACATTCATTCAACGCTCGCGTTAACTTATGCGCAAAATGTAAAAGGGCACAATGAGCCAATTACTCTTAAAAGTTTTGCATCGAACAAACCTATGACAGCGGCAGGGCCAACCGTCACTGCCCTGCAAGAGGGTTTTCATCAATCGGTACAGGCTAACTCGGCTCAGGCAAGCAATCACCTCGCTGCTTTGAGCAAAGTCGCTTCTGTCACTAGTGTCCCCATAGATAGCCCTTCATCGTTAACTATGACGAACCTAACCACTGGGTTAAACGCTGCGCCAAGTGCTCCAGCCGCTCCGGCGCAGGCCAGTATAGGGGTTGAAAGCGCAGCACCTACAGCACAATGGGCTGCAATCAAGGTAGATACAAATTCAGCAAAATGGGGCGAGCAAATGATGCAAGTGCTGCATGACAGAGTCTCGGTTCAAGCTCAACAAAATTTGCAGCAAGCACAAATACGGCTCGACCCACCTGACCTTGGCAAGATGGACTTATTGGTACGCGTTGAGGGTGACAAGCTAAGCGTGCAAATTAATGCCAGTACCACAGCAACGCGGGAAGCTCTGATGCAAGTCTCAGACAGGCTTAGAGCCGAGCTACAAAATCACAACTTTTTGCATGTCGATGTCAATGTCGGCTCTGGGGATACCCCGCGGGATCCGTCCAATCATTCCAACGAGCAACAGGCAATGATTATTGACAGCAATGAGCATTCAGACCACCAACTTTCTCTTAGCCCATCGGAGCATTGGCTCAGTACTCACGCTTAATTAGGAATAGCGCAATGACTATGACAAAAAAACAACTGATCGCGGTATTTGCCGCCATGATCCTCACCAGTGCTCTGGTTTCTGCTGCTACCGTTTTTGGTGGTATTTGGTTGGTAAAGCAATCTCACGAGCAAGCCAACGCCGACTCTTGGGTGGAGGATTCGCCACTCGCCTTTTTAACTGACGATCCTGACCAAGCGTTTCAGCCCAGTTTTCATCCATTAGAAAAAGTGGTGCTAAGTATCAAAGGCAAGCGACAGTCGCACTTTGTGATGTTGGGCTTAGCCGTGGAAACCCGTCGGCCACAACGCATCACCAACATTAATGACTACATGCCAGTAGTGCGTAATGCGCTGCTTAAACTCTTTAGCGATAAAACGTATGAAGATTTACGCCAAGATGGAGCCATTGAACAGCTGCAAAACGAAATCAAACAAACCGTGTTACTTGCCTTTCAAAAAACCGACATAGTGCGCGATATCGATGATGTACTGCTGACCAAATATGTCGTGCAGTAAGGAGTGACGTCATGTTGGATATGAACGTTGAACAAGACTATGTCATGCAAAGCCAATCGCTTGCTGATCACAGCTCAATCGATGAAGCCGCGCTACTAAAAAAACATACTGTACTAGTGAACCGGATCGTCAATCAGCTTAGGGTTCATGTCAGCCCACATTGCAGTGTGGAGGACATGCAGCAAATCGGATTAATTGGCCTGCTTGAAGCTGGAAGGCGCTATGGCGATGTTGACGATGACCACTTCCCAGCCTTTGCCGTTTGCCGGATTCGAGGCTCTATTTTAGATGAGTTGCGCCGCCTTGATTGGCGCTCTCGTCAAACCCGTCAGCAAGCCCATGAACTCAATGATGTGACAAGAGATTTAATGCGCCAGCTTGGACGCCAACCCTCGGACGCGGAAATCATTCAAGCGCTCGGCACAGACAAAAAGGATTTACTGACAAGGCAAAACGCTGCACTAGCGGGTGAAATGCAAAGTTTGGATCAGCTGATTGAAAACGGCGTCGATACTCAGTCCAACGCCATTTACGATGGCATGGCTCATGAGCATACGCGCCGCAGCCTTGAAGCTGCATTAGCTAAATTGCCCCAGCGAGACCAGCTTTTGATGACCTTGTTTTATCAGCACGAACTCAATCTTAATGAAATCGCTTTGGTGCTGGATTTAACGCCACCAAGAATTTGTCAGCTACATAAAAAAGCACTCAAACAACTCAATTACTACTTATCCTCCTAGGAGTCACACATGCAAAAGTTTTTTGGAGCCATCACCGTCTTACTCTGTGTCTTTGGCGGATATATGTGGGCAGGCGGCCAGCTTGGCGCCATTTGGCAGCCTGCAGAATTTTTAATTATTATCGGCGCCGCAGCAGGCTCGCTGATCATAGGAAACCCACCTCAGGTATTAAAAGAAATGCGTCGCCAAGTCAAAGCGACCATGTCAGCGCCAAAAGAGGAATACCAGTATTATATGGAGCTTATGGCGCTACTTAACCATTTACTTGAAATCGGACGTAGCCGAGGGTTTAAGTTCCTCGATTCGCACATCGAAGCGCCTCACCATAGCTCGATTTTTCTCGCCTACCCCAAAGTGGGAGAAGATTATCGGCTGATTTCTTTTATTACCGACAATTTGCGCTTAATGGCGATGGGACAAATGTCGCCTCATGAATTAGAAGGCCTTCTAGAGCAAGAAATAGAAGCTATCCAAACGGAAATGCTGCTACCTTCGCGCTCTATGCACAGAACCGCAGAAGCCCTACCCGGCTTTGGTATTCTTGCCGCTGTTGGAGGCATTATTATCACAATGCAAGCCATCGATGGATCGATCGCACTGGTCGGCTACCATGTCGCCGCTGCGCTGGTCGGTACCTTTATCGGTATCTTTGGTTGTTATTGCTGTCTTGATCCACTGAGCAATGCTATGGCTCAGCGAGTGAGACGTAACATGACAGCATTTGAGTGTGTCAGAGCAACTCTGGTCGCTTATGCGGCGAAAAAGCCTACGCTATTGGCCATCGATGCGGGTCGTAAACACATTCAGCTAGACATCAAACCAACATTTAACCAAATGGAGAAATGGCTCGCTGAGCAGGAGTAAACATGCAAAGACAACAACAGGTTGTGTTCAAGCGAAGCAAGGTGCTCGAGCACGATGACTATCGCGGCGGAGCGTGGAAGGTCGCATTTGCAGACTTTATGATCGCCCTAATGGCCTTATTTTTGGTGCTATGGGTGATGCAAATCGTCGATAAGGAAGATCGCCGAGCAATTATGGCTCACCTTCAAAGCGCAAGTGTGTTTGATAAAAGCAGCGGCAATCCATTTGATACTCTTAAAAGTATTTCGCCGATTGATTTGGCGACCGATTCTTCGGTGCCGAGTCGACATGATTCAAACCATGTTGTCAGCTCCTTTTTTCAAGGCGATGGCGATGGACCGGAAACCGATTCTCTCATTCCAGGCAAGTTCGACACTCAAGAGCGATTGACCGCACTGGCTAAGGTAATTGAAGACGTGGTCAAGCAAATTAATGCCCAAGGCAATGTTCATATATCGGTGACACCCCAGGGCCTGAGAATTGTTTTGCAAGATGATGAGCAGCATTTTATGTTTCGTCGTGGTGCATCAAAACTGACGCCGTTTTTTGAAGACCTGTTGTTGGCTTTAGCGCCTATTTTTAAAAGAGTTGAAAACCCTATTATTATCAGTGGCCACACAGATTCAACACGTTACATTGGACACTTAGATCGCCGTTCAAACTGGGATTTATCAGCCTCACGAGCCAATGTTGCCAGACATACTTTGGTCGTCGGCGGCATGCCAGATGAGCGCGTATTGCAAGTGACGGGAATGTCGGACAAAGCTTTGCTCAATGAAGCCGACCCTGAATCGAGCGAGAATCGCCGCATTGAACTCTTTGTGCTAACCACACCAGCCGCCAAAGTCTTAGAAACGCTTTTTTCTGATAGACCGAATAATCCAATCGAACAGGCAAAGCAACAAGCTAAAGAGAACCAACCTGTGGTTCGTCAAAAGGTGATTGATGCTCGCCAAGCACCTTCGAAAGCTACACCACCGCCTCTTCAACAACTTTAACCTCAACAGGCGCCCTACTGGCGCCTGATAACTCAAGTGTAATTATCCACATGCCTCAATTTGTTCATCAGCCCGTGAAAAAAGATCCACTGCGTAAAGCCTTTTTATGGCTTATCGTTATTGACTATGGATTGTTGTCTTTATTTCTCTTCCAGTTGTACGAACTGACACTTAACGGTGGCACGGCCATCAGTACCTTACTGGTCATCTACAATGTGCTGCTGAGCTTTCTGTGCTTTCAGCGCACCGATCAACGTGACGCCTATATTATTTATCCTACCTTGTCGGCTACCTTATTAGCCTTTGTCTGTTTCCTGTATTTTTTCTTTCTTGTCTGATATTTAAAACCATTCTTGGGGCTTCCTTCTGCTAAGGATTTCCCACACTCTGTAAAATTTAGTTACTTAATTGTCATTATTTTCTATACATAACGATTCTTTTCTGATAGAAAATACATTGCACACAATTAAATTGCCCGAAATAGGAATGGAATTATGTTGAATAAAGTTGCCTTAGCCACAAGCCTAGCGATTCTGAGCACACCGAACTTAGCTCAAGAACAGAGAAGCCCAGCGCAAAATCTGGATACATTTGAAAAACTGTTTGGCGTTACCGAAGGAAAACGCAGAAATCACACCAAAGGTTTTTGCTTTGAAGGTGAGTTCATGCCAACCGATAGTGCTGTGAGCCAGTTATCCAACAGCCCAATTTTTTCTGGCACCTCCAAAGTGTATGGCCGTGTCTCTCACAAAGGCGGTAAAGCGAACCCTGCTGATAATCAGCCCGGTCACTACGGTCTAGCATTTCAAATCACCACCGCTGATAACCAGATCCATATGATGAGTATGAATACGGAACATTTCTTTCCAACCTCAACCGTGGCTGACTTTATGGCCTTTCTCGCTGCCCAATCAGAGGGCCCAGAAGCAACCAAAGCTTTCGTACAATCTCATCCAGAAATTCAAGAATATAAAAAATACCACTCAGCGCTGAGTAGTGAACTGCATCCCTATGAAGGGGCAACCTACAATAGTATTAACACTTTTTACTTAGTGAACGAGCAAGGAAAGAAAACCCCAGTGCGTTGGTCATTTGTCCCTTCCGGAGAACATGGCATTGTCAAAACACCACAGACTGATTTTTTCTTGGAGAATATGCAAGCCAATATCAAAAATGGTGGCGTATCTTGGGATATGGTGTTAACTCTCGCCAATCAAGATGACGATATCTTAAACCCGCATATCAAATGGAGTGATGACAATGAGAAGATCACAGTTGCAAAACTGACGGTAAATAAAGCGGTTGCTGAAAGTGAGGGAACGTGCGCCAATATGAACTTTGATCCAATGGCGATCAGTCAGGGCTTTGCTCCATCAGAAGATCCTATGCTGGCTGCGCGCTCAGCAGTCTATGCTGTTGGACTTGGAAGAAGACTTTCTGAGCAGTAATAGAAGGGAGGGGTTTCCCTCCCTATAACTACCACCACTATGAACACTTCAAAATAAGTACACAGAATTTAGGTATAAACCATCCATCTATATATAAAGGGTGTTGATATTATCCAAAAAGCTCAACACATTAGAAAATGTTCGTTTTGCTTTTTCAAACTCTCGCCTTCCACGAACATCGACAAATATTCTATTGATATCCGCACGTTGTCCTCCTGCTGAAAAAGCATATTCAAAGGCAACGGGATAACGACGTATAAACTGCCAGTTTTCTGGAGGTAAAGGGTAACGACTCCTTAACTCATTACGCAAAACATCAAGCAAAGACAGTATGGTCGACATAGTCTCAGTGGGGGTCGATGGGCGTTGCGAAAGTACTTGTGTTTCTTCACCCCCCTTCAAGTGTTCGGCGTAAGTGCGCTCTCCATCTGACAAAACAATCGAAGCACTATTCCTGTCGTTATAAGCATCTAAGTAATCCATTGAAAAGCAGACTAAGTTTTCACTCATCACACCAGTATGTCTGTCAAATAACCTCTCTCGGAAGTCGCTTAACGCCGCATGAGTGTGTAAAAAGCGCTGAGCTTTGACCAAGACCTGATTGCGTACCGTATCACCTGATTTGATTTGCTCGTCAAACATCATGTTACTTAGTTGGATTGGCTCTGTAGGATTATCGTAAATCAGCATATGTTTCAATGGTGGCTTTACATTCACTTTGGCCGCAATGTTTACCCCTTTTTTGGTAAAGTACCAGAGTGTCGGAGTTGGACGACTTGCGACAAAATCACCAAGTTTTGTCGCAACATCCAGCGTTCCTTCAGACACATTAAGCGATTCTATCGCATCGCGACGCGTGTATTTGGTCAAAGCTTCATTCCATTTAGCTATATTTCCTTTCCATGGCGGTGCAACCAGTCGTCCATCGCGGTAAAACTTCACATTATCGAAGCCACGATAGGCAAATGAAGTGATTAACTCTTCATTAGTGACTGCCATACCATTGGAACCACGAGCACCGGTCAATACTTTTTCAATATCAATGTCATCAAGGATAAAGCGAATTTTTGCGCCAGATTTTTCAGCATTTATGATGCCATTTAACGACCCTCGTAAAAACAACTTGTTTGGTGCAAAGGGCTCAACATTATTTGCAACAGAGTGATAGCCCTTATTCACTGCGTTAAATCGTTTACTTTCCAGCACCTCTTTATAGATGTTTATCACCTTAAATCTAGCGTCCCGCTCACCCAACTCAAAATAGGAGCGCCACAGCAACTCATTATTTCTTCCGGCAGGATTTATCGACTGATCAGCACTGTACATCAGCGCCTTTTTAGCGTCTTCAAATATGTTTTCTTTGAGTACCTGCTTAATAGACCTATGAGTTCTAAAAAATGAAAGATCGGAAAAGTTCTTCTTAAACAAAGGTAGGTTCCTACTGTGAGCTGCAATGATGGCATCATTCCATGCTGCTGCCCCCATAATATCAACGACCTCTTTATTAAAGTGATTGTTGAAGTGATCTATTATGGGGTTATAGTTAGCCACATGAGGCCTTACCCTTTGTATCTCTCTGATATATTTAGCTCGAGAAGGACCTAATCCGTATACAAAATCAGCTGCAAAATCAAAGTCATCTTCCAAACGACTGCCAATCCTACCTTCATAAGGTCCCGCACTATTTTCAGAGGCCAATTTCATTTTTCTTAGGTACGGCGTTTGCCAATCTGTAGGTGGCCGCAAGCGACTAAAGAAAGTATCACTAATCACTCCTGCTTTTACTAACTTACGACTTATTTTCGTGAAGACTTTTGTCATCAGAGATTTCAGTTTCTCAAGTGCAGGGCCAACAAGGTTGCCACCCGCTTCAACAACGATATCAATAACAGATTCGGTAATAGCACTGGATACTTTATTGGGGTCATCACCGGTGGCACCTTTGATGATTTTTGGTACAACTGCCAAAGCAATCGTCGCAACCATACCTATCATTGCTCCAATCCAAAATCCAGGGAAAATGATCCCCGCAATAATACTAATGAGGGGAACCAAAACTTTACCAATATCAATGATCACATCGAGTACAGCATTAGCCTTTTTCTCACTATTGCTAGTCGTTTGATAGTCCATATCCAACTCAAGTCGCTTAATTAGCATATCTTTTAAGCCAAGGCCAAGATTAGCAATAAAGCGCTCATTTGAGCTGCGAAATGTCCCGCCAAGACGCTCAAAGAAATTATCTGATCGGTTAATCAAAGGTGAATCGATAACAGATTGTAAGTAACGTTTTTCATCGTCTGTCAGGGTCAGTAACCCCATAGAAACAGAAAGCAGAGTGGTCTGTACGCCCCAGTGAATATTTGGGTAACGGGTCTTAGGAGGGCTAGGTCTAACAGTGATCGTGCTGGCAAAATGCTCCTTACCTTCAGCACTAATGGGTAACTCCGATTTTGGTTTATTTAAATCTGGTATGGCTGAAGCTGATAACCCTCGCTGAATCACTTTCTGGTAATCTTCATTACTGGAAATAAATTCAATGAATTGCCCAGTATCTTTGGGGATTTCGAATGTTTTGCCAGTGACTACATCAAACAAGACACCCAGCCATTCAGGATGCTGCTTGTAGGAATAATCTAAATAGAAACAATCTGTGACCATTAGATCCCAGTCCCATTTCCCCCAAGTATCCCACATAACAAAAGCCTCCTTTTGACCAGAAAAGGTCTCGGCCAATATCTCGAATTCCTTTTGCAGCCCTCGGGGCATAACCCCTACAGGTATTTGTTTTTTACAGTGTTCTTGTCGAGCAAGAACGAGAGCGTTGACTTTACGTTGATATTCGAGCTTAAGTTCTTCACCCAAAGCATCCGCCATTTCATCTAAGGCATTGGAATGCACAGAAGGCATATCCGCCTGCTCAAGTAAGCGAAAAGTTTTATTAGGCTTTGGTACTACATCACCTTCATACCTTTGCTTTAAAACATCAGTGGTTGGAATTTTAACTTTCTCTCGTAGAGGCACGCTCCAAGTACTCAATCTATCATCTAGCTCAGATTTAGACTGACTATCACCACGCAGCTTATAGGGCCAATGAAATGAGTAATAATAGTACCTTAACCTTTCTAAAACATGCTTACGGTCTTCATCTGTAACTCGACCATCAACAAGACGAACCATTTCCGAAAAGTGCATAAAATATAGGTAGTCATCACCATTTGGGTTAGTAAAATATAAACTGCCAGCGTGAGGCCTAAACTTTTCGTTATCGGAATAAATGAGGTTAGTGTCTCTATAATCAATACGTCGATTACTGATTATTTCACCATTTTGGTGTTCAATACCCTCAGCGCACAGTAAACCAGCAAATGCCATCACTTCTTCATGTAATTTGGCTGCTATCTGTGGCCCACTATAGTGACGGGTAGCCTCAAATCCTGAACTAAGACCAATCCCATTTTTTTGGAGCTCCACATTATCTTGGTTTTGAAACAGAGTCTGGTAAAACCGAGGCATAAAGTTGTTAAGCTTAAAACACTCGAAAATATTTCTCACTGAGTCCATCGCTCGCATTTTGTCACCAACCAAAAGCGAAACCATAGTTGACCAGTTATCTGTATTTCCTCTAATTGCACGGGTCAATGGATTCAAATTATTTTGTGGTATTATTAATGGTGTGGTGGACATATTAATTCCTTATAAATGTGGTTTACTTCATCAAAAAAATAAAACAATAAAAATACTATTCACTTAGTAAACAGAAAATCTTAATAACTATAAGGACAACTTTAATATGTGGTGAAATAATATAATATGAAAAACAAGCTTTATTATATTAATTTTATACGATATTAATTATAATCAAATAATATATAATACCTTCCTAACCTATAAAACAAAAATCAATAAAAAACAAAGTTATAACATTTCACTATAAGTTTTAATGTAAAAAATGAAACATATATTAAAGAATTATTACAATATTCCCACCACTTAGGTATTGGTATTGGCAATACACGATATTAATATGATTATCAGTAGTTATTTAACTATTCGTCCGAATGATCGGATGCCTATTACTTAAGAGAAATATATGAAAAAGACCATCACTATTGCTGCACTGCTTAGCGCTGCAGCTATCAATGCTCAAGCAGCAGACCATACAGTTAGCCTTGGTTATGCTCAAACCGATATTAAACATGTTAACGAAGCGCTGCATGGCCTAACACTAAAATATCGCTATGAAGCAAATGGCCCTGTAGGCTTTATTGCAAGCCTTACAGGAACTGCTGACAGTGACACTCAGTCTCGCCTTGATCCTGGACCAACTATTACTACTGTTTCAGAAACAACACGCAGCTATGGAAGCTTCCATATCGGCCCAACATACCGCATTAATGAAGTAGTTAGCGCTTATGCAACCGTTGGTTACGCTCGCTTTGAAGTAGAAAATAAGCAATTAGGTCGCACAACATCAAAACTTGAAGATGACAGTTTTGCAGCCGGTGGTGGCTTTGAATTCAACCTTTCTAGAAGTTTTGCTATCAACACAGGCGTTGAGTTAAGTGAGCACCTTAGTGACTCTAGAGCACTGACTTACTCTGTCTCTCTTGGCTACCGTTTCTAATTATCTAAGATGACTCTCGCAGCCAAGCTAAATGGATTATCAACTGCATGATCTTGATTAGTAAGCGATAAAAAATCCGATATCAATATTGTGGTATCGGATTTTCACTTATTTGAGGTGATATGCAGGAATTAACAATGGAACACATCATTCGTAACGACTGATGATCTCATCTAGCTTGCCGGAATCTACCAACTGCTTAAGGCCTTTATTGATAATCTCAGCATAATCTTTAGACATATCTCTGTTTGGAGATAAAGCAATAAACAGCCCCTCACCAGGTAAGCACCCTGCATTTCTAAACTCAGCTTTCCACTGGGGATCATTATTCTTTTTATAATTAGCTACATTGTAGGGAAATACGCGCCAATCCTCTAACACAGTATCAATTTGATTACTCTTGAGTTGCTCGACTCGTGTTTTAGTAATATCCATCCCTGATATTTCAACAATCGACTTGTCCCCTTGTTTATGATTTTTCACTATATAATTATCAAAGTACTCACCATATGAGTAAGCATTAACCACGGATATTTTTCGTTTTTTTAAGGTATCCTTCCCAAAATATTTCCACGGGTCATCTTTTTTGACGAAAAAGCACATTTTAGATATTTGAATCGGCTCTTGATGAAAAACAAAATCTGGCGCATCGTTTATGTATGCACCAACTATGCCGTCATACTTTCCACTGCGTGTCATCTTAATCGCTCTGGCCCAGTTGACTAACTGATAATCAAGTTGATGGCCAGACTGTCGCAGAATACTCTCAATCGCATCGACCAAAATACCTTTATCGTATGCAGATGGTTCGCAAGTATACGGACACCACAAATCAGCACTTAATATCACTTCGTTACTTTTTACAGGTGCGATCATCACGACAAAAAATAAAATCAAACTCAAGACTCTTGGCTTCACTGCCTTCCCCTATGGTCTCATCAGGTATTCCAGTAAAGTCTAGTCTATAAATCAAATTCAGAGCACGAGATCAGCGAAAGCTTAAGGTTTTAACATCATGAATCATTTGAAGTTGTGGATTTCTTACTGGCACACCAGGTACTTTAGTCATAACCTGCAGGATATGATGTCAGTATCGATAACTCATGATTGGGAGAAGAGATGGATCCGTTAACACAGGGGTTACTTGGCGCGTCATTGCCACAAGCAGTCGGTAAAAAACAGCACTTAGTTGTTGCTGGGCTATTAGGCTTACTCTCTGGCATGGCTCCCGACCTCGATACGCTTATTCGATCATCACAAGACGCCCTATTGTATTTAGAATTTCATCGCCAATTTACCCATTCATTGCTGTTTATTCCCATAGGAAGCCTTACTTGTGCACTGGTTTTACACCCTCTAATCGCCAAAAAACGTGGACTATCGTTTCAACAAACTTGGCTGTATTGCGCCCTTGGCTACGGCACACATGGCTTACTTGATTTTTGCACGTCTTATGGCACCCAATTATTTTGGCCATTGTCGAGTGAACGTTATGCTTGGAATACCATCTCTATAATAGATCCTGCTTTCACATTACCTATCCTTGCTTTGCTTATACTCACACTAGTCAAAACAAGCTCGTGGTTTGCAAGACTCGCGTTGTTTTGGGCTCTGCTTTACCCAGTATTTGGCTTAATACAAAAAGAGAGGGCTGAAGACGTTGGCTGGCAAGTCGCAAAGCAGAGAGGGCATGAGCCATTAAGATTGGAAGCAAAACCCAGCTTTGCCAATATCCTCGTGTGGAAGATCGTTTATGAAACCAATGAAGAGTATTTTGTCGATGCGGTTCGGGTTGGCACATCAACGCAAGTGTACCCCGGCGAATCAACGCCCAAGCTCAACATAGAAAGAGACTTTCCTTGGCTTAGCCTCCAATCCCAACAGGCTAAAGATATTGAGCGCTTCCGTTGGTTCTCACAAGGGTTTGTTGCACAAGATCCCAACAACCCACTGCGGATCATTGACGTACGCTATTCTATGCTGCCCAACCAATTAAAAGCGCTGTGGAGTATAACATTATCACCATCTGCAAATGCCGATGAACATGTTAAGTTCAACACTCATAGAGACAATAATCCGGCGACAAGGGAAACCTTTATCAAGATGTTATTGGGCAGCTAGTTTCGTAGCAGAGCCACTACAGAGTGGCGCTTAACATTGGCTTGTGCACCAAGCGCCATCAAGGCTGAAGAAAAACTGCCACTTTGTAAATTAAGAGCTTTAAATTTTTCTTCGACTTGATCTGGCGAAATTACAGAGGCCTGTTGGTACAAAGTTTGTATTTGACCATTGAGCTCAGCCTTGATCGCATTTGCCTGCTCAAGTCCAGTGCGCGTTTGCCACAAGAGCTTATTCACCTTTGCAATACTGCGTTTGAGGCCTTCACGCGATCCAAGGTCAAAACTCAGCTCCGCAATGCCTTCCGGCTCTGCTTGCAAAGTCATCACATTCGATTGTCCTGCAGGAAAGCGGTGACCTTGGCCAGTGACTCGTACCTGTTTTTGCATCTGACCGTATGCTTTTTCAGGCGCTTCAAAAATAATGCTTCCTTGCTCAGAAAGAGACGCGCGTAAGCCCAGTGGAATCAAACTGCGATCGAGCATTTTCACCACTTGTTCGCCATTGGCTTGGCCATCAAAATCGACCATTACCGATTGACCATGAGGAAAATCCAATCGAATCTGCTCAGCCTTTCCGCTTAAACGATTAACATCAAGCCCCGGAATAGAAAAGCGGCGTATATCTGCCCGATTCAATTTCAGCTCTAATTGGTTATCAATCACTTTTTGACCATCAAAGCGAGCCAGCTCAAGGGTTTGTTCAATGGTTTTCTTCGCTCCCGATAAGCCTTGCTGCAAAGATGATGATTGCGCATTCCCCATTTGCATGGCACGTGTCAGCCCTTGCTTTATTTTGCTGAGCTCAACACCTATTACCTGATAAGAACGCGTAGCGATTTGCACCGAGGTTGCGTTTTGCTGCCCTTGAGTCAGCATCATCCCTGAGACAGAATACGATGCGGGTGTAAACTGATGGGCTAACGCTTGAGGACGATTCAAATCGCTTTGAGGCTGTGACGATCGCGGAGGAGAAATCGAGGTCCTATCATGCGCGGCCAAGGCCACATTGTGAGTGCGAACCTCTACTGTACTCATTGCCATATTGGTATTCTCGCTAGATACGATCAAAAAGGTTCAAGCCATCGATTTTTACATAGCTCGCTTGGGTCGCTTGCAGTGCCGTCATGTAACGACTCAAACGCACAGATGCTTCTCCGTAATCGAGCATAGATAAATCCCCTTTTACCTTATCAACAAACAGCTGGTTTTCACCATGCGCACTATTCATAAGATCAAGATTATTATGACGACCACCCATTTCGGTGATCGCTGCTAAAACCTGACTTGACGTGTTTTCAATCGTGATTAACGCGTCCTCAACCGTGCTTCGAAATGCAGCACTTGGTGACTTGAATTCTGCAATCACTGCATCCAACTCATTGAGAACATGATTACCGCCGAGATCGAGAATTTCTGCTGCTGTCATATTCGCTTCCATCGTCACCCCTTTTGCAACCGTAACTACTCGCTTGTCACTGTTGCCTTCTATGGAGTAACTTCCGCCAACATTGGCCAGCGCAGGGATGTCCGTCTTAGTTCCAGAAAAAAGATAACGCCCCTCTTCATCTTGAGCATTGAAAGAAGAAACAACCGATGCGCGCAAACTTTCTAGTTCAGTGATCATCCCCGTGCGCTCGGTGTCCGTTAGCGTACCATTCGCACCCCATAGAACAAGCTCGTTCATTCTCTTTAAACTCTCATTCACTGACTCTAAATGTACTTCCTGACTGGTCAGCGCGGTTTTGACATTGGCAATATTGCTTTTGTACTGATTAATCGCAGAACCTTCACGATCGAGATTCAGCAGTTTAACTGAGGCCATTGGGTCATCGGACAACTTAGTTAGTCGGTCGCCAGTCGACATTTGCTGCATTACCTTGCCCAAACCTGCATTATTAAGTTGCAGACTTTGCAGCATCATCTGGCTAAATTGAGTATCACTGATTCGCATCTTAATTCCCTGCAATTAAAATAAGTTAAGGGTTACTTCAAACAACTGATTCGCTGTACTGATCACTTTCATGTTGGCTTGGTGAGCATGAGAAAAGGTCATCAAATTCGCCGCTTCTTCATCACTGTTTACTGCACTGACATTATCCCGTGCAGCAACAGCTTGTTGCTTCATCGCCAGTTTGGCTTGATCATCTGCATTCGCCTGACGAGCTTGAATGGCTGTTTCGCCTACGATGGCAGAAAATGCATCATTGAGGCTAACTGAACCAAAGCCACTTATTGGTACATTTTTATTACTCACAGCAATAAGACTATCGAGTACATCTGCATTGCCTGGATTTCCATCAGCAGATAAAGCAAGTTGTTCAGGTTTAAGCTCAGTAATATTTAAGCTTGCCGCTGGATTAGCTGAGTCATAAGTAAATAAAGGCTTTCCGTTATCTCGGTTAAGATCTTGGCCCGTGACAAGCAAATCGTTAAATTCGTCAGCCAAAGACCTAGCCATATCATCAATCGCGCCAAGATAGGGTTTAAGCACTTCGGTTTGATAATCAGAAAGCGCACCGATTTGACCACCTAACGCCCCTGTGGTGGCAAAGCTTTGCTCGCCAAACTCGACTTGAACTGTAGCTAGATAAGGGTCGCTAGGATCAGGCATTGCTTTAAGCTGTGCGGCATCCGCTCCCATAACCAAAGGCTGACCAGAGGACAAAGTCACTTGAAGGCTACCATCGGCTTGATTGGTAGTTTTTATGGTGACCACTTTGGACAGCTCACCAATTAAGTTATCGCGAGTATCCAGTAATTGGGCAGGATTTCCCCCCGTCCCTTTGGTTTCAACAATCTGTTTGTTGATATCAGCAATATTGCTCATCAAGCTGTTCGCATGAGCAATACCCGCATTGCGCTGATCATTCATGTCTTTATGCTGATGAGACAAAGATTCGGTTAGGGTGTTAAAACGTCTTGCTAGAGCTTCGGCTTCATTAATTATTTGCTGACGATAAGGAACAGACTCAGGTTTGACCGTGGCATCATTAAGGGCAGAAAACAAGGTATCTAATCCCGCCGAAAGACTAAAGCCATCAGCGCCCAGAGTATTTTCTAGCTGGCTCATGTTAGTGCTATAACGGGAAGCATAAGCTGACTGGCTTTGCGTCGCCCAAGTCTGTTTGATTAGAAAATCATCGGTTACTCGGCGAATACTGGTCACTTCGACACCTTGACCCGCACTAAAATTATCATGCTTTGCACCAGCTACTGATGCCATTAACGCTTGCTGGCGACTGTATCCGGGAGTATTTATATTAGAGACATTTTGTGCTGTAACATCCAATGCTACTCGATTGGAATTCAGACCAGACATGGCAATATTGACCAAGTTCATTTACAGTTCTCCCTTACGATTTAGTGGCTGAGCAAATGCTGTCGTCACACTAGCTTCACTCAAGACTTGCCTTACTGAGGCGACCGACTCTCCAATAGAGTGAAATGATTGTGATGGCTGGGGGTCTGATTGATGTCTATGCTGTGACCTATCTTCCAACCCTAACGCTTTGTCATTTGCTGGTGCTTGAACTGCCGAAAGTTTAAATTCGACTTCCGACATAGAAGGACTCAGCTGTTTTACCAACATATCTGCAATCCCAGAACCTTGTTTCTTTGCCATTTCTATCGCCAGCTGACCATCGTACATATCACGAAACACACCTTGCTGTTGGCTAGAAAAAGGACTGTCTTCATCGGCCAATACATCACTACTCGAGCGCATCTGGCGAAGCACCATTTGCAAAAACATGGCTTCAAATTGGCCAGCCACTTTTTCTAACGCTTGCTGGGAGTGGGGGTTTTGCTTTATCTGATCAAGGGCACTGTTGTCGTGATAAAGCACAGAGCTCACTGATGATTTTTGGTTTAATTCGTCTATTTTCATCACTGCCCCTTAAATCACTACTAACTCAGCGTTTAACGCACCTGCTTCATGTAATGCCTGCAAAATTGACATAAGGTCGGTCGGAGTAGCGCCCAAGCTGTTCACGGCATTAACTATGGTATTTAGCTCTGTGCCAGGGGGCCAAATCACCATTTGCGCGCGTTCTTCTTTGATATCCAACTGTGAATTATCCACAACTTGGGTCTCGCCTTGTGCAAACGCATTGGGCTGGCTTACCTGTTGAGACTCAGCAACCGTCACAGTCAAATTGCCATGACTAACCGCAGCTTCACCAACTTTGACATTTTTGCCAATCACGACGGTACCAGTACGAGAATTAAACACCACTCGAGCAGGCTTACGCCCCTGAGCGACACTGAGCTCTTCCAACATCGACATCATAACCACGCGCTGTTGGCTATCTTTTGGCGCTTTAACTGTTACACGAACATTATTTTCAGCCACCGCCACTTTGGGGCCAAATATATTATTAATTTCTCGGCTAATGTTCTTAGCGGTAGTAAAGCTTGGCTTTCTTAGGTTAAGAACCACATTATCGCTATCGGAAAAATCGCTTGGCACTTCACGCTCAAGGATCGCCCCGCCAGGAATACGGCCTGATGTGGGTGTATTCACCACCACTTTAGAACCACTGTTACCTTCTGCAGATACGCCTCCGACTACAAGATTGCCTTGCGCGACTGCGTAAACTTCACCATCGATACCACGCAGTGGAGTTAATAGCAAAGTTCCGCCACGTAAACTTTTTGCATCACCAATCGACGACACGACAACATTGAGTGCTTGTCCAACCCCAGCCATTGGCTCAACGGTGGCAGTCACACTGACAGAGGCGACATTACGCAGCTTTGGGTTGGTATTATCATCAATCTGGACCCCAAATTGACGTAACATGTTGGTTATTGATTGAGAGGTGAATTTAACTTGATTGCGATCGCCTTGACCATCAAGCCCCACCACTAAACCGTAGCCAACGAGCTGGTTTTGACGAACACCCTGAATGTCGACCAAATCCATCACTGGGATCTTGACTTCGGCATGTGCAGGGAGCATCGCCCCCAACAGTGCAACCACTAGAGTGCTTGAGAATGTCATACTCATTCTGAGTAAACTCAAGCGATTAATGCATAGAATCATAATTTGTTTCATTAAAACGGCATCCATGGACTGTTAAAGAACTGTCTAAGCCATCCGGGGGCATTGCTGTCTGATAAGGCTCCCCGCCCTGAATAGGTAATGCGAGCATCACCAATCCTCGCAGAAGACACCTGATTGTTTCGGCTAATGTCGTCGACACGCACCATCCCTGTCAGGCGGATAAATTCGTCTCCTTGGTTAAGACGAATCCATTTCTCACCACTGATACGCAGCACACCATTTGGCAACACTTCATGAACTGTTACGGTTATGGCACCTTCAAGCTTGTTGCCTTGAGAGCTTGAAGCACTGCCATCAAAGCCGCGATCGGCATCTATACTGGCCGCTAACTCATCAATCGCTTTAGTACCAAACGTAGGTGCTGCAAAACCTACACTGGAACTCTTGCCGTACTTAGTATCCGCTTTCTTGCTTGATTCTGTTTCTTCAAACAGTAAGACAGTGAGCATGTCGCCAACTCGATATGCCCTTCTGTCTTGAAACAAGGTCATGGTGTACTGATGACGATAAAGACTGCCCTTACTTGCAGCAGGTAAGGAGTAATCCAGCTCTGGAGGAGCATATTTCTCTTCATCGGGTTTAGGAGGGGTGAATTCCTGACGACCAGCACATCCGGCAAGTAGGATGACAAGCGGCAAGAGTCTCAAAAATACCTGCATTCCTTGTTCCTTTTTCTTCAATGAATCATTACAAAGACTGAGCAACGAACTTGAGCATATCGTCAGCAGCAGAAACGACTTTGGCATTCATTTCATAGGCGCGCTGAGTGGTGATCATATCCACCATCTCTTCGACCACCTGCACATTGGCGCCTTCTAATGCTCCTTGCTTTATATGACCAACCCCGTCTTCACCAGCAATCAGTTCATCAGCTTGACCACTAGCTTCTGTCTCACGGAACAAGTTCCCTCCAATGGCTTCAAGACCTGCAGGATTGATAAATTTTGCCAAGGTAATTTGCCCTAGGTTTTCAGGAGCATTGCCATCTGTCGTGGTCGCCGATACCGTGCCATCGACGCCTACAGAAACTGATAATGCGTTCTCTGGGATCTGAATCTGAGGCTCAAGAGGTAATCCTTGGCTATTGACCATTAATCCCTCTGAATTGACATGAAACTGGCCATTACGTGAATACATAATTTGGCCATCTGTGTTTTCAATCTGAAAGAAACCTTGACCCATAACGGCTAAGTCCAGTTCTTGGTTAGTGTTTTGTGTATTTCCTTGAGTAAAGACTTTTTGTGTTCCCACTACGCGAACACCACTACCCAATTGAACACCCGTTGGTAGTTGATTAACTTGGTCAACAAGGGCTCCTGGCTGACGTTGAATGCTATAGAATAAGTCTTCAAATACCACACGGTCGCGCTTAAAGCCGACCGTGTTCACATTGGCTAAGTTATTTGAAATGGCAGTCATTTTGGTATCTTGCGCTGCCATGCCTGTTTTACTAACCCATAACGCTGAATGCATTGTCTACTCCTTGTCTCGCCACTAACGTGACGACATTAATTTGTTTCCAGCCTGAGCAAGTGTCTCGGCGGTTTTCATCATGCGCACCTGCATTTCAAAATTGCGTGTCAATGACATCACATTAAGCAGCTCATCAATCGCAGATACGTTACTTCCTTCTAGATGCTCAGAGGCAACTTGAACTGTCTCCGCTTGAGCAAACGGATTACCATCAACGCTGTGAAGCAGGCTATCACTGCGCTTTTCAAGCAGGGCGGTATCTGGATTAACCAGTTTCAAGGTGCCAACTTCAAGCTCAGCACCTCCTCCGGGTGGAATGACTGAAATACGCCCACGCTCGCTAATCTCAACTTTTTGATAGTCTGGAAGTACCAATGGTCCACCATCGCCAATGACAGGAAAGCCGTTAATAGTGAGCGAGCCATCCTGATCCACTCTGATATTACCGGCCCGAGTGTATGCCTCCTGCCCTTGTAGTGTTTGTACCGCTAAATAACCCTCTCCCATCACAGCGACATCCAAAGCTCGTCCGGTTTTGATCACATCACCTGAATCAAATCGAGTCGATGCAGAGTTAGTCACGGCTAATGTGCGGCCATCGAAGCCTGAGCCTTGCAGCGGAACACTGGCTACACGCTCCATATCTGCACGAAATCCAGCCGTATCCGCGTTTGATAAGTTATTTGAACGAACATGTTGTGCTTTGAGTACACGGCTCGCCCCCGAAGTGGCGGTAAATAACAAACTATCCATATTGAACTCCGTTACACTGCGTTAAATAGAGCTTGGGTTAGCTTGTCATTAGTCGAAATTGTCTTTGCATTGGCTTGATAGTTACGTTGCGCTGTCATCAGATTCACCAGTTCACTGGTTAGATCAACGTTAGAACCTTCAAGAGCACCTGGCGTCAAATCGCCCAATGTACCTGATCCGGGAACCCCAATCACAGGGGCGCCAGAGCTAAAACTTTGAGTCCAAGCAGTACCGCTGAGTTTGGACAATCCTTGCGGGTTAGCAAAATCGGCCAATACTAATTGCCCTTGAAGCTGTGATTGACCATTGGTGTAGGTGGCGTAAACCATGCCATTATCTTCAACGCGTACACCAGCAAGCTCTCCTGAGGTATAACCATTAGGGTTATTAGTACTAACGCTAAATTCCGTACCAAATTGAGTACTGCCAGATAAATCAATCTCTATATTGATTGGATTGGCGCCCGCAGCAGGGAAAGAGACATTGTAAGAATTGACCGGTGAAACTAGCGAGCCATCTGAGCTGAATGTCATAGGAATCGATGATATAGGGGTCTTGTTACCGTCTGCTAGCGTATTGACTTCCCATGAGTTATCACCCGTTTTGGTAAAGTATTGAGTTACCGTATGTGGCTTACCCTGAGAATCAAAGACTTTAGTCGTATAAGAGGAATGAAAAGAATTGGTGTTTTCGGAGTCAAAAGCAACAACACTAGGATCGATAGCCTCATTGGTTGCATCAAAATTAGCCACGAACTCCATTTTGTTTGTCGCTTGTGCCGCCAGTGATGACGTTGAGATTTTGATGTCACCAGTTACACCAGTGAGCAAGTTGTTATTGCCATCAACACTATAACCTTGCAGCTTAGCGCCAGTATTACTCATTACATAATTATCTTTGTCGGTATTGAATACGCCTGAACGCGTATAAAGGGTCTGGCCTGCACTATCTTTGGTGACAAAAAAACCGCCACCGTTAATGGCTAAATCCATGGCTCGGCCAGTACCTGTTACTGAGCCATTTTTATCAAAATTTTGCGAAATGGCTGCAACTTCAACCCCGCCAGGTTGCATGCCATTGTATACGGCAGCAAACTCAGTGCGTGCTCCTTTGAATCCGTAAGTCGATGCGTTAGCGATATTGTGGCTGATAGTATTTAGCTCTGTGTTTGTCGCATCAAGACCGCTTAGGGCAATATTAAAACTCATAATTAACCTCTGTTTTCCTTATTGGTTAGGCACCAAATTGAGTGATTTGATAGAAAGGTACACTGCCAACACCGTGAACATTGACCTGTGCAGATCCGCCAGAGCTGGGGATCCTCACTTGTTCAACCTCACCAGCTAACAACAAATTCGGTTTAGATTGGCCATCTTGGACTTGGACTGAGACTGTATATTTTCCGGGTTTAAGTCCGAGCTTGGCCGGATCAATAGAGAAATCGACATCCCCAGCCGGGCGTGCTCCTAATGGCAGAGGAGTAACTTGGCCAAATTCATCAGTAATGACCAAGTTAACCTGACTTGACGGGTGTTGCAGTTCAATTTTCCCTCTCTGCTGACCATCCGATAGCTCAAACTCATTAGATGAAACATAGACGGTTTGCCCGACCAAACCTGCGGTAGACAAAACTTGCATGTTATCGAGCAATACCATGTTGTTTTTCATCATTGATGCCATATTCTCAGTGCTTTGAACTTGAGAAAATTGCGCTAATTGGCTGACATACTCTGTGCCATCAAGTGGGTTGAGCGGATCCTGATTTTGGATTTGCGCCACCATCAAGCTTATAAACTCATTCTCCAGTGATGCCGCGCTGTTAGCGTCCTTTGGGTTGCCTGATATCCCATTGGAACCAGATGCTGTGCCTATTGGCGTATCAAAAGCTAAAGCGTTATTGGGTGCAATTGTCATCAGCGGCCCTGCCCTAATTTGAGCAGCCCTTGCTGCATGCTTTTTACATTGGTCAGAACTTCAACATTGGTTTCAAAACTGCGCGTTGCTGACATCATGTCAGCCATCTCAGCGACAACATCAATATCTGGGTAATACACATAACCTTGCTCATTGGCTAATGGGTTAGTTGGTTCAAAGCGCTGTTCGGCTTGGCCTGAGCTCTGAATGACATCAACAATGCGTACTTCTGCATTAGGGTACACATCCTTGCTGGCACTGAGTTGAGTCTTGTTATAAACCGTCGCAAAAACCGGCTTGAGTGCTTTGTAAGCATCAGCAGCGTTCGCTGAGGCTGCATCTGCATTGGCGAGGTTGCTGGCGACCGTATTCAACCTCACGGTTTGAGCATTCATCGCCGAACCAGCAATCGAATAAATATCGGTAAATGACATAATTAACGTCCTTCTATCGCTTTGGCGAGTCCTGAGAATTTCATATTGAGAAATGTCAGACTGGTCTGAAAATCCATGTTGTTTTGGGCGAATTTCCCTTGCTCAACTCCCAGCTCAACCGTGTTGCCATTTTTGCTGTTTTGGTAAGGGATTGAGTACATGGAAGACACCAGTAACTTAGGGCTCTTAGGGCTTACTCCAGTTGATGACATACTGTCCATCACAGTGGTAAAGCTAAGATCTCGAGACAAATATCCCGGTGTATCAACATTTGCTAGGTTGCTGGCCAGTACTTTGGTACGCTGAACTCGAAAGTTCAGAGCATCAGGGTGGACTCCTAACGCATTATCAAATGAAATAGCCATGTCTGTTTCCTTATGCTGTCGGCTCAGATAGGCTTAACTAAAACAAAATGCGTGCCATAAAAATAAACAAGCAATAACAATGACTTACAATACAAAAAGGAAGTGTCACTTCCGGATTACGGAAGGGTTAAAAAGCGGAGGAAATAGGATTTTTTCCCCTCTATCACCAATAATTTGGCTGGGTTTATCCCTGCTATCTAATGCTGCTTGGGCAACTGAACACAGCCCGAGTTATCAAGCGATTTATCAAGCAATAGAAACAGAGTTCAAAACACAAGTTAATAATCAAGCCCTAGCTCGTCATTGGGGTAAGCACATTGTTAACTATCAGATTCGCATACCCGCTTCGGCTGAGCATTTGCCAAGTTGCCCTGTCCCCCTCACTGTTACGGGTTCAGATAGCAAAACGCTTCCAGTTGGTACTCTAAAGCGCTCGGTAAGTTGCCAATCAACTACTTCTGACTGGCGAATCAATGTCACCATCAAATCAAAGTTAGGTCTCAATGTGGTGGTGACCAATACCGGCATTGGTCGCCAGCAAACCATAGCAGCAAACAATGTAAAACTTGAATGGCGCACACTAAGCAAAGAGCAAGACTTTTTAACCCATACTGGGCAAGCGGTAGGAAAAATGACACTCAGGCGCATCCGTTCTGGTCAAGTATTAGATGCTCGCCAATTAAAATCCCCACCATTGGTCGAAAAAGGCAATCAGGTGATCATTAAAGCTAGCAAAGACGGCTTTATGGCAACAACCAAAGGGGTCGCGCAAGAGGAAGGCACCTTAGGGCAACAAATCGATGTTAAGAACCTCTCTTCAGGTAAAGAAATTAAAGCGGTGGTAGTTGGGCTTAACCAAGTAGAAACTCAGTTTTAATTTTTGGACTGAGGTTATCATTTTTTGAGTTTGCCTATCGCCAAATGCCCTGATTTAGGTAGTTATAAAAAAGTACCAATCAGGCTTAATTGTCAGCGTGCTATGGTCGCAGTGTATCTGTAACCATGACAAATAAGGATTCAATTGATGAAAATTGACAAAGTTTCAGGGGGGCATGTCACCCAAAGCCGCTTAGATCAAGCCCCAAAAAAAGCGCTAGAGTCAACTAAGGCAAAACCAAATTCTCAGCCTCAGTTAGACATTAATGTAACGGCAATTGAACAAGCACAGGCAGAGATGCAGTTACTAGCCGACGTAGATATGGCTAAAGTCGAAAAAGTACGCGATGCGTTAGCAAAAGGGGAATTGGCTCTCGACACTCAAGCGCTATCCAAAGCCGTACTTGAATTCCATACTGGCCACGATTAATCACGATTGAGGAAAGGACGATGTCATCAAAAACTTCACACTTGATCCAGAGCTTTTTCAATACATTAGTCCAAGACATCAAGTCGTACCAAAAACTCGAAACACTGCTCAAACAGCAAAAGTCTCTTTACCTTCATTTTGATGCTGACAAACTTGAACGTAATACCGCTCAGCAGCAACCTTTACTTACCCTGCTGCGTCAGCACGCCCATCAGCGCAGCCAAATAATGGCGACTTTCCAGCTACCGACGGACAAACAAGGAGTGGAACGATTTTTCTCTGCTCTCCCTCCTACTGCGGCAGAAAAACTACAAGCTCTATGGCTAGAGCTAGAAACATTAATCAAACGCTGCCAAGTACTCAACCAAGAAAATGGTCAAACAAGTGCCAGTTTTCATGAGCTGGTAGCGTCACTGACAAACCCTCAGCAACATACCTATACCGAGCAACCATTAGGATAACTCATACATGGGAAGAGCTAGCATTCAATTGCTCGCTATATTGCTGGTGACAAGTTACTTTACTCCAAATTATACCAAGGCCTCATCATTAGCATCAGGCATTGCGGCTCAGTCACAAGTATTATTGCCCTATCAAACTCAAATAGAAAAGCGTCTAAAAAGCAATCAAGACCTAATACATAACATTGCTACCAAATTGGCACAAAGCTCACTCCCCAAAGAGTTTATTCTTATTCCAATGCTAGAGTCTTCTTATGATCCTTTCGCAGTCTCTCATGCGAAAGCAGCTGGACTGTGGCAGTTGATGCCTGATACGGCAAAGCGTTTTGGACTTCACGTCAGCGATTCAAACGATCAGAGATTTGATGTCGAGGCGAGTACAAACGCTGCGATTTCTTACCTGCAATTTCTTTATCTTAAATTTAATGATTTAGCTCTTACACTGGCAGCCTATAATTCAGGAGAAGGACGTGTCGCAAGAGCGATTAGCAAGGCTAAGAGTAGAGAGTTTTCCAAACTTAGGTTACCCGAAGAAACCCGTCGCTACGTACATCGCTTTTATGCACTGCAAAAGCTCATATCGGCGGAAAAATTATTGCAAAACTCTAAGCGCTTTTATTTGTTTGGCCACCAAAGCTCTCTGCCTTTGATTGATCTTACCCCTCTCCCACCACTCGTGAAACTCTAGACCTGACTCCCCTGATTACATTGACGTTATTCTTAATATTCTCTACCGATATAAAAATAGTGTTTTGAGATCCTTTGGTTCTTTCAAAAAAGAGATTTGGGGTAAGAAGGAGCCATTGACCTAGAATTTGCCACCAAAACCAGTAAGATCCCGTATAATTTTTATTCAACAATACAAAACCCTAGCTTTCCTTGGTTGTTATTGACTCAGCAAAGCAGGATAATATCGGGATCGGAATCTCTTAAAATATAATTATGACCGAATATGTTTTGTTGTTGGTCGGCACTGTGCTGGTTAACAATTTTGTACTGGTAAAGTTTTTGGGGCTATGTCCTTTTATGGGCGTCTCAAAGAAACTGGAAACAGCAATAGGCATGGGGCTAGCGACAACTTTTGTCCTAACCTTAGCGTCCGTATGCTCTTATCTCGTAGAAAGCTATATTCTCATGCCTTTGGGCATTGAATATCTTCGTACCATGAGCTTTATTTTAGTTATCGCGGTTGTGGTGCAATTTACCGAAATGGTGGTGCATAAAACCAGTCCAACTCTCTATCGCTTACTTGGCATTTTCCTGCCGCTTATTACCACAAACTGCGCTGTACTAGGTGTTGCTCTACTCAACATCAACGAAAATCATAATTTCATTGAGTCTATTATCTATGGGTTTGGCGCTGCGGTTGGCTTTTCATTAGTCTTGATACTTTTTGCCTCTATGCGTGAACGTATTACAGCAGCTGACGTTCCAGTGCCATTTAAAGGTGCGTCCATTGCTATGATCACCGCAGGCCTTATGTCTCTTGCCTTTATGGGCTTCACTGGATTGGTGAAATTATAATGAGTGCTATCATGATTGCTGTGTTAGTACTTGCAGCACTCGCCGCTGTTTTTGGTGCTATATTAGGCTTTGCTTCGATCCGCTTTAAAGTGGATGCCGATCCTATTGTCGATCAGATCGATGAGATACTCCCTCAAACTCAATGTGGTCAATGTGGCTACCCAGGGTGCCGTCCATACGCTGAAGCCATTGCAGGCGGTGATGCGATCAACAAATGCCCACCGGGAGGACAAGCAACGATTGAAAAGTTGGCGGATCTGATGGGTGTAGAAGCCACAGATTCTGCCCATGACTTGGAAGACAACGTAAAAACCGTCGCCTTTATTCACGAAGACATGTGTATTGGCTGCACCAAGTGCATCCAAGCCTGCCCAGTGGACGCCATCGTTGGTGGTACTAAAGCCCTGCATACTGTCATTAAAGATGAATGTACAGGCTGTGATCTTTGTGTAGCTCCCTGCCCAACAGATTGTATTGAAATGATTCCTGTAGAGACCACTACAGCGAATTGGAAATGGCAACTCAACGCCATTCCTGTTGTCGATATTACCGATTCTGCTAACACGCAGAATAGTGTGAATTAAGGGCTGGTATGTTGTCACTAATCAAACAAATTAAATCTGGTGCATTATGGGACTTCCCCGGTGGGATACATCCACCAGAAAACAAAGCCCAATCGATAAAAGAGTCCATTGCACCAGCAAGTATTCCAAAGGAAATCATCTTACCGATTAAACAGCACATTGGTAAGCCTGGCCACCTGATCGTCAGTCAAGGGGACAAAGTCCTCAAAGGGCAAGCTCTCACCAAATATGACACCAGCTTTATGCTGCCAGTTCACGCGCCAACCTCAGGTGTTATCTCGGTAATAGAGCCACGCACTATTGCTCATCCCTCAGGTTTGTCTGAAATGTGCATCGTGATTGAGCCTGATGGTGAAGACCGCTGGATCGAACGACAAAAGACCAAGGATTTTACCGATTGCACACCCGATGAACTGATCGAAGTAATCCGCCAAGCGGGTATTTCAGGCATGGGCGGCGCGGGTTTTCCAACCGCGAAAAAAATTCAGTCCGGACTTGCCCGAACAGAGATACTTATCGTCAATGCCGCCGAATGTGAGCCTTATATCACAGCCGATGACATGCTAATGCAAACTCATGCTGATGAAGTCATCAAGGGCATCGATATTGTTGAGCATATTCTCAAACCTAAACTCACTATCATCGGCATTGAGGATAATAAGCCAGCCGCGATTAAAGCCCTTGAAAAAGCCGCCCAGCATAAAGACATCGTTATACGCGTTGTGCCAACCAAATACCCTTCTGGTGGTGAAAAGCAGCTGATAAAACTACTCACCAATAAAGAAGTCCCCGCTAATGGCATTCCTGCTGATATTGGCTTGTTAGTACAAAATGTTGGGTCGCTTCAAGCCATTAAACGAGCCGTCTGTGACGGTGAACCCTTGGTTGAACGCATTGTTACCTTGACTGGCAATACTTTCAAACAACCAAGAAATGTTAAGGCGCTTATCGGTACTCCTGTCCAAGCTCTGCTAGATGAGTTTGGATATAAAGCAGACAAAAAATTACCTCGCCTTATTATGGGCGGTCCTATGATGGGTTTTACTCTGCCTCACGCGAATGTGCCGATAACCAAAACGGCAAACTGTATTTTGGCTCCTACGGTGAAAGAGATTTCTCCAAACCAACACGAAATGTCATGCATTCGATGTGGTCAATGTGCCGAAGCTTGCCCTGCCTCCTTATTGCCTCAACAGCTCTATTGGCACTCTAAAGCCGAAGAGTATGAAAAGTGTGAAGACCTCAACCTTAAAGACTGTATTGAATGTGGTGCTTGTGCGTTTGTCTGTCCAAGTGAAATTCCACTAGTGCAATATTATCGACAATCCAAAGCAGAAATCCGCACTCGTAAAGAAGAGGCCCAAGCCGCTGAACGGGCGAAAGTTCGCTTTGAAGAAAGAAAGAGCCGTTTAGAGCGCGATAAGATTGAACGAGAGAACCGATTTAAGAAAGCCGCAGAGAACAGGCGTAAAGAGGTTAAGACTCCTGACGGTGAAGATGCGATTACCGCTGCGATTGCTCGCGTCAAAGCAAAGAAATCAGATTCAGCATCGGATGAGCCAAAAGTTAAACCCGCTGTAGCAGCAGCGATTGCCAAAGCGAAAGCAAAACAAGCAGCCGCAAAAGAAGCGGGACTTGCTGAGCCTGATAACTCTGAAATGAGTAAACTTCGTGAAGAGCGCAAGCGTTTGGCCCGTGAAAATAAAGCCAATAAAGCAGCAGAAACGGAAGTTAATTCCGAATCTGACGAGAGTGATCCGAAAAAAGCTGCGGTCGCTGCCGCCATCGCCAGAGCTAAAGCGCGCAAAGCTGAGCAAGTAAAAGCCGCTGAGCCATCCGAATCAGAAACTGCATCGTCTGAAGACGATCCGAAAAAAGCCGCGGTCGCGGCCGCCATTGCCAGAGCTAAAGCGCGCAAAGCTGAGCAAGTAAAAGCCGCAGAGTCATCCGAGTCAGAATCAGCACCTTCTGCAGACGATCCGAAAAAAGCCGCGGTCGCTGCCGCCATCGCCAGAGCCAAAGCGCGCAAAGCCGAGCAAGCAAAAGACGCAGAGCCATCCGAGTCAGAATCAGCACCTTCTGCAGACGATCCGAAAAAAGCCGCGGTCGCTGCCGCCATCGCCAGAGCCAAAGCGCGCAAAGCCGAGCAAGCAAAAGACGCAGAGCCATCCGAGTCAGAATCAGCACCTTCTGCAGACGATCCGAAAAAAGCTGCTGTCGCTGCCGCCATTGCCAGAGCAAAAGCGCGTAAAGAAGAGCAAACAAAAGCCGCTGAGCCATCTAAATCAGAACCTGCACCTTCTGAAGACGATCCGAAAAAAGCTGCGGTCGCTGCCGCCATCGCCAGAGCAAAAGCGCGCAAAGCTGAGCAAGCGAAAGCCGCTGAGCCATCTGAATCAGAACCTGAACCTTCTGAAGACGATCCCAAAAAAGCTGCTGTCGCTGCCGCGATTGCCAGAGCCAAAGCGCGCAAAGCACAAAACCAACAGAACAACAAACTTGAGGAGGACGAGTAGTGGCCTTTTTTATTGCCAGCTCACCCCATGCTCATAGCCGTAGGAGCACACCCGATCTTATGCAATGGGTCGCCTTGTGCGCCTTGCCCGGCTTGTTTGCTCAAACCTACTTCTTTGGCTGGGGCACCATAATTCAACTCGTTTTTGCTATCTTGCTAGGCTTGGCACTTGAAGCTGGTGTGATGAAGCTGCGTAAGCGTCCACCTATGTCAGCGCTGCGTGATAACAGCGCGATTGTCACAGCGTGGTTACTTGCTATTGCAATCCCACCACTCTCACCTTGGTGGGTTGTCGCCATAGGTCTTGTCTTCGCGATCGTGGTTGCTAAGCACCTCTATGGAGGGATTGGGCAGAACTTATTCAACCCAGCAATGGTTGCCTATGTAGTTTTGCTGATCTCCTTTCCAGTACAAATGACCAGTTGGATAGCGCCAACAGAATTGCAACCTTCACCCATTCCGTTTAGTGATGCTTTATCGCTTATTTTTACTGGTTTCAATCTGGATGGACTCTCCCTTCAGCAAGTGCGTACAGGTATAGATGGCCTAACCATGGCTACTCCGCTAGATGCGTTTAAAACCGCACTACATTCAGGCAATACTGCTGCAGAAGCTCTATCTCAGCCACAGTTTAGTGGCTTAGCTGGCTTGGGCTGGGAGTGGGTTAACCTCGCCTATTTAGCAGGCGGTTTATTGCTGATAAAGCTGAGAGTCATTAATTGGCACATACCAGTAAGCTTTATAACCAGCTTATTGATTATTAGTACCTTATTCAGCTTATTTACTCCGGGAGAAACCGCATCGCCAAGCATTCATATATTGTCTGGCGCAACCATGTTAGGCGCATTTTTTATCGCCACTGATCCTGTCTCTGCCTCAACCACAGTCAAAGGTCGTCTTATTTTCGGCGCTTTTATCGGTGCCATGGTCTTTATCATACGAACTTGGGGTGGTTTTCCAGACGGCGTTGCCTTCGCGGTATTGCTTGGCAACATGTGTGTCCCGCTTATCGACTACTACACTAAGCCACGAACCTACGGACACTGAGGAGCAAGATGTTAAACGCTATTCGTAAAAATGGACTCGTACTCGCTCTTTTTGCTTGTGCCTCAACTGGGGTTGTCGCCCTCACCCACTATTTGACTAAAGATCAGATAAGCCAGCAAGAACAGGCTCAGCTTCTGTCCGTGCTCAACCAAGTCATCCCTGAGGACATGCACGATAACAGCCTGTATCAATCCTGTACCTTAGTTAATCATCCAGACCTTGGCACTGATACGGATATGCCTGTCTATATAGCAACTAAGGATGGAAAACCTACCGCTGTTGCCATTGAAGCTATTGCACCCGACGGCTACAGCGGCGCGATCAAAATTATCGTTGGTATTGACCAAAACGGTACTATTTTAGGTACTCGGGTGTTAAACCATCAGGAAACACCGGGGCTTGGAGACAAGATTGATTTACGCATTACAGACTGGATCCTAAGCTTTAGCGATAAAAGTGTTACCGAGGACAATGAAGGCCAATGGAAAGTGCGCAAAGATGGCGGGCAATTTGATCAATTCACAGGCGCAACTATAACGCCAAGAGCTGTAGTCAAAGCGGTGAAAAAAGCTGTTCAGTTTGTCAACGCCCATAGTGATGAGATTGAAAACCAGCCACGAAATTGTGGAGACTAGAATGAGCGATCATAAAACATTAATCAAAAATGGTATGTGGGATAACAACCCAGCATTGGTTCAGTTGCTTGGTTTATGTCCTCTACTTGCTGTATCGTCGACTGTGACTAATGCACTTGGCCTTGGTATTGCCACCTTGCTGGTGTTAGTCGGCTCAAATGTGATTGTCTCTTTAGTGCGCTCTCACGTGCCAAGCGAAGTCCGTATTCCTATATTTGTTATGATTATTGCCGCGCTAGTGACTTGCGTGCAGTTACTGATGAACGCCTACGCTTATGGACTCTACCTATCTCTTGGCATTTTCATTCCTTTGATTGTGACCAACTGTATTATTATTGGCCGTGCTGAAGCTTTTGCATCGAAAAATGATGTCCTTCCTGCGGCCCAAGATGGTTTTTGGATGGGACTAGGCATGACTAGCGTTCTGGTTGTGTTGGGAGCCATGCGCGAGATAATCGGCAATGGCACATTATTCGACGGCGCAGACTTACTACTTGGCAGCTGGGCGACCGTATTAAGAATTGAAATTTTCCACTTTGAGAGCAGTTTCTTACTTGCCCTACTGCCACCCGGCGCCTTTATTGGGGTGGGATTACTTATCGCGTTAAAAAACGTCATCGATGCACAACAAAAAGCTCGTCAACCAAAAGAACAAAAACCAACAATAGAACGAGCTCGCGTTACCAACCAGTAAGATCTGGTTGAGACACTGGAAAACAGCACAAAAATGAACAAAGAAAAACGAGTACAAATACTGGAGCGCTTACGGGAAAACAACCCTAATCCGCAGACTGAATTAAATTGGAGTACACCATTTGAGCTTCTCATCGCCGTACTTCTCTCAGCCCAAGCGACGGATGTGAGTGTCAATAAGGCAACCGATAAACTGTACCCAGTCGCCAATACTCCGCAAGGTCTTTTTGACTTGGGCGTTGACGGCGTAAAGGAATACATCAAAACCATAGGTTTGTTTAATTCAAAAGCTGAAAACGTGATTAAGACATGTCGTATCCTGCTTGATAAGCATGATGGACAAGTCCCCGAAGACCGCGCTGCTCTTGAAGCTCTACCCGGTGTCGGACGTAAGACCGCTAATGTTGTATTGAACACAGCCTTTGGTTGGCCAACCATCGCTGTCGATACTCATATTTTTCGCGTATCAAACCGCACCAAGTTTGCCATGGGAAAAAACGTTGACCAAGTAGAAGAAAAGCTACTTAAGGTTGTGCCCAAAGAATTTAAACTCGACGTACACCACTGGTTAATTCTTCATGGCAGATACACATGTGTGGCAAGAAAGCCTCGCTGTGGGAGCTGTATTATAGAAGACTTATGTGAGTTTAAAGATTTTCCAGATAAGCGCAAAAAAGGTAAATAGTTGTCAATGTAAGAATCATAAACAGCTATCTATCTGGTTAAGTTATCATTTGAGCTGCAAGCTGTATCCACACAACTTGTTAGCTCATCTTAACAGTATTAGTTTTGTTCTAGTAGCTCAACTAGATCTAATACGATCGATATAACACTGGGTTTTAATGGTATTGAATCTTTAGCAACTTACATATCTATTCAGTTTCAAATGATCTCACAAATTGGCGTATTAACCTAAGAAGCTCTATCCTTTGCTTTAGATATGTATTCTTGTTGAGTCAATTCCGACTTAACAAACTCATCATCAAGTAGAGTGAGAAAATGTCGACAACGATTGATACTACCTAAATCAAACTGGCTTTCGTCTTCCGTTAATTTCAGTTTTTCTTGGTAATACACCTTGCTCATTGCAAATTTAATAATTGTATCGTTGGCAATCTCTTTTTCAATAACAGCAGATCCCTTACATACTTTCACAAGCTTTCTGGCAAATGACGTATCATTGTTCAGTTGAGATTTAAACTTGGTTAAATCATTAACAATAGATTTTTCTTCAATAGTTGCACAATATTGCACGGCTTTGCTGTGAATAATCTTGTCAAAACCGAATTCTTTTTCTAATACGTTTACATTTTCAATTAAGTAATCATCTCCAATTTTGGCAAAAACGAACCTATTGCCTAAACGAAGAACGTCATGTGTCAGCCTTACAACCCTTGACTCATGTGTGGTAAGGAAAATCGTCTTTCCTGGAGTGGCAATGTATGTACTGGTCTAATGAAACAGGACACTTAATTGAGAGACAATCAATGTTAATCAA
>NZ_JAYQDQ010000031.1:0-8847 GCF_038138445.1 Vibrio sp.
CAATACCGAATTTAAAAGGAAATGATTAGATGGGGTTTACCGCCAGCTTACGATAGACAAGGAGAAGAAACAGGATTGTCCATGGCTAGACTCAAACACTGCCGTTATAGTTAAAAACCAATTAGCGTGATTTTGCCCTGAGCCAAATCTTCAAACTGACAGGAGAAATCAACCCTTTTATCTTGCTCTTTACTGTACAGTGCCTCAAGCTTCTCAAAGGCGGAAGGAATAAAGCTAACACTTTTAAGACGCAAGCTTTTACGTGAAGAGCTATCGAGAAAGGCAAGCGCTGATTTATCAAGCACTTTGTGACAGGTATCCAAAATATCTTTGCTCACCAACTTACTATGGATTGCTTGCTGCAAGTCGTCCTTACTTATCTTTGAATTGGATCGCGACATTATACATATTGCGTAAATATCTAATATTGCGACCGCACGGGTTCTCTGGGTGTCACCATCTTCGTACATTGCAAGTAAGCAAGGGATTTTACTTTCATCAAAAGACTGCTTACGAATGTTGCTAAGCGTGAGGTGAGCACCAATTTCTCGTTTCATTAGCTTTTCGAGCTGAGCGAGCTTAGGTAAAGCCAATTCCTTTTGCACATCATTAATATTTTCTAGTGTGCGTTCACTTTCCTCTGCCCCTTGCACTAAAGGCAGCAATTTACGATGCAGATCTTTATCGACGAAAGGCTTTGATAAGACAAAACTCGCACCTGCTGACTTAGCCTGGTTTATTTGGACTTGGTCATCGACAGTAGTAATCATGCCCATCTTGGTGCCGAGATCGAGCTTTTTTATCTCTTGAATTAAGGTAAGCCCTGTCATATCAGGCATATGCCAGTCGGTGAGAACAATCTCCGGTTGCCATTCCTTTACTCTATTAAGCGCACCAACTGCACTGTCCTCTTTTTGAATGGATAAACGACGATAGCCAAACTTTTCTAATGCTCGTCGGACTATCTCTAACGTCGCTTTACTGTCGTCGACAATCAGGATTTTCACAAAAAGTATTCTGCTCTAGCTGGATGATTATACTAAATTATAGGCACAATTTCTGGCGACAACTAAACTTACACCCAATACTTACTCCAAAACATAGAATGAGTTCATGGATTTAACCGCACTTCTCACCACTCCGTTAATAACTACGGAAAGTTTGTTTGCCCTTGCAGTGGATGTTGGACTCTTGATCCTACTAGTATGGTTCGTCATTTTACTGCTAATGATCCGAGAGTTTCGTCAATTCGCACGTGACGTCGTTCATGGCCCTCAATCCAGTACAAACCCGATAATGGATGGTCAAACCTACGAGCTTTGCCAAGAGTCAGTCGAAAATGCTCTCAGTTATACCGCTGAAAATAATGACACTTTAAACGATCTCATCATCATTCAAAAAGCGCTAGAAGCCCAAGTTTCACAGATCAAGGCCGCAGGTCAAATCAGCCTCACTGCCGATGAACAAGAGTCCATTGATGATCTTAATCAGCAGCTATCTAAATCTCATCAGCTTATCCGCAAGCTAAAAGGAGACCTTGATCGGAGCATGGAGGGGTTAAGAAAAGCCAAAAATAAACTCGACAAACAATCAGACACAGTTGACAGTCTGCGACAAGAAAAAGAACAACTTGAGAAACAGTTTGAACAACTTGAGAAAGAATACATGCAAGTCAGTGAGTCTGGTGGCTTTAATAAAATGGAGAAGGAGTATCATCAAGAGCGGCAACAATTACTCAATATTATTGAGAACTACAAAAAGAAAATCAGCGAACAACCAGAAGATGGTTCAGGCGCTTCCAATGAGGAGCTCGAAGCTATCCAGCAACAATTACATCACGTCACAAAAGAAAAAGAGTTTGTCGAAAAGAAATACCTCGATTTACTTAAAGAAGCAGAGAAAACAACTGAGGAGAAAAAGGACCCATAACTTGTATTGGCCCTGATACTATTTCTACTTTACACACATAACATTGAGCAGTGAAGAGCCTTTAAGTGACTTGACTTTGCCCGTGTAAAAAAGCCCAGTTTTTTCTTCTCCCCAATAAGGTAAATGCATCGGCCACTTATCCCTCATCATCACATTAGCTTTCAGCAAAGATTGCCACTCGTTATTGCTGGCAAGGCGCATTCCCATTTGATCACAAGTTTGATACGCCATATCGTAGCTCATCCTGTTCCAAGGTAGCTCATGCTCCATATAAAATTGGTCATTGCTAAATAATGAATAGGGCACAGTATACTCAACACCTTTAATCACTATTTTATGGCGAATTGCCATACCTTCATTTAATTCTTTAGCAACTGCTGGCTGCTTTACAGGCTTTGGGTCAGGCTTGGGCTGTGGTTTAGTGGATGCGATTTTAGCAGTCAATTGTGCATTTTGGGGCTGTGCTTTCGCTTTTGATATCTGTCGAATAAAGGCTTGTTCGTATTCAGGTAGACGTTTCACCCTGACCAAGTCTCGTTTAGCATTAGAAAAATCTTGATACGGCCCGACTAAGCAGCGGTACACATTACCTTCAGGCTTAGTCCATACATCCGTAGTAATGCTAGGGTAAATTTGTTTTGCTGCATTTAGGCTCAGTGGTTCACTATAAACGCCACACTGAATCCAAAAGTGAGATGCGTTAGCTTTGGGCTGCTTTTTCCCCCACATCCCTGTGCCGATGGGACAATCACTTTCCAGCAAAGGAAGACTATCTTTTGATGCTTGTCTTGCATCACACAAAAACTCCTGCGCGTAAGCCTTATTAAATGAAAGAACTACGCCCAACATAGTAAGGTTTATGAGTACAACTACAGAAAGTTTGGACTTTACCACTATTCTCATATTCTCATTCCAACCTTAAATTCTCTATTCCATCACTTGGTATTATTATCAACGGCTTGCCGATGTTTAAAACTTAATGCAAAAAAAGAGCCGTAACTTACTACGACTCTTAGTTTAGTGAGGATTATATAATCAAATCCGAGGATTAGATCACCCTTTGTAGATTTTAGGGTTGAATACATCCCTAAGCCAGTCACCTAATAAATTAATGACCAAGACTAAAGTCACTAAAACCACACCAGGAAAAGCTGTAATCCACCACGCGCCTGAGAATATATAATTGAAGCCTATACTTATCAGGGCCCCAAGCGATGGCTGATCAACAGGCAAGCCAAGCCCAAGGAAAGATAAAGCCGCTTCTGACATAATGGCGTTAGCTACTTGCACTGTCGAAATGACCAAAATGGGTGACAAGCAATTTGGCAGAATATGACGAAACATAATGCGCGGCGCTTTAAAACCCATTACTCTGGCTGCCTCCACATACTCTTTTTTCTTTTCGGCCAAGACTGACGCACGGATCGTGCGTGCATATTGAGGCCATTCTGCCACACCAATAATCACCACTAGCATAATCACCGCATATTGACTGTAAAAGTCACTACCAAAACTGGCTTTAAAGATTGCGGAGACTATGATAGCCACCATCATGGTCGAAAATGACAACTGAATATCAGCAAAACGCATCAATAAACTGTCAATGCGGCCGCCAAAATAGCCCGCAGACAGACCTATGATAATACCGAGAACTAGCTGCAAGCCCACCGCCAAAAAACCGATGGTTAAAGATAATCGCGAACCGTATAAAATCGTAGATAAAATATCTCGCCCTTGCTCATCGGTTCCCAAAACAAATCTCTCATCACCTTCTTCCATCCAAGAAGGAGGAAGCTCGGAGTCCATGATATCAATGGTAGCTAAATCATACGGGTTAGTCGGTGATAATATCGGCGCCGCTATTGCCATCAGCAAAAACAGCGTAAACACAGTAAAGCTTGCCATAGCAACTTTATCGCGTTTGAAGTAATACAAGAAATCTGATTGCTTGAAGCGCTCCCATCGAGAAGGAGCAGTTGCAGTTTGGCTCATGATTATGCTCCTTTTCCAGTAAGGTTCACGGTAGGGTTAATAATCCCGTACAACAAATCGACTATGGTGTTAGTAACCACAAATATTAAACCAACAAAAATTACATAAGCGGTAATAAGTGGAGTGTCGACACGGTTAATCGCTTCTAAAAAAAGAAAGCCTGTGCCGGGCCATTGAAAGACGGTTTCAGTGAGAATCGTATAAGCGACCATAGTACCGATTTGCACGCCACCCACAGTCAGCACAGGTAGCATGGTGTTTTTCAGCGCGTGCTGATAGTAAATCTTATTCAGTGCTAAGCCTTTTGCCTTGGCAAACTTAATGTATTCTGAGCTCAAAACTTCGAGCATCTCTGAGCGCACCAAGCGGATGAAAAGCGGCAACATGATTGAAGCAAGAGAGATACACGGCAAAACAAGATGCGCAAGCCCATCAAGAGTGAAGTACCCCGATTCCCAGCCAAGCAAATTCACTGTTTCGCCGCGACCAAATGAAGGCAACCAGCCAAGTTCTATCGAGAAAACATACATCAACATGATTGCGGTCAGAAACACAGGTATTGAGATACCCACACTACTAAATGCCATCACTGCTTTGGTGAAAATGCTTTTGGGATGAATCGCCGAGTACACTCCCAAAGGAATGGAGCAGGCAATGATTATAAGCGTGGCACCAAACACTAATTCTAGTGTCGCCACCAATTTATCTAAAATAACGTCAACAGCTGGGCGCTTGAAGAAATAGGATGTACCTAAGTCCCCATGAAGCGCAGAGCCGACAAAACGAGTGTATTTGGTTATGAAAGGATCGTTGAGGCCTAACTCATCACGCAAAGCCTGGCGTTCTGCCTCTGAAACCGACTGACCCACAAGCTCACGTAATGGGTCACCCAGATTATCCTGAATGGCAAACGCCACTAAACTGATCACAAACATCACTATCAGTGCCTGAAATAGGCGCTTGACCAGAAACGAAAACATTCCTTGCCCCTTTACTTTCCATAGATTTCAATATGCAGTTCCACTGCCCTGCACCTTGAATATTAAAAAGGTGCTCACTTATTCAAAATAAAGTTCACACCTTAAGTTTCCAAGTTATTAATATTAAACACTTGGATAAATTAAAACACTCTACTTAACAACAAGATCGCCAAAGTAAGGCTGATCCATACCGTTGACGATTGGGCCAATTTTGACATTGCTCTTCGCAGCCCATGAAGGGTCCTCCCAATGCAAAGGAACAAATGCAGCCTCATCGTAAAGTGTCGCTTCTACCTGCTTAAGCATTTCACCACGTTTACCTAAATCAGTCTCGGTATTCGATAGATTAACCAGCTTATCAACCTCTGCGTTACCATAATGTCCACAGTTATACTGTCCTTTGCCCGTTTCACTATTGCGAGTCATAGCAAGAAACTCAGTGAAGTTAGCCGAATCTTCGGTATCTGGATGCCAGCCTATCATCATCATATCTGCCGAACACTTATCAAATTCAGGCCAGTATTGGGCTTTGGGCATGGTTTTCAGATCAACCTTGATACCGATTTTGGATAACATCGCAGCTGCAGCTTGAGCAATTTTGGCATCATTCACGTAACGGTTATTCGGCGCCATCATGGTCAGTGAAAAGCCTTTTTCGTACCCAGCTTCTTTCATCAACGCCTTAGCTTGATTAAGATCATAACGAGGTTTAAGGCTATCATTATAACCTGCGTAACCTACTGGGCTTTGCTGTGCAGCTGGTGTTCCTGCACCCTTCATAATTTTTTTCACTATGCCTTGGTTATTGATCGCATAAACAATCGCTTGACGAACGCGAACATCTTTAAGCGCCGGGTTGCTGTTTTGGTTCATCTGGAAGGTGATCACCCGAGTGCCCGGCATAGTATAGAGGTCAACGCCATTAGCACTTTGAATTCGCTTGTAATCATTTGGAGCTACAGGTGCAATCATATCGACATCACCAGAAAGTAGCGCTGCAACACGAGTGGCATCTTCTTTGATTGGCACTAGGGTTAATTTATCAACATTACCTTTTGATTCTTTGTCCCAGTAGTCTTCAAAGCGTTCGAATTCAACTTTTACACCTTGTTCGCGCGACGTAATAATAAATGGGCCTGTACCGGATGCGTGTGTCGAAGCGTAAGAGTTGCCATGTTTGACCATCTCAGACTTATCCTTGCCATCCTTGGTTTTGCCTGTATAGAACTTACTGTCCATAGGGAAGATATAAGTAGCAACATTTTCAATCAGCGGATAGGTACCATCGGTTTTGATCTCTACGGTATAATCATCAACTTTATTTAACGCCACAAGAGGTGCAAAAATACCCTTAAAATCGGCTGAATCTTTGAGGCGATTAAACGTCCATACGACATCATCGGCCGTAAACGCGTTGCCTGAGTGGAACTTAACTCCTTTGCGAAGATGGAAACGCATGGTTTCGTTATCTACTCTCTCCCAAGACTCTGCTAAACGAGGCTCAAATTTCATCTCCTGCGTAAAGCGCACCAGTGGGTCAAATACCATGTGAGACATTTGTAAAGTGCCACCAGATAGCTGCTCATGAGGGTCTAACGAGACGGGATCAGAAGCATACCCAACGGTGATATCTGCGGCTACTGCACTAAAGCTCAAGCCAGCTGCCATTAAAGTCATGGCAAGTTTGCTTTTCATGGTTTTCATTGCATAACTCCTTATGCGGGATTAATCCCTAGTAATGTGTATTGTCTGTTTAACTAATTTAAAATTATGTTTCGGCTTGTGCCTGTTATATTGCTTCTCTTAACCCCGTAAATTCCGGCATTAAGGAAATAAGTTGTTTACTGTATTCATGCTGTGGCGAATTAAACAGCTGCTCAGTCGGAGCAACTTCGAGTAAGGTGCCCATTTGCATTACACCTACGCGATCACACATCTGACGAATAACGGGTAAGTCATGACTAATGAACAACATGGTGAGATTAAGCTCATCTTGCAGGTCTTTAAGTAAGTTCAGTATCTGAGCTTGCACGGACACATCAAGTGCTGAAGTTGGCTCATCACAAATCAAGAGTCTTGGACGAGTCGCGAGTGCTCGAGCGATGGAAATACGCTGGCGCTGCCCACCAGAGAACTCGTGTGGGTATTTCACACCCGCCATCTTACCTAATCCAACGTGATCAAGAAGATCGTTGACGATCTGCCTGGTTTGGTTTTCATTATCAGTTAACTTATGAAAACGAATAGGCTCAGCGATAATATCGAAAATCTTCATACGAGGGTTCATCGATGTATACGGATTTTGAAATACCATCTGCATCTGACGACGCATGGGGCGGCGCTCTTTCTCCGACTTCAAAGACGTTAAGTCAATACCCTCAAAAGTCACCTTACCTGAGTTGGGTTGATACAATCCGGCAATCACGCGCGCAATGGTCGACTTGCCTGAACCAGACTCACCAACTAGACCAAAAGTTTCTCCTTCATAAACCTCAAAACTCACATTATTAGAGGCCTGAACATATTCGCGGCGGCTTTCAAATAATGAATCTTTGGTCACAAAACGTAGATTTACATTTTCTACTGTTAGTAATGAGCCGCTGTAATCACGATGATCCTGACTTTGGCCAAGCCAATGATTTTTGACATCAAGAGGTTCCATTTCTTGGGCTTGTTCTATGTAGTTAACCAGAGGAAAACGCTCCAGCTTTGCATCGGAGCGCGGCACTGCAGAAATGAGGCTTCGCGTGTATGAGTGATCCGGATCGCCCAATACTTTCTTAGTGTCACCAAATTCGACTAAGTCACCACGATACATAACTGCAACGCGATCAGTTACATTCGATACCACTCCCATATCGTGCGTTACCAACATGCATCCAACATTATTCTTTATGCACAAATCACGAATGAGATCGAGAATTTGGTCTTGGATCGAGACATCTAATGCTGTGGTTGGCTCATCCGCAATAATAAGGTCTGGCTCACCAGCTAGAGCAATAGCAATCACAACACGCTGACGCATTCCGCCCGAAAACTGATGCGGATACTGTTTAAGACGATTCTCTGGTTGAGGAATACCCACTTGCTGCATCAAGGACAAAGCTCTCTGATAAGCTTCGTCTTCTGAGACATTCATGTTAGCGTGGATAGTTTCAGTTAACTGCTGTTCTACGGTAAACAGGGGATTTAAAGATGTCATAGGATCTTGAAAAATAAATCCTATTTTAGAGCCTCTAACTTGTCGCATCTCTTCGGCTGACAAGCCAGATATTAGATCACCATCTAAATAAACATCGCCACTGGCGATACGCCCTGGAGGGCTGAGTAGATCGATAACAGCATTACCAACTGTCGATTTTCCAGCACCAGATTCACCAACAACACCGACTATTTCACCGCGCTCTATATTGAACGACAACGATTTAACAGCAGCATGTACACCATGGCGTGATGGGTACTCAATACGAAGGTTCTTAACTTCTAAAAGTGACATTACCAGACCTCTAATGCTCCGGCAGCTTCCTGCCCTGTCTGAGATTGAATCCATTCAAGTCAGCCAATTAACCCTGTTTAGCTTATCACTCAACCAAGATTATTGACCTGACAATTTACAAGCTCATCAATTTGGCAAAAAACTCACAAAAGTGCAACATTTAAACCATTAAAACGCCCATTTTAAGCCAATAATACTCAAATAATAGAAACATATATGCAACATATTGCTTCTAGTTACAAATTTAAAAGTCACAAAAATCGGAAATAATTTATAGATTAACTAGAGAGGTTTTTTATTCAGAGAGGGTTATGCTAACAGCTATAAGGTTCAGATAAGAAAAAAGCCTGCTATTTAGCAGGCTTTTCAATGTGGTCGGTGAAGAGGGATTCGAACCCCCGACCCTCTGGTCCCAAACCAGATGCGCTACCAAGCTGCGCTATTCACCGA
>NZ_JAYQDQ010000031.1:8947-41720 GCF_038138445.1 Vibrio sp.
ACTCGCGACAACCGGAATCACAATCCGGGGCTCTACCAACTGAGCTATAGCCACCACTATATTTTTACCGATAATGCCCCTCCGGCAATGGCGCGCCCGAAAGGATTCGAACCTTCGACCTTTGGCTCCGGAGGCCAACGCTCTATCCAGCTGAGCTACGGGCGCATGCCCTATCGGCGGAGTGGAATAATACGTATATCACACTATGTCGTCTAGTACTTTTTAAAGTTTTTTTCTCGTTTGATGTCTTTTTGGGCAATTAAAGTGTGATAAACCCCTATTTCCGCTTATATAACCATATAGATGCATGCCTCTTGCTGTTTATTGCAACAGGTTATCGGGATATAATCACTTAATATTTACATTGATTTCTCAGCAAAACGCTGCAAATCAAACCACACTCTAATAATCTAATAATATAGGTGAGCACGAACTTGCCGTTAGGAATGTAAAGTGAGTTAAATGGATATGTCTCGAAAAATCTTAACCGCTATGGTAGCTGCTATTACTTTTTCCAGCGCCTCTTTTGCAGCAAAAATCAGCCAAGAAGACTACGATGCGATAGCAGAACGCGTCAAACCTGTCGGCAATGTTTACCTTGCTGGAGCAGAACCCGTCAAAGCTGAGCCAACCGGCCCACGTGATGGCGCGAGTGTCTATGGCACCTTTTGTACTGCCTGCCATTCATCTGGCGTTAGCGGCGCGCCAAAAACTGGCAATGCCGATGATTGGGCACCTCGTATTGCTCAGGGTAAAGATGTACTTAAAAACCATGCCATCAATGGCTTCAATGCTATGCCAGCCAAAGGAACATGTATGGACTGCTCTGATGATGAAATTGTAGCAGCCATTGAACATATGATTAAAGGCCTATAGTTCAGAAAGTATATAATGAGGCTTAGCTCAAGCTAAGCCTTCAGATAGTGGTTAGCTAAACTACTTGTTGAACATTGCTCTGAGGTTAGCGATATGCGCTTGGCCTTTTGCCATTCTTTCTTCCTGAGATTGAGGCTTTTTGTTTACTTCCCATTCCACGTCATCAAAAGGAAGTTCATCAAGGAATCGGCTTTGGGTCGGTTTTATTAGCTCCCCATACTGTCTACGCTCTTTGCACATAGTAAAAGTCAATTCACGCTGAGCACGAGTAATACCAACATACATTAGGCGACGTTCTTCCTCTATGTTGTCTTCATCGATACTGGTTTGGTGGGGCAAAATACCTTCTTCAGAGCCAATTAGATAGACATATGGGAACTCAAGTCCTTTTGACGCATGCAATGTCATCAATTGCACCGCATCCGTATTTTCTTCTTCCTCACCACGCTCCATCATGTCACGTAAAGTGAGACGCTGAACCACTTCTTTCAAGCTTTTTTCTTCTTGATCGTAATTATCACCTTCTAAGTCAGACACTATCCATGAATAGAGATCTGATACATTTTTCATTCGCATCTCAGCAGCTTTAGCACTAGTGGATGTCTCATATAACCAGTCTTCGTAATTGATATCACGAACCAATGAGCGCACCGCCTCCACTTTATCACCGCGCTCAGACTGGTCAGCAATCTTAACCAACCAGTGAGTAAAACGGCGCAAGTTTTCTAAACCTCGACCAGATAAGTGTTGCTCTAAGCCAATCTCAAAACTGGCTTCAAATAAGCTTTTACTACGCATATTGGCATAACTGCCCAGCTTCTCTAAGGTCACCGGACCTATCTCTCGTCGCGGCGTATTCACAATGCGCAGAAAGGCATTATCATCATCCGGATTAACCAAGACTCTGAGGTAAGCCATGATATCTTTTATTTCCGCACGGGCGAAAAATGAGGTACCTCCAGAGAGCTTATAGGGCACACGGTTTTGCATCAACGATTTTTCAATCAGCCGTGATTGATGATTACCCCGATAAAGAATTGCATAATCTCTATACTCGGTGCAATTTAGGAATTTATGTGCGATAAGCTCCCCTGTAACCCGCTCTGCCTCGTGCTCTTCATCTTTGGCTAATAGAACTTTGAGCTTTTCTCCATCTGGAATTTCAGAGAACAAAGACTTTTCATATACGTGAGGATTATTGGCAATCAAGATATTGGCTGCCCGCAGAATGCGACTAGTAGAACGGTAGTTTTGCTCAAGCTTAATAAGTCTCAATTTAGGGTAATCCTGCCCCAATAAAACCAAGTTCTGAGGCTTGGCGCCGCGCCATGAATAAATCGACTGATCGTCATCTCCAACCACAGTCAGCCGCCCCCTTTCACCGACAATCAACTTGACCAGTTCATACTGACTGGTGTTGGTGTCTTGATATTCATCAACCAAAAGATAACGAATGCGATTTTGCCATCGTTGGCACACCTCCTGATTGGTTTTCATCAGTAGCACAGGAAGCAAAATTAGGTCATCAAAATCGAGCGCGTTATAAGCTTTCATCTGCTTATGGTACATCGAAAAGCAATCGGCAAAGAGTTGCTGCTGCTCACCTTGAGCACGCTTTATCACCTGCTCTGGTGTCAACATATCATTTTTCCAATTTGAGATGGCACTGAGCAGTTGACGCAATAAATCTTTATCACCATCAAGCTGCTTTTCCGTCAGCTCTTTTAAAAGCGCCAACTGATCTTGATCATCAAATAAAGAGAAACCAGGCTTGAGCCCTAGTGCTTTATATTCACGTTTAATGATGTTTAAGCCTAAAGTATGAAAGGTTGAAACCATTAACCCTTTAGATTCACTTTTTCCCAACGTTTGCGCTACACGCTCTTTCATTTCACGGGCGGCTTTATTGGTGAAAGTAACCGCAGCAATATTACGCGCTTTGTAACCACACTGCTTAACTAGATAAGCAATTTTATTAGTGATCACTCGCGTCTTACCTGAACCTGCCCCAGCAAGGACTAAACATGGACCAGACACATATTTCACGGCTTCATCTTGATTGGGGTTAAGTTTCATGGCCATCTCAGGAGTGTAAATCAAAGGCTATATCATAATCGTGCAATAAGAAGATTGCTACGATTAGGCATCGCTTACCTAAAGCTAAATCTTTATCAAAAAAGTTAATTGAACGTTTTTTCATAAATTATAAGAAGTTTTGTTGCATATTTGATGGTATTTTAAGCTATAATGAATGAACGTTCATTCACCCACTATATGTAAGTGTCTGGATCTAGTTCTATGGTAGATAAAAGACAGCAAATCATAGATGCCGCCGAAGACCTGATCGCTGAATCAGGTTTTCAGGGCTTCTCGATGCATAAATTGGCCAAGGAAGCTGGCGTTGCAGCAGGAACGATATACCGCTATTTCTCTGACAAGGAAGATTTATTGCTACAAGTAAGACTAGCGGTAGTACAACGAAATGCTGAAGTTGTTCAACGTGGCGTTGATAACACTATGCCACTCAAAGAACGATTTCGAACTATGTGGCTAAACATTTTCGATCTCTCACGAACCAACATCGATAACTTGAAGAATCGAGCGCAATACGATTCCTTGCCTTGCATGCGCAATCATGAAACTAAGGAAATTGAGCGAAAGATGTTTAGCAAAGTGGATAAATTTTTTACACAAGGTCGAGAACAAGGGCTGTTTAAGCCTCTAGATAACCCGGTGTTGGCAGCACTGAGTCTAGAAGTCAGTGTCACTTTGGCACGCAAACAAGCTCTTGGATATTACCAATTGGATCAAGCAGCCATTGATGCGGCCATTGAAGCTAGTTGGGATGCGATTATCAAACACTAATTTGGAGTTCTAATAAGAATGAAAAAGTGGACTTTTTATATGCTGCTTATCGCAACACTACTCTTTGGTAGCGTGATAGGCGTTAACCTATTTAGACAACATAAGATAGAAGAGTTTCTGGCCAATCGTCCAGAACAAGAGTTCCCTGTTACTGCCACTCAAGTTCAAGCAGTCGACTGGGTACCTGTTATCGAAGCCATTGGTTTTATCGAACCCAATCAAGGTGTAACAGTCGCCAATGAATCGGCAGGTGTGATTGATAAGATTGCGTTTAACTCAGGCACTAATGTCGAAGAAGGCCAACCTTTGGTGATGCTAGATTCATCAGTCGAAAAAGCTGACCTTAAGAGCGCCGAAGCTAAACTGCCAGCCGCACAAGCCAAATACAAACGCTATCAAGGCCTTTACAAAAAAGGCTCAGTATCAAAAGAAACTCTTGATGATGCTGAAGCTAGCTATTTCTCACTCAAATCTGATATCGATAGCCTTAAGGCCACTATCGATAGACGCGAAATCAAAGCACCTTTTGCTGGCGTAGTCGGCATTCGTAATGTTTATCTAGGGCAATACCTGCAAACAGGCACTGATATTGTTCGGCTCGAGGATACCAGTGTCATGCGCCTGCGCTTTACTGTGCCGCAAACCGATATTTCACGCATTAGCCTAGAACAACAAGTCGATATCTTTGTCGATGCCTACCCAGATACTCCTTTCCAAGGCTCCATCACTGCTATCGAACCTGCTGTTAGCGTGCAAAGTGGCTTGATTCAAGTACAAGCCGATATCCCAAACAGTCATGGAAAACTGCGCAGCGGTATGTTTGCTAGGGCCAACATCATATTGCCAACCATGGAAAACCAAGTAACCCTGCCGCAAACCGCTATCACCTTTACTCTGTATGGTGACAATGTATATATCATCTCTGAGCAAGATGGAGTAAAGCGCGTTAAACAGCAAGTGGTAAAAGTCGGTGAACGAGTAAGAGATATTGCACATATTCTAGAAGGCGTTAAACCAGGCGACATGGTAGTCACATCAGGTCAAGTGCGCCTCAGCAACGATGCAAAAGTTCGTGTTGTAGAAAGCGATGCCACGACTCCACCAACCGAAACACCTATGCTCTAATCTGGAGGCCTCATGCGCTTTACTGATGTTTTTATTAAACGTCCAGTTTTAGCGGTATCAGTCAGCTTTTTGATTGCGCTGCTTGGTTTGCAAGCCGTGTTCAAAATGCAAGTACGCGAATACCCTGAAATGACCAACACTGTAGTCACGGTGACCACTAGCTACTACGGAGCGAGTGCTGATTTGATTCAAGGCTTTATTACTCAGCCTTTGGAGCAAGCCGTAGCTCAAGCTGATAATATCGATTACATGACTTCATCTTCTGAACTAGGTACTTCTACTATTACCGTCACCATGAAGTTAAATACTGATCCAAATTCAGCCCTGTCTGACATTTTGGCCAAAACCAACTCGGTTCGCTCTCAGCTGCCAAAAGAAGCAGAAGACCCTACTGTAACCATGTCGACGGGTTCAACGACGGCGGTTTTGTACATTGGCTTTACCAGTGATGAACTCTCATCAAGTCAAATCACTGACTATCTTGAGCGAGTAGTTAATCCTCAGCTCTTTACCGTTAATGGCGTTTCCAAAATAGACCTTTATGGCGGCCTCAAATATGCACTGCGTGTCTGGCTTGACCCAGCTAAGATGGCTGCTTTTGGCTTAACCGCAAATGATGTGATGGGGGTTTTGGATGCCAATAACTACCAATCCGCAGCAGGTCAAGCTGTGGGTGAGTTTGTTCTTTACAACGGCAGCGCAGATACTCAAGTCTCCAACGAGGAAGAGCTGAGAAACCTAGTGGTGAGCTCTGATAAGGGCAAGGTTACTCGTTTAGGGGATATCGCCAAGGTAACACTTGAAAAGAGCCATGATACCTATCGCGCCAGCGCCAATGGTCAAGAAGCAGTGGTTGCCGCCATTAACGCAGCGCCAACAGCTAACCCGATCAATATTGCTGCTGATGTACATAAGATGCTTCCTCAGCTAGAAAAAGATCTGCCGAGCAACATCAAGATGAACGTGATGTATGACTCAACCATTGCCATCAATGAATCGATTAATGAAGTTATTCACACTATCGCTGAAGCCGCATTAATCGTACTTGTGGTAATTACTCTGTTTTTAGGCTCTTTCCGCGCTGTTTTAATTCCGATCATCACTATCCCATTGTCATTGATTGGTGTGGCTATGGTGATGCAAGCCATGGGCTTTTCATGGAACTTAATGACGCTACTGGCCATGGTTCTTGCGATAGGTTTGGTGGTTGATGATGCTATCGTAGTTCTAGAAAACGTCGATAGACATATAAAGCTTGGTGAATCGCCGTTTAGAGCAGCCATCATAGGAACAAGGGAAATAGCGGTGCCAGTTATTGCTATGACCTTAACTCTAGGGGCGGTCTATGCACCAATAGCGCTTATGGGAGGCATTACTGGCTCCTTGTTCAAAGAGTTTGCTTTAACACTGGCAGGTTCGGTATTTGTATCAGGCATCATAGCGTTAACCTTATCACCCATGATGTGTTCTAAAATGCTGAAAGCAAATGCAGTACCAAGCAAGTTTGAGCAAAAAGTTCACCTTGTGCTCGACAACATGACGCTACGCTATGAAAAAATGCTCAGCGCTGTAATGCAGCATCGACCAGTGGTCATTGGCTTTGCGGTGATTGTTTTTGCCAGCTTACCTTTACTATTTAAGCTCGTTCCTAGTGAACTTGCGCCATCGGAAGATAAAGGCGTACTCATGCTAATGGGTACGGCGCCCTCAAATGCGAACCTCGACTTCATGCAAAACACCATGAATGAAGTCAATACTATTCTATCGGATCAAAAAGAAGTTGCCTATGCACAGGTCTTTACCGGTGTGCCCAGCTCAAATCAAGCACTTGGTATCGCTTCTCTAGTTCCATGGAGTCAACGTGAAGCTGGACAAGCCGAAGTAGTAAAACGAGTGAGTGAGCTGGTTAAAGAAGTACCGGGTATGTCAGTGGTGGCCTTCCCAATTCCTGAGCTGCCAGGAGCAGGCTCTGGATTACCAGTTCAGTTTGTTATAACTACACCGAATGCATTTGAAAGCTTATTTACTGTAGCGACCGACATCCTGACTGAAGTCAACTCAACGCCCATATTCGTCTACTCCGATCTCGATCTTAACTATGATTCAGCCACGATAAAGATCAAGATTGATAAGGATAAAGCCGGCGCCTATGGGGTAACCATGCAAGATATTGGTACCACGTTAAGCACTATGATGTCTGATGGTTATGTTAATCGTATCGATCTAAATGGTCGTTCTTATGAAGTGATCCCTCAGGTGGAGCGTAAGTGGCGCCTTAATCCAGAATCAATGAAAAACTACTATGTTAAAGGCGCAGATGGTAAAGCGCTCCCTCTTAGTAATTTAATAACTATTGATGTGGTGGCCGAACCGCGTTCCTTGCCTCACTTTAACCAGTTAAACTCAGCAACAATTAGTGCAGCTATTGCTCCTGGTACGACTATGGGAGATGCTGTCAATTGGTTTGAGCAAACAGCAAGCTCGAAATTGCCAAGTGGTTATAACTACGATTATATGGGTGAATCTCGCCAGTTTGTTACCGAAGGCAGCGCCCTTTATGCCACCTTTGGTTTGGCATTAGCGATCATCTTCTTAGTCTTAGCAATTCAATTTGAATCGCTAAAAGACCCGCTGGTTATTATGGTATCAGTCCCTCTCGCTATTTGTGGAGCCCTTGTTGCTCTTGCTTGGGGAGTACCTTTTGACTTAACTTCGATGAATATCTATTCTCAGGTCGGGCTAATAACCCTAGTGGGCTTGATTACCAAACATGGTATCTTGATCTGTGAGGTCGCTAAAGAAGAACAGCTGCATAACAAGTTAGGTAAAATGGATGCAGTGATGGCAGCAGCCAAAGTTCGTCTGCGCCCAATCCTAATGACCACGGCAGCCATGATCGCGGGCCTAATCCCTCTGATGTACGCATCTGGAGCAGGAGCAGCCCAGCGCTTTAGTATTGGCATTGTTATAGTTGCAGGGCTTGCGATAGGTACTTTGTTTACCCTATTTGTTCTGCCTGTAATTTACAGCTACCTTGCCGAAAAACATAAACCGCTTCCGGTTTTTGTTGAGGACAAGGACTTAGAGAAGTTGGCTCGAATCGATGAAGCAAAAGCCGCTCATCGCCAACTGGCTGATAAAAAATAACGCAACAATCTAACACTGAGGCCACCCTTTGAGGTGGCCTTTTTTATTCTTTCCGCCAATAACTAACGCTCTCATAGCGACTTTCTTTAGCCAATTACGTAAAATAGAAACAAACGTAAAGGAGCTTTTGACATGTTTGACCCCAAAAAATTAGAGCAGATCGCGAAACAAATTCATGATTCCATGCCTACTCCTGTAAAAGAGTTAGGTGCTGATGTCGACCAGAAAATTCGCCAAGTGATTCAAGGCCAGCTAAACAAGCTAGATGTGGTGAGCCGTGAAGAGTTTGATGTACAGACTCAAGTTCTTATGCGTACCCGTGAAAAACTAACCGCGATGGAGCAAAAGCTTACCAAGCTCGAAGATAAGCTAGCAGAAAAATAAGCGCACGAGAGCGTTTCATAAACAATAAAAAGGCTTGATCTCAAACGACCAAGCCTTTTGCATTAGATGTTGTGTATTATCTTGTATTTATTTGCTCCAGTCTGTCTGGAGTCTATATCAGGCGCAGTTTATGCGCCTTTTCATCAGATGAATTAACCACCCACAGCGATACGTTTCATGTCCGTCATGTAACCGCGCAGTTCTTCACCAATGTATTCTACTGGATGATTGCGGATGGTTTCATTCACAGCAATCAGTGTCGCATTATCGACTTGATTTGAGTTCTCACCCAAGCCTTTACCAATCACATCTGTGCCAATTGATGGCATGAACTTCTCGCGCAATAGCGGTGTAGCTATATTAGCAAACAGGTAGTTACCATATTCTGCCGTATCTGAGATAACAACATTCATCTCGTACAGACGCTTACGCGCTACTGTATTGGCAATCAGTGGCAGCTCGTGTAGTGACTCGTAGTAAGCGGACTCATCAATAATACCAGACGCTGTCATAGCTTCGAATGCAAGCTCAACACCCGCACGAACCATAGCAACCAGTAAGATTCCTTTATCGAAGTAATCTTGCTCAGTGATCTCTACATCGCCAGCTGGGTAATTTTCAAACGCGGTCTCACCAGTTTCAGCACGCCAACCAAGTAGATTTGCATCATCATTAGCCCAATCAGCCATCATAGTGCTAGAAAAATGTCCAGTGATAACATCGTCCATATGCTTATTGTAAAGAGGGCGCATAAGCTCTTTCAGCTCTTCAGAAAGTTCAAATGCTTTAACTTTTGCCGGATTTGATAGGCGATCCATCATATGCGTGATGCCGCCAAACTTAAGCGCTTCAGTGATGGTTTCCCAACCGTACTGGATCAATTTACCTGCAAAGCTTGGATCAATACCTTCCGCTACCATTTTCTCGTAGCTAACAATAGAGCCCGCTTGCAACATACCACACAAGATAGTTTGCTCACCCACAAGATCAGACTTAACTTCAGCAACAAATGAAGACTCTAGACAGCCTGCACGGTGGCCACCAGTCCCAGCTGCCCATGCTTTGGCAATATCCCAACCTTCACCTTGGGGGTCGTTTTCTGGGTGTACTGCAATCAAGGTGGGAACACCAAAACCACGCTTGTACTCTTCGCGAACCTCAGTACCTGGACATTTAGGCGCGACCATAACAACGGTTAAGTCTTTACGGATCTGCATACCCTCTTCAACAATGTTAAAACCGTGCGAGTAACCAAGTGCAGCGCCTTCTTTCATTAATGGCATAACCGTTTCTACCACATTGGTGTGCTGCTTATCTGGCGTTAGGTTAACCACTAAATCAGCTTGAGGTATAAGCGTTTCGTAGCTGCCGACTTCAAAACCATTTTCTTGAGCATTTTTAAAAGATTGACGCTGCTCATCGATAGCAGCTTGACGCAATGCATAAGACACATCCAAACCTGAATCACGCATATTTAGGCCTTGGTTTAGACCTTGAGCGCCACAGCCAACAATAACCACTTTCTTACCTTTTAGGTAATCAGCTTCTGTTGCAAACTCACTGCGATCCATGAAACGGCAGCGGCCAAGCTGATCTAGCTGCTCTCGTAAGTTTAGTGTATTGAAATAGTTAGCCATGTCGGGCTCTCCTTTAAAGATATATCCGCTTTGGTCGGTCTCTAATCACCGAATATCTCGATACTAAAACAGACATAAGCTTGCTTAAAGTGATATATTCACAATTAGTTATTGCAAAAACTGCAACATGGAACCAGCTATTTATGAACATAAAGCACTTACAACTCTTTATTCATCTGTGTGATAGTAAAAGCTTTGCCAAAACGGCTTCAGCCATGCATGTCAGTCCGTCAGCCCTTAGCAGACAGATACAAAAGCTAGAGTCAGAAACAGGGCAGGAGCTGTTTGTGCGTGACAACCGCAGCGTCGAGCTTACCCCTGCTGCAAAAAAGTTGATGCCGGTCGCGCTGAAAATAATAACTGAGTGGCAAAGTTTTTACTCTCAATTACAAGATGGAGAGCAGGAGCTCAAAGGTGAGATTCGCTTATTTTGCTCTGTCACCGCCAGCTACAGTCATCTTCCTGAGCTGCTATCTGAATTCCGTCTGCGGCATCCTTTTATCGAGTTTAAATTATCAACTGGGGACCCAGCTCAAGCGATAGACAAAGTACTCAGCGATGAAGTTGACGTTGCAATTTCAGCACAGCCAGACCAACTTCCCGCCAAACTAAAGTTTGAAACCATAAGTGAAATTCCATTATCTGTTATCGCGCCAGCGGGTATCAGTAGTTTTACTCAAGCTTTGCAAGAATCTAAGCCAGATTGGACCCAGATACCCTTTATTGTCCCAGAATCAGGCACGGCGAGAGAAAGGGCCAATACTTGGTTTAAGTCAATGAAGATTAAGCCTAATATCTACGCTCATGTTTCAGGCCATGAAGCCATTGTCAGCATGGTCGCGCTAGGTTGTGGTGTGGGTATCGCCCCTGACGTGGTCATCAATAACAGTCCGGTTAAAGAAAAGATTCACAGGCTAAAAGTCGCTTCAATCAAACCATTTAAGCTCGGGGTGTGCTGCAAGCGCTCGCAGTGGGATAACCCACTAGTAAAAGCTTTGTGGCAAGTCGCGCAAAGTACCTACATTGCTTCCTAGCTTTCTAGTAATGCGTAAATAGCGAAAATCATATGACCCTAGAAAATTGCTGCTGACGCGCCTTGATGCGCAGGTACTTATCAAAACACATACAAATATTGCGAATAAGAAGCCGCCCACGAAGAGTGACCCGTAGCGCTTTATCCGTCATCTCAACTAGTCCATCGTCAATGAAGGTTTGTAACAATTTAATATCATTTTGAAAGTATTCACTAAACCTGATACCAAACTCCGACTCAATGGTGTTGATATCAAGTTTGAAATTACAAATTAGCTGTTTAATGACCTCACGGCGTAGTAAGTCATCACTATCAAGAGATAACCCTTTCCAAAGTGCATGTCGCTGAGAAAGCACTTGCTCATAATAGGTCTTCAAATCCTTTTGATTCTGAGCATAAGCATTTCCAACCATGGAAATCGCAGATACACCAAAGCCCACGAGATCGCATTCACCCTGTGTCGTATAGCCTTGGAAGTTGCGATGCAACACCCCTTCACGCTGTGCAACAGCCAGCTCATCATCAGGCATGGCAAAGTGGTCCATGCCAATATATTGATAGCCTGCCTTGGTCAATGTCGAGATGGTTTCTTGAAGAATAGCCATCTTTTCTTGAGCTTTGGGCAAGTCTTCATCTTTAATTTTACGCTGAGCGGCAAATAGTTGCGGCATGTGAGCATAGTTAAATATAGACAAGCGACCTGGTTGCATGTCTAACACTTGGGTCAAGGTGTTAGCAAAACGCTCTCGTGTTTGTTTAGGCAGGCCATAAATAAGGTCCAAGTTTGTTGAACGGAAACCAAGTGCTTTCGCTCGCTCAACCAAAGAAAAAATAAACGCTTCATCTTGCTCACGATTCACCAACTTTTGAACTTGTTTATCAAAGTCCTGAACGCCAATACTTAAACGGTTGAATCCCTCATGACAAAGGTGATCGAGTATATCCAACTCGATTTCTCTAGGGTCCACCTCAATGCTAATTTCAGCATCAACTTCGAAACAAAACTCAGCCCTTAAGGTGTTCATCAAGCGGCTAATTTGCTGCTTACTAAGAAAAGTGGGGGTACCACCACCCAAATGAAGCTGGGTCACTCTACGCCCTTGCAGCAGTGACGCCCGTGTAAGAATTTCCTGCTCAAGGACATCCAGATAGTGATCCGCTTTATGGGCATGGCGTGTGATAACTTTGTTGCACCCACAGTAATAACAAAGCTTATGGCAAAACGGAATATGGATATATAGGGATAATGGACGCTCTGGATACTCAGTACAAGCCATGTCGTAATCAGCAATGGTAAATGCTTCATGAAACTCTAACGCTGTGGGATAAGACGTATAACGAGGGCCAGCGTAATTATACTTATCAAGTACGGCTTGATCCCAAATTATTTGCTGGCTTGCGGCGACTGACTGAGACATAGTGTCCTTCCGTTTATAAAATCATACGTAGTCGGTTTGATTAACCGTACTAATACTCAGCTTATTTTGCCACATACCTCGTCATAACAAAGACAAGCTTGGCATTTAAAAAGGAGTAATGATTAGAACTGATAAGTCGATCACTTACCCCAAAACACTCGCTGCCTTTGCTATACCATCTGAATATTGATTTGGTTGTTGAGTGGTTGAACTTTCTCTTGCAGCTGTTTCAGCTCTTCAATAACAGCTTGTTCTAAGCGTGACTCGGCTTTGTGCCGTTCAAGGTTTTGCTTCATACGCTCTTTTTTAGCCAGTTGCTGCCTATCATCGCCACGAGCCATGTCTTTTACCAAATGATAGAGTTCTGACGTTGCCGGAAACTCTTTATCAAAATCAACACGCTCTTCTCCCTGTACATAATCCATAATGTTGTACACACGGATACTTATTTCCGACAAATCGCATTGGCCCTGAATACCAGCCATACATAAAATACGTACGTTGTCGAAAATATTAGCATTGCGCTTATCAATGGCTAATCTTGCATGCTGCAGCTGCAATTCCTTTTGCTTCTTTAATTGGAGCAGAAGGTAACCGGCATAAGACGCTAAGGCGAGAATAATAGCTACACCGACTAGGGCTAATAAGGTTACATTCATCAAATGCTCTACCCTTTAAACTGATTCAAGTCTAGATCTTCAAACTGCGAGAGTAACTCATCATCAGATGACGATTTCTTAGTCGTTTTCTTCTCAGCAGAAGAAACATCATCGCTTAAGGTTGAGCTTTCATCCTCGAGATCCTCTTCGACATAAATGCCCAGCTGCTTCATCAGAACTTCAATCCGAGTAAGTTTTTCATCAACATACTTCTGTAGCCCAGCACCTAGGCTTTCACCATTATCAAGACGGTCAAGTAGGACATTGAGCTGGGCATCATTTTCCAACATTTCTAGCTCTTGCTCTGCATTTAGACGACGCTGTGCCTTGGTCGTTTTTTTGGCTGTTTCCACAACCAGTGGAATTTTCTTCTTGCTGCCCAAACGCGGGTCACGTGCTTGACCAGACGATTGATGTGTCTGATCTTTCGCTTCAGAATTACGATTTCCGGTTTTTAATCCTTTACGCTTTTTGTCTTTCTTACGCAAGCGACCTTCAACATCTGCTTGGGTCCGGTTACGTACTACAATCAGGTCGCCATTACCACCTGATTTTACTTTTTTACTACGGCTCATTACTGGGGTTTCCTCAGTAGAATTACATCATTACCAACAAATTCGAGTTTGAGCTTATCCCGCTCAGCCAAATACTTAAACGTATTGCGGCTAAAAAAGACCACATGAGTTGGGTCATTTTTGTAGTGCCATTTTGCAAACGCTTCAACGTCAATGACCATCTTGGTCATCAGGCCAATCCAGCCTCCAGGCTTAACTAAATTTAACCATTGCTGCCATACTTTATCTGGGTGATAGAGATGCTCAATCACCTCTGTGGCTGTCACAAAATCATAAGTACGCGCCAATACCTCAGAGTTAGGGTAATAATAAAGGTCGTACAAAGACATGTTATGCCCCTGCTCTTCTAACATCAAAGATAACGTCGGGCCAGGGCCACAGCCAAAATCTAGCCCTTCTGAACTAGGCTCTATGCGCTCTAGCATAGGATCGGCAATCCTTGATAAGAAGTTACGGTAGCCATCATCATTTGGATCGTTCTCATGCAGATCGTAGTGGGCTTTCTCCGCTTTTGCATCCAATCTTTTCTCTGGATCCACATACACTAGTTCACATTTTTGACACTGAAGATAAGCACGACGTTTATCCTGATAATAATCCAACAGTGCGGAACTATGGCAAAGTGGGCAGTAATTCATGATGGCATCCTCAAACAGGGATGCGAAACATACCAGAAACTAGCGTCAGAGTGGAGCATTATTGGGCAAATAATCATCAGTTGTGAAAAATATTCACTGCGAGTAAAAACAGCCTCTAAATTTAGAACTGGCGATCATAATGAGTGACAGAATCGTTCGATACTCTAATGTTGATATATTGAGAAAGGAGCGAACCATTTGAATTGAGTTGTAAAAGTTACCTATACCATTGAAATAAAAAGCGATAGGGATTCCTATCGCTTTCTAAGCTTGCCTTTCGGCAATAATACGCAACCATATAAGTGCGTTAAATGTCCATTTGTTGTTAGTGCTTTCCTTGCTAAAGATGTTGTTTTCCACCGTCCTAGTGAATTTTAATCATCCTTTCACTTCCTGTTTCTGGGCTTTCCTTAGCCTGATCCTTTTCATTGTCTAAACCCTCAGACAAAGCGATCATCCTTATCATGTAAGCGTCCTGCTTACCACACTTCCTGAATACCAACTCACTTGCAGAATATTACTTTCTAATACTTCGTATTAGCCTCAGTTCAACATTCTGCTGATTCGCTTACTCTAAACTTTGGCAAAGTGAACGCAATCTTAAGAAAGAAAAAAAACGACCAAAGGCAGTAGATTATAAAAAACAAACTTATTTTCAATAACTTAAATCTAGTCGATAGAGAAACCCAGATAAAAGAATCGCTAATATCTCACACCATTATGAGAAAGATAACTCACCCACATACATTGAGTACTGTGATATCACTCACATGAAAAAGCCCAGAACGGAGTCTGGGCTTTTTCAAAAACATCATTGCTCGAGCAAATAAATCAGTATTAGTGAAGGCCACCAACATATTTCGACAAAGTGTCGATATCTTCATCGGTCAGTTTCTTAGCGATATCACGCATCATACCATTCATATCATTAGCACGATTACCGTCACGGAATTTTTCTAACTGAGCCTTGATGTAGTCAGCATGCTGACCAGAAATTTTAGGGAAACCTGAAAGCTCAGTACCATTCCCACGAGGTCCGTGACAAGCAATACAGGCGGTAAGACCGCGCTCAGCATCGCCTGCCGTGTATAAGGCCTTGCCCTTTTGCACAACGTTTTCTGGAGTGGTATTATTCGAAATCGGTAGTGACGAGTAGTAAGCCGCAAGGTCTTTCATGTCCTGCTCTGACAGGGGCATGGCCATTCCACTCATGACAGGGTCATAACGTCCTTGCTTACCGTTGCTGGTCATACCTAGCTTAAACTCTCTAAGCTGCTTCTCGATATATTTAGCATGTTGACCAGCAATCTTAGGATACATTGCGAGTTGACTGTTGCCGTCAGCACCATGGCAAGCAACACAAGTTTGAGATTTTCCTTTTCCAGCTTCGATACTGCCTTGAGCCCATACAGAGCAGCTGGCTAAAAGACTCAAGATTAGCGCTAATTTATTCATGACATTCCATTATAATTATCAAGCTTCCAGTACCACTCTGCGTTGCCACTCATGGTACAATAGGCGACCTTATGCCGAGCACGGTTATTTTACACACTTTCATATAAAAGTAATCAATCGACGACACAAAGTCGAGATGGAGTTAACAGTGAGCGTAAAAATTCATTATCAAAACACCCATTTCATCACCAGCGCACCTGATATTCGTCATCTGCCTGAGGATGAAGGTATCGAAGTTGCGTTCGCAGGACGCTCCAATGCAGGTAAATCGAGTTCATTAAATCGATTAACCAACCAGAAAAGTTTAGCAAAAACCAGTAAAACACCAGGCCGGACACAATTAATCAACCTTTTTAAAGTGACAGAAGGTTGCCATATTGTTGATCTTCCGGGTTATGGCTTTGCTCAAGTCCCGCTTGAAATGAAGAAAAAATGGCAAAAATCTTTGGGAGAATACCTACAAAAGCGTCAATGTTTAAAGGGACTCGTAGTATTGATGGATATTCGCCACCCAATGAAAGACCTCGACCAACAGTTGATCTATTGGGCAGTAGATAGCGGCATTCCTGTGCAGGTGCTTTTGACTAAAGCAGACAAACTAAAAAGTGGTGCGCGCAAAGCTCAGGTTTTGAAAATTAAAAATGAGGCGGTAGGCTTCGGAGGAGATGTGAGCGTAGCTGCCTTTTCTTCACTAAAAGGCATAGGTGTGGATACATTACGCAATAAACTTGATCAATGGTTTGCACCTGCTTTAGCGGAGCAAATAGAAATAGATCAAGATGAGCAAGAAGACTCCGCTCCCCACCAAGATAGCTAACCAGAAAAATAGATCTGAATTTATTTAGGTCTAACCTCAGCGACCTTGCTCTATGGTTGGGTCGCTAAATACCTCTACCTTTTTCTATCCGTTCAATGGCGTTAGTACGACCCAAACATTAGTTACTCGTTGGCTTAGTATTGAAGACGATAAGTACCTATCGATACCTCTTAGAAGATATAAAATGAAGCTTTATTACAAATTTAGTTTGGGTTACTAAATAGATGACACCCATAAGTGCTGTAGATAACTGAATAGCATATAGGGCAAAGATTTTATTTAGGCACAATAAAAAACGCCCCAGCCAAACACTGGCTGGGGCGGCTGAATCAGCCTAATCCAATAACGTGAAACAAAAGGTCTAAAAGATAGAACATCTTACCTCTGTACCCTACGCCTCGTAATGTACAACAATTGGTCATAAATTAAAACCATTTTTGTAAGTTATTTTCAGTATTTTTTTATTTAGCTACATAGACAAAAAATTAAAATGAAAAACTTCAAATAATAAAAAAGCCAGCATTAATTACTGGCTTGCCTTATTTGTATGATATTAATAGCATTTTTATCAGTGAGCTTGATCCCAATTGTCACCATGGCCTGCTTCCGCCACCAAAGGAACGTTCAAGCTTGCTGCAGATTCCATCAGCTCTTGTACTTTACTTTCAATTTCAGTCAAAACTGATTCTTTAACTTCAAAAACTAATTCATCGTGAACTTGCATAAGCAACTTAACTCGGCCCTCCCCATGCTCCTCAATCCACTCATCAACCAATAACATGGCCTTTTTAATTATATCGGCCGCAGTACCTTGCATAGGTGCGTTGATCGCTGCTCGCTCTGCTGCTTTACGGCGGATACCGTTGCGCGACTTTATTTCGGGCAAATACAGCCTGCGACCAAGAAGTGTCTCAACATAACCTTTCTCTGCCGCCGTACTTCGCGTGTCTTCCATATACTGCATGACCCCTGGGTAGCGCTCAAAATAAGTATCCATATATTGCTGGGCTTCGTTACGCGCAATACCAAGTTGCTTTGCCAGTCCAAAAGCACTCATGCCATAAATCAGACCAAAGTTCACTGCCTTCGCGCGCCGGCGTTGCTCTGCAGAAACCTGGTCAATATCAACACCTATGATTTCAGCGGCTGTCGCTGAGTGAATATCCTTACCATGCTTGAAAGCATCCAATAAAGCTTTATCACCTGACAAGTGGGCCATAATGCGCAGCTCAATCTGAGAGTAGTCGACAGCCATTATCTTATACCCTGGCGAAGCGATAAATGCTTGACGGATACGGCGCCCTTGCTCATTGCGTATAGGGATGTTTTGTAAGTTAGGGTCTGTCGACGATAGTCGACCTGTAGCGGTGACAGCTTGGTGGTAGGAAGTATGAACACGACCTGTCTGTGAACTAATCATCTTAGGCAGCTTATCCGTGTAAGTAGATTTAAGTTTGGCTAAACCGCGATACTCCAAAATCAACTTAGGCAATGGGTAGTCGAGTGCTAGTTCCTGCAAGACTTCTTCGTTGGTAGAAGGAGTACCAGAAGGCGTCTTCTTGATAACGGGTAACTCCATTTTTTCAAACAAGATAGCTTGCAACTGCTTTGGCGAGTTCATATTGAACTCTTGTTCGGCAACTTCAAACGCCTGTTGCTCCAACTCATCAAGACGCAAAGCGATCTCTTTAGATTGCTCGGCGAGTTTGACGGAGTCAATCAATACACCTGTTCTTTCCATTCTTGACAGCACAGGAACAAGAGGTACTTCAATCTCCTCATAAATCCCCCTAAGCTTGGTATCTTTATTGATGCTTTCCGTTAAGCGGTTATGCAAACGGAGTGTTACATCCGCATCCTCAGCAGCGTATGGAGACGCTTGCTCTAATTCAATCTGATTAAAAGTAAGCTGTTTCTTTCCCTTACCCGCAATCTGCTCAAAAGAAATGCAATTGTGCTGCAGAAAGCGTAACGCCAAACTATCCATATCATGTTTGCCGCCGACACTGTTGTGCACGTAAGAAGCAAGCATAGTGTCATGCTTGATCCCTTTCATTTCAATGTTATAGCGTGCTAGTACACTGGCGTCATATTTAAGATTTTGACCAACCTTAGACTGAGAGTCATCCTCTAAAATTGGCTTAAGTTTATCAAGCACCCAACTGCGATCCAATTGCTCTGGAGCATCAAGATAGTCATGGGCCACAGGAACATAAGCTGCGAGCCCCTCTTCAATCGCAAATGAGACGCCAACTAGATTGGCAGTCATGTAATCTAGGCTATCTGTCTCTGTATCAAAGGCAAACACATCACAAGCTTCAAGTTTGGCAAGCCAAGTATAAAAAGTGTCTTGATCAAGTATGGTTTGATAGCCACTGCGATCAATCGTAGCAGCTGAGTTCTCCATATCAATCGCAGCGGAAGCAGTTCCAGCCGCCGAAGAACCAGATTTTTCATCCGCTACGACAGCACCATTGCCACCGTCCAAGATTTCATTTAACCAAGATTTAAACACAAGCTGGCCGTATAGCTTGGTCAGTTCATCTGTATTTGGCTGGGATTTAACTAGAGCATCGTATGAGTTTTCAAGTTCTACATCCAATTTGATTGTCGCTAGTTCATAAGATAAGAACGCATTAACTTTATTATCAACCAGCTTTTTGGCCATGGTTTTAGAGCCGCGAAAGCCAAGACCAGCAATCTGTTCAAGGTTGTCATAAAGCTTAGTTAAGCCACCAACGCCCTGCAGCAATGCCGTCGCTGTTTTGTCTCCAACACCTGGGACTCCTGGGATATTGTCCACCTTATCACCCATAAGTGCCAAATAATCGATAATTAATTCCGGCGGGATACCAAACTTTTCAATAACCCCTTCGCGATCCAACACAACATTAGTCATGGTGTTGATTAAAGTGACATTCTCATCAACTAGCTGAGCCATATCTTTGTCACCAGTACTGATCAAAACTGGCATACCAGCTTGAGAAGCCTTTGAAGCAAGTGTACCAATCACATCATCAGCCTCAACACCTGGCACACAGATTAAAGGCAAGCCCATAGCCCTAATAACGTCATAAAGAGGTTCAATTTGGCACCTTAGATCGTCAGGCATAGGTGGACGGTTGGCCTTATACTCAGGGTACATGTCATCACGGAAAGTCTTTCCTTTGGCATCAAATACTACGGCAATACGTTCTGAAGCAAACTGGCGCATCATACTGCGAAGCATATTCACTACACCATAAACAGCATTGGTCGGTATCTCGCCATTAGTCATAGTGTCTGGGTAGGCATGAAATGCACGATAAAGGTAAGAAGAGCCGTCGATTAAAATCAGCGGATTATCAGGAATACGAGCCATAGTTTAAGCATCCAAGAGAAAATATTTACTAAGAATGCCATGACTGCCTCAGTGGATCCATGCTAACTGATCATATATCCCTTGGATCTGTTAACAAACTAGCGCGATCTCCCCACCCCTCTGTGGATAAGTCTGTTCATAGTATTTATGCATTTCAACACCAAACAGTAATAAAAATGACATTAATGATTATAAGTATCTAATTTAAAAGAAAAAAACACAAGATCGGAATAATGAAGCTCGATCCAAAAAAGATCCTGAGTTGTGGAAAAGACTATCGCTGTCCTTTCACTCACCCTAAGGAAAATTTATCATGGTTATATTTTTAATAGCCCGAGATTTGTCAAACGCCAAGCATAAAAAAAGCGACATCGATTTGATGTCGCCTAGCAAAAATTAGTTAAAGCATACTTAGTTGAACAATACGCTTTATCATAAAGCTATAAATTACACTGGAAGCAATGTGAGCAATGTCGTGTCAAATTGAATGAGTGCAAGTTCGATAGAGTTCATACCCTTAAAAAGGCTAGATTTCGCTGAACTTCTCTTATTCCCTAAGACGAGATAAATAATAATTATTCTCATTTAAATCGTCAAGACCTAAATGAGAAAAAATCTCATTTATTTTGATCAGATGCCGATATTTGCTTGATAAAGTGAACCCTAGAGTCAGATAATGGGGATCTTTTTTCATAGTTTTCAATCATATATTCATTTCTTATCAATAGGTTAAGCATATTGGAAAATTGATTGCGAGATTTAACCCTAAGTTGTGAGTACCCGTTCTGTTTCACCCATGCTTCTTGATAGTCCAAAAGATTTTGTGCCACACCTTTTTTACGTGCGAATGGAGACACCCCTCCTAACCAACTATAAAAAGTATCTCTATCCAACTCATAGCCAATCTTAAAGGCAAGTAATTGATGGTTTTCTTCCGCAACTTGAATGAGATACTTCTTATCCTTCAAACGAGAGGCTAAACTCTCTATCGATTCTTTGTGCTCAAATTCATCAATACTTTGTATCACCTCAACACATTCCTCAAGTAATCCGATACGATATTCAATTGCCATCTATGCCTCCAAAAAACAAAAGCTGGCTGACAAACGTCAACCAGCTTTGTAAGGATCATTAATTTTATTCATCTGATTGTAAAAACTTAGCCGATTCAGCATGATCTCTTGCCAGCCATTCAGCGACATCTTTGGCAAAGTAAGTCAGGATTCCATCAGCTCCAGCTCGTTTAAAGCAAAGCAGTGACTCTATTACCGTTTCGCGTTCTTTTAACCAACCATTTAAGAACGCCGCTTTGTGCATAGCATATTCGCCCGACACCTGATAAGCAAAAGTGGGGACACCAAGCTCAGATTTTACACGCTGTACAACATCAAGATATGGCATTCCTGGTTTAACCATCACCATATCCGCGCCTTCATTGATATCCATGGCCACTTCATGGACAGCTTCATCGCTATTAGCCGGATCCATTTGGTAATTATTTTTATTACCACCTTTAAGATTACTCGCTGAACCAACCGCATCACGAAATGGCCCATAATAATGGGATGCATACTTAGCTGAGTAAGCCATGATTTGGGTGTTGATATGTCCTGCTTCTTCCAAAGCTTTACGAATGGCTCCTATACGACCATCCATCATATCTGATGGAGCAATAACATCAGCACCTGCTTGAGCATGGGACAAGGCTTGCTTGACTAAAACTTCCGTTGTCTCATCATTTTGAACATAACCTTCTTCGTCAATAATGCCATCTTGGCCGTGGGTCGTGAAAGGATCCAAAGCAACATCGGTAATCACACCAATTTCTGGTACATGTTCTTTCAAAGAACGAACCGCTCTCTGTATCAACCCCTCTGGATTATAGGCTTCCGCAGCACATAAACTTTTTGCATCTTGATTCACCACTGGGAACAGAGCGATAGCTGGAACACCCAATCGTGCAAGGTATTGCGCCTCTTCCAGCATTAGGTCAATAGATAATCGCTCTACTCCAGGCATTGACTCCACGGTCTCGCGACGATCTTTACCCATCAAGATAAACATTGGATAAATCAGATCACTGACTGTAATCTGGCTCTCTGCCATAAGGCGGCGACTAAAGTCATGTTTACGCATACGACGCATACGACGACCAGGAAACTGGCCTTGAATGGAAACGGACACTCTATTCTCCTTATGTGGTGAAAGTGCTTGATTTGCATAATATCACTCCTGAGAGCCGACGCTAGCAGCAAGTGATAAAAATACAAAAAATGACCAAATGCTCACACTGCCGTATACTCTTTGCCATCAAGCTTTATAGAGATTAACGATGATCGATACTCACGCGCACATTTATGCCAGCGAATTTGACAGCGACCGTGATCAGGTTGTGGAAAGAGCACTTGCCCAAGGGATAGAGAAAATCCTACTACCCAATATAGATCTTGAGTCCATCAAGCCAATGCTGCAAACAGAAGCAAACTATCCAGATATATGCAGCTCCATGATGGGACTACACCCTTGCTATGTAGATAGAGACTATGAAAACACGTTAAAAATAATCCGCAACTGGTTTGAAAAACATTCTTTTATTGCCGTTGGAGAAATAGGTATCGATCTCTACTGGGACAAAACCTATAAAGCGGAACAAGAGAAAGCATTTGTTACCCAATTGAATTGGGCCAAAGAGATGAAGCTGCCCGCTGTAATCCATACTCGAGACTCCATCAAAGAAACTCTAGAGCTACTCGAACAAGTTCAAGATGGCTCACTTTCCGGGGTCTTCCATTGCTTTGGCGGTGATATAGAACAAGCGAAGGCGATCAATGGGCTCGGCTTTCACCTCGGACTCGGCGGAGTAAGTACATTCAAAAACGGCGGTATGGACAAAGTTATCCCTGAATTAGATATGGACTATGTGCTGCTTGAAACCGACTGCCCTTATTTGGCTCCAGTACCCCATAGAGGCAAACGTAATGAGCCTACCTACATGTCATTAGTGGCAAAAAAAGTCGCTGATTTACGAGGTGTTACATACGAAGAAGTTACAGAGTTAACAACAAAAAACGCCAAGTCATTGTTTTTTTAGAAAATTAAATTAAAATTAACGCCGAAATAAAAAATAACGTCATAATATGAGAAAAGTTTTCATACTTTAATTCAATCACTACTGATTTACTATTGATAGAAATACTAATTATAAGTTATCACAATATGCATTATCACAGTGGTTGCTTGCGCCGAAGGCATCGAACATTTTGGCAAAAAATGCTTGGCGTAAAGAAGGTCTATAGGTGCTCCCATTGCAGGGACCTTGTTAAAATAAGGTAGGCTTAATGTCCTAAAATATATCTTTCGAAGAGGTTTACTATTTGTAAGCCTCTTGTTGCATTTAGAGTACAAGTTATGTGTATAGAAATGACTCTCTTCATAATATAAGGCGCTTGACTGAAAGAAATGTAAAGAGAACCCCAACCATCCCAGCTCCTCACACAAATACACCTTTTCAAAGCAAAAAATTATCTCGTATTTGATAAAATAAAATTTTAGAGATAAATGATCCAAGTTAACCTTTAAATAAAGATGACACTAGTTTAATATACAATATAAACAATAAAAGGTTAGGTAAAATGTGTAGGCAAAGCAATCACTTGCATAGAAAACATCGTGCGATTTGGCATAAATTAATAGGTATAAAAGAGATCTACATATGTTCAAAATGTGGGCATGTTATGAAATTTAAGTAGTGACTCACCAGTACGACGGCTGTTATAAAACATTTCACCAATTTTACCTCGATGACCTGTCAACGTAAAACCTCGCAAAAAACAATCCAACTTCAAAAAGTAGACACATAGGGACAGCAAGTAGAGTCTGAGAAATAATATCAGGCGGAGTCAGCATCATGCCGACCACAAAAGCCCCCACTATGATATAAGGTCGCTTTTCACTTAAGCTTTTAGGGTTGGTTGCTCCAGTCCAACACAGCAAAATAATCGCCACTGGCACCTCAAAAGCGATACCAAAGGCGAGGAACAAAGCGAGGACAAAGTCTAAATAGCTGGAAATATCTGTCGCAAATTCTACCCCACCTAGTGAGATAGCGGTAAAAAAGCCAAACACCAAAGGAAACACCACAAAATACGCAAAAGCTACGCCGCAGTAAAATAGTAATGAACTCGAAAATAGAAGGGGCATGATGAGCCGACGTTCATGCTTGTATAAACCCGGAGCAACAAAAGCCCACACCTGATATAAGATGAAAGGCACAGCAATAAAAATCGATGCAATCAGAGTTAACTTTAGAGGCGTAAAGAAAGGCGATGCGACATCGGTTGCTATCATTGTCGCCCCTTCTGGCAAACGCTCTACAAGTGGTGCAGAGACAAACTCATAGATGTCATTAGCAAAATAAATCAGGCCAAGAAACACAATTAAAACCGCAATAAGTGCACGAAGCAAACGACTACGCAGTTCTAAAAGATGGCTAATCAAAGGCTGCGTTTGCTCTACAGATGGCATGAAAACCTCTACTGGAAAATATGATAAGGGATAGCTTTAGCCATCACTACTTAAAGGTAATTATTTGGCTTTTCTATTATCTGCCAGTGGTGAACTATCACCAGCAACATCGCTTTCTAATGAAGGCTTTACATCATCAGAGGCTTGGGTTGTTGTGACTTTACTCTCAGTGTCATCTTCGTTCTGCTCCTGCCCTTTAGTATAAGGCCGCTGCACATCATGAGCAGCCTGTTTGAGCTGCTCAACAGAGGATTTGAGCTCCGGAGATAAATCTTCCATACCCATCTGCTCTGCCTTGCGTAAGTTATCTTGTAGTTCTTGAACTTTAAGCTCATGAGAGATCTCGTCTTTAACGTTATTTGCCATGGTCTTGGCAGCACCGACAAAACGAGAGATACTACGAATCGCGTGAGGTAATCGCTCAGGTCCAAGAACAACAAGGCCAACAACTGAGATCAATATCAGCTCCCAAAAACCGATATCAAACACGAGTTATACCTGCTCTTTATCTTTTTTATCTTCAGCAGCAGTATCCACTTTTTGCTGATCAAGATGCTTTGGCTCAAAGTCTGCGTCTTTTTTCGCCGCGTCGTCTTCACTCATAGCTTTCTTAAATCCTTTCACCGCGCCGCCTAAATCACTTCCCATACCACGCAGTTTCTTAGTACCAAACAAAAGAACGACAATAACGACAATAATCAGAAGCTGCCAAATACTAATACCACCCATTTTCTATACCTCGGGCTAATTCAAACCAATGAAAGTCTACCGTTTAACGGCGATAGGCTTTCCAACTAAACAACCAAAATATCGCACCACCACTCGCTGTAACCAAAGATAGCTGGTTATAAGGACTGGTCATCAATATTGCTGAGCATACGACTAATGTCGCTCCTACCCCAAATAAAAACTTTCCTTTTAGCTGTTGACGCTTACTGGCACGATAACCATAAAACAGCTCATCCATGCGCTGATTCATCATTTTACCCTGACGTAAGCTGTCATAAAGTAGCTCAGGCAATTCAGGTAATTTTTCAGCCCAAAATGGCGCTCGGTCTCTCACCGCGTTCATTAGAGCTTTGGGACCAACCTGATTCATCATCCATTCTTCCAAGAAGGGCTTAGCTGTCTGCCACAGGTCAAGCCTAGGATACAATTGACGCCCTAGCCCCTCTACGTAAAGCAAAGTTTTTTGCAACAAAACCAATTGTGGTTGGACTTCCATATTGAAGCGCCGAGCTGTATTAAACAAATTCAACAATACATGACCAAAAGATATATCACACAATGGCTTAGCAAATATAGGTTCACACACCACACGTATAGCACTCTCGAATTCATCAAGGTTTGTATCTTGTGGAACCCAAGCCGACTCAACATGTAGTTCTGCCACGCGGCGATAATCTCGATTAAAAAAGGCCAGAAAATTCTCTGCTAAGTATCGTTTATCTTCACTGTTTAAAGTACCAACTATGCCGCAATCTAAACCAATCCACTGCGGATTCTCCGGATGTTCTGGACTAACAAAAACATTTCCAGGGTGCATATCCGCATGAAAAAAGCTGTCTCTAAATACTTGGGTAAAAAACACACTGACACCACGTTCAGCTAACAACTTCATATTGGTGCCATTGGCTTTCAAACCATCGATATCCGACACTTGGATGCCATATATTCGCTCAGAAACCATGACAGTTTTATTACTAAAGTCAGTAAAAATTTCAGGAACATACAATTCTTCACTGCCTTCGAAGTTTCGCCTCAGTTGAATCGCATTGGCTGCCTCTCGCTGCAGGTCTAATTCATCGAGCAAGGTTTTCTCATATTCTTGGACCACCTCTACAGGCTTCAAGCGACGCGCCTCTGGCAAGGCTCTCGCCACTATACGAGCCATGCGATACATAAGTTTTAGATCCGCATCAATAACTGGGCGAATATCTGGGCGAATAACCTTTAAAACCACTTGCTGATGATTTGACTTGAGTCTCGCAGTGTGAACCTGGGCAATGGAGGCCGAAGCAAGCGGAGTGATATCAAATTCATTAAACCAATTATCAATAGGCCCACCTAACGCTCGCTCAATCTGCTGCTGAGCAAGTTGACCATCAAAGGGGGACACTTGATCTTGAAGAAGCGCTAAAGGGTCGGCAATATGGGGAGGAAACAAATCGCGCCGGGTAGACATCATCTGACCAAATTTTATCCAAACAGGTCCCAATTCCTGAAGTGCCAGCCGTAACCGCTCACCCAATTCTTTATCTGCATGTCGATTTTTAATCCAAAATAGGGCTTTTCTGGCAAATAGAGGCGCTTTAGCTAGCTGATGATCAGGGAGAAGTTCATCTAAACCATATTCGAGCTGGACCTTTATAATCCTATAGAGACGTCTTAGTTCAGTCAGGGTCATACTCTGTCCATCAGTTTAGTCAATTTTGCTTCAACACGAGCGGCCCAACTTGCAACATCATCCACTTGATCGCAAAAATGTGCGATTTCCAATGACGCTGGGGCTAATTTCCACTCTTCAGTGATCACTTGTGCGAGATGGTTACTGTGTTTTTCAGCACGTCTTTTGACAAACTCTCCAAGTCCTGAGGCTCCTTGCACTAGACTATGAGCGAAAACATCCCCTATCACTCTCGATAGCCACTCTTCAATATCTGGTTTACAGTCAGACAATAATTGAGAGAATTTTTGCGCTAACTGAATATCTCCCTCTAGAGTTAATTTGTCTTGCTTAATTAACTTAGTAATATTCGATTGTTCACGCAGCTCTGATAGGCTGGAAATATTGAGCGAAAGGTAGCAGTCAGGCTTACCTTCATAAGCCGCTAACACGTCAATTTGCTGGCTAAACACAAAGGTAAGAGTTTTGTTGAGCTCTCTTAAATGTACCTGAATCACCTGGCCTTTTATTCGTGAAAGACGACGTACAAGCTCAGGATCATCCTTAACTAGGATGTTAATGCTTGATTCAACAGCAGCAGTGACGAATGCTTCAAACGGCATAAGACATTCCCTATCAGAACTTGTAACCACGATGAAGAGCAACAATGCCCCCCGTCAAATTATGGTAACTGGTGTTTTCAAAGCCTGCTGATTCCATCATATCTTTGAGTGTATTTTGATCAGGGTGCATACGAATCGACTCAGCAAGGTATCGGTAACTTTCCGCATCGTTAGCCACCAGTTCGCCCATTTTTGGCAGTAGGTGGAATGAATAAGCATCGTACAACTTCGACAATGGCTCGAATACAGGTTTTGAAAACTCCAATACCAACAAACGACCGCCTGGTTTTAAAACTCGGAACATCGACGCTAGCGCTTTATCTTTATCCGTGACATTACGAAGGCAAAAGCTGATAGTAATGGCATCAAAGTAATTATCCGGAAAGGGTAATTCTTCCGCATTGGCCTGAACATAATGAACATTGCCAACAACACCACTGTCACGAAGCTTATCACGGCCGACGTTGAGCATTGAGTTATTAATATCAGCAAGGATCACATGACCTTTATCACCAACAATCCGTGAGAATTTCGCCGTCAAATCCCCTGTACCGCCACCTAGGTCAAGCACTTTATGCCCCGGACGAACCCCACTACAGTCAATGGTAAATCTTTTCCATAGGCGGTGAATCCCTCCCGACATCAAGTCATTCATAATGTCGTACTTTGCAGCAACGGAATGAAAGACTTGCGCGACCTTAGCGACTTTTTCCTCTTTGGCTACCGTGGTGAAGCCAAAATGCGTGGTTTCGTTTGATTCTGTAGCGGTATCTAACTTCTCGCCTGTATCTGTCATGATAATTCCTCTTAAAGCAGCGTTATGAATTAATACGACCTCAGCGCTGCGCGCGATTAGTTTACTTTATCCTCAGCTTGTTGTCTTTCATCGATAGAAGCATTTTCACCGGCAGAATTATTTTCCTGCAATCCATCATAACTTGCCAAACTCGTTACACTGGGCGTAATGGGCTTCTTAACCTCAACACCAAGCTGTTTAAAGCTTTCTGCCTGTCGTATTACATTACCTCGCCCGCTAGCAAGTTTGCTCATCGCTCCTTGATAGCTCTGGTTTGCTTTGTCTAATGCGCCACCAAGATTTTGCATATCATCAACAAACAAACGCAATTTATCGTATAGTTTACTCGCTTTATCAGCGATGACTTGCGCATTTTGGTTTTGGCGTTCGTTACGCCACAAGTTATCTATCGTACGCAAGGCAACCAATAAAGTGGTTGGACTCACCAAAATAATGTTTTGCTCTAGCGCATCTTTAACTAAACTCGGGTCAGCCTGAATAGCCACCTGGAAAGCAGGCTCTACTGGCACGAACATTAATACATAATCTAAGCTTTCTATCCCTTTAAGCTTATGATAATCCTTTTGCGACAGCCCTTTAATATGTGCTCTTACTGATAGCAGATGCTCATTTAAGGCTTTATCTCTCATCTCATCAGATTCGGCATTAAAATACCGCTCGTAAGCAACCAGAGTCATTTTTGAGTCAACTACAACCTGCTTATTATTGGGTAAATGGACAATAACATCTGGCTGAAAGCGTTTGCCTGCCTCATCTTGCAAACTCACCTGCGTCTGATATTCATGCCCTTCACGTAAACCTGACTCGGCTAACACACGTGCTAAAACCACCTCACCCCAATTGCCTTGCTGTTTATTATCACCTTTGAGAGCTTGAGTTAGATTGACGGCTTCTCGGGTCATCTGCTCATTAAGCCGCTGAAGGTTCTTTAACTCATGAACAAGAGTATGACGCTCTTTTGCTTCTAGGCTAAAGCTATCATTGACCTGTTTCTTAAAGCCTTCCAACTGATCTTTCAGTGGTGATAATATAGCGTCCAAGCTTTGCTTATTTTGCTGATCGACTTTTGCTGTTTTAACGTCAAATAGCTGATGTGCTAAGTGCTCAAATTGTTGTTTGAGGCGAACTTCTGCCCGCTCAAGCAGTTGCAGCTTTTCTTGGTTGGCTTTATTTTCCTCTTGATGCCTAGCATCTTGCTCTCGAAGCTGTGCTTCAAGTTGTGCTTTTTGCTCTCGGCTACTATCTAGCTGAGTGGCGTACTGCTGACGCTCCTGTTTGAGTGTCTCCAGATAGCGTAGTTTTTCCAACGAGGCCATATGCTGACCGTGTAATTGCTTCAACTCATAAGCTGCCTTGTCCCGTTCAGCGTCGAGCTGGTCAAGATCTTGATTTGCTTGCTCTAGCGTTTTTTGTAACTGACTAATTTGTGCATTTGATAACTCTCGTTCAGAATCAAGTTGCTGTTTCAAAAGCTTATAATCAAGGTTCATTTGCTGTTTTACCCACCAGCCAGCCAAAGCACTACTTAATGTTGCACAAGCTAGAATGGTTATAATCAAGGTGGGGTTATCTAGAATCCATTGCATAATAGTGAGTTAACTCATATTTTCGATATCAGTTAAATGGTATTTTACCACTGGATAAATGTCCAGTTTGATGGTCGGATATCAAACCGATAGACTAGCGCCCTGAGTTGTATCTATCTAGGCAAGGGAATGTCATGAACGAACGTCGCGCAATCGGTTTAGGACTGTCTGCTGTACTTTTATGGTCTACTGTGGCCACCGCCTTCAAGCTCACCTTAGCAGAGCTAACACCAATCCAGATGCTCACAGTCGCAAGTACAGTTTCGACACTTGCATTAACTTTAATATGCGCTTGGCAAGGAAAACTACCTTCCATTAGCTCGACTTTTCTCGCCAATCCTTTCTATTACATCTTACTTGGGGCAATCAACCCTCTGTCTTACTATCTTATTTTGTTTAAAGCTTATGACCTACTCCCAGCATCACAAGCTCAAGCAATCAATTACAGTTGGGCAATCACACTCACTTTTATGGCTGCTGTATTTCTCAAGCAAACAATACGCAGGCAAGACTGGATAGCCTGTGTTTTAAGTTACTTCGGCGTTATCGTCATTGCTACTAAAGGTGATATTTTAAGCATGAGCTTTGACAGCCCACTAGGTGTCGGCTTAGCTCTACTATCGACGCTGTTGTGGGCGGGCTATTGGATACTGAACACCAAGAACAAAGCCGACCCTATAGTGGCTATTCTACTTGGATTTCTTGTCGCCACGCCGTGTGCGCTTGTTATAAGCTGGATAGAGGGTGCTAATTGGAACCATATTTCTTCACAAGGTTGGCTAGCGGCAACATACGTGGGCCTATTTGAAATGGGCGTAACCTTCGTTCTCTGGCTAAGTGCATTAAAACTTACCCAAAATACCGCAAGAATCAGTAATCTTATTTTTGCATCGCCTTTTATTTCCCTAGTACTACTTGCAACAATCATCAAAGAACACATCCACCCAACCACCTTGATAGGGCTTGTACTTATTATTGCAGGCTTAGTCATCCAACAAATGAGGTTTAGGAGAAAGAATCAATACGAGCCTTCGTGTTAGCGGTACTAAAACAGCTGGTATGCCATTTCACTCCCTTGGCCTCTAACTGCATCAATTTTTTCTGTTAGATTAGAGTCCAGGTTCAGCGCTATAGCAGCCTTATGTTTTTTTAAATACCCCTGCTTCTCTTTAGCGCTCATTGAATCCCAGCTTTGGTGAATATCCCTAGCCAGAAAGACTAGACAGGCCAATCTTTTCGACTCTACAGCCTTGCTGGGGTGATTAACATTGGCAATCGCATCAATCAGTTCGGCAGGAAACTTCCAACTCTCAGCTAAAGCAGCTCCAAGCTGCTGAGCATCGGCTCCAAGGACATCTCTCTGTACCTCTATAGGATTGCTACCCTTTTCAACACGCCGATTGATCTCCAAAGCTTTTTCTGGCTCAAGAGAGTGAATCATAAGCTCACCGATATTGTGTAGTATCCCAGCGATAAAAGCTTCATTTGGGTCAATTTTGACTTCCTTCGCTAACGCACCAGCGATAGTGGCAACCTCAAAGGTACTGGCCCAATAATCTTTAATATTGAGTGTTTCCAACTTAGGGAAGGTAGAAGCCAGAATTGATGAGGATATTAAATTGCGAATGGCCCCAATACCGATTCGTACGATTGCATCATTGATATTCGACACACCCTTGACGCCACCGAACTGAGCAGAATTGGCCATTCTCAGCACCCTAGCTAACAAAACTTGATCCATCGCCATCTTTTTTGCCAGCTCACCAAAATCAATCTGATCGCTATTTACCATCTCAAGAAGCTCTTGAAGTACACTCTCTATTCTGGGTAGTTCATTGATTCTTGAAATCAGCGTTTGATAGCTCATACATTCCCCCGTAAGCAACACCTTTCTCATTTAATATAGGACAGAAATCACTCAACGGAACAATAAGCTAGAGCCCTCACATCCAAGCCATAGCGCAAAACAAAAGCATTAAGTTTCATATAATTGATAGCGCTTACACAAATTATACATGTCAGTTCAAAGCCAGTTATTCCTTAATTGATCAAAGTACATTCATGTACTTACCTTGAGTAAAACATTCCATTGGTGGTGATCAGTGAACCTTCGAGTTACTGCCTAAATTTGATGATATGATTTTATTTAATACCCTTAGTAACAAGCTCTCCAATCGTAATAAAAGCACCAAGATCGGTTATCGAGAAGCACAAGTATTGGAACTTCTAATCCAACACTCTCCCAATGTTGTTAAGAAATGCGACATCATTCAACATGCATGGGGAAATCAATATGTTGGCGAGACATCTCTTGCTAAAAGTATCAGCTCACTGCGACATGCACTGCTGAAGTTAGGTGCCAACGAATCGCCCATAGTTACTGTGCCCAAAGTAGGTTATAGACTAATTAACGACTGTATCGCTTGCGATACGCCAAAACCGATCCAGATAGAGACCATACAAAAAGCTTTTGCCGACACATCAACACCTAAAGTCACAGTTAACGATCAACATAACACCATTTTTCACCACTACAGATTCTCTATCTGCTATCTCTCAGCTTTTATCTTATTATTTTCCGCAAACCTACTCGCTTTTAGTAAATCTTATGGTTGGCACTGGGAAAACGTAAATAGCAAGCACTCACTAACAATAAGAAAAATAGATATGATTGATGTCATTAGTACTCCAGATACTCATCTAAGTCCTGAGCTTCTCGCCTTACTTTCCGAGCATCAATGCCACTGTGTTGTTTACTTCGAACAGAATGATCAGTATGCGGAGCTATCAGTAATGTAAGCTGGCGGTAAACCCCATCTAATCATTTCCTTTTAAATTCGGTATTGT
>NZ_JAYQDQ010000032.1:0-40052 GCF_038138445.1 Vibrio sp.
TATTTTTAGTCGGTGCCAGCTTTCAGTTAAATGGGGCTCACCGCCAGCTTACGGTACAACAGACATACCTTACCTCCCCAAAAAACAACTTCGCTCTCTAATTATAGTAAACATTTCTATCAATGGGGACAGACCAATCCTACGTCACTTAAAGCCATGTACTTTAGAAACGATTTTCAAAGTGCCTACTCTCACATGTCTTTAGAGAAGAAAGCATAAGTCATGCAATTTTGATAGAAAACTAAATAGATTGGGAACTTGCTTTCAAAACCATCCGCTATGCTTAATCGTTTGCACTTAATTAAGTGTGGGAGTTTATATGGAAGTTACACTTCACTCTGTATGTGAGAGGATCGCTTGAGTAAATTTTTCACTAATGATGCTGGTTTAAAGGTATACTTATCTTTTGTATACTATTAAAAAGAGCAGTTTAATGTGGCATTAAAGAAGGAAAGCAAAGAGTCAGAACAAGATGACTCCAATTTGACAAAAAAAGCTTTTCTCAAGTTTTCTGGTGTTACTTTGCTCATTGCTCTGGGTGTTGCCTTTTCTGCCATTTTATACTTTAGCTATAAGGATTATATTCACCCCAAACATGTCTACGGCCGATGGATCGAAATTGGCACTCCAGACTATGATACTGAGATACTGACATTCAGTGAACGCGGGGTATTTCGTAACGAAAGGCTTATCACTACAGATTTTGGTTATGATGGAACACTAATTACAGTGACAACGGGAAGTGGTCAGACTGTTTATCAAGTGTCAGGGACACGTAAATCCCCGCAGATTAAACGCATAACTCCAAGCAGCCCTGCTCAGCGCTTTATAAAAGCTGGCTATGAAGACACTGTCAAAAGTGGTGGCGGTGCAGCTAAAAGACGTCGTGCGGCTTTATCAGAGCATTTCAACAGTAAATAATAATCATATATTACCTTATATCTTATCGACGTACTGCGATAAGACTAGGTTAAGAGCAAAATTTCTTCATTGTTGTACATTTATAAAGGCTTTTGCTTAGAACATAGCTAGTTTGATGAGCAACATATCTTTATACTGATGTAAGAGTCTGTAACTATAAGAGCCAATACATTATGGAGCCGTCACCTCCTTTATCACAATCCTTGATTACATTTTTGCAAAGTTGGAATACTAACTTTTTGTTTATTACCCTAGCCAGCTTCCTAGCATGGATAGCATGGAGAGTTATATATAACCGACTGGAATATCTATCAAAGAAAACTAAGTTTGATTGGGATGACCTGACATTAAACGCTCTAAAGACCCCTGTTAGTGCACTCATATGGTGCTGGCCAGCAACCGTCTCGCTCGACTTTTTTATTCAAGAACACTTTGGCATCAAACTTGGTTGGCTTAGCACGTTAAAACTGCCAATTGTTATCGCTATTTTGGCGTGGATAACAATACGCTTTATTAATAACGTCGAAAGCTTTGTTCTAGAGAAAAAAACACATGATGAAACCACAGTTCATGCGATCGCTAAAGTCTCACGACTTATCTTCGTAATCATAGGTGCACTCACCATCATGCAAGCATTTGGGCTCAGCCTATCAGGCTTGCTAACCTTCGGTGGTGTGGGTGGTTTGATTGTCGGTCTGGCCGCGAAAGACTTACTCTCGAACTTCTTTGGCGGCATGATGATTTATTTTGACCGCCCGTTTAAAGTCGGTGATTGGATTCGCTCTCCAGATCGCCAAATAGAAGGAACAGTAGAGCGTATCGGCTGGAGAATGACAATTATTCGAACATTCGAAAAGCGACCTCTCTATATCCCCAACTCCGTTTTCAGCAATATCGTGGTGGAAAACCCTTCACGAATGCTAAACCGCAGGATCAAAGAAACCATTGGAGTACGCTATAGTGACGGCCATAAAGTGGAAAGTATTGTCAATGACATCAAATCGATGCTCCAGAATCACCCAGATATCGATACCAAACAAACATTGATTGTGAATTTCAATGCTTTCGGCCCATCTTCACTGCAAATGCTGGTGTACACATTTACCAAAACGGTAAATTGGGTTCGCTACCACCAAGTGAAAGAAGATGTCCTGCTGCAAATCATGCACATCATTCATCAACATGGCGCCGATATTGCTTTCCCAACTCAAACTCTCAAACTGGAAACTGAGGTTAATGAGGAAAGCGGTCGAGAACCATTATAGTTTTTATTTCATGCCCTGTAACCTAAGCTAAAATACTTGCAGGGCAATATCTTACTCAAGCATTAATATTGTCAAAAGTGACAATTTCCTATTGCGCAATCCACTCCACTTCCAACAAAATTTTATTTTGGCTGCTTAGTCTTCCTAAAAAAACATCGCCTTGATGTACTTCACCAACACCTTGTGGGGTTCCCGTCATTATAATGTCTCCATCCTCTAACCTAGTATAAGTCGTCAGTTCCTCCAAGATCGATGATGGCGAATAAATCATGTCCCCTACCGCACCTTTTTGCACCCGCACACAGTTAATAAATAACTCAATCTGCAATGATTCGATTTGAATCCCTTCAATAGGAATAAAACGACTGAATACGGCGGATCCATCAAATGCTTTTGCTCGCTCCCATGGTAACCCTTTGATCTTGAGTTCTGTTTGCAATTGACGTTTGGTTAAATCCAACCCAAAACCAACAGCACAAAACTGCCCGCCCTTGACCATAAAGCAAATCTCACCTTCGTAGTGAATAGCTTCTCCATGGTAGGAGCAAAGCTGAGTATCAATAGATGAAGGCGGTTTATTGAACACCACCATATTATCAGGAACTGGGTTATTTAACTCTTTAATATGGTCATGATAATTTCGTCCCACGCACAAGATCTTGGTAGGTTGAACGTTGTTAGCACCAAGTTTAACCGAGTTCATACATATTCCCTGTTATTAATCACTAAACTGGATGGTAATAGAAATCCTTGCATGGTCGATAGACACCGCAGTAAATATTGAGCTGATGCACAAAAAGTTTATTACGCCAATAGAAAAGCGCCTATTCAAAGCTGAATAGGCGCTGACACAAATGCGTGTTAAGGCAGTTGGATTACTGAATTATAGGAAGTAACGAGCACCGATTATCCACTTGTCATCATCTTTAGTGGTATCGTCGTCATCACCCAAGTCTATTTCATAAGCTGCAAAAGTCACGAAACTTGGTGCGACTGTATACTCAAACTGAAGTGCAGATGTGCTATACAAAGTCTTACTGGTTGTATCATTCTCAACAGACTCATAGTTAACACTAATGTTAAGGCCATTATCCATACCGTATGCAAGTAAGCCTTCTAATTGAACCGTTTCTTTAAGACTGTCGTAGAAATACTCATTCATGCCATAAACAATAGCAGCATTGATACCAGAGCCATATGAGCCGTAATTGAGTGAAAAGATATGAGAAGTCGCATCTTCATCGACACCGCTAATTTTACGATCCCCACCTGAATATGCATAACCCAACCCAAAGTTCATCATACTAAAACTCAGAGAAGCTTGCATTCTTGCATCTAGATCTGACTCGGTTTCTTCACCTTGCCAGCCCAAACCTACATTTAACATACCATCTTCAGCAACTGCAAATGATTTTCTGTAACTTACCATCCGCTCTGCACGAGCACCACCCATTTGATAGTCATACAAGAAATCGTTGGCAAAGGCGATTGGCATGTCAGCAACACCGCCCACATCATAATAAGGAGACCACTGAGTACCCGCAACCAAACGACCCATTTCTTCATGGGTAGCGCCGATATAGCCTAAACGGGTATCAAAAGTTTTTTCTCCTCCGTCTAAATAGTTGACTGACCATTCACCTTTCATATCAACAACCACACCATTGCCAACATCTTGAGAGCCTGCAATATTAATACGAGGAGAGACACTCTCTACCTGCACGTCTTGTCGTTGTTCCTCAGTTGAGCTTGAACTCTTGTCATATTCACCAACACCCACATCGACATAACCGCCAATAGAAAGAGTTGTGCCTTCACTGTTATAAACTTCTGCTGCAAAAGCGCTTGAACCACATGCTGTTGCCGCAACCAAAGCGGCTAATAATTTAATTTTCATAATTTAACGTCCATATAGGGTTATAACCTTTGTTCACACAACACTCAGAAAACCAAGCTTTTTCATGAACATTTATAAAGTAGTACGAAAAAATCAAAAGTGAAGTGCAGTTTGTTTCATATTGAGAGCATAAATTAGCTATTACTTAACTAACAAAAAAGTGACTAGTTTTTAAACATATGAATACAATAGGTTTTTCTCATTATTGATACTTATGAAACAAGATAAGATCAAGTTCACATTTTTTGAAATTAGATTGGAACTTTTTAGAAAACGTCGAAAACATCTCTATCAATATAGGGAGTTATGCCACTCTAAGACCCTTCTTATTTAAATATCATTAGTCAAAATAACAGCTTAAAAAGGCGCACTATTTATTGTTTCAATAGTTAAAAATGACATTTTCATATGACCCATAGGCAAGAGCATCATGGAGAACAAAAACTGTGAAATGTTGGAATGTATGTTGGTGAAATCGAGTTAGCTTATAAAAGATGTGACCGCAAATTTTCGATGTACTAAAGAGACGGATGTTTGTCGTCATAGCTCAGCCTAAATCGACTGTTTATGCTTATTGTGAGACTGAACCACAAGCTAAAGACTTTGTTACTGCTAAGTTCTGATACCAGTTGTTAAACACCAGTTCAAAATCTTGAAGAATAATACTACCAAAATCATAATCTCGATATTCTTGGCAAAGTGCCAAAAGTTTTTGACCATCGTGAACTGGGACCTTAAATCGAATAATCGAACTATGAGCTGTCACTAGGTTATATCGGCTATCAAACGTAGCCCAAAGCCCCGCCTCACTCAGGTTACTTCTTAAAGCATTTCGAAAACGTTGCAAAGCATCATTGACAGGGAAGCCCTGTATGACTATACAGTTTGGTGATGCGCTAACACCCCGATATTTAATTTCTATTGTAGGTATAGAGCATAAGGCTGAATGGAATATTTCTGCATAGTCTTGAGTATTGATATCACTAAGCCTGAACTCAGATATGCATGAGATTACTGAAAGAATAGTTAGGTGAAGTTCATCTAATGGGTGAAAGTACTGAGCAGGTTCAATATCTCTTATCCTTTTCTGAAAGTGTATGATTTCACCAATAACAGAGCGATTACCCTGTTTTAAGTATGCTAAGACACTGATACCCCTTCTATTGTCCTTCTCAAGATTCAATAAATACGGGTCTAATTTATAATCGTTGCGCTCAGATGCTAATTTAAAACTTGTCCACATTTGATCATAAATACTCTGAATCATTCTTTCTCTACCCTCTAAAACATAAATTCCCAATAACAATCACCCTCATTTCTAACTGATTAAAATTTATATATTTAAATCTGACTAGACGGCTTTAATTTGTTAAGTAAAACCAAACTTAATCCGATTAATGGAATGTTAGTAGTTACTGGGTTAAATGCTTCGACTAGTAATAAGGACTGACAAAAAGCAACGAAGATGAGTAAACCAATAAGTGCGAATATATTTAGCATAATAACAAACTTTGAGCGATAGAAAACAAAGACAACAACACCAAATATCACTTCAGAAACGCCCGCAGATTTAGTGACAAGATAGGAAACTTCATCTGATAAACCGAAGCTTCCAATTAATAACCTTTCCAAAGGTGCAATATGGACTAGTTTAGGGAATATTCCATGATACAACCAACTAAAACTAATAATGTATCGTGCTAATTGAACTGAAGACAACGAATGACTTCCTTATATATCGTACCTTATTGTTCTTAACTCACCTGAATTTAACCGGTAACATCGACTTTGACAGGTAATATTACGGCGCCATATTATAAGTAAGGTGTGCCATCTTTCTTACACGCTACCCATTCACCTGAACTGTTAACTACCCATTTAAAGTCATCGTCTGGATAGTGAGCTTCATCCCCCAGCTCGCGACTGCCAATAACAATAAATGTTGCTTGATTACTACTTCGATTAATTAGGTGGTGCCCATTCTCAATACCTGCAGGAAAGCCTGCACACATTCCCGCTCGCATTGCCTGTTCACCATCATCTGTGACCAAACAAAGCTCACCACTTAACACGTAAACAAACTCATCAGACTTTGTATGCCAATGTCTTAAAGCGGACTGAGCATCAGGCTCTAAGACTTCAAGATTTACTCCAAACTGAGTTAAACCAAAAAGACCGCCTAAGCCTTTACATTCTGCCTGACCAAGTAGGGATTTGAATGGCTCAGGAAATGGATTAGATGTATCACCTTTCAAACTCAAGGTGTCTTTCACTTTGATCATCATATTCTCTGTTATAAAGCGCCTAATGAGCTATTGGCTAACTGGTTACCATAGTTATTATTAATCCTATCCTATAGTATTCTCTCTAATAATCAACAAGTTAAAAACATTGAATGGTGGATAGATCTAAAGTTAGAAGAATTTAAAGAATCACTATTTTCTATTGACTAGCTGAGGAGCAACCATTAATTTTTTTCTTTTAAGAAATTTGGTTTAAGATACTTTATGAATGTCACCACAGCAATTAACAACAGGATAAAGTTAGATAACTTGTATCTATCATTAAAGTTAACCAGCGGGGAACTGAGCCAGATTATTTCCAACATGCCATGCGCATACAAAGAGCTCTATTACAGAAATCAATATGATAAAATTGATGACACCTTTAGTTATACTGAGAGAAATGCTGGCCGATTGTGTTACCCAAACGAACAGGGGGAATACAACTCGCATTACATACAGAAAATGGCAGATCACGGATACTATAACCTTTTTTCATTCTCATTAACGCAAGGAGATCAATCCGTCTCATGTATCGTATCGGCTCCATGGAAGCCTTACAACAATCAACTCCATTCTAATCAGCTAAAAGATAGAGTAATAAATTCAGCAAAAACAACTATAAGGGACTTTAGTCAATACCCTGAGATCGCCAACATGGACTTCACACTTATCTAACACCCAGGTAAGCCTTTAAACTGCTGTTTAAACCTATATCGTTTCTCTCGCCCTTGGGGTGGATAGAGCTCTTGCCCCCAACCAAAGTTACTGTTGTAATTATAGGTCCTATCTCCCAGCCACTAAGCATAAATTGTACAAGGCTAGCTTATCTCTAATCTTTCTAAGATTAACTACAATTAGTATTAGTTTATTGATAGAGAACAAATCATGCCTGACAAAGCTATAACTGCGCTCATCGTATATATATTGTTTTATCAATTACCTGTAAACGCTAACGTCGTATCGGCAGTTCAGGACGAGTGGCCACCCTATGTGATTGACTCTCCCTATATAAAAGGGTTGGCCTATGAGATCATTGAAGAAGCCTTTTCAGCTCAGGGCTACCAAATGAAACATACCATCAAGCCTTGGAGCCGCGCTTTGAGAGAGGTCGTAATGCAACGCTACGATATTGCCCTCACAGTATGGAAAAGCAGTGACCGACTGAAATACCTCTACTTTAGCGATGCTTATTTAGTAAACTCCCTGATCTTTGTAACCCTTAAAGACAATGCGTTTGATTATCAAGGTGTAACAAGTCTTGCTGGCAAAAGAGTAGGTGTACTTCGAGGTTATGCCTATAACGATGCCTTCATGCAGTCAAAGGATTTTGAACGGTTGGACGCAGATAACCTAACGACAAACATTAAGAAATTAAGAACTGGAAGAATTGATGTATTAGTTGCAGATAAAATGGTTTTCCGCTGGCTTTTAAGAAATAGCAATCTAGACATTAACGGATTTAAATTAATTTCAAAACCACTCGCAGAGAACACTTTACACCTTGCCATTAGTCGATATCACCCAAATAAAGAGGAGATCATGTCGGCCTTTAACACAGGTTTGAAATCACTCCAAGAGTCAGGTCGTATTTTGAAAATTTTTGAAAAGTACGAGTGAAGTATTAATCAAGCAGATAGAGGACAAAGCCGAGTAAGAATAAACACTATGTCGAACTAAGCTACGCCTCCCAATGTCACTTTCTTCAAGATTAATATAAAACTTGCTTTTGACACGTAATAAAAATAAAAAAGGCAGATCACTCTGCCTTTATCTGATTCTTTGTATTGTATGTGCTTATCGCTGACGACGCGCTTCTACTGCATCAGCTAATTGACGAAGAACCTTTTCGGTATCTTGCCAGCCAATGCACGCATCGGTAACTGATTGCCCGTAAGTCTCAGCCTTACCATCAACCAAGTCTTGACGGCCTTCAACCAAGTGTGACTCAATCATCACACCAAAGACAGCATCTTCGCCAGAAGCGATTTGACCAGCAACATCCTCTGCAACTACCATCTGGCGCTGATATTGTTTAGAGCTATTGGCGTGGCTAAAGTCAATCATCACTTTTTGCGGCAAGCCCGAAGCTTCTAGCTGAGATTTAATCTCACTCACATGCGCTGCACTATAGTTAGGCTCTATACCTCCACGCAGAATAATATGACAATCCGAGTTACCTGCCGTTTCTACAATGGCAGAATGGCCATACTTAGTCACTGACAAAAAGTGGTGTGATGCACTCGCACTTCGAATCGCGTCTGAAGCAATTTTAATATTACCATCGGTTCCATTCTTAAATCCGACTGGGCAAGAAAGACCTGATGCCAATTCACGGTGGACTTGAGATTCGGTTGTGCGCGCACCAATCGCCCCCCAGCTGATAAGATCTGCCACATACTGAGGCGTGATCATATCAAGAAATTCACTTGCGGTTGGTAGACCAAGATCCGTCAAATCAAGCAAAAGCTTACGACCAATGCGCAAACCATCATTGATTTTAAAAGTGTCATTCATGTAAGGGTCGTTAATAAGGCCCTTCCAACCTACTGTTGTGCGAGGTTTTTCAAAATAGACCCTCATCACAACTTCAAGTCGATCACCCAACTCGTCTCGCAAGACTTTCAATCGCTTTCCGTATTCGATTGCCGCTTGTGGATCATGAATCGAGCATGGGCCGACAATCACAAGTAATCTATCATCTTCACCACGAAGAATTTTTGAGATATCTTGACGAGATTGAAAGGTTGTAGAAGACGCTGTCTCAGTAGCAGGAAACTTTTCCAATACCGCTACTGGTGGTAATAACTCTTTAACTTTACTAATTCGTACATCATCGGTCTGGAACATTGCTACGTCTTCCTATTTTTCTTAGCGTGAGTAGTGCACTTCATACATGGCACACTTAAATACTCAATTATCTTCTCGGGCTAGGGTGTAACTTATCTATCAAAAACGAACCTTGCAACCATTTTTTCAAATAAAATGCAATATAGTTTCTGTCTTTGATTTGTACACCATGCGTAAACTCAAGGTTACATTATAAAAATGATGAGTCAACACAAGCTTTTATCACTCACTTTGTTCAAAGTTAGATGCAATATCGTTATGATCTATGTATGGTAAAAATACAACAATATGCACACTTGGTTTCTGCATGAATGCCGTCGAATTGATAGATGTTAGTAAGCAATATGGAGAGTTAAAAGCCCTCAAAGACATTCAATTGTCAGTAAAGAAAGGTGAGAAGCTAGTGATCTGCGGCCCTTCAGGATCTGGAAAATCAACGCTCATAAGAGCAGTCAACGGACTAGAAAGTATTTCGAAAGGTGTCATTAAAGTCTTTGGGCAGCCGATTTCAACTATGCAGTCCGATAAAGTTGATATGGTTTTCCAGCATTTTCATCTGTTTCCTCACCTTAGTATTCTTGACAACCTGATACTAGCACCAGCCCGAACCTTGAATCTTTCAAGACGAGAGGCACTGAAAAATGCCATGCACTTTCTCAATCAAGTTGGTATTGCCGATCATGCTGATAAATTCCCAGTTCAGCTATCAAATGGTCAAAAACAACGTGTGGCTATTGCTCGATCGCTTTGCATGCAACCCGAGGTGCTGCTATTTGATGAACCAACCTCAGCGCTAGATCCGCAGACAAAACATGACGTCTTGAATATCATTACAGATATTGCAAAAACTGGCATGACCATGATATGCATCACCCAGGACGTAAGCTTTGCGCAAAAAATAGCAGACACAGTGGTATTTATGGATCAAGGAAAAATAATTGAAGTTGCACCACCAGAACAATTTTTCAATCAACCGCAGCATCCGAGAGCTCAACACTTTTTAGAACAGTTCATGAGTCACCAATGATTTTCAAAATGTTTAAGCCTATTGCTTCTGCTACGGTGCAGATCCTTATTTTGCTCGTTATTTTGGCGTGGGTTCTTGATTCTGGTGCAAAAGCTATGGACTACCAGTGGCAATGGCAAAGAGTACCTGATTTTATTGCATTTTATGAACAGGGACAGTGGTGGCCTGCCGAGTTGATTGAAGGTTTGATGATTACCATAAAAATTTCATTACTCAGCTTAATATTTACCTTGTTGATAGGTGTTGTCACTGCTCTGCTCAAACTTTCCGATTCAATCATCGGGCGACTATTGGCAACACTTTACATAGAAGTGATTCGTAACACCCCACTCTTGGTACAAATCTACCTTTTATATTTTATCTTTGGCCCAGTGCTAGGCATTGATAGAATGACGACGGCTATTCTTGCTCTGTCTCTTTTTCAAGGTGCATACACGGCTGAAATCCTTAGAGGCGGTCTGAATGGTATTCCGCGGGGTCAATTTGAGGCAGCCTCTTCCCTTGCCCTTAGTCCGTTTGTTACCTATTACAAAATCATATTCCCACAATTGTTACAACGCACATTACCGCCTTTAACCAATGAAGTTGTATCTTTAGTTAAAAATTCTTCTATTGTCAGCGTCATGGCTATTTTTGATTTGACGACAGAAGGGCGTAACATAGTGTCAGAAACGGCTATGCCATTTGAAATATGGTTCACTGTTGCTGCAATATACTTAGCACTCACCCTATCGCTTTCTGGTCTTTCAGTCTGGTTAGAATACAAACTGGGAACTAGCTGGCACGTATCAACGTAGGAACGGAAATGAACATATTTAAATATCAAAAGCTCTCACTTCATAAGATCTGGGTATCAGTAATAACAATTCTTTCAATAGTCGCGCCAATGTATGCTCAGGCTAGTAATACCCCAAACCTAGATGAGATCAATCAAAGAGGTACTTTACGTGTCGGCATGTCAACATTTGTTCCTTGGGCAATGCGCGACAAACAAGGTGAACTAATCGGATTTGAAATTGATGTTGCCAAGCGTTTAGCCGCTGACTCTGGCTGGAAGATTAAGTTTGTTCCTACCGCTTGGGATGGCATTATCCCAGCTCTTTTAGCTAAGAAATTTGATGTGATTATTGGTGGAATGAGTGTGACCGATGAGCGTTCCAAAAGTGTGCTGTTCACCCAGCCATATTCACATTCTGGTGTTCAAGTCGCTGCCAATAAACAACTAGCTGAAGGGTTTTCGACAGTCAGTGACTTTAATTCAAGGCGTGTCAAAATTGCGGCACGAAGAGGGGCATTTACCGTTCAAGTCGCCCGAGTGGCTTTCCCGAAAGCAAAAATTCTTCAATTTGACGACGAAGCTCAAGCCTTTCAGGAAGTACTAAATGGAAACGCACACGCAGTCATTGCTTCTAGTCCAAAGCCTGAACATGAAGCTGTAAAACATGCTAATACCTTGTTTATCCCCTTCAACGAACGTTTATCAGAAGGGAATGAAGCTTTTGCGGTTCGTTTAGGCGAAACGGACAAGCAAGCTTTCTTTGATCATTGGATCAATGACCGAATTGAAGATGGGTGGCTAGAGCAACGCTACGAATACTGGTTTTCTACATTAGATTGGCAAAAATAAATAGGTAATTGGGCCTGCCTATGTGCCCTTATACCTGAGGCAGATAGCAGTTAGAATGAGGCAATGATGTGGATATAACCAAAATCTTAAGCCCGCAGAAACCTGAAAAAAAGCCTTGCTTAAAATTGAACAGGCTAGACTTAGCGATATTGTTTGCTGTCGTCATCGCTGGAATTTGGCTTTATCACAGATCTGAGGTTGGTATTCAATATATTTGGCGCTGGGAAGAAGCAATGATGCTCATTTTTACTCCACGCGCTGACGGCAGCATTCCCTATTTCTTTCAGGGTGTGATCGCAACATTAAGGTTAAGCCTGTGGGGGATATTTTTAGCACTACCTGTCGGTGTTCTGGTTGGCTTATCACGACATTCCTCCTTTTATTTGCTGCGCTCTGTAGCCAATGTGTATATATTGCTTATCCGCAATATCCCGCCTCTGGTCTTCGTATTTATATTTTACTTTTTCATCTCTAATCAGCTCATCCCAGGGTTAGGCCTAGATAGCATATTGAGAGATGGTTCTGAAAAGGCTCAAAACTGGCAAATTTGGTTGTTTGGCCCTAAACCTCTTTGGGAAAACTTACTTTCAGGTGTTCTGTGCATCAGTATTTTATCTTCCGCGTATATTGCTGAAATCGTTCGTTCAGGTTTAGCAAGTATACCCAGAGGTCAATGGGAAGCGGCAGATGCTCTGGGACTGTCAGTGTGGGTAAAATATCGATTGATCATCGCACCACAAGTGCTCACAACCATCACGCCAGCATTGGCAGGACAAGCCATATCCTTAGTAAAGGATACGTCTATTGTATCTCTTATTTCTATTCAAGAAATGACGTTTGTAGGCACCGAAATGGCTAACTCATCTGGCCTAATCTTTGAAATATGGCTTATCGTGGGTACTGTTTACTTGATATTTTGCGCAACACTTTCTGCTTTATTCAAAAGGCTAGAGAAAAAGAGTTTAAAGTTCCAAAATTCCCGCTAAGAATTTTGAAATAGATAAGTTCATACAAAATAATGGTCAACTAATAAAGCTGAGAATAGCAGCATCAGATGCCATATTGAAAACTTAAACGTGGTGATTGCCCGATCCTTGGATGGTTCAAATTTAAGCTTCCACGCATGATACATAAACAGAACAGACAAAATAGTTGCGCTCACTAGATAAAAAACGCCCGCCATACCTACCAACACAGGTAATAAACAAACAACAAACAACAAGATCGTATAAAGTAAAATAGACGTTTTTGTGTATTCTTCCCCATGTGTGACTGGCAACATGGGTATTTCAGCTTTGGCATAATCTTCTTTACGATGGATTGCTAATGCCCAAAAATGAGGTGGTGTCCAAATGAAAATAATCATGACAAGTAACCATGCATTGGCATGTAGTTCACCTGTCACTGATGTCCATCCAAGCAGAGGTGGCATGGCTCCAGCCATACCTGCGATGACAATATTTTGTGGTGTTTCTCGTTTTAAGTACATAGTATAAATTGCTGCATACCCAAGCAAACTTGCAAAAGTCAGCCAAGCCGTAAGAGCATTTACACCCACGTATAAAACCAAGAATCCGACTAAACCCAAGCCACTGGCGAATACAAACACATTGCTCGTATGAAGCTCTCCTGACGGTAATGGCCGTTTATATGTCCTCGCCATTATGGCGTCAATTCGCCTATCGATTAAATGGTTAAAGGCTGCAGCTGAGCCCGCCATAAAAGCAATTCCGGCCAAACCCAGTATGGCTCCCTGTATAGGCAATACGCCGGGAACAGCTAAACACATACCCACTAAAGCAGTCAGTAGCATCAATGCAACTACTTTAGGTTTGGTCAAGGTCAAATAAACTCGCCATAAGGATCGCTCTTGTTCGGATACTCGGCTGATGGTGTTATTCATAGCTCTCTTTCCTTACTGAGTAGGTTGGAAATAGTAAGATCTTTGACTGCTTCTTTACGCCACAGTTGGACATTGACATGTAAAATGGAGACAAGTAATAGAGCCGCAACCAGATTATGCGCAACTGCAATAACCATAGGAAGGCTATACACAACATTGGAGATACCAAGCCCTATTTGAAGAGCCAGTAGGCAAGACACTCTTAGAGCAGACCATTTTAAGCAGGAAATTTTCGTAAGTAGTAACGAGACTATCAGACACAAAGATACAAGGGTAAGCAGCATAGCTCCAAATCTATGCGTGACATGAATAGTCATCCGAGCACCATAATCAAGCGTACCAAACTCATAACTTGGCCGCTCTGGCTGAATAAGAGTAAATGCACTATCGAAATCAAGGTATCCTTGCCAGTTACCTTCACAAATTGGTAAGTCCTTACACATCAAAGCCGCATAATTGGAAGACGTCCACCCACCAAGCGCTATTTGAATAACGGCCAAACATAGTGTTATTGAAGCAAGCCACTTAATACTCTTAAAATGAGGTAACAGCACCTCCCTTAAAATAACTTTCCCCGATAATTGCCAATATAAAAGTGCGAGTAAACAAAATAGTGTAAAACCGCCAAGAAGATGCCCCATAACTACTATTGGCATCAATTTCATCGTAACGGTCCACATACCAAGCAGGGCCTGAAAAATAACGACTACAGATAGTGTGATAGGTAACACATTCGACACTTCATCATGCTTGAGTGCTTTTACTGAAATCACAAAAATTAACAAGCCTAGAGTACCTGCAAAATAGCGATGAATCATCTCAAGCCAAGCCTTATTAGCCTCGACAGTTAATTCAGGATAGAGGGTTTTGGCTAGTGCAATTTCGTGTTGTTCATCAGGCACTGTCAAATGGCCATAGCAACCAGGCCAATCTGGGCACCCAAGCCCTGCATCTGCCAATCGAGTATAGGCACCCAACAAAATAACAATAAATGTCATTACTAAGGTTACACGAACCAAATTAGTCAATCCCATAACCAAACTCCTTCCATGAGGCCTCACCTAGCCAGTAAGATTTGTATCTACCAATAAACAGGAAACATTGGAAACTGACTTACCCTACTCTTGATAATTTCAGCAGCTTACGTAGGTCCGTTAAAATATCTTTGCTTTGACTCACCAAATCTCTTTCATTTTCAACCACTGGATAGCGCATAACTAGCTGCCCCAGAGGGTCAATAATAACTAACTCAAAATCAGAGATTAAATTGTGAAACGCATCATTCACCTTAATACGATTAAATGAGTTCTTGTCTAAAGACACATGATCGCTAACCTTGGACAATAAAAGTACAGGTGCCACACGACTTTGGTACTTACCCAAAGCAACATGGCTTTGACCAAGTAGATGGATCTGTCGGTAACAGAACTCATTACATTTAGCGGGCACTAAGTATCCCAGTTGCCATTGCTGACCTGTATAGGGATTATTGACCCCTAAGTTTTCATAGCTCTGTTTTGGTTCAATCAATAGCCCCTTATTGGTCACTCCAGATTCATACCATTGATTAACGAGAAAAAACTTAGCAACAACCGCAGGCAAAGCAAACAGAGTGATCAAAGCCACAAACATCATCCTACCCCGAACAACCTTACTCACCATATATGCTACTCCTTACTCTTAAATAACCTAACCGCGATCCAAAGGGTTAAAACCAGTAATGCTGTTGCCATACCAAACCACTGCACGGCATAACCTAAATGTTTGCTAGAACTTAGCGGCAGTGGTTGCCAAGGCTGAGGGTAAGGCCAGTCATCGACCACAGGCTGTATCAGATAAGGTTGAATATTCCTTCCCCAAAGCTCACCAAGCTCTTCGATATTCAAATTTTGAATCCTATGCGGCCTGTCCGTTTCCATATAGAGTCTGTCACTAAGTGGGTTAACTGAACGTTGATATAAGCGCGCAGCAAGCGATATTGGCGTAGTTATCCAGGAAACCTGGGGGAGTTTGGAACGATCCTTCCCAGCAGGTATGAACCCTCTTTCGAGTAATACTGCTATTCCGGTCTCTGACTCCATAAGCTGGTAGGCAAGATAGCCCACTTCTCCCTTATAAACTTGGTTGTCGAGTAACAAGTATCTGCCATCTATAGGCACTAATTCTGCGCTGATTTTAATCCCTGTTAAATACTCAACACCTACCAAATGTAAGTCGTCCATTTCTACGGTTGTAGATTGCTCGCGTGCTAATAATTTTTGTTCTATTTCGTTTTTCTTTTGATACCGTCCAAATTGCCAAAGACCTAGGTTGACCAAAATGGAAAATACAACCAAAGTTAAGATCATCCCCACCCAAACAGAACCACTTTTCAACGACATAAATAGGGAAGACGTCATGGTATTGATCTTTAAATCGCTATTGGTATTACTACTACTTTTTGTCATTATAAATCTCGCAAAAGCGATGTTCGAAATGGTAAAAGGACCTCAAACAGACGAAGATGGCAACACTGATAACGACAAACCTATGAGCCATTACCTTGGAAGACGAGTGCTTCTTTCCGCTCTAGCCGTATCCCTTCTAATCGCAGCCCTTTTAACTGGAGTAATAGAACCGAATTCACGTCCCTACTAGTCAGGTTAAAGCACATAAACAAACACAAACAAACTTAGCCAAACAACATCAACAAAGTGCCAATACCAACTCCCTGCTTGAAAAGCGAAGTGGTCTTTAGGTGTGAAGTGATCTTTAGCGATACGAGCGAGCAATATGATCAGAATGGTCGTCCCCAAAAACACGTGCATACCGTGAAAGCCCGTGAGTAAGAAAAAGGTATTGCCATAAACTCCTGATTGTAGAGTCAGGTCTAAGTCCTGGTAGGCATGAGCATACTCGACACCTTGGTAATAGAGAAAGAAACCAGCCAGAACAATCGTCAGCTCAAGCCAAACAATCAAAGCCATTCGTTTGTTTTTCTCTAAACTGATATGCGCCATGTGCAACGTTACTGAAGAGAGCAGCAATATGATGGTGTTTGCCAAAGGAATCCCCTGCCACCCCATAGCTTGAGTGGTTGTTCCATCCGGAGTTGTGGTCAGTGGCCAAAGGGCTTCAAATGCGGGCCAAAGCACCTCATGAGTCATAGCATTATTGCTCGCACCACCTAACCAAGGAACTGAAATCATCCTCGCATAAAACAGTGCTCCAAAGAACGCGCCAAAGAACATAACTTCAGAGAAAATAAACCAACTCATTCCTTGCCTAAATGAACGGGATATTTGGTCAGAATATTTTCCCTCCATAGACTCAGTAATGACACTACTAAACCAGCCAGCAAACATATAGAGAAGAAATAGGAAGCCAGACAACAATATAAGCTTACCAAAAATACTTCCTACGCCTCCCTCAGCCATATTCTGTACGGTCAAGCCAGCGCCTACGGCGATTAAAAATAGTGAAACGGCACCGACAATCGGCCAACTGCTTTGTGCTGGAACATAATAGGATTGCTTTTTTGAACTCATGGCTTCGCTCCTTGCTGTGTGAGATCGCCACTAGATTCAACTCTTGCCACTTTTGCAGGCTGAGGAACCTTATCTGTAATATCGTAAAGGGTGTAAGACAGCGTTAATGTGTGTATCGAATCTGGAATATCGTGCTCGATGTAAAAAATCAGTGGCATCTCTGCCGTAGCTAAACTATCCAAAGGTTGATGGTTAAAACAAAAACACTCTATTTTATTAAAGTACGACGCTCCAAGCCCAGGAGACACGGAAGGAACCGCTTGCCCAATTATCGCTGTCGATGACTTGTTCTTGGCGATAAATGCTGTCTGAATCACCTGACCAGGATGCACATCCAAATGTTGCTCCTCTGGTTCAAACACCCAAGGAATACCCTGATTGAGATGTGCCATAAACTCGACTCTAATAACGCGTGATGTATCTGGCACCATACCTTGAGGTTGTAACGACGCTTCACTACTTGTCTTTCCGTTAATGCCCAAGGTATCACACATCACATCGTAGAGAGGCACGAGTGCAAACCCAAAACCAAACATGGCCAAAACAGCAACTAATAACTTCAGCGTAAGTTTGTTATTTGATTGCGCTTGTTCATCCATCGGACCCCCTAATCAACTTTTGGCGGTGTTGAAAAGGTGTGATGGGGAGCGGGACTGGGAACTGTCCATTCCAAACCTTCTGCTCTATCCCAAACTTTTGCCTCAGCTTTTTCGCCTCCACGGATACATTTTATTACTACCCAAAGGAAAATTAGCTGGGACAAACCAAAAGCAAAACCACCAATCGACACTATCTGATTGATGTCGGCAAACTGAATTGCATAATCAGGGATGCGGCGTGGCATTCCTGCTAAACCTACAAAGTGCATTGGGAAAAACAAGACATTAACCGAGATAACAGAGCACCAGAAGTGCCATAAGCTCAGTCGGTTATCGTACATATGGCCCGTCCATTTAGGTAGCCAATAATAAGCGGCCGCCATGATAGAAAATACAGCACCAGAGACAAGAACATAGTGAAAGTGCGCGACGACAAAGTAGGTATCATGATACTGAAAATCGGCAGGGACAATCGCCAGCATAAGACCGGAAAACCCGCCAATTGTAAATAAGATAATAAAGGCAATGGTAAACAACATGGGGGTTTCAAACGTCATTGCGCCGCGCCACATAGTTGCAACCCAGTTGAACACCTTAACCCCCGTAGGAACTGCAATTAACATGGTGCAATACATAAAGAACAGCTCGGCAAACACGGGCATACCCGTAGTAAACATATGATGCGCCCACACTAAGAAAGACAGCAAAGCAATACTACAAGTGGCGTAAACCATCGAGTGATAGCCAAACAGTTTTTTCCCACTAAACGCTGGAATAATGGCTGATACTATCCCAAAAGAAGGCAATATCATGATGTACACTTCTGGGTGGCCAAAGAACCAAAAGATGTGCTGAAACATCACAGGGTCCCCTCCACCAGCCGCATCAAAAAACGAGGTGCCAAAATATTTGTCCGTTAGCACCATGGTCACTGCCCCTGCCAACACAGGCATCACAGCGATAAGTAGGAAAGCGGTTATCAACCAAGTCCAAACAAACATCGGCATTTTGAACCAAGTCATACCTGGTGCTCTCATGTTGACAATAGTCACTATGACATTTATCGCCCCCATGATTGAACTGATCCCCATAATGTGAACCGCAAACACAAATAGCGCAGTACTGTCTGGGCCATAAGTCGTAGAGAGTGGTGCGTAGAAAGTCCAACCAAAATCAGGACCGCCACCTTCAGTGAACAAGGAAGCGAGTAAAATCAAGAAAGCAAAAGGCAAGATCCAAAAACTCAGGTTATTCATTCTTGGTAAAGCCATATCTGGCGCACCAATCATAAGGGGAATCATCCAGTTAGCTAAGCCAGTAAAAGCTGGCATTACAGCACCAAAAACCATTACCAATCCATGTACTGTGGTCATTTGGTTAAAAAACTGTGGCTCTACTAGCTGTAAACCCGGCTGGAAAAGTTCAGCGCGAATTATCATCGCCATTGCGCCGCCAGTGAGGAACATAATAAAGCTAAACCAAAGGTAAAGTGTCCCGATATCTTTATGATTGGTTGAATATATCCACCGAGAAACCCCTTGAGGCGCATCATGATGATCATGCTCGTCAATGGCAATGGCACTGTTGGCACCTGTAAGTTCAGCATCTGTCGCTGGTGCAGACTTTACGCTTTCGGTAGTCAGTGAGTCAGGTTTGGACGTTTTCATTGTCCCTCCTTGGACGCTTTAAATGCATTCACGTCGGATGCTTGTACAAGATCACCCGTGTTATTCCCTAATCCATTTCGTTGATAGGTTACAACTGCAGCAATTTCTTTGTCTGACAACTGATTAGCAAATGACTGCATTGCTGTACCTGGGCGACCATCAACCACAACATCGATATGGTAGGTGACATCACCTGTTGCAACCTTACTGCCAGTAATAGCAGGAAACGCACCGGGAATACCCGCACCACTTGCTTGGTGACAAACCGCACATCGGTCAGCATAAACTTTTTCACCAATAGACATTAAATCTTCTTTAGATAGTGATGCCGTTAAAGATGCAGCCGCCTCTTGCTTCGCTTTCGCTATTTCTGCTTTTTTCTCTACCATCCAAGCATCATAATCATCTTCTTCCATCGCTTGGACAACTATTGGCATAAAGCCATGAGCCCGACCACATAACTCGGCACATTGCCCTCTATAAATACCGGGCTTATCAATACGTGTCCATGCTTCATTAATAAAGCCAGGAACGGTATCTTTTTTCACGGCAAAGTCTGGGACCCACCAAGAATGGATCACATCATCAGACGTCATCAGGAATCGTACTTTTCGGTTAATGGGCAAAACGAGAGGATTATCAACTTCGAGCAGATAGTGAGCGCCCTTATCTTCAACACCTTCTATCTCTTTTTGACTGGTCGCTAACAAGCTAAAAAACTCAACGTCTTCACCGAAGTAACTATAATGCCACTTCCACTGCGAACCGGTGATTTTTACCGTCAAATCAGATTGAGAAGTATCTTCCATTGCGACTAGAGTGCGCGTGGCAGGAATAGCCATAAGAACCAAAATAATGATGGGGATGACCGTCCATATGACCTCGATTTTGGTGCTTTCATGAAAGTTTGCAGCAACAGCACCTTTGGACTTTCTATGGTGATACATGGAGTAAAACATCACCCCAAATACCACAACCGCGATTGCACAACAGATATAAAAGATCAGCATATGCAAGTCATACACTTGACTGCTTATACCTGTTACACCTTGGGTCATATTTAGTGTTGATTGCTCAGCACTCACAGATGTAGCAAAACCAAACAACAGCAGATTGGTCAGTTGCCACAGTATTACCTGTAATCCTTTCAAAAGATCTCTCCTCTTTCTTGAGGCATCATCTATGACGATTTCACCATTACGCCGACCGATTACTGGCGCAAAAAAGTCCTATTGGGCAAATGAGTTCAGGGAATAGGTTACAAACAGTAAATTTTATTAATTTTGTTATATTTATGTTATCAAAAACTAGTTGGCGTTTTGGAAATATGCAAGAAAGTGCTACTGGAAATGTCGACGATTTCGACTGAATTAGGTTAACCTCGATCACAATATTTAATTTAACGATTGCTCTCTCGCAAATGATGACCAGTTTCACTTAATATCAAATGATTAATTTCCAAATTCATTCACTCAAGGCACTAGATGTCAGGGTAAGATAAGTTATGATGCAACAAGTTACTCATTGGTTAGAAAGAGATCCAGATCCACGCACGCGTGAAGAGCTGAAACAGTTAGTTGATCAAAAAAACGATCAAGAAATCGCAGACCGATTTAGTCAGCGATTAGAATTTGGAACTGCAGGGTTAAGAGGCAAAGTTGGCGCCGGTCCAAACAGAATGAATCAACTCGTAATTCAGGAAACGGCCACAGGCTTAGGCCACTATTTGATTAACAATGTTGAAGATGCCAAGCAACGAGGCGTAGTGATCGGCTATGATGGCCGCAATGATTCTAAACCGTTTGCTCACAGTACAGCTTCCGTCCTAACCGCACTGGGCATCAAGGTATATCTGACTCACGATGTCGCCGCTACACCTATTGTTGCTTTTGGTGTCAAGCAGTTGAACGCCGCTGCCGCAGTAGTAGTCACGGCAAGCCACAACCCACCTGAATATAACGGCTTTAAAGTCTATTGGGAAAATGGTGCTCAGATTATACCGCCTCATGATTCAGGGATTGCGGCAGCAATTGATCTTGCCGCAACTCAGCCCATACCTTTGATGCCCCTAGAGCAAGCTGAAAAAGAAGCAAAGCTTGCTTGGTTAACAGAAGAGTACTACGAGTCTTATCGCCAAAGCGTTAACAGTAACCCCGTGCTTGAATTCCGCCCAGATACAGCGCAAGTTTCTATTGCTTATACGGCGATGCATGGTGTTGGTGCTCCTATGGCGAAAACCTTACTTAATGATGCTGGCTTCACCTCTGTTTATAGCGTGGCAGACCAAGAAACACCCGATGGTACATTTCCTACCGTAAACTTCCCAAACCCGGAAGAAGCAGGGGCGATGGATATGGTGATCGCTCTGGCTAAAGAGCATAATGCTGACATTGCCTGCGCTAATGACCCAGATGCAGACCGTTTTGCCGTTGCAGCAATCAAACCAGACGGAAACTATCAAATGCTAACCGGAGACCAAGTCGGTGCATTATTTGGTCACTACCTGCTCAATCAAACTCAAGCATCAAAGCAATTAGTTGGTAACACGGTTGTTTCTTCTAGTTTATTGGAAAAAATAGCCCGCTCTCATAACGCCGAGTACTATCAAACTCTGACTGGCTTTAAGTGGCTGACTAATGTTGCGATGAAAAAGGAAACATCTGAAAAACAATTCCTTTTCGCTTATGAAGAAGCGCTTGGTTATACCATAGGAAATAAGGTCTGGGACAAAGATGGTTTATCAGCTTTAGTGGCATTTGCACAACTAGCCGCAGAATTGAAAAGCCAAGGGAAAACTGTTTGGGATCAGTTAGAGAGCATTTACCGCGAGCACGGTATGTACATCAATGCCCAACATAGTACCGCACTGGATCCCAATTCTCCACCAATTGGGGACAAACTCCGCGCTGAACAGCCAAGTCATATTGCGGGCAGGAAGGTAACACAAATAGACGACTTACAACTCTCAATTCGTTACCATGCTGACGGAAGAAGCAACCCGATAGATCTTCCTCCAAGTGATGTGCTTATCTATCGCTTAGATGGCGGGGCTAGAGTCATTGTCCGCCCTTCTGGTACTGAGCCAAAGCTGAAATGCTATTACGAAGTAGTAGAAGAGTTTAGCTTAGAAGATAGCTTTGCGTCAGCAGAAGCCCGAGCTGAGCTTTCCCTTGATATGCTCATTAGCGAGCACCAAACAAGCCTAGACCACTAGGTCTACTTCATGTCAGCTTGTATATTGCACCCATATACAGTGTTTTATGCAAGCTGATATGCTAACGAACCGCTTCAAGCCCACTTTTTTGATACGACAAAATCACCCTAATTCTTTTATGGTGTCTATACTTATGGTCAACAACGGCTATCACCTAATTTGCACATGAAATTACTAAACTACTGTTGGCTTACATTGCTACTTTTTAGCTCTCACGTATTTTCGGGAATCAATGAGTTATCTGACACTCATTTAAGTATATGTGGGGATTCTATTGATTGGGAGCCTTACACCTATGTCCAAGATGAAGAGGTGAAGGGATTTGATCTTGATGTACTGAATGAGATACTGCCAAAACATCGTATAACGTTTGATTTTACCATGTCTTCTTGGTCTCGCTGTTTAAAAGGGGGAAGAGCTGGTGACTTTCAACTCGCAGTAAGTGCAACCTACTCGGACCAACGAGCACAAGATTTCCTTTATACGACTTGGTACTATGCCACAACTCCTTCCTATCTATATAAAAAATCAAAATTTAAAGACGGGCTAAAGATTACCCAAGGTTCGGATTTAAATGCATATAAAGTGTGTGGTATTCATGGATACAATTACAGCGACTTCGGCCTAAAAAAAATCCATCAAAACGCTCACAGTATGCACCAACTTGTTGAAGAGCTTAATGAGGAGAAATGTGATGTCATACTCGCATGGAAGGAGATTGTTGCGGGGATAAAGAGCATTTGGGGTATAGACTATATAGGTGAAAACCTAGCGATAGAAGTTATTCCTAAAATGCCAAAGCATAAGTTTCATATGATGATTTCAAAGAAGTATAAATACAAAGAACAGCTTAAGGAGTTACTCGATCAGGGACTTAAGAAGTACCAGACCGAGTCATTTTAAGTTACAAAAGCCGGCGCCGTAGCCCTGCCTTTTCGAGGATACGTGTTGATATTTCCTCTACGGAAAGTGACGATGTATTAATGTAAGGTATGGCCTCGCGTCGGAATAAGGACTCAACACTTTTTAGTTCACTAATGCACTGCTCTGTACTGGCATAGTCACTTCCTGCCAGTCTGCTTTCTCTGATTTCATTTAGCCTTTGCGGGTCAATCGTCAAACCAAACAGCTTATGCCTGTGTATTTCAAACTCGGGTAATAACCTCAAACGACGAATGTCTTCATCAATAAAAGGATAATTGACCACTCGCAACCCAAATTGCATTGCCATATACAAGCTAGTCGGTGTTTTGCCACTGCGTGAAACTCCAAGCAAGATAATATCAGCCTCATCTAAACCTTTAAGAGTGATTCCGTCATCATGAGCTAAGGTATACTCAATGGCCGCAATCCGATCAAAATATGAAGCAGAATCTTTACCTACACTTCTTGAACGCTGTAACTTCGGCTGAGGATCCATTTCAATATCCCCTTTAACCTGCTCAACAATATTGGCTAGCACATCGTAGCTATGAGCAGGTGCTTGCAAAAGCCTGTGTTTGATACGTGGAATAACAATCGAGAAAAACACCAAGGGCTTTCGACCAGTTCTTCGGTAAGACTGCTCAATTTCCCTAAGCAGGTCGTCAAGTTTGTCTTCACTTTCCACAAAAGGAAATGTCTTTTCATGGGCGTTGAGTGGAAACTGACCAATCACCACATGCCCCAATGTCTCACACGTAATAGCAGTTCCATCAGAAACATAGAATACATCACGACTTTGAATATCAATTTGCATTTTTTATTTAAGCTTTAAAATTATTTTGAGTAGGATGGGTAACACAATAATATCGATAATAAAGCATAGCGAACAGTTACGGACTGCACAGCTTTGAAAATTGCTGAGCTTTTTTATTTACAAGCGTAATCGTTTGCTCTATTCCTACAAAACTGCAATGTTTCTGGAGAAAGACATGCAAAAGAACACCCTCTGGTTTGATAGCCTATCCATGTCAGACGTCGACAAAGTCGGCGGCAAAAACGCCTCACTTGGCGAAATGGTTTCTAATCTGGCGAATGCCGGTGTTTCAGTGCCCAATGGTTTTGCCACTACTTCATACGCGTTTAACCAATTCCTAGATTTTGAAGGTCTAGATGAACGTATCCATGGCTTACTCGACGAGCTAGACGTTGAAGACGTGGATGCATTAAGAAAAACAGGGGCAACCATCCGTCAATGGGTACTGGATGCTCCCTTCCCTGCTGATCTTGAGCAAGACATACGTAACAATTACCAAGAACTCATAGAAGATAATACAGAGCTGTCTGTAGCGGTTCGCTCCTCAGCAACAGCTGAAGATTTACCTGATGCTTCATTTGCTGGCCAACAAGAGACTTTTCTCAACGTTAGCGGTATCGATGCCGTTCTTGAAGCGACTAAGCATGTTTATGCTTCATTATTTAATGACAGAGCAATCTCCTACCGTGTTCACCAAGGCTTTGATCATAGGGGTATTTCATTATCCGCAGGCATACAGCGTATGGTGCGCTCCGACAAAGCCTCCTCTGGGGTCATGTTTACCCTAGATACTGAATCTGGGTTTGATAACGTTGTCTTTATTACTTCCTCTTGGGGGTTGGGTGAAATGGTGGTTCAGGGCGCAGTCAACCCTGACGAATTCTATGTTCACAAACCAATGCTGGAAGCTGGTGAACAAGCTATTGTTAAAAAAACATTTGGCTCAAAACTTATCAAAATGATCTACTCAGATAACCCTGAAATAGGCAAACAGGTCGACACCATAGACACCTCAGAGCAGGAGAAACACCAGTTCTCCCTCAACGATGACGAAATAAATGAGCTTGCTAAGCAAGCAATGATCATCGAAAAACACTACCAGCGCCCTATGGATATTGAATGGGCTAAAGATGGGATAGATGGCAAGCTATACATTGTCCAAGCCAGACCAGAAACCGTGTGTTCTCAAAGCGAGCAAAACGTTATCGAGCGTTATGAGCTCAGCAACAAAGCAGAGGTACTAGTAGAAGGCCGCGCGATTGGTCAACGTATTGGTTCAGGGCCCGTTCGTTTAGTCGATTCCTTAGATCAAATGTCTTTAGTGCAAGATGGAGATGTATTAGTTACTGATATGACAGATCCCGACTGGGAACCTGTGATGAAGAAAGCATCAGCTATTATCACTAACCGTGGTGGCCGAACTTGTCATGCTGCCATTATTGCTAGAGAGCTAGGCATTCCCGCCATCGTTGGCTGTGGCGATGCAACATCTCGCCTGACAGACGAAAGCCTAGTGACGGTTTCCTGCTCTGAAGGCGAAACTGGGTATGTTTATAATGGCAAATTGGACTTTGACATCAAACGCTCAACAGTCGATGAGCTTCCCGTTTTACCAACCAAGGTGATGATGAATGTGGGCAACCCAGATCGTGCCTTCGACTTTGCCCAAATTCCAAATGAAGGTGTTGGTCTCGCTCGCTTAGAGTTCATCATCAATAAAATGATCGGAATTCACCCCAAAGCCTTGCTCAACTTTGATGCACAGAGTGATGAGCTTAAAGCAGAAATTAGTGAACGTATTCGTGGCTATAAAGACCCAATCGATTTTTATGTTAGTAAACTGACTGAAGGGATTGCCACTATTGCGGCTGCTTTCTGGCCAAAACGGGTTATTGTACGTATGTCTGATTTTAAATCTAACGAGTACAGCAACCTAGTTGGCGGTAAAGGCTATGAACCCCATGAAGAAAACCCAATGCTGGGCTTTAGAGGGGCATCACGCTATATTTCCCCAGTATTCGAAGACTGTTTTGAACTAGAAACTCAAGCGATCAAGCGCGTGCGTAATGATATGGGACTAAAGAACGTCGAAATTATGATTCCTTTCGTTCGTACCCCAAGCGAAGCGGCATCAGTTATTGATATTCTGGCTAAGTATGGCCTGCGCCGTGGAGACCAAGGGCTTAAAGTTATCATGATGTGTGAGCTACCTTCAAACGCTGTTCTCGCGGAAGATTTCCTGAAGTACTTCGATGGCTTCTCCATCGGATCAAACGACATGACCCAGCTTACTCTCGGTCTGGATAGAGATTCAGGTGACGTTGCTCACCTATTTGATGAGCGTAACCCTGCTGTGAAAGCCATGCTTAAAATGGCAATCGATGCAGCAAGTAAAGCCGGTAAATACGTCGGTATCTGTGGTCAAGGCCCGTCAGATCACGACGACTTAGCCGAGTGGTTGATGGAACAAGGTATCAGCTCGGTATCACTCAACCCAGACACAGTGATTGATACCTGGTTAAAGCTTGGGCAAGTCGCAAACAAGTAAATTTTATATTTAATGATTATAACCGCCCAATGGGCGGTTTTTTTATTTGAGTAATAGGTAAATATAATGAGTGAGTTCACAATTATTGACCTTATATGTCTCGCAACAGCAAAAACCAACTTGCAACATAAGAACAATCAATTTAACATCCTCGAAACAAAAAACCGTTATTTCACATAAACGTCATATTATATTATGCATATTTAGGGAAATTTATTGAATAGTATTGCAAGAATACTCAATAAGGATTACTCTTCACCGTGGATGACTAAGTAGAGATGTTTAGTGAATAAATATGCTCAAAAAGCATACAAGATTGATTCACTAGCAGTAACACGAGATTTGCAATGCAGAATAACGCTCAAACCATTAAACAGACAAACACCAAAGGTAATCTTTGGATGTTTTTGATCCCTTCATTACTGGGTCTATTCCTTTTCATGGCGCCAATTCGCTATGAAGGGGACATCACTATTCCTGTTGCCGTCCTTGCTAAAACTATTCAAGCATTATTCGGCGACCATTTAGTTGGCATCGTTACTGGGATCATTATCTTTATGGCCTCGGCTTCAGTCCTATGCCGAATAAAAAATCCTGCATTTATATCTCGTAATGCCTTCTTAAATGGACTTTTTAATCCAAGCCCACTTTGGCTTCTGGTGCGTGTAATAGGCGGCCTTGCTGTGGCTATGACATTTTTCCAAATAGGCCCTAAAGCTGTCTGGGAAGAAAATACGGGCGGGCTCGTATTGGAAGGTCTATTGCCGACACTCTTCTCAGTATTTATCTTTGCTGGCTTACTACTTCCTTTACTGCTTAATTTTGGTTTGCTGGAATTGTTTGGTACTTTGCTTAGTAAAGTCATGCGTCCAATCTTTAACCTTCCGGGCCGAAGTGCTATAGACTGTATGGCATCATGGCTAGGAGACGGTTCTGTCGGTATCCTTCTTACTAGTAAACAGTACGAAACTAAATTTTATACTCAAAGAGAAGCTGCCGTTGTCGGGACCACTTTCTCTGCTGTATCTATTACCTTTAGCTTAGTTGTTCTAGCACAAGTAGAACTTGAACACTTATTTCTGCCTTTTTATGGTGCTATATGTTTGGCTGGTATCGTTGCTGCAATTATCATTCCACGTATTCCACCATTAAGTATGAAAAAAGACACCTTCATTGATGGTTCTAAACCAGCAAAAGACGCTGATCTGGTTCCTGAAGGTCACAGTAATTTTTCTTGGGGTATGGAACTGGCGCTAGCAAAAGCCGGTAAAGTAAAATCATTTGGTTCTGTTTTTGGCGAAGGTGTTCGCAACGCTATCGATATGGTATTTGGTGTTCTACCTGTAGTAATGGGGTTAGGGACTATTGCTTTAGTGATTGCTAAATACACCTCTGTATTTAGCTTCCTTGGCCAACCTTTCATTCCTTTCTTAGAGTTACTAGGTGTACCAGAGGCCGTTGCCGCTTCAGAAACTATTGTGGTTGGCTTCGCTGACATGTTTATTCCAGCAATTTTGGCAAGCTCAATTGATAATGAGATGACTCGCTTTGTCATTGCAGCTATGTCTGTCACTCAGTTGATTTACATGTCTGAGGTGGGTGCGCTACTTCTTGGCAGCCGTATTCCTGTTAATATCTTTGAGCTGTTCGCTATCTTTATCTTGCGAACTTTAATTACTCTACCTGTCATTGCTGGTGTCGCTCATTTGATTTTCTAGCTCCTTTTGAACAAATCAAGGCTCTAATAATTGAGCCTTGATTTGTTATTATTTCAGTCACACCAATTACCAATAACGTTCAAAGGTAATATTACCACCTGTCGCTCTGCGAAACTTTTCAAGTCCAATCGACTGTAATGTTTGAGTTGTTTCTTTGATCATTTCAGGATTGCCACATAACATGACAAAACTGTTTTCTTTTGTCAGTTGCACCTCAGCCAGTTGCTGAATCTGGTTATCTTGTAGTAACTGAGGGATGCGACCATTTAGTGCAAAGGAAGACTGCTCTCTTGAAACAATAGGTAAATATGTAAGGCGGCCTTCATATTGCTCTAAAAGTTGATCAATCAAGTAACGATACACTAGGTCTTTTTCATGCCTGACACCGTGAACTAACACAATTTTGTCGTAGCCTGGCCTAACGTTAATATCGTCCAGCAATGACAGAAACGGACCAATACCGGTTCCTGTCGAGAGCAACCATAGGTCTTGAGTCGATTTGGGTATTGAGCTGAAAATAAGATCCCCATAGGCTGTACTGCCCACATAAACTTGATCGCCTTCTTTCAACTTGTGCAAGTTTGGAGTCAGCTTCCCTTGAGGGTTTGCAACTACTAGAAACTCTAGTATATCACTGTCATTGAGAGGTGCGTTGACAACAGAGTAGGCTCGACTAACCAATTGGTCAGCATCATCATACAGTGCCAGCTTGGTGAATTGCCCCGCTTTAAAGTCAAGTGGAGCGCCGGTCAAGCGCAAGCTAAATAGCTCACCAGTCCAGTCATTGCGTCCGTCTACATAGGCCAGATTAAAACCGCTAGGTGCTGTCATATCAGATCCTCGTTCAATCTTAGTACTTTAAAACTACTCCTCTACTCTATTGATGTAAAGCCCCACCATAGGCCTACAATCAGCAGTCACAATTTCACAACATTTTTTAATTGTTTCATAATTTTAGATTACAATCGTAGGTCAACCTACTGACAAAAAAGGACTCGCCATGCACGAACTATTAAAGACATTTCCAGTTATCACTGAGGTTAAGGTAGCTTGGGGTGAGATGGATGCGCTGCAACATGTCAATAATGTCGTGTATTTTCGATATTTTGAATCTGCTCGCCTGTCCTACTTTCAAAAAATCAATTTATTGCTTGATTCCTCTCAAACCACAATAGGACCAGTATTAGCAGAAACCAGCTGCAAATATAAGCTACCGATAACCTATCCTGATACACTTTTAATCGGCGCTAAGGTTGTCGAACTGCAAGAAGATAGATTCACAATGGAATATCAAATTGTCAGTCAAAAAATAGGTAAAGTCTGCACTCAAGGCCAAGCAACCTGCGTGATGTTTGATTTTATAAATCATTGTAAAGTACAACTCCCGAGTGAAATAAAACAAGGGATTATGAAGTTAGAGGCTTGCTAGTGTCTTTTTAAAACGATAGGTAAATAATTTTATTTAGTACTATTTACCTACAAATAACATGAAATGAAGTTAAGTGGTTCAGCTGATGTTTTTCATTCTATCTATGCATTATTTATAATAAAAGTTCATTTAAAAGGAATTTTTATATACATCTTTTACTGAATTCAGCAACAGTCTATAGGTATCTCCTGAGATATCACTTCTACTCATCAACACATGCCCTACAGACCAATGTGCATTGAGAAAGTTAGCATCTAAGACTTTAATTTTTGGATTATTCTCTAGCATGGGTATTGAAGGCAAATAAGCCCAACCATCTTTTTCAATAAATTTAACCACCAGATCTATACCATTCAAAACAACTTGTCGACCGGAAAAAGCCGCTCGTTCGCCAAGCCCAGCGTCTGACGTGCTTTGCAGTACATAGCGAGTACTGTCTGCCAAGTCCCTAAAGTTAACTGGACTAAAGTCTTGAAGTGGTGAGTCAACAGCAGTGTACAATCTTCCTTTGACCTCACCTAGATAGCATGCCATTAAGCCGCTTGGTGGTATTAGCCTCGAAGATTGATCATTTCTCAATATTATTGCCGCATCCAAGGTTTTAAGTTTAAGTTCTTCTATGGCTTCATCTCGACTGCGATATATCCAGTCTATTGTGATATTAGGGCACAACTTTCTAGCCACAATATCAACATCTAGGATAAATTCACTGGGTAGGTGCATATCTACGGCTATTTTGAAGTGATGCTGTTCTGGTAACGATAGCGAGTCAGCAAATGATTGAAGGGCCTCTGCATGTCTTATCAAACCTCTAGACCACCGAAGCAGAGCTTTACCTTGTTCCGTAATCACCAACTTATTATTACCTCTTTCAAATAGAATCGCATTAAGTGCAATTTCTAAGTTATTAACGTGCTCACTAATAGTGGTCCTATCTTTACCACTTGCCCTAGCTGCTTTAGCAAACGAACCATGTTCTGCTGTGAGAGCGAAAGATAACATTTGATCTAAAGTGTATTGAATCATCAAATCTCCAACTTGAAGAGTTACTCACATTAATTGATAAAGGTATAGATAAACAAGGATTAACTTGATATCAGTTAACATATGTATCTGTTAAAAGAATAGGGCTTCACACTACACCCAATCTCTCAACCCCTAGAAGCAAATTGTGAAAAAATCGAAATAAAACCACAACTTACCATGACAAAGTAGAAAATATTAATTTTTAATGGCGGAAGAATCACAGCACTTTGAGAGGGCAAAACCATCATCCTAAAAAATGTAATACTAAGTTTACAAGGTATTAATTAGCTCATTAATGTTGATAACAGTTTTTGTTATAATAGTGCATGAATTTAAAATATAGACCAATGATTTAATTGACAATGGTGTGAATTTCTTAAGGTTATGTACTGAAATATGCTAAATAATCTTTAATATAGCAGCTCACTTCTCCATGAGTATTTCAAAAGTAAAACCCCTAACTTATTTATAGGGGTTTTATTTAACGTTTAAGATACTAATTTATCCATTAATAGGTATTCACTACCTCAGTACCTTTCACAACTATATCAACTTTACGAGCGTCTTGGTCACTTTGCTCTGTCTCTACAACCGATGTTTCAAGATGAATATTCCTCTCGTCCACACCATGTAAAACCAAAAAGTCCACCACAAGTTTTGCTCTCTTTCTAGCTAAACGTGTATTGTATTTCACAAATGCAGGCTTACTATCTGCTCCCCCAGTTACTACCATCTCGTAGCTTTCTAATTCAGTAACTCTGACTGCTAACTGAGTAAGTTGCTCCTCCATCTCAGGGCTAAGCGTTGCATCATCATAACCATATTCTGGGCTATTCTGGCCTAGATTGACTTGTTGCTTTATTGACGGCTCTTCAATGGGCTCGATAGGCTGAGCTTCGTAGCGGTTGTTTGTCCATGGGTGAAGGATCAAAGACAAGCTCACTTGATTCAAATGCTTACTGTCTTTTTTATCATAATATTGATCAATCACACTTACGTTAAAAAAACTGTCAAATTGCAAGGAAACATCAATATATTCACTCAAGGCATAGTAACCACCAATCGACAGATACGGTGACACACCACTTGTTTCTGGTGGTGAGTCTAAAAATTGTTTATCCATTTCAGCGTTATAAAAATAGCCACCAGCACCAGCAAATAACCCTCCATCGCGTGACAACGACCATTTATGTTTAGCCAGTACATCTACGCCCTTCATGCTAAAGCCATCACCATCGGAGAAACTTTGGTAACCGAGTTCGAAGTTAAATGGTTGTGTACTAATACCTATGTTGTATTTCAGGCTGGTGATGTCATTATCATTTTTGTAAGGATCGTCCTTAAATTGCGCAAGACCTCCCCCTACCTGAAAATACAACCCATTAGAAATTAATGTTTCAATAACACCTTTCTCATTTTCATTCGACTGCTGAGCTTCAATAGCGAAAGCCGAGTTGGCTGTAAATACAGAAAGAGCTAATAAAATAGTTTGTTTATAATTCATAAGCATTCTCTTATAAGTAAGAAACGGTATAAACTACCATTCCCTCAAACTTACCTTTTTTGATTTCAGAGGAACCACGCGGAATTAGTTTTGCGATGTAACGGTCATAGCCGACTTGTGCGACTTCATAGCCATCGCCAACAGGTTCGTTTAATTCCACTTCTTGGCCTCCAAGTGTGTATAACTTGATACCTAAAGAATCAATTTCTTTTCCATCTTCATCAAAAACGGGAATATATGACTTATTGGTAAGATCGCGAACGTTATCAAAATAGCCACGCAATTTTACCGATGGACAATCGGGACCATACTTTAAGTTTCTGACTATGATAGTGAGAGGAAGCTGCGCAGCTTGACCAACTTCGTCGACGCTTATTTGACCATAGTCAATATCATTATTCTGGATTTCTAGCTCAACTAGGCATTTAGAAGGCTGAAGAATATCCATATTAGCAATCACGCTTCGATAGTTTGCGTATAAGCCGTTATACCCACCTTTCCCATCTACCTGGAAAATATTGATCGCTTGACTATAACCAGTAAAAGTACCAGGTGCCGTTACGATAATTGGTTGATAAGTAATCCTACGCGATGTTTTGGTTCGACTCTCACAGCTATTGTTATTTTCATTGCTTCCACACGCTGGCACAACAAAACCCTTGACTGCGGTCTTAACACCATAGATGTCATTTCCCTCATAACGAAATCCAACTTTTATACCAGGAATATTTGGTACAGAAGTGTTCCCCGTTTTCCCTGGCCAAAAATACACTTGCTCAGGATAGTTTTTTAAGCTGGGATAATTGGTCGCATCTTTATAACAAGTCACGGTTACTGTTTGCGATGGCCCTCGCCATACAATTTGACCATTGGTTTCATCCACAGGTACAGATGCAGATGGATCGATATAAAAATTGGTGACGCCTCCTGGCCCCCTGCCACCAAAACTGCCACCTTCGCTGGTACTATAACAAGCTAGTGCCCATGCACTCGGAGCGAATATATGCCCAATAGCGAACAATAGAAGGGTTAAAATTAGCTTTCTCATTGTCCGGCCTACTGTTTATTTTGCACTGTGCAAACATTTTGTGTATTACAAACGAAAGTGTTTGATACAGTGGCACCATAGTCATTGATATGACTCAGCGTATATCGGTCACTTTTCTCTATGTTTAGAGCTTTACTGGAAAAAGGCGCTAACATGAAGGGCTTAAACTTAGAGGATTTCTCTGCATCAGCTAGCTTTAGGTCAGAGAAGGTCACGTAAAATGGTGAACCATTCTCGATAATAACCTTGTTACCATTCAAACGCCTAATCTTTGTACTACTATCAATTACCTTGTCTATACGATTGATTTTTTTAAGGCTTTCAGGCCTATAGAAAAACTTAATGACAGATTCGATAGCAATTTGGATCGATCCACTGGCTACCTTGGTATTTGTACTACGGCCTTTATGTTCAACTGAAGGGGGGACTTCTCGAACATGTAAAAAATAGGCGGTTTCCCGATCCTGAGGCAATTGAGAAACGGTAGGTAAAGATTTAATTCGCAAAATAGCGTAATCTTTACTTTCAATTCTCAGCACAGGTGGTACCACAATAAACTTATCTTGTACTTCCTGCCCTGTCATATCTGTCAACCAAGATTGAGCAAGAAATGGCGTCTCTGCGGGATTTTTTATTTTCACTGTTTCGACTTTAGAATCGCCATCGTAAATAACGCGAGTTCTGTCTAGTGCTAATGCGGCGTTTGCTGTGGTCGATACCATCAAGCAGCACACGATTGCTAAAATACAATTTTTCATATTTTCCCAACTACTAATTTAGTTTTCACAGTTAACTGAACGAATGACTTCTTGACTTTCCAAAATCGACTCATCGATGACTAGGTGACAACTTTCGTTATCTCCCCAATTCACACTTATATTTGAATCGATGTTGACTCCAACCACATAGACTGTTGAATCTTGGCCAACTATGCCAATCTCTTGATTAAGTTCATCATCAAAGACTAAAGCGCCAAACGGAACCTCGTTATCCCCTTCCAAATGCGCAAGGAAGTTGCTACCTTTACGTGCTTTTATTTTTTGGTAGCCAATCGCACCCTCAGTCAAGACCATACTCTTAACGCTATCGAGCACTTCAATATCGTCAGGCAGTGACTTAAAGTCGATAGTGTTGTAGCTCTTTTGGTAAGGCGTGACGCCATTGATCAGGGCTAAACCGAATTCGTTAGTCTTCTCGTGATGACTGCCATTAATGGTGACGTCTGACACACTAGAATCAATAAGAATGCGTGATGTGCCTGAGTTAAGTGCACTGTATGCCAATCCATGTTCGGACAACAATACAGTCCCCGTAGCATTTGCGTTCACTTGGCTATAAGAGTCGGTTTTATAACTCGCACCAACAGAGGTTGAAACAAAAGATAAATCGCGACTGTAGTTACCACTAATACCATTCGATTCACCTTCATAAACATCGTAAGCAACTCTATAGTTAGAGCCATCCCCTTTGTCATATCCGGAATACGATAGAGTCTGAGAGTAGTCGCCATCACGTGAATTTGTTTGTACTGAGACAGAATTGCTGCCCCCAATAGGAATAGAGATGCCTAACGACCAACCTTTTTCACCGCTGCTTGGTGAGTACTCTCTAATACCCGACTCATAGTTATATGTCAGATATGAATCGTCGGCTTGATATAGATTCAGCGTCAGATATAAGTTGATCCCGTTAAGATTTATGGGATGTGACAAGTTGACATCATAACGAGACGAATCGCGGCGGTTATCCCAGTAGTTATTGGAAGTATAGGAGACATATGCGCTGGTAACACCGAAACTCTGTGTCAGCGCGATTTGCTTTTCATCTTTACGATTGTTGTTTGCGGCATAAATAAATGATGAGGTTACATCATCATAAGAGTTAAGATATTCATCAAATTCGTAATACTGTTCTTCTGAAAAACGATATCCAGCTATACGTAAACCTAAACCAAAATCAGTTAAGGTATTGTTGTAAGTAACACCGTAAGATATACCAGATGCGTCACTAGTATCACCCAGTGTGGCTTTTGCAGTAGAGACATCAACAGACGCAGCACCAAAGTAATTTAGATTAACCCCTGTACCAACCGTGTATGACTGGTAATCCTCAGACAATAAGGTTGCCGAAAAAACAGATATGTAATTGTTGATCCCGTAAGATGCTTCGGCTGAGAAAAACTCTGGTTCGTGTTCGTAAGTCTCACTGTCTGGAACTCCAACCGATACGCTGTAGCGTAGGTGATTTGGGCGAGTCAAATACAAAACGTCAGCACCATTTACTTGATAGCGTTGAATTTTTCCGTCGGCTTGTTTGACTTCTACATCGAGTGTGCCCTTAGAAGCTTGCGCAAGATCATCGATCAAATATGGGCCAGCATTGACGTTAACAACTTTGAGTACATTTCCTTGTTGCCTAACGGTAATCACTGCATTTGTACTTACAGTTCCCGAAACAACTGGCGAATAGCCACGCAAATTAGACGGTAACATTTGGTCATCACTTTGTAAGCGAACACCCGTCATCTGGAACGAGTCATACACATCCGAGCCAAACTGGGTATTACCAAATGTCAGCTTGGACTTGATACTGCGCACAGGTGTGTAGCCATACAATGAGGTAAACTCACCTGAATAATTATTGGATGCCTGATAATTGGCTCTAAAGCGAAACGCACCAGCATTCGCTCCAACAATACCGTATGTCGACAAATCATCATTCCAGCCGTTTTCATCGTCTTGCTGGCTTGAAAAGTAGTTTATGTTGTAGTCAAGATATAAAGCTGAAATTCCATCATCCCACAATCGGTCAGGAACAAACCCATATTTATACTCGTTAGCAATGTATTCTTGTGGTGTTGATATGTCGATACGACCTTTACCAAGATCAGAAACGACCTTAGTGTATTCAATCTTATCAATTTTATAACAAACTGCACCTTCAATTGATTCTATTTGTTTTTTATACAGTTTATATCCGCGATCATTGAAAGGCAGGCTATCTACCAACACCTCAGATATACAAGGTTCGTTATCACTAAATAATATTTTATCTGTCGTTAAAAATTCGCCATTAATGTATACGTCCAGATCATAACTGCCGTCTTCCACAAAGTTAGCAGTTGAAAACTTACTTAAATCAACACTATTTTCACTTCTTATAAAGAAATTATTAAAGTTTGTCGCATAAGATAAACTAGGAGTGGAAAGTACAACTATTGAACTAAGTAACAAACAACGCATTTTCATCAACCAATAAATTTATAGAAAATAGGTGCTTGGCTATACAGCCGAGCACCCTAGATCACTAGTTATAAGTAACACGTAGTAAAGCCCAAGACTCTGCGTTACCAGCCGTTACCTTGTTCACCGCATCAATATCAATGTTTGCTTCATACGCCGCAGAGAAAGAAGCGATGTTTGTACCATCAACAAGTACATTAGTTGCCGCTACATCACCATTATTCACTGGATTGCCGTTGTGAAGGATACGTACACCAATGCCCGTTGCTCCGCCATCAACACTGAACAGATCGCCAGTTGCATCTGGGTTAGAAACAAAAGTGAATTCTGCATTAGAAGCCACGTTAGTATCACAATCAGTCAATTTCACACGAAATGGTACCGGAGTAGAACGATCTCCTTTAGCTTTAAAGATATGAGTAGGCTGCTGGCCCAATTCAATGGTCTGATCAATACTGTCAGGTGACAAACCACATGCTGATTCTACGATTTCTCCTTTGAAGTAAACATTGGTTGTATTTTCAGCCAAAGCAGGTGTCGCTGACATCACACCAAAAAGAAGTGATGCTGCAATTGAAGAACGAATAAAATTAGCTTTCATTTTTTAATCCTATGTAATTTAAATATGAAAATGCATATAGGAAAACAATTATAATTATTTACCAGTAGCATTTACCCGACTTTCCCTTACGGAAAAAATCAACTAAAGCTTGATATTTTTATTAATCAAGCCTTCATCGATCCTGAGAAAAAAGTAGTGAATACTTGAAGTTTTTTTACTTAAAAATCATATCAAACATTAAAAAAAAACATAAATAACCCACTTTATACTAACTATTATTATAGATATAAATGCATAATCAATCGCATACATCTAAATTAATCTAATAGGGTTAACTTTCTTGGAGTGGGATAATAGATATGACTATCAGTATAATCACCTCACTAGCCGAGGGTTCTCCCCTCTACAACTAAAAATTTCAAAAGAAATCATCACGAACAATCTCACCCTCCCATTGCAAAATGTATAAATTCTCAAAAAAACACATTTATATGAATAAAAACCCAAAAAAAACTACATCTATAACGAACAACATGAAGAGAATGCAACAAGAGAAAAAAACCTGAAAATAATTGAAAAAATTATCATGGGAAAAATTTAGAGCCCTGATGATATAAATTTTATGTATGGTTTGTCGATGCTTTAGTATTTTTAACAATAAGATATAGAATCGAACTAGAGACTCCATAATGCGAGTGATGATGGCAATATATTATTGGTTATGAAAAACTCTTTCTTTACTTACACATGAGGCATATAAAAGATTATTCCCACCAATCATTGATTAGTTAAATGGGATTGACTTATGCATTCATTATGTCTTTATTATCAATTAAATAATTTTCAGTTAATTAGGGGGGGCATGTTAGGAATAAAAAGGCTTCTCTACCTATAAATAGAATATGCGTGGATATAACTAAAATCTCCAGAAGCTTTTCATAAAGCATGAATTTGATGGTTTTTAGATAAAGTTATTGTAATCACAAAGCGACATGATGATAAAATAAACAATAAAAACCATAATAAGCCAAAGTGGGATCTCACTCAGTGACCATTAGCCCATCACGTCAGCGACATCAATAAATTATTAGCAAAGGCAGTGAATGACTGACAGAGATCAAAGCTCCAAACTCAGTTATATGAGCAAAAAAGTCCAATTGGAATCTTTAGTGGTTAATTTCCTAGAGCTTATTATTGTCCCTCCAAAGCAAAGGAGCGCAATACCTCTAAGATTGAAAGAAGCTGAGTTACTTGCTCTGCTGTGCAAGGCATACCCTGAAGTCGTTACCCGCTCAATGATCATGAATCAACTTTGGTCAACCACATACGTAACCGACCTATCAATCAATCAATCAATCAATCAATCAATCAATTGATAAACAGTGTACGTAAAAAGCTCGGCGCTGAACATAAATCTATCGTAAAAACAGTACCCAAAATAGGATACAAACTACAGATAGAACCCAAAATACTGGATGACATAAGTTTAACGTCTCCCCTATTTCAGGAATGTGAGTCTCCAACCGAACTTTCAGTGCACGTAAAAATATAAAGAATTCAAAGCGCCTATTTAATCGAAGATTTAATATTTTATGCTGCTTCGTTTTTCTAGCGAGTGCCACATCCGGCAAGTGTATCCACCACTTTCCGTTTAACCAGATAACATATTTAGACAATATCCCTTTTACTTTTAACCCTACTAAAGTCGATTTGGATAAAGCGCGCTCTCTTGCTAGCAAGGAGCTACTGTTTATTGATAAGGTAGAAGGAGAGCTATACTCATGCTTAAAAAGCTACGTATGCAACAAGCTTTAATTCTAATTGTACTGACTTTCACTGGCTACAGCCTTGTCAAATTACTATGTCCTGACCATCGCCACTGCTATGGCCAGAACCTCTGGCACGCAGACTTTAAAGGGTCGCGCTTTTTAATAGACGCAGGACAATCAGACATCATAGTGTTTGGCCATGAGCCAAATTACATGTCTAAGTTGTTTTATAAGAGGCACTCGGAAAATCTGGATGGCAGACATACTTTTACATTTTCTAAGCAGAAGTTGCTTGGTAATACATCAGATAATCGAGGCATAAAAGGTTCATTGCTATCAGTTAGATTCGTTGATTTATATAATCAAAATGGCAATTGTCTAATTACTTTAAAGTTGAATGATAAGTTACATGTATTAGAGCTGAATAGAGTTAATTAAAAATAACCTACTCATCTTTGCTTAATAAAAAAGGCGGAAGATTTCCGACATCGAATATTAATTCAAATATTTATAACTTTAATTACTTTATTTTCATTGATAAAAGTTGAATGATCTGATACTTTTTCCTGATATATATCGAAAGCATGTCGGACATTGTTAGCACGGCATATTACGGGAATAAGCACAGCTTTCTGCTTTCTGCTTTCTGCTTTCTGCTTTCTGCTTTCTGCTTTCTGCTTTCTGCTTTC
>NZ_JAYQDQ010000032.1:40152-40718 GCF_038138445.1 Vibrio sp.
TGCTTTACTAGCTCCCTTGCAACTTCGCCAAAGTCTTCACTCTCTAATTCTTGAGGTATAATAACACCTTTAATATCAAAAAAAAATGAAGTTTTTTCCTTTTAGTTTCATATTACAACCTTAAAGCTATCAATTTTCATCATTACCTTGTCTTATATATTTTTCACTGTTAACTTTATTACATAGATTTGTTTTATAATAGTCTTTTGCTTCTTACCTAGTTTTTTAAATGAATCATCACCATTTGAATTATCATCTCTTCACTTTTTTAATCATATGACAAATTTTTAAAATAATAAATTTGATACTGAGCAACCCATTATACTTAATAACCATTTCATTTTATTAAATTTATATGAAATATAAATAAATTAAAAATACGTTTATATTTTATTTTTTCAAGTTAAACATGATAAATATATTTTTATTATTTCTAAAAGACGATGTTAATATAGAACCTAGATTAAGAGTATAATGTTTTTTACTTTATCTCATTCAATCGAGGTTACCATGCACTGAGGAATCCCCTGATAATTTAGATAAAAATCATCAAGTTAAGGTAGATG
>NZ_JAYQDQ010000033.1:0-40661 GCF_038138445.1 Vibrio sp.
AGCCGATACCCCAGAAAAAACAATGCCGCTCACCTTAAGTGAACGGCATTAGCCTCTAGGCTGCCTTTTTTATCACTCGCTTGCAGCTTGGATCCGCTGCTCAAAGTCAGGGTGAGTGCTCAGCCACTCTGGCACATCATGGTTATATTGCTCTTGAAGCCGTTCAAACATCTCAGCCAAAGGTTGGCTAGTGCCGTACAAGCTCAGCATCGCTTGTTTTGAGAAAGCATCAGCTTCAAGTTCAGCTTCTCTAGAGTGACCATTAGATAGGAAAAACACTCCTAAACCTGCCAAGTTATCAACCACTCCTGAACTTTCACCAGTTAACAAAGCCACGCCGACCGATAAAAGACTTGAATGAACGAGTTTCTTTAGCATATGGCGATGATAGATGTGACCAATCTCATGCAAAATAATACTGTCGAGCTGCTGCTGGTCCCCAGCAAGTTCCACCATATCATCAAGTAAGACTATTTTCCCGCCCGGCAGAGCAAACGCATTTGCGCCTATGTCTGATGCTCGAAATTCCAATTTAATCGGATATGGCAGCGGTTCTAGCTGGGTAAGATGCTGAGAGACTCGCTTTTGAATCTGTTGTTGCTCTTCAGCGCTTAATTTGCTCTCTTGCCAGCTGTTATCTAGGCTTTGTAAAATTTTATCCCCCAGCAACACGGCAATATGCGAAGGGACGGCCTTGGCAACTTTATCGCTTGTCCATGGCAAAATATAGAAGTAAAGGCTTAATACAACCCCAACACAAACAAAAGCGGATAATAACCAAGCCAACCAGTTGGCTTCTATCTTATCGACCAAACTGCTGCGTTTGTTGGATGCTAACCATTGGTTAACACTCACCGTTCTCTCAACAATAAACACCCAACCGTTGGGAAAGGTAAATTTTACCGGAAGCTTACCAAGTGGCGCGCTAATATCTGCGTATTGTAGATCGCAGCTAATAATATCCCCATCGACTCGCAAACTTAACTGGTTTGCTTGAGAGACATCGAGCTGAGCGATATAGCGCTGTGAGCTACGCGGCGCAAATGCCGTCCCCTCAAATAGCATTAGCCAATGCCCATCCCGACATCAAATGCTTGAGCCATTTCATCAGAAATAGCCGATTTTACATTGGCTGATTGATCGCTGGCTTTCAACAAGCTCATGTCGCCAAACACTGCGGTATTATCTGCAATATAGCGCGTAGTTCTTACCATAACCCATGGCCTTGCGATACCTAGAGTGAAGACCTGCAGTAAGAAGTTAGAAATAACCAGCCAAGTATAGCCTCGCGCAGTCATACTAGAATTGAACTGATAATGCTCACCTTCGCTTTGCTGTGCTTTAGCCGCTAGCTTGGAGAAAATATAATTACGAACCCGCGTGGTTGTATAAGCGGTTAACGCAATCGTTAGGACGATAAATCCAAAGTAACTAATAAAAAACACGCCATAGGATGAATCGCTCATTAAAGAGGAAAAATCACCCGCTTGAATCGCCTCAAAGTCTACACCTGACAATAAGGTTGAAAACACACCAATCGTCAACACTATGGTCACACCAATAGCAAATGCTAAGGCTTTTAAATAGGTTTTGATAAAGAAACGGGTTTCTATCTCGGCGCTAAACTTCCATTCACCAAACTGGAAACCATTTGAGAAATACTTATGCAAACCAGACACAACCCAAGCGTAGATGACAGCAAGCAAGACCAATGAGCCAAAGCCGAGTAATGCAGCAAAGAAAACCGAAGTTTGGGCAACAAAAATCACAGCCGCGAAATAAAGGCTAGCCGCCACAAATGCACCAAAGCCACGACCTAATATTACTTTATACGCCTCTTTAAGTGACGAATTGAAAGAAAAGTGAACATTGCGGTAGCTTGTCATAGCGGCGTCAAAACGGGCGTTACTCCATAACAGCCACGGAAGGGCGAGATAAAACAGTATGAGCAGCACTATGCTGGCATCAGGTGAAAAGGAGTTGGCGATACCCCAAACAAATAATGCCACTAAAGCAACAAGACGGCCTTTTAAAATTTGCATGGGTTGAGCGTGATACTCAAAGCTGTCCCCAGCTAGATGAGTATTACCATAAAAATAACGTTTGGTTCTCACTTTAGCCCAAGCAGAATAAACGCCCAATGTAATGATTGAGAGCAAGATATTTACAATCCAAATACCGAAAAACTCCCCACCCTTGCCCTTAAACTCGACAGGGTTAGTGATGTGCTGATCCATAGTTTCAATGTCCAAAAACTGTTGACGAAAAGATTATCCGCACAATTTCTTACATTTTTACTATTGAGTCCATTGATTAATAACATACAAGATCAAGCTCTTGATATGCATCACAAATGACTTTTACTAACAGCCACTACACGATTCGGTTCTGCTGCCTGCCCTGTGCAAAAGCGGTGATGTTACCAATCAATATCTTGGCAATTTTAGGGAAAGAAGATTCGCTGCCCCAAGCCACATGGGGCGTGAGAAGTAAGTTTGGCAAAGTCATATTGGCAATCAAAGGGTTTGAAGTATCAGGCGGCTCTTTGGTAAACACATCCACGCCTGCGCCAGCGATGTCACCTTGTTTGAGCGCATCGACTAAAGCAAACTCATCAACCAAGCCTCCCCTTCCAGTATTGATCAATATGGCGCTGCACTTCATTGCCATCAGTTCTTCACGGCCAATAATGTTGCGAGTCTGCTCATTTAACGGACAATGTAGAGTCAAAACATCCGATATTTCAATTACCTGCTCAAAGGGTAAATAACCAGCTCGACACTCCTTTTGGCCTTTACGCTCGGCAAACACAATATTCATGCCCAGCGCCTTGGCGATCTTAGCGGTTGCTTGGCCAATTTCTCCGGCGCCAATCACCCCAAGTGTGCTGCCGACAACATCACTAATGGGGTGAGTGAAAAAACAAAAATTATCCGTACGCTGCCACTCTCCCGCCACAATATCATTATGGTAGCCTTTTAAATTGCGCTTTAGTGCAAACATCATGGCAATCACATGTTCTGGTACGGAAGGGGTTGAATATCCTTGAACATTGGTTACCGCGATGCCTTGCTCCTTACAAAAGCTCACATCAATATTATTAAAGCCAGTGGCGGCGACCACAATCAGTTTTAAGTCAGGCAGTTGGCTTAAACTCTCTCTATCTAGCACAACCTTATTGGTGATCGCAATCGTGGCGCCTTGAAGACGCTCAACCACTTGGTCTTTGGTCGTCTTTGGGTAATCCGTCCACTGGTGATTAAATGAAAGCGCTGGAAACGTCATGTTCGTTGGAAGTGTCGCACGATCCAAAAATACAATCTTGGGTGCAGGGCCAACAGACTCTATCATAAGATCACTCTTCAAAAATTTTCAGACATAAAACACGCTAAGGGCGTGGCAAGGTTTTATAATCAGGCAAGGTATCGACAGGCTCAAAAATGCTTTTAATAACAGGGCTGGCCTGCGGGTAAAAATCACAAGCGGTGAAAATACAGCGCAGTTTATTATCCTTAGGATGATAAAAACTTAACTCTGCTGCATGTAATCCCAAACGTTCAAAGTTTTCAAAGGCTTCGCCTTGAGCGTAAAATTCATCGCCCACAATAGGATAACCTAATGCTTGCATGTGAACACGTAATTGATGTGAGCGCCCAGTAATAGGCAACAAACGCACAATCGTGGTGCCTTTTTCACGCTTAACCACTTCAAACTCAGTTTGTGAGGCTTTACCCTGCTCAAAACACACTTTTTGTCTTGGTCTATTTGGCCAGTCACAGATAAGAGGTAAGTCTATCAAGCCTTGTTGCTGTTCTAACTCTCCCCAGACTCGTGCGTAATACACCTTGTGAGTAAGGCGAAATTGGAATTGCTTTTTAAGTGCCGATTCCGCTGCTTTATTCTTAGCAAACAGCATAATACCAGATGTACACATATCCAACCGATGAACTGGCTGACAATCAGGATGACTCTCTATTAAGCGGCTCCACATGCTATCAGAATGCGCTTTGTCACGCCCAGGCACAGACAATAGCCCAGAAGGCTTATGCACTATGATGATATCTTGGTCTTCAAATACACTATGTATCCAAGGCTTGGTCGGCGGACAATAGTGTTGCATCGCCATAAATACCCTCATTTAAATAACAAATAAAACACCATAACAAAGCATCTATGTGATGAATTGAACATATTAAAGTGTTATTTTATTTTTTCAATGTAAACAAGTTTTAACCCACCTACAAAATGTGATATTCGTACGCCCCAATATATAGGCAATACAAGTTTTTTACCCTAGGAATTTTATGGATACTATCTCCACATCTGAGAATCACAGCAAATTCTCAATGTCGCAACTGACCCGCTCACTGGGACCTGGTATTATGATGGCGACTGCAGCAGTCGGTGGCTCTCACCTAGTCGCATCAACGAAAGCTGGCGCCATCTATGGCTGGCAACTTGTTGGTTTAGTTTTGCTGGTAAACCTGTTAAAATACCCTTTTTTTCGTGCCAGTGTTCAGTATACCGCTGGAACAGGTGAAAGCTTAGTTGAAGGTTATGCAAAATTAGGCCATGCCTATCTATGGCTATTTGCCATTTTGAATACCATCTGTGGCGTGGTCACAACAGCAGCATTACTTTTGTTTAGCACCAGTCTATTAGGCTATTTCATGCCCATCGAGCTACCTGCTTCTACATTATCCTCTGCTATAGTGGCTTTCTGTTTATGTATTTTAATCGCGGGTCACTACAAGGCCCTAAACACTGTTTCTAAAGCCATAATGGCAGTACTTATTGTCTCAACTGTAACGGCAGTAATCATTGCGGCAAACAATCCAATAGAAGCTCCCCCATCATTTGAATCACCCTCTCCATGGTCAATCGCAGGAATTGGCTTTATCATAGTTATGATGGGGTGGATGCCAGCACCAATGGAAATATCAAGCATGACCTCTATGTGGTTAAAAAGCCAACAGGATCAGAGCAAAGTCACAGCTCAATCGGCTCTATTTGATTTTAATATCGGCTATATAGGTACCGCGATGCTGGCGATTGTCTTTCTCGCCCTTGGAGCTTTAGTTCTGCATGGAAGTGATATAGAGTTTTCAAAATCAGGATTAGGTTTTTCTCATCAATTAGTCAGCTTATATACTGCAACCATTGGTGAGTGGTCGCGCTATCTTATCGCAACCATTGCTTTTCTTTGCATCTTTGGCAGCACAATTACTGTGATTGATGGCTACAGTCGCGCAATTTCTGAGTCGCAGCGCCTATTGCAAGACCAAAACAAAATAAATGATAAAGTGACGCACATATGGATGATCTCTATTTCATTAGCGGCACTCTCAATTATTATTTTTTGGGCGTCAAGTCTAATGACCATGTTAGACTTTGCTATGGTTATCGCATTTATAACCACACCATTTTTTGCCCTGCTTAACTTTATTCTTGTATCAAAATCGGATTTACCCAAATCTTTGGCTTTAAGTAAACCGATGAAGTGGCTATCGATAATAGGGCTTGTCTATTTATTTAGCTTTTTAGCTGCCTTCTTCTGGTGGAAATGGTTACTGTAGATTAGTAAGAACATAAGGCAAGTAATGAGTAGGCGCTAGCAGCGCAGCATCTAAATACAATTATGCCGCACTTAGCCATCTTAAACCCAGTTCAAGATGGCTTTTTGTTTAAAACACCTGTTGTACGTTCTCAGAAAAACGTCATATTAGTAATAATAACAACAGCATATTTCAGCTGCATGTGTGATAAAACTTACATATTAAAATCTTATTTGGTTTTTTCCATGTAAATGAGTTTTAACACACCAGTGGAATATGATATTCGTACGGCAATTTATTGAAGTAACACAAGGTTTTACCCTAGGTTTTATATGGATACTATTTCCACATCAGACAGTCAAAGCAAATTATCTTTGCTGCAACTGGCGCGCTCAACAGGTCCAGGTATTATGATGGCAACCGCCGCGGTGGGTGGCTCTCATCTGGTCGCATCTACCCAAGCTGGCGCCACCTATGGCTGGCAAATCGCGATAGTCATCCTTCTAATAAATCTTCTAAAATACCCCTTTTTTCGCGCCAGCATCCAATATACCGCTGCAACTGGTGAAAGTTTAGTCGAAGGCTACGCCAAGCTTGGACAAGCATTTCTTTGGTTATTTTTAAGCGTATGCACTATCTCTGGTATAGTAAATGTGTCTGCCTTCTTGCTATTTAGTGCCAATCTACTCGGCCATCTTTTACCTTTTGACTTATCATTGAAAAGCTTATCCATGCTCATAGTGGCCATGTGCTTACTTGCGCTGTTTTCTCGGCGCTATGGTGTGCTTAATAGTATTTCAAAAGCCATTATGCTAGTTCTAATAATGACGCTAATCGCCGCGCTCGCTTTAGCCGCATCTCAAACTTTAGAGAGCCCTGTTCCTATACAAGAAACAACACCTTGGTCTACCGCAGCGATAGGTTTTATTATCGCCGCCATGGTATGGATGCCTGCCCCAATAGAAGTATCCAGCATGACGTCAATATGGCTAAAAGAACAACAATCTAAATATAAGGTAAGTGCTAAGTCAGTATTGTTTGATTTTAATGCACACTATATAGCTACTGTGCTGTTAGCGCTGGCTTTTCTGGCGCTTGGCGTTCTGGTGTTTTATGGCAGCGGATTGGAGTTTTCCCAATCCGGCGTTGAGTTTTCTAATCAATTAATTGATGGTTATACATCCAAAGTTGGGCAATCGACCTACTATCTTATCGCAGCGGTGGCCTTTTGTTGCATCTTTGGTAGCACAATTACAGCTATAGATGGCCATGCGCGCGCGATTGCTGAAGCTCAGCGTTTATTGCAAGAGCGCGAAGAAATCAGCCACAAGGCGTCAGTGATATGGATGATCTTGATTGCATTTGCGGCGCTGGCTCTAATTTTATTCTGGCTTTCTTCGGTTTTATCGGCTCTTTATGTCAGCTTAACTCTAGCCTTTATTACCACCCCCTTCTTTGCCCTACTGAACTTTATTCTTGTCTCCAACACCAAATTACCCAAACCACTTGCACTTACTAAACCAATGAAATGGCTTTCTATCTTAGGGCTTATCTATTTGTTTGGCTTTTTGGCGGTCTTCTTCTGGTGGAACTGGTTGATATAAGCGGATCAAATAAAAAAGGCCTGACTGCGATTAAGCATCGACATCAGGCCTTTTCTTATTTTACTTGTCTTTTTTACACAAAGAACGCTTAGTTGTGAGAGACGACAATTAAGCGCAATGAATCAAGCTGATATTGAGCTTTAGCAATGTAGCTATCTAATTGGCTTATCTGCTGCTCAATTGCACTTAATTCCTCATCACGGATATTTGGGTTGACCGCTTTGAGTGCCTGTAAGCGCTCCAGCTCTGTATTTAGACTGGCTTTCATATCACGCTGCGCCTGCTCGCGCACAGCAGCGACTTTATCCATGATAAGCTCTTCGCCCGCTGTGATCATTTGATGCACTTGTGGCTGAACCGATGAAACTAATTTGGTCGCCATATGGCGCCCCACAGGGCTAAGCTGGCGGTTAAAGCTTTCAAACTCAACCTGCTCAGACAAATCGCTGCCTTTACCGTCTAACATAAGGCGAATTGGGGTGGCAGGCAAAAATCGGCTAATACCGCTGCGCTTTGGCGCTTGTGCATCCACTTTGTAAACCAGCTCAAGCAGCATGGTACCAACCGGCAATGCCTTGTTCTTAAGCAAAGATACCGCAGCTGTGCCTACCCCTTCGCTCATCAGAAGATCAATCCCTCCTTGAATCATTGGGTGTTCCCAACTGATAAAGTTCATATCTTCGCGAGACAAAGCCGTATTACGATCAAAAGTGATGGTCGCGCCTTCATAAGGCAGCCCTAGATAACTTGGCACCATCATATGCTCAGATGGCGTGACCACTATGGCGTTCTCGCCTTTATCATCCTGATTCAGACCGATAGTATCAAACAGGCTTAAAGCAAAGGTGACCAAATTGGTATCGCCATCAGTGGCCGCGATACTTTCAACGATTTCCTGCGCCTTCTCACCGCCATTTGAGTGCATTTCAAGCAAGCGATCTCGGCCTTGTTCAAGCTGTGCCTTCAGAGTTTGATTCATGGCTGCCGATTGGGCAATCACGTCATCGAGCTCTGTGGTATCGCCTGTAGCCAACATTTCAATTAAACGGCCAGAGAACTCATCATATACAGCTCGCCCTGTTGGGCAGGTATCAGCAAACGCATTCAAACCTTCGTTAAACCAACGAGCTAAAATAGCCTGTGAGGTTTGCTCTAAATAGGGAACATGGATATCAATGTCTCGATTTTGACCAATACGGTCAAGGCGGCCAATGCGCTGCTCTAAAAGATCAGGGTTGAATGGCAAATCGAACATTACCAGTTGATTTGCAAACTGGAAGTTACGCCCCTCAGAGCCAATTTCACTGCAAATCAGCACCTGAGCGCCACCTTCTTCCTGTGCAAAATAAGCCGCCGCTTTATCTCGCTCTAGAATAGACATACCCTCATGAAAAACCGTGGCCCGAATACCTTCACGCTCGCGCAGTGCTTGCTCTAATTGCAATGCGGTTGTAGAGCGCGACGCTATGACCAAGATTTTTTCACTGCGCTTTTGCTTAATTTTTTCGATCAGCCAATTCACACGTGAGTCAAACTGCCACCAGCTGGCTTCATCACCCTCAAATTCTTGAAAAATTTCCTCTGGGTAGAGGTTTTTTAACGCGCGAGCTTCTTGGCTAATCTTGCCACCGATTAAACCAGAAACACGCATCGACGTGGCGTACTGAGAAGGGATCGGCATAGGTAACATATGAAGATTACGAACCGGAAAGCCTTTAATCGCCGCGCGAGTATTACGAAATAAAATACGCCCCGTACCGTGACGGTCCATCAGATTATCAATCAATTCCTGACGAGCTTTGGCTTTTTCCGCTTCCTGAGAATCATTTTCTATAATGCGAAATAAGGGTTCAACATCTTGCTCTGTCAGTAGCTCAGTGATTTGGTTTTTGGCACCGTTAGATAAAGACTCACCAGAAAACAAGGCGCTGACTGAATCTGCAACCGGCGCATATTGCTCTTCTTCTTCAACAAAGGCTTGGTAGTCATAAAAGCGATCAGAATCGAGCAAACGCAGACGAGCAAAATGGCTTTCTCGGCCAAGTTGTTCTGGTGTTGCGGTTAGCAGCAACACGCCTGGGGTGTTTTCAGCCAAGCCTTCAATGATTTGGTATTCCCGACTCGGTTTTTCCGGACTCCACTCAAGGTGGTGCGCTTCATCCACCACCAATAAATCCCATTCCCCTTCCAAAGCCTGCTCAAAACGTTTGCGGCTTTTACGCAGAAAATCCAAAGAACACAAGACGTATTGCTGGGTATCAAACGGATTGTCGGCATCGGCAAACGCTTCTATACAGCGCTCTTCATCAAAAATAGAAAAGTGCAGATTAAAGCGGCGCATCATTTCCACTAACCATTGATGCTGCAAGGTTTCTGGAACCACAATCAGAATGCGCTCAGCACGACCGGCCAACACTTGCTGGTGAATGATCATACCAGCTTCAATGGTTTTACCTAGACCGACTTCATCAGCGAGGAGTACACGCGGGGCGTGTCGGCGGCCAACTTCATGAGCAATGTAAAGTTGATGCGGAATCAAACCTGCTCGCATACCACACAAACCACGCATCGGACTCTTATGTTGCTGGTACTGATTCACTAGCGCTCGATAGCGCAGTACAAAATTGTCCATACGATCGATTTGGCCCGCGAACAATTTATCTTGCGGTTTATTAAATCGAATTTGGTTGCTAAGCATAATTTCACGTAAAGTGACGTCATGCTCGTCAGTATCTTCACGGGTTCCTATGTAGGTAAAGAGGCCCTGCTCTTCCACAACCTGCTCAACTTTAAGTGACCATCCTTCCTGACTATCTACAAGATCACCCGTGTTAAAAGTGACACGAGTAACAGGCGCATCGTTACGAGAGTAAACTCGGTTTTCTTCGGACGCTGCAAACATAAGTGTCACAGTACGATTGTCCAATGCAACTACAGTTCCTAAACCTAAATCGCTTTCCGTATCGCTTATCCAGCGCTGGCCCAAAGCAAATGTCATGAATCGACTACCTCACCTGTTGAATTCAAAAATGGGTCTAATTATCTTAGTTATTCTTGCGCAACATGACAGCCTGATGGCAGGAGAATCATATAATCAGAAAGTACGCAAAAACGGTCGCTAATATTACTGCAAGCTGTGATGTTGGTCACGTACAAACACCTCAAAAAACAACAATTTTTTCTCCATCTTTTGCATGACATCAAACTGTAAGAAAAGAGTGGCAGTTCTGGAAGGGAGAGCCGCAGATCTCACTTATACTCATAGTTGGGAGTGCAAATTTTGGCGTCAATTTTCCGACTGGCACAAGAGATGCATTACTGACATGACGATCAACACGGGTTTGTAGCATAACAGCTAACCGACAGCGATCCACAAGCGACTTAGCGTCATGCTACAAGCCAACGCAAGTAAGCCAATACACAAGCGATTGTGATTGGCAAATCAGCCGTATCTCGGCAAGGAGACGCTTATGGGTGACACGGATCGGAAACTTTTTGTCCTAGACACCAACATCCTTCTTCACGAACCTTTAGCTATTTATTCCTTTCAAGAGCACGATGTAGTCATACCTATGACAGTCCTCGAAGAACTAGATCGAATCAAAGACAGCAAGCGCGACGTTGCTCGCGATGCTCGGGTAGCGATTCGAGCTATGGAAGCCATGTTCAAAGACGCAACCCCTGATGAAATTTCAGAGGGTATTCCAATCAATCGAGATAAAGAACATACAGGACATATCTCAATTCTTGCCGATTTCGAGTTACAAGAAACGGTAAAAGCCTTTGCTGACAAGGCAGGCGACAACCGCATTCTCAATGCTGTTTTGTACCTACAGAACAAACGTGCGCCGCGCGAAGTGATTCTCATCACGAAAGACATCAACATGCGCTTGCGTGCCAAAGGCGCTGGTGTACGTTTTGTTGAGGATTATCGAACCGATCAACTGATTGATGATGTTCAATACCTCACCAAGGGGTTCCAACAAATCGAAGGTGAATTCTGGAGTAATGTTGACCAAGTCGAAAGCAAAACCTACGCAGGCAATACTTATCACACCCTTGATCGTGAACCTTTTGAGCCTACTTATATCAATCAATATGTCATCGACGAAGGCAGCGACTTTGCAGGGCGAGTCGAAGATATCAAACCCGACAAGATCACCTTAAAAGATCTTAGTCGAGAGCGAATGATGAATCGCCGTGCTTGGGACATCACACCGAAAAATGTTTATCAAGGTATGGCGCTAGATGCCCTTTTAGATCCTGAAATTGATCTTGTCATTATGACTGGAGCTGCTGGTAGTGGTAAAACCTTGCTCGCAATGGCTTCCGCTCTCGAGCAAACTATAGAAAAAGGTATGTTTGATAAAATCATTGTCACTCGAAATACACCAGATATTGGCGAGTCGATTGGTTTCCTACCTGGCACAGAAGAAGAGAAAATGTTGCCTTGGCTCGCCGCCGTGACCGATACTCTCGAAGCCTTGCATAAACATGATCACTGTACTGAAGGCTCTTTAAAATACATCTGTGATAAAGCTAACATTCAGTTTAAATCGATCAACTTTATGCGCGGGCGATCCATCCAAAACGCTTTCGTGCTGCTTGATGAGTGTCAGAACCTAACGGCCTCGCAAATAAAAACCATCATTACCCGTTGCGGGGAAGGTACGAAAATTGTCTGTTCGGGTAACTTAGCGCAAATCGATTCTCACTACTTAACCCCTGTCACTTCAGGACTGACCTATATGGTTGAGCGCTTTAAGAACTTTGAAGGCAGCGCCAATGTTCACCTAAATGGTGTGGTTCGAAGTCGCTTGGCCGAGTTTGCAGAAGAAAATTTATAACCCTTATCGCGGGATATTTACCATATCCCGCAAATAATTATTCACAAATAAAACATATTTAGTTATAAATAACCCTAACAACACAAGACTCTGGGGTTATCATGGCTTTCAACTTACGCAACAGGAATTTTCTTAAACTACTCGACTTCTCACCTAAAGAGATTCAATTCTTAATCGACTTGGCTGCGGACCTAAAAAAAGCTAAGTATTCAGGTACTGAACAGAAAAAGCTGTGCGGAAAAAATATCGCTTTGATCTTTGAAAAAGCATCAACTCGAACCCGCTGCGCATTTGAAGTCGCCGCTTTTGATCAAGGCGCACAAGTGTCTTACATTGGCCCATCAGGTTCTCAAATTGGTCACAAAGAGTCGATGAAAGATACCGCAAGAGTACTAGGACGAATGTATGATGGCATTGAGTATCGTGGATTTGAACAAAGCATTGTTGAAGAATTAGGACAATACGCTGGCGTCCCTGTATGGAATGGTTTGACTAATGAATTCCATCCAACCCAAATTCTCGCCGACTTGTTGACCATGATAGAACATAGCAACGGAAAACAGCTGCATGAAATTACCTTTGCGTATCTGGGTGATGCACGTAATAACATGGGCAATTCTTTACTTGTCGGCGCAGCAAAAATGGGCATGAATATTAGACTCGTTGCGCCTAAAGCTTATTGGCCAGAGCATGCACTGGTGGAAACCTGCCAGCATATCGCTAAGCAAACGGGTGCAATTATCACGCTGACAGAAAGTGTTGATGAAGGCGTCAAAGGTTGTGATTTTCTCTATACCGATGTTTGGGTGTCTATGGGAGAAGCCCCTGACGCTTGGGATACCAGAGTTGCACAAATGAAACCTTATCAAGTCAATATGGCAACAATAGAGAAAACAGGCAATCCCGATGTGAAATTTATGCATTGCTTACCGGCTTTTCATAACGACGAAACCAAGATAGGTAAAGAGGTGGCAGACAAATATGGCATGAGTGGGCTCGAAGTCACTGAAGACGTGTTTGAGTCTCAGTATTCAATCGTCTTTGATGAGGCTGAAAATCGCATGCACACCATCAAGGCTGTGATGGTCGCCACACTAGGCGCTTAGTTTCTACAAAGTTTACACCATCAAGATTCGACGTAAACGCTTGCCTTGGTCAATCTTCAGCGTATAATGCTGGGCAATTTGTCTGGAGGTAGTGACCAAATGCCACGTAAAGGTGCTCAACAAAGAGATTTGCACAGGGTAAGCCCCAATGCTTACTGGCTTGGTTTTTTTACTATTTCCGCCGATTTTTAAAGCCTCCTTTATAGGGGGCTTTTTTATTGCCTAACATACAGATGGGACGATGATTATGACCAATACGCTTTACAACAAGCACATTATCTCAATTCCAGAACTGTCTCGAGACGAGCTGGAACTGATTGTCAAAACCGCAGGTCAACTCAAAGCAGAGCCAAATCCAACACTGATTAAAGATAAGGTGGTCGCAAGCTGTTTTTTTGAGCCATCAACACGAACTCGCCTCTCTTTTGAAACGGCAATTCAACGTATAGGCGGCAGTGTAATAGGCTTCGATAATGGCGGGAATACCTCCTTAGCCAAAAAGGGCGAAACACTATCGGACTCGGTGCAAGTCATTTCGTCTTATGTGGATGCCTTTGTCATGCGCCATCCACAAGAGGGGGCGGCTCGTTTGGCTTCAGAGTTTTCCAATCGCGTGCCCGTAATTAACGCAGGCGACGGCGCAAACCAGCACCCAACTCAAACCTTACTGGATTTATTCTCGATAGCAGAAACCCAAGGCAAGCTAGACAACCTTAATGTAGCCTTTGTGGGTGATCTTAAATACGGTCGCACTGTTCACTCTCTCACTCAAGCTTTAGCAAAATTCAACCATATTCGATTCTACTTCATTGCGCCTGAAGCTTTAGCAATGCCAGATTATATCTGCGAAGAACTAGACGAAGCTGGGATTCAGTACAGCATGCATACTGATATGGAAAGCGTGATCCCTGAGCTGGATATTTTATATATGACTCGAGTGCAAAAAGAGCGTTTTGATGAATCAGAATACGCGCATATCAAATCTGCATATATTCTTACGGCTGCATTACTTGAAGGAGCGCGGAGCAACCTTAAAGTCCTACATCCACTGCCACGGGTTGATGAAATTACAGTGGATGTCGATAAGACGCCTCACGCTTACTATTTCGAACAAGCGGAAAATGGCGTTTATGCTCGTGAAGCATTGCTCGCTCTTGTCCTTAACCAACAACTGTAATAGGGAGAACTATCATGGCCAAAGAAACTCAATTGCAGGTTGAAGCAATTAAAAATGGTACGGTAATTGACCATATTCCAGCTCAAATAGGAATTAAGGTGCTCAAGCTCTTCTCTATGCATAAGTCAGAGCAACGCGTCACCATAGGGCTTAACTTACCTTCATCAGCGCTTGGTCACAAAGACCTACTTAAGATAGAAAACGTTTTTATCAGCGAAGAACAAGCCAGTAAACTGGCATTGTATGCTCCGCACGCGACAGTGAACCAAATTGAAAACTATGAGGTCGTTAAGAAATTAGCGCTCGATTTGCCTGAGCAAATAAACAATGTCTTCGAATGCCCAAACAGTAACTGCATTACTCATAATGAACCTGTAGAAAGCAGCTTTAAGGTTTTTGAAAAGAAACAAGACATTCGTCTTAAATGTAAGTATTGCGAGAAGGTCTTTTCTCGAGAGATAGTCACTGAACGATAATTGGATGGCTTTGTCATCATCTCACATCCCTGCTTGTTTTTGCGGGGATTTTTCTTTACCCCATTTCAGTTTCGCGGCAGACTAAGTTTTTCTGATAACAAAGCACTCCTCACAGGTGGAATACAATAATGACTAAAGTACTGCATACAGATTCAGCTCCTGCTGCAATAGGCCCATATGTCCAAGGTGTTGATTTAGGTAACATGGTTCTTACTTCTGGCCAAATCCCAGTAAACCCTGAGACTGGCGACGTCTCATCAAATATCGCTGAGCAAGCGCTGCAATCATTAAACAATGTAAAAGCGGTAGTACAAGCATCTGGATTGGCCGTTTCAGACATTGTAAAAATGACGGTATTTGTTAAAGATCTTAATGATTTTGGGACGGTAAACGAGGTGTATGGGAAGTTCTTCGACGACCATGGTGTAGCTAACTACCCAGCACGTTCATGTGTGGAAGTGGCTCGCTTACCAAAAGATGTAGGTATCGAAATTGAAGCTATTGCCGTGCGCAAATAGTTAGATCGGTGGAAAGCGAGCTGACTAGCTCGCTTTTTTAATAATACTTATCACAGCCTATATGAAGCTGTGGATCATCCATTAACTCGCTGATCTCTGCGGAGAATTGGTGACGCGACGCCCTTTCTTCTAAAAGTACCGTATTGTTTTGCACATCAATCGCTAGGATCTTACCGACACCTTGCTCAAACCCTACCAGCATGCCTTTTTCAATTTCGCTTATGTCCATTTTTTCACTCCTTATTGACTGAGACTTATACATTTCAATCAGTAAAAAGGATCAAAAAAAGCCGACAAATTGTCGACTTTTAGACTGGAACTGGTTTTTCTTACTGGGCAAAATCAACGCCAATTTTAATATCGCCGTTTAGTGTATCAAGCATTCCATCAAGCGCGTCTTTTTCGAATGCACTAAGCTCACCATAGCTCAATACTTCTTCTACACCGTTTTTACCTAGTTTTACAGGTTGAGCAAAGAATGGAGCATGCTCACCATTACCTTCAACGTAAGCATAATCAATCACTTCTTCACCCTGAAGGGCTTTAACAAGAGAAAGACCAAATCGACATGCTGCCTGCCCCATAGAAAGAGTCGCTGAGCCGCCACCGGCCTTAGCTTCAACAACTTCTGTACCCGCATTCTGAATACGTTTTGTTAATGCTGCGACTTCATCAGAGCTAAATTCAACGCCTTTCACCTGTGAAAGGAGAGGTAAAATAGTAACACCTGAATGTCCACCAATGACAGGAACTTGGATATCTGCCGGAGATTTACCTTTAAGCTCAGCAACAAATGTTTCAGAGCGAATAACATCAAGTGTTGTCACCCCAAACAAACGACGCTTGTCATAAACGCCAGCTTTTTTCAAAACTTCCGCAGCAATTGGCACAGTAGTGTTAACCGGGTTAGTAATAATACCAACCATAGCTTTAGGACAAACTTTGGCAATTTTTTCAGCAAGTGATTTAACAATGCCTGCATTGACATTAAACAGGTCAGCGCGATCCATTCCTGGTTTACGAGCCACACCAGCAGAAATCAACACAATATCCGCACTTTCAAGTGCTGGAGTTGGGTCTTCACCTGCATACCCTTTAATGGATACAGGTGTTGGGATATGGCTTAAATCCGCTGCAACGCCTGGCGTCACAGGAGCAATATCATACAGAGCAAGGTCGGAACCAGCAGGTAGGTGATTTTTCAGTAAAAGGGCTAAGGCTTGACCGATGCCACCAGCGGCACCAATTACGGCTACTTTCATCGTAGTTCTCCTTGAGATGGTATCTCTTTTTATTTCTTGAGATGCTTTAAATCAACGCCGTCCAAAACTATAGCAATCACATACTGATTACAATCAATTAACGCCAGCTTTGCGACCTTGCGCAACACACCAGTACCCCGATAGCACAAGCGTTTGCACCTAATTAATCAAGTTAAAATCCTGCTCCATTATATCGAGTCATACTGACTGTAAACTATTCAAGTTTACAGTGACAGCTCAAGCAGAATTGAGTCTCATCATTGGCACAAAGTGAATATCTATGCGAGAATATGCATTCAATCTTAATAATAACTATGACTGGAAAAAACATGCGCCACTCAGAAAAACAAGATAATCTCGTTCGAGCCTTTAAAGCCCTACTAAAGGAAGAACGTTTTGGTTCACAAGGAGATATAGTTGAAGCACTCAAAAATGAAGGCTTTGAAAATATTAATCAGTCCAAAGTCTCTCGTATGTTAACCAAGTTTGGAGCAGTACGTACGCGCAATGCGAAAATGGAAATGGTTTATTGCTTGCCAGCGGAGCTCGGAGTACCAACCGTATCTAGCTCTCTACGTGAACTGGTTTTAGATATAGATCACAATGCAGCATTGGTGGTTATTCATACCGGACCAGGTGCTGCTCAATTAATTGCTCGCCTTCTTGATTCTCTAGGTAAATCTGAAGGTATCTTGGGTGTCGTCGCTGGAGATGACACAATTTTTATCACTCCAACACTTAATATCACGACAGAGCAACTATTTCGGTCAGTCTGCGAGTTATTTGAATACACGGGATGAAGCTAGGTATAGCTCAATGTTATGAGTCACAAAGCCATATCACTGACGTGACTCGAATCACATCTTTCAAAAATCCTACAGCGCCATCATAATCACAATAAATATTTGATTTTTATGGATAAAAAATAAAAAACAAAACCAAAAACACAAGGTGATAAAAATATAAACACATCATAAATTTTAACAATTGTGTAATTGTGGACAAATTATTTGGTATTATTCAGCCACTTTTTCAACATACGGATTGAAAAAGATGCCGTTTTCGTGACTCGAAAACTTCCGCGGTAAGTCATACTGCCGTAGGACAAGTAATGTATAAAGGAAGGGAAATTCATGGCATTAAGCAAGTTGATTAAAGTTGGTGTGATTGCAGCAACAGTAATCGGAACTGGTACAGTTAGCGCTCAAGAGTTTATTACTATCGGGACAGGCTCTGTTACAGGGGTTTACTATCCAACAGGCGGTGCAATTTGTAAACTGGTTAACAAAGGGCGCAAAGAACACAATATTCGTTGTTCTGTCGAGTCTACTGGTGGTTCAATCTACAATGTAAACACCATCAGAGCTGGTGAACTTGACTTTGGTATTGTGCAGTCTGACTGGCAGTATCATGGATACAACGGAACAAGTAAGTTCTCTGAACAGGGTCCCTACAAGAAACTGCGCGCAGTGTTCTCTTTACACACAGAACCTTTTAACATCATTGCACGTTCAGACTCCAAAATTGAAAACATTTCAGACCTTGAAGGTAAGCGCGTCAACATAGGCAACCCAGGTTCTGGTGACAGAGCAACTATGGGTGTGGTAATGGATGCTATGGGCTGGACAAAAGAGAGCTTTAAACTTGCATCTGAACTAAAAGGTTCTGAGCGCTCACAAGCGCTTTGTGACAACAAGATCGATGCATTTGTCTACGTGGTTGGTCATCCAAACGGATCAATCAAAGAAGCAACAACATCTTGTGATGCTAAACTCATCTCTGTAACAGGTTCAAAGATTGATAAAATCGTTGCCGATAACCCGTACTACGCATTCAGTACCGTTCCTGCAGGCATGTATCGTGGAACCGATAAAGATGTAAACAGCTTCGGTGTTGCTGCGACTATGGTGACAACTTCAGATGTATCTGATGATGTTGCATACAATGTTGCAAAGTCGGTATTTGAAAACTTCGATACATTCAAGCGCTTGCATCCTGCTTTTGCAAACCTGAAAAAAGAGCAAATGGTCAAAGCTGGCCTATCAATCCCTCTTCATCCAGGTGCTGAAAAATACTACAAAGAAGTTGGCTTATTGAAGTAACGACTTTACTTAGCTAAGAGGCTAGCGAGGCTTTGACCACGAGTTCATTCGTACTTATAGCTCACCTCATTAAAGAGGAGCTTCATAACTTTGAGGCTCCTCTTTATTCATATCTATCACTGCATGGCAATGAGCATGTGTGGTGTTGTTTAACACGTTTACTAAACAATACCGATTAAAACTCTAATAATCATAAAAAGACAGGCCATATATAATAAGGATTTAGTACATGTCGAAGACCACTTCTCCGACTCAAGATGTGCAAGAAATGGTGGCTCAAGCCGACACTGGAGCCCGTTCTCCTGATGGAATTTCGGCGCGCATCCTGTGGTTTACCCCTTTGTGTTGGTCATTATTCCAACTTTGGTATGCATCTCCCCTTCCCTTCATTTTCAACTTTGGCGTACTAAATGATACTGAAGCGCGCTCCATACATTTGATGTTCGCTATATTTTTAGCTTTTACGGCATACCCAGCACTAAAGAGTTCACCACGTAATAAAATTCCACTTACCGACTGGATTTTAGCTTTAGCTAGCAGTTTTTCTGCTGGATATATTTACATTTTTTATACTGAACTGGCCGGCCGTTCAGGCGCTCCAACCACAACGGATGTTGTTGTGGCTGTGATCGGAATGATTCTACTGCTTGAAGCAACTCGCCGAGCTCTGGGCCCGCCACTAATGGTTGTAGCAGCCGTGTTTTTGTTGTACACCTTTGGTGGACCTTATATGCCCGATGTCATCGCACACAAAGGAGCAAGCCTTAATAAAGCTATGTCACACCTTTGGTTAACGACAGAAGGTGTGTTCGGTGTAGCTCTGGGGGTTTCTTCATCCTTCGTCTTTCTATTTGTACTATTCGGCGCCATGTTAGAGCGCGCGGGGGCAGGCGCTTATTTCATCAAGGTTGCTTTCTCCTTGCTTGGACACATGCGCGGGGGGCCTGCTAAAGCCGCCGTCGTTGCATCGGGTTTATCAGGTATCGTCTCTGGCTCTTCTATTGCCAATGTGGTGACAACAGGCACATTCACCATCCCTCTCATGAAAAGAGTTGGGTTTCCTGGCACAAAAGCAGGCGCAGTTGAAGTCGCAGCCTCAACTAACGGCCAGCTTACTCCGCCCATTATGGGTGCAGCTGCTTTTCTTATGGTGGAGTATGTTGGTATTTCCTACGTTGAGGTGATCAAGGCAGCTATCCTACCAGCTTTAATATCCTATATTGCTTTGATCTATATTGTTCACCTAGAAGCATGCAAAGCAGGTATGCAAGGATTACCGCGTCGACACACTCCAACTATTGTGCAAAGCTTACTCTCTTTCACTGGTACCATCTTAGGTCTATGTATAATAAGTGCAGCCGTATACTACGGTGTGGGCTGGACTAAGGATGTCTTTGGCGCTGCTGCAACCCCTATTGTGGTATCGGCTTTAGTGATCGCTTATATTACGCTGATTAGTGTTTCAGCAAGAAACGCTAATGAGGGAACGCTCGATGTCAATGCCGAACTTACCGAAGTTCCTGATCCTTCGCCAACCATCAAGTCTGGACTGCATTATCTATTGCCTATTGTAGTTTTGGTGTGGTGTCTTACCGTAGAGCGCTTCTCTCCCGGTCTATCAGCATTTTGGGCAACCGTATTTATGATTTTCATCATCATTACTCAGCGCCCTCTGATTTCCTTCATATCCAAACAAGGTAATATTGTCGAAGAGGCAACCGCTGGGTTTGTTGATCTACTTGAAAGTTTGGTGTCTGGCGCTCGTAATATGATTGGCATCAGTGTTGCTACTGCCGCTGCGGGGACCGTCGTTGGAGCTGTCACGCTAACCGGAATTGGCTTGGTGATGACAGACTTTGTCGAATTTATTTCAGGTGGCAATATAATTTTGATGCTGTTGTTTACTGCAGTAATTAGCTTAATCCTTGGAATGGGACTCCCCACAACAGCCAACTACATCGTAGTATCAACGCTTATGGCTCCTGTTATTGTCACATTAGGAGCACAAAGCGGGTTAATCATCCCGCTGATTGCAGTACACCTATTTGTGTTTTATTTCGGTATATTGGCTGACGATACCCCACCGGTTGGACTGGCTGCATTCGCCGCTGCTGCCATCGCCAAGTCAGATCCAATTAGGACAGGTATTCAGGGATTCACTTATGATATCCGTACCGCAATATTGCCTTTCATGTTCATTTTCAATACCCAATTGCTCTTAATTGGTATTGACACATGGTGGCATTTACTACTGACCGTACTATCATCTATTGCCGCCATGTTGATCTTCTCAGCCGCAACGCAAGGGTGGTGGTTTACCAAAAATAAATGGTGGGAAACTCTACTATTACTCTTACTCACTTTTACTTTCTTCCGTCCGGGTTATTGGTGGGATCAGATATACCCATCCAAAGAGCTCCATCCTGGCTCTGACATCCAACAAATTGCTGAGAGTTTACCCGTTGGACAAGATATCGAACTTATGGTTGCTGGCGAAAATATTGAGGGCGATTTCATTAGTAAGACGGTGCGCTTACCTTTTGATGAAAACGCGAAATCCGCCGCTGACCGCATCAGCTCTATGGGGCTGGTTTTAAAACAGGTCGATGATAAAGTATTTGTGGATATGGTCGAATTTGGCAGTCCAGCAGAAACGGCAGGAATTGACTTTGATTGGGAAGTAAGCTCTGTAATCACTGCAGCTGATCGACCAATGAAAGAATGGGTGTTTGTCCCAGCTCTGATACTCCTTATTGGTTTAGGGCTAAACCAAAAACGGCGAGTACGGAATGATGAAATTATTCAGCAAACAAGTTAATCGTACTTAACATAATAGCAATAAGTGAAGCTACACTTATTACCGAGCCAAGCAAACTAACTGCTGGCTCGGTTTACATGAGAGAGTACCCAATGTATAAACATGTTCTTGTTCCAGTCGATTTAAACGACGGTGGCTTTTCTGATAAAGCGCTTGAAGCAGCAATTTGGCATGCTGAACATTCCCAGGCAAAGCTCCACCTACTTAATGTCCTACCTGGGATACATATGTCTATGGTAGCAACTTATTTTCCCAAAGATGCCGCTGCAAAAATGAAACAAGATGTTGAAAAACAACTTGAGTCATTTGCTCAAAAACATATACCTCAAAGCATTTCATACCAAACATACGTCGTTGAAGGTAAGCCATATACGTCTATTTTAGATTGTGCTAAAAAGATCAATGCCGATCTTATCGTGATGCCTAGTCACAAACGCTCAAAATTAGATAAAGTGATGCTGGGCTCTGTCGCCAGCAAAGTGGTAGAAAACTCACCCATCAATGTTTTAGTCATTAAACCTCAAGGTTAAATTCATTAAAGACTTGTATCGAAAGGCGTACCATGTACGCCTAGTCAATAGTTAAAAACTATTGAATATATAGTTTCAATCAAATTTAACTAATGATAATAATTATCAATAATGATCCTATCGAAGCCTATGACTGGATCATCTCATGAAAAAGACATTAACTTTTGCCTCAATTCACTTCGCCATTGCGTTCAGCGTCGCTTACATTCTTACTGGTGATATTCTAATCGGCAGTCTAATTGCGATGATAGAGCCTATGGTCAATACGGTTGCCTTTTACTTCCACGAGCGTCTTTGGCAAAGCGTTACATATTTGAAAAAACATAATGATGCCACCGGTGTAAAGACCACCAGCTTTGCAGTTGTTCACTTTAGTGTTGCATTCGGTGTTGCATACTTACTATCCGGCAGTTGGTTGGTCGGTGGACTGATGGCCGCTATCGAACCGAGTATTAACACTCTTGCTTACTATTTCCACGAACGAATTTGGCAGCGTAGACAAACTCCAGTAAGCATCAAGCAAGCCACGCAAGGGTAATTCAAATTAGATAGGGAAATGCGTCACGCAAAGATCTTTACTTAATCCGATTGAAAACTTTTGCGTCTGGCCATCCAATTCCACCTCAAGGGAATAAAGATCATTTGGATCTGGATGACAGACGTCAAAGTATATCGGGCCGTCGACTTGAAAAAGAGCACTAACATGGTTGTTTCGCATATCAATTGGCAGTTGATAAGTCATCCCATTGAATTTAACCAAAGCAGAAATTAAGCCTGGCGAGTAGGTTTTGTAGTGTAAGTCGACCATAAACTCACATCCCCCACCATGGTGCCAAATTTGCTCTGTGGCCACATGTTCAAGGCGCACATAGCGAATAAACTGCAAGTATGGCTCTTTCCAAACCCCTACTCTTGAATCAAACTTTGGGCTCATATCCTCACCAAGATGACAGATGTCGAGTTTATCTTCTTCGAATAATAAATCATCGTCTTCTTCAATCAATAGGATCTCAAATCGGTTGCGCCCCAGTTGGAGGTGAGGTCGAATATCTTTTTTATACTCAGGCTGTGAACCATAACAATCAAATAAAGCAATACCATTGAGTCGAACCTCTGCATGACGGTCTATACCACCGAGTACCAGATCAACAGTTGGATAAGCAAGCATAGCCTCATCAACCTCGATATCATGCATCAAATGCCACTCCTGCTGCGCAATTTTACTTTCAGAAAGTGAATCTGGAAGCTTGTCACTCAGGGGGGCTGGCAAAGAGATATCCTCTAGAGGAATAGAGAGATCTGTCAGTGGTGAGAGCTGCCAAAGACCGGCAAGTGATAATTGCATAAAGCACTAAAACTGATTAGCAAAAAGTTGCCAAAAATCATACAGGATTTAGGGCTTAAGAGATACTTAACACCTCATAATCAGGCTAAAGAAAAACCAGCCTCTAGGCTGGTTTCGACATAATAACTGAGAGTTCAATCTTCCTCATCTTGTTCAGGATACAGGGCATCTTCACCCTCGTAGTAGGTTCCCCAGCCATCATAAATAATGTCGTACTTCTCAGCGAGGTGAATTAGCTTTTCTACTTGAGCATCTATTGCCTCTGCGTTCAGCGCCGATTCCATTGTCGCATCACAGCAAAGTAGTTTATTTCCATCTTCATCTTCAGTCTCTTCAGCTTCTAAAACCTCAAAGCCCATTTTAAAAGCCTCTACAACCGCTTTTTCTAAAGTTTCAAAGTTTTCTGCAAAAAGATGATGCTCAATGTCATATAATGCATCTGGTTCACTCCCATCTTCCAGCAGTGCTTGGATGATATCGCGAGTCTCCTCCTTTTGAATCTCAATTAATTCTTCAACTGATAGATATTCGTCTTCGTGAGACATAAGTCGGCTCCAGATAGTGGCAATATTGATCATAAATTAACGCCAAGAAATATCGCATGGATACCATTAAATTGCTACCCACAATAACGCTAGCGTAGTCACTTGATAGGTCATTTAACTAAAGGTAAGAGCAGATCAAGCTCACAAACGGGGAAAATTAACATTTTTTTATCATAAGCGATATTCAGAACTATCTACCACTAGCCGCTACCTGTAATAAAAAACCCTAATGCGTTTTTATTTTCTACTTATGCATAGATTCATTTTCAACAAAACTGCATATAAATATGGGTTTAAAGCTAATATTTGTTACATAGTGAATAGGTATGCTTAAAACATTTCTAGCCTGTCAATAATTACAAATGAGCACAGCGAATAGTGACGCATTACAACACCTACCACCTAAGCCATCACAATAGGTTAAAGCAGTTAAATAATAACCATTTATCAGCATATAAAACCAACAATTACTTAAAATCCAGTCATTGACTCCAGTAAATAGACTTGCATCTTGATAACAAGCTTGTCATAAATAGGCAATGGAAATTATTGTAAGGATGCAGAATGAGTAAGTTATACGTAGGTTCAGAAGTCGGCCAGTTGAGGCGTGTACTTTTGGCTCGCCCAGAGCGAGCACTGACACACCTAACGCCTTCAAACTGCCACGAACTACTGTTTGACGATGTTCTTGCCGTAGAAGCGGCGGGAGAAGAACATGATCAATTTGCACAAACATTAACAGATCAGGGTGTAGAGGTTTTACTCCTCCATGATCTATTAGTCGAGACACTGTCTGTGAAAGAGGCAAAAGAGTGGCTACTAGATACCCAAATATCAGATTTTCGTTATGGCCCCACCTTTGCGAGAGATTTACGCCATTACCTATCCGATATGGATAACGAGCACCTAGCCACTGTGCTGCTTGGCGGGCTGGCCTACTCAGAATTACCAATCCAGTCGTCTTCAATGCTGCCCAAAATGCATCGTCCTCTGGATTTTGTGATCGAGCCTCTACCCAATCATTTATTCACTCGTGATACATCATGCTGGGTGTATGGCGGCGTTTCTCTAAACCCAATGATGAAACCTGCAAGACAGCGAGAAACCAATCATTTAAGAGCAATTTACCGCTGGCACCCTGTATTTGCAGGCCAAGATTTCATTAAATATTTTGGTGATGAAGATTTACATTATGATAATGCCAATATTGAAGGTGGCGATGTTCTCGTCATCGGAAAAGGTGCTGTACTCGTTGGAATGTCTGAACGCAGCACTCCGCAAGGGGTTGAGAATCTAGCAGCTAATCTATTCCGTCATGGTCAGGCAAAGCAAGTCATCGCTGTTGATTTACCCAAACATAGATCTTGTATGCACCTAGATACCGTAATGACCCACATGGATATTGATACTTTCTCTGTTTATCCAGAAATCATGCGAAAAGACCTCGACACATGGAAGCTTACACCAAAAGGCAGTAATGAGATGACGGTGGAGCAAGTTCCAAGTTATACCCATGCAATTGAACAAGCTCTTGGCGTTGACTACCTCAAAATTATTACCACAGGTGGCAATAATTATGAAGCAGAGCGCGAGCAATGGAATGATGCCAATAATGTGTTGACCGTCAAACCCGGTGTCGTGATTGGCTATGAGCGCAACGTGTACACCAATGAAAAATATGACAAAGCAGGTATTACCGTTTTACCCATCCCTGGCAATGAGTTAGGCCGTGGGCGAGGTGGAGCTCGTTGTATGAGCTGTCCAATAGAGAGAGACAATATCTAGAGCAAAGAACAATAAACGAAAAGGGGAAAGCATTGCTTTCCCCTTTTGCCACCAAAGCTGGCTCCGTTCAAGCTCTAACACCAGACTCTAAATTAAGCGCTTTTACTTCTTCATCTAATGCTTGGAGCTTGTCTTTCATCTGCTGATGGCAAATGTTAGCAAACTCTCGAATATTACCTTTATCGAAATCTTCTGAACTGACAGGTGGAAGCATCTCAACAATCACATGACCATTATTCCAGCGGTTGAGTTTAAGGCCACATGTCGTACTACACACAATTGGTACAACCGCAACCTTAGCTCCTACCGCCGCATGAAATGCGCCTGTTTTAAATGGTAATAAACCGCGTCCACGAGAGCGTGTGCCTTCAGGAAACATCCATACTGACACTTCGCTAGCTTTCATATTATCAACAACTTGATCGATAGTGCTTTTGGCTTTTGAGCGATTAGCTCTATCGATCAATATATTACCCGTCAACCAATACAATTGGCCAAACAAAGGCATCCAAGCCAAACTTTTTTTCCCTACCGTAACCACTTTAGGCGTCACTGCTGAAGATACGGTAAACAAATCCCAATTATTCTGATGGTTTGCAATATAGACATGCTGTCCACGTTGGTATGCATCACTCGGTATGCGTAATTCTAGAGTGACACCAAAGACACGAGACATCTTGCTAAACAAGCGACCAAAGGTAAAAACATGTTTGGGGTTTCGAGGACTCAATAAGCAATAACCACAGCCAAATATAAACATCACAATGGCAAAAATCGCGATAGCGAATACACGTAATAGTGCAATCATTAGTTGTGCTCCAACAACAAAACAGTCAGTAGTCTATGTCCATGACTCTAACTGATCTTACTCTCATAAAAAAGCCGAAACTCCCGTTTCGGCTTAGCTTTGCGAGTTAGAATCAGTGAGAATCGCTAAAGCGCTCTATATTCGCTCCAAGAGCAGATAACTTATCTTCAATCTTATCGTAACCGCGATCTATATGATAAATTCTATCGACGATCGTTTCACCTTGAGCAATGCAACCTGCTATAACTAAACTGGCTGACGCACGTAAATCAGTCGCCATTACTTGAGCACCGCTTAATTCTTCTACATCACCACAAATAACAGTGTTGCCTTCAATTTCAGCTTTTGCGCCCATGCGCATCAGTTCAGGCACGTGCATAAAGCGATTTTCGAAAATGGTTTCCGTGATCACTCCACCACCTTGAGCCATGATGTTCAGCAGAGTAAATTGTGCTTGCATATCGGTCGGAAAACCTGGGTGCGGCGCGGTTCGGACAGTCACAGCTTTTAACTCGCGCTCACGCATATCAACTGAAATCCAGTCTTCGCCAGTTTCAACTTTAGCTCCGGCCTCTTCTAGCTTTGCTAACACAGCTTCAAGTAAATGGGCTTTCGTATTACGGCATACCACTTTGCCTCGTGATACCGCAGCGGCCACTAGGAAGGTGCCTGTTTCAATGCGATCTGCCACAACAGCGTGTTTTCCACCACCAAGATATTCAACACCTTCAATGGTAATAGTATCTGTACCTGCGCCCGATACCTTGGCACCAAGTTGATTAAGAAACTCTGCAGTATCAACAATTTCAGGCTCACGAGCGGCATTATCTAACACCGTCGTTCCTTGTGCCAAAGTCGCAGCACTCATTATGGTTATCGTGGCACCGACACTCACCTTATCCATGACAATATGAGCACCTTGTAATCGCCCATCAACACTTGCCTTTACATAACCATCTTCTAGCACAATGGTTGCGCCCAGTTGCTCCAAGCCATGTATATGAAGATCAACGGGTCTAGCCCCAATAGCGCAACCACCAGGCAGTGATACTTGTCCCTGGCCAAAACGAGCAACCAAAGGTCCCAAAGCCCATATCGATGCGCGCATGGTTTTGACTAAATCATACGGTGCACAAAATTCATGGATACCACTTGGATCGACATGGACAGAACCATTACGCTCAACTTTCGCACCTAAGCGTTTAAGCAGCTCCATTGTGGTGTCAATATCACGCAAATGAGGAACATTGGCTACCTCTACTGGCTCTTGGGCCAAAATAGAAGCAAATAATATAGGCAATGCCGCATTTTTTGCCCCTGAAATCGTCACTTCACCATTCAGTGGTTGCTTGGAACCTATTACTCGAAACTTATCCATTATTAACCCTTACAGAGACATCAACTTCTTATCTCGAGCCCACTCTTCCGGAGAGTAAGCCTTAATAGAAACGGCATGGATGTCATTTCGTTGAATATATTCCATCAAAGGCGCATATACCAACTGCTGTTTTTTTACTCGACTCATACCCTCAAAGCAAGCATCTACCGCCACAACTTCATAATGGCTACCCTCACCTTTTACGTGAAGTTCTTCTAAATTAAGTGCTTGCTCTAAAATTTGCTGTACTTTGGCACTATCCACCACTTACCCCTGTTTAATTCTTTATGTGCCCATTGATACATTCTTCAACATTGCTCAACTGAAACAAAGTTAGCAGTTGTTTTGGCACGAAACTGAGCATTATATGACAGTTTTTAATTTTTGCATGCTCTAAAAGATGAATTAGCATCACCATACCAGCAGAGTCCACTCGCTCTACGTTTTCTAAACTTAGATTAATACTTGAGTGACTAGGATTCCATTGAGACAAGTATGTCCATAGTTCTGGCACAGACTCTCTGTCTAACACTCCTAGTATCTGATATTTGTCGTCAGATATTTTCCGCCACTGTTCTGAGTTCATTTGTCTTTACTCTCAAAACGAATCGGTCGAGCAGCTAGCTCCTCAAGATCCTTAGCAACTGCCAAGATGCCATCTTGACGTAATTGTGTGCTCCACTCTGACTGCTTGCTGGAAAGTAAACTGATTCCCTCTGCGATAATATCAAACGCCTTCCATTCGCCCGTTTTTTTATTTTTTCGCAATTTAAACTCAAGCTTGATATTAGGCCTTGGGGTGTCGATAATGTCGACTTTAACACCTGTAATTGCCTTACTTGCATCTATTTTAGGCTCTGGACCAAACTCAATCTTCTGATCAGTGTACTGAGTTAAGACTTGGGCATAAGAACTCACCAAGTAAGTTCTAAAAGCAACAATAAATTTACCAACATCTTCACGTTTTGCGCCTTTTAAGTTTGGTCCTAATAATTTTAGTGCAGCGTATTTTTCGTTGACGTAAGGCATTAACTCCTCTTCGACAATCACTTTCAGATGGTCAGGATTCTTATGAATAGCATCCTGCTCTGACTTCAGTCGATTAAAAGCTTGTACAGACACCTGCTTCATCATTTGATAAGGCTGTGTTTTGTCTATATCAGTGGCATTAGCTGTCAGCGTAATAGTGAACAAAGCTAAGCTCATTAATAACTGCTTAAACATGATTATTCCTCTTCCTTCTTGTCTGAGTCACCACCGCCAACGCTATACAAGACTTGTCCGATAAGATCTTCTAATACCAGAGCTGACTTGGTATCTTCGATGTAATTACCGTCGACTAACATCTGTTCATCATCAAAGATAAAGCCTGGTGTTAACCCTATATATTGTTCACCTATCAAACCTGAAGTTAGTATTTTCACACTCGAAGTATCAGGAAATTGGTTATATTCAGCATTAATTGACATAGTCACAACAGGGAGAAGGGTTTCTTTATTGAGCCCAATATCTGCAACACGCCCAATAACTACACCTCCAACTTTAACGGGTGAGCGGACTTTCAAACTTCCTATATTGTCGAACTCTGCTTTTAGCATGTAAGTATCGTTAGAACCTAACCCTTTTACGTCAGCTACTTGAAAAATCATTACCAAAACTGCGCAAATTCCAGCAATAACGAAAGTGCCAACCCATAATTCAATCTTTCTTGTTTGTTGCATACTTAATTCCCAAACATCAATGCTGTCAGTACAAAGTCTAAACCAAGTACTGCCAATGAAGAATGTACAACGGTACGAGTCGTTGCTCGACTTATCCCTTCAGAAGTTGGAATAGCGTCATACCCATTGAATAATGCTATCCAAGTCACTGTGATAGCAAATACTAAACTTTTAATTAAGCTATTGCCGATATCCTGCCCGAGTTCAACCGAAGCTTGCATTGCAGCCCAAAAGCTACCATGATCAATGCCTTTCCAATCGACACCAACTAATTGACCACCCCAAATACCTACAGCCATAAAAATCATCGCTAGCATAGGCATTGATATCACTCCGGCCCAAAAACGCGGGGCAATAACTCTCTTTAAAGGGTCGACAGCCATCATTTCCAAACTGGATAACTGCTCTGTCGCCTTCATTAAGCCGATTTCAGCGGTCAAGGCCGAGCCTGCCCTACCTGCAAATAATAATGCAGTGACAACAGGTCCCAGTTCTCGTAGCAGCGATAAAGCGACCATTTGTCCAAGCGCACCCTCTGCACCAAAATCCACCAGAATGATGTAACCTTGCAGGCTCAATACCATCCCAATAAACAGCCCCGATAATACAATGATGATCAAAGATTGAACGCCAACGCTATACAACTGCTTAATCAATAAAGGCAAGTTTTTAATTGGTTGAGGCCGTGATATAAGAGCACCGAACACCATCAAACTTGCGCGGCCAAAAGACTCGAATACATTCAGTGTTCTTCGGCCTGTTGCGACAATAAAGTCTGCCGGGTCAAATGCCATCGAAGATCTCCTTCGCTAAAGACTGTGCGGGGAAGCGAAATGGGACTGGTCCATCGGCTTCCCCTTGAAGAAATTGTTGTACTTGTGGATCAGGGTTAGCTTTTAACTCTTCTGGCGTCCCCTTAGCAATAATTTTCCCATTGGCCAAAATGTACACCCAATCGGCAATACTCATTACTTCAGGAACATCATGCGACACCACAATAGAAGTAATACCCAAAGCTTGGCTTAAGTTACGAATCAGTTCGACCAATACTCCCGTTGTAATAGGGTCTTGGCCAACAAAGGGTTCATCATACATGATAAGCTCAGGGTCAAGTGCGATTGCGCGAGCCAAAGCAGCTCTTCGGGCCATCCCACCAGACAGTTCACTCGGCATAAGCTGAGCTGCGCCTCTTAAGCCGACGGCTTCAAGCTTCAATAATACTAAAGTTCGAACAAGTTCTTCACTCAAATGCGTATGTTCTCGCAGTGGAAAAGCAACATTGTCAAAAACAGTCAGATCGGTAAATAATGCCCCGGATTGGAACAACATGCTCATTTTTTTTCGCTCTTGATACAAGCGCTTACGACTCAATGCTGGAATGTTCTTGCCATCAAACCACACTTCTCCTTGTTCAGGATGAAGTTGCCCTCCAATTAGGCGCAATAAAGTCGTTTTACCTATGCCGGAAGGTCCCATAATTGCGGTAATTTTTCCGCTAGGAACGTTTAGGCTAACATCATCAAATATTCGCCTTTTACCGCGAGAAAAAGTTAAGTTTTTAATGGTTACAAGATCAGAAGAAGACATGGTACACCCTGACTTAGTGCTTTGAATCAGCAATCATAAGCGCATTAAGTAACAATTTAAAGCACTGTTCAATTAATTATGATTAACATGTTACTAAATAAACCTCTCTTCATTACCATAGCTGATATCGACCATCAATTTAATTGGTGAGCAATTAATTACTTCCCTTTTTTAAGTTAAACCGTCAAAATCGACTGTTAATTTTGTCCATTTAGCCACTGAATTAAGGATCACCATGTTTGAAGCGATTGCGTTTCTAGTTGTTGGATTAGCCTTTCTTGTTTGGAGTGCTGATAAACTCGTTTTTGGTGCTGCTGCAATAGCACGAAACATGGGAATATCTCCACTTGTTATAGGTATGACCATCTTGGCAATGGGCTCTTCTGCCCCAGAAATGATGGTATCAGCAACCGCTGCATTAGGTGGTAAAACAGATACCGCAGTCGGCAACGTTTTAGGCTCAAACATTGCTAATATTGCTTTAATTCTCGGCATTACAGCCATGGTCAAACCTTTGTCTATTAGTTCAGCTATTCTACGCAGAGAGTTACCTCTAATGATTGGGGTGACGATTCTTGCTGGGGTATTACTGTGGGATAGCCGGCTCGGGTTTTATGAAGGCATATTGCTGTTTATTCTCTTTGCCGCATTTATAATCGCTATGCTACGTATTAGTCGAAAAGAACAAAAAAGTGGTCAACAGGATCCTTTACTTGAAGAGCAAGAATCAGAAATACCGGAAGGTGTTAGTAACCTCAAAGCAACAATGTGGGTAGTCTTGGGACTCATTATTTTACCTATCGCTGCAGATACGTTGGTCGAAAGTGCTGTGTATATCGCCCAATATTTTGGCATGAGTGACCTTGTAATTGGACTCACCATAATAGCGGTCGGCACGAGCTTACCAGAACTTGCCGCATCACTGGCGGGTGTTATGAAAGGTGAAGACGATATGGCCGTGGGTAATATTATTGGCTCTAATGTCTTTAATATTCTTGCGGTTATGGGCATTCCAGGGATTTTAAATCCATCGGTTCTTAGTGAATATGCCATGGGAAGAGACTTTTGGATCATGCTGGGTGTCTCTTTACTCTTGGTTGCTATGGCATTAGGTAAATCACGAAGTATCAATCGTATTGAGGGTGCAGTCCTTTTCTTCTGCTTTATTGCGTACCAAGGATACTTAATCCTCAATATGACAGCTTAATTATTAATTGCTGGGAGTTTGACATGTTTGACTTTCGCTCCGCTGCCCTCGCAGTGTTGAAAACAGAGATCGAGGCTCTTGAGCAGCTCGACCAATATGTAAATGAAGACTTTATAAATACCTGCGAACTAATTCTTGCTAATCACGATGGGAAAGTTGTGGTTATGGGGATGGGTAAATCTGGTCATATTGGAAAAAAGATCGCCGCCACACTCGCTAGCACAGGCACCTCTGCGTTTTTTGTGCATCCCGGAGAAGCCGCTCATGGCGACCTTGGTATGATAAAAGCTGGAGATATTCTCCTTGCAATATCAAACTCTGGTGAATCTTCTGAGATCCTAGCTTTATTCCCAGTTCTTAAACGACTTAACATTAAAATAATCAGCATGACAGGAAAACCCTCTTCAAGCATGGCGAAGTTGTCTGACTGTCATTTGCAAATCACAGTCCCAAAGGAGGCATGCCCTCTAGGTCTCGCTCCGACCGCAAGCACAACAGCCACTTTAGCTATGGGAGATGCCTTGGCGGTCGCTTTACTTCAAGCTCGCGGTTTTACAGCTGAAGATTTTGCTTTATCACACCCAGGAGGTGCTTTAGGAAGAAAGTTATTATTGAGACTTTCTGATATTATGCACACAGGAGATAAGCTTCCTCTAGTGAAACCCGAAACCCTAGTTAGAGACGCATTGTTAGTCATTAGTCAAAAAGGTCTTGGGATGACGGCTGTCGTAGACGAAAAGCAAAAATTGGTTGGTATTTTCACTGATGGTGATCTGCGCCGTATACTCGACAAACGTATTGACATACATAACGCAAAAATCAGCGATGTTATGACCACTCACCCTACCACGGCTAATCCCAACATTCTTGCTGCTGAAGGGCTCAACTTAATGCAAGATAAGTCGATAAATGGTCTGATTTTGTGTGACAAAGATAAGGTTGTCGGCGCACTAAACATGCACGATCTATTGAAAGCAGGAGTCATGTAATGTCGGCTATGATTCAAACTTTATACAAATCAGTGGAACAAAATACATTTAACATTGCCAAAAATATTAAGTTATTGATTTGCGATGTAGATGGTGTGTTTTCTGATGGGCGCATTTACATGGGTAATAACGGGGAAGAATTAAAAACTTTCCACACAAGAGATGGTTACGGTGTGAAATCACTGATGAATGCGGGGATCGAGGTCGCGATTATCACTGGCAGAAAGTCTAATATTGTGGAAAATCGCATGAATGCCCTTGGTATTTCATTGATATATCAAGGACAAGAAGACAAACTAAAAGCATACCATGACATATGTGATAAGTTGAAAGTGTCTCCTCAACATATTGGCTATATCGGCGATGATCTCATCGATTGGCCTGTGATGGAGAAAGTGGCATTAAAAGTCTGTGTCGCTGATGGCCATCCATTATTGGCACAGCGAGCAAACTATGTCACTAAAACGCTTGGTGGGCACGGAGCTGTCAGAGAAGTCTGTGATCTTATCTTACAGTCTCGTAATGAACTTGAAGTCCATCAAGGTTTGAGTATATGAGCTTATCCCGTATTGGTTACCTTTTGCTGGCATTCGTTATTTCTTGGTCAACATACTATTTGATCGAGAGAAGCGATGGGTACGACATACAGGTTGAACCAAACACTGAACTCCCCATGTTTAGCGGTGAAAACCTAACCAACACCTCATTCAACGAGCAAGGTATTCGCAGCTATATCATTACCTCTGTTAGACTTGACCACTACGCCACAAGCGGTAATACCATTTTTGATCACCCAGTCTTAAAAGTTTACAGAGAGGGAACGACACAAGAGTGGGAGGTCACAGCTAAACAGGGCACCTTGGATAAAGACCATGTCCTGACTCTGCGAACAAATGTACTTGCAAAAAACCTACTGCCTGAATCAGGTTTTGATACTATGTCAACCGAAATACTGAGCATTCAACTAGACAATCGCGATTTTTGGGCTGACAACCAAGTTACTCTAGTCGGACCACAATTTGAAACCGTAGGCCAAGCAATGAAAGGTAACTTTGCCGAGAACAATGCGACCCTATACAATAACGTACAAAGTAGATATGAAACTGTCACACCTTAGCCTAATTTCTTTTTTACTAATTTCAGGACCAGTTTTGGCCTTGTCCACTGATCTAGATCAGCCAGCCTATATCAACTCTGCAACTCAGCAGCTTGATATGCAAAGCAATAAAGCGACTTTTATTGGAGAGGTAACACTCAAACAAGGAAGTATCAATATCAACGCAGATAAGGTTATTGTTACCCGTAATCCAAAGGATGGTTCAATTCAGGAGATTGAAGGGTATGGCGAGCTTGCCACTTTTTCGCAGCTTACTGATGATGGAAAAACACTTTATGGGGAAGCAAAAGAGCTGTACTACAAAGTCGTCAAAGATGAGCTAATCATGATAGAAAAAGCAATGTTATCTCAGGATGACAGCGAAATACGCAGCAAAAAAATTCGCTATAAGATTTCTGAGCAAAAGCTTATCGCAGATGGAAATCAGACCGGTGAGCGGGTGAAAACTATCCTTCAGCCACAAACGATCCAAGAATAACTATGGCAAAATTAAAAGCAGAGCACTTAGCAAAAACCTATGGTAATCGACAAGTTGTCAGCGATGTAAGTCTAGAAGTAACTTCAGGGCAAATCGTTGGCCTGCTCGGCCCAAATGGGGCAGGTAAAACCACTTCGTTTTATATGATAGTTGGTCTTGTCGCTCGAGACGAAGGGTCCATTACTATTGACGGTAAAGATATTAGTATTCTTCCTATGCACAGCCGTTCCCGAATGGGAATTGGCTACTTACCACAAGAAGCCTCTATCTTTCGCAAACTGTCAGTTGAAGATAACATCATGGCAGTTTTGGAAACTCGTGATGAACTTACACGCGAGCAAAGGCAAGACAAACTAGAAGATTTACTTGAAGAGTTTCATATTCAGCACATTCGACACAGCGCAGGTATGGCACTCTCTGGTGGGGAGCGTCGGCGCGTGGAAATCGCCAGAGCTCTAGCTGCCAACCCTCAATTTATTTTGTTAGATGAACCCTTTGCTGGTGTTGATCCTATCTCCGTCATCGACATCAAAAAGATTATTGAACACCTACGCGATCGTGGCTTAGGTGTCCTCATCACAGACCATAATGTACGTGAGACATTAGATGTGTGTGAAAAAGCATATATTGTCAGCCAAGGCCACTTGATAGCTGAAGGCACGCCAGATCAAGTGCTTAACAATGAACAAGTAAAACAAGTTTATCTCGGTGAGCAATTCCGTCTATGATTAAAATGAAGAACGATAAGATTCTATAGCATCTAAGGCAAATAATACTGAATGAAACCCTCATTACAACTCAAGCTAGGACAACAGTTAGCAATGACTCCACAGTTGCAACAAGCTATTCGCTTGCTGCAACTCTCTACTTTGGATCTTCAACAAGAGATTCAAGAAGCCTTAGACTCCAACCCACTGCTAGAAGTAGAAGAAGGCGCCGAAGATAATACAAATAACGAAGAAAAAGTAGCCAGTGAGGAAAAAGAAAGTAATTCCGAAGTCACTGAGCCAGAAGTGAAAGACAGCTCTGAACTTATCGAGACTTCGGAAATAAGTAATGAGCTTGAAATTGATACCACATGGGAAGATGTGTATAGCGCTAATACCGGCAGTACAGGTCTAGCTTTAGACGACGACACTCCTGTGTACCAAGGTGAAACCACCCAGTCATTACATGATTACCTAACGTGGCAATTGGATTTAACCCCATTTAGCGATACGGATAGAACCATAGCTATGGCGATAATTGATGCCATAGACGATTACGGCTATTTAACCGTATCAACTCAAGACATACTTGAGAGCTTTAACCATGAAGAAATCGAGCTCGAAGAAATAGAAGCCGTACGTAAACGTATTCAGCAATTCGACCCATTGGGTGTTGCATCAAATAATTTGCAAGACTGTCTGCTGCTACAGCTTGCTGCTTTTCCAGAAGATACTCCTTGGCTAAAAGAAGCCCAATTAGTACTAACCGAGCACATAGACCAGCTAGGTAATCGCGATTATAAGCTGATTATAAAAGAAGCTAGACTAAAGGAATCTGATCTCAAAGAAGCCTTAAACTTAATCCAACAATTGGACCCAAGACCTGGCAGCCGTATTGCTGCAGAACATGCTGAATATGTCATTCCTGATGTGTCGGTATTTAAAGAACACGGTAAATGGCGAGTAACCATAAACCCTGACTCTATACCTAGGCTTAAAGTCAATCAACATTATGCAGCTTTAGGAAAAGGGAACAGCTCTGATAGCCAGTATATTCGCTCTAATCTACAAGAAGCTAAATGGTTGATAAAAAGTCTAGAAAGTAGAAATGAAACTTTGTTAAAAGTTGCGAAATGTATCGTTGAACATCAGCGTGATTTCTTTGAATATGGGGAGGAAGCAATGAAACCCATGGTACTCAATGATGTCGCTCTGGATGTTGATATGCACGAATCGACAATTTCAAGGGTAACGACCCAGAAATTCATGCACACTCCGAGAGGTATTTTTGAGCTAAAATATTTCTTTTCTAGCCATGTAAGTACTGATAACGGCGGAGAGTGTTCATCCACTGCAATCAGAGCTTTGATCAAAAAGTTGGTTGCTGCCGAAAATAGTGCCAAACCACTCAGTGACAGTAAGATTGCAGCTCTACTTGCTGACCAAGGGATTCAGGTCGCTAGACGAACCATAGCAAAATACCGTGAATCTCTAGGCATCGCCCCTTCGAGTCAGCGCAAACGCCTGCTTTAAGGCATTTAACCAAGAAGGAAAGTCTATGCAAATCAATATAAATGGCCACCACATTGAGCTTACCGATTCAATGCAAGACTATGTAAATGAAAAGTTTCAAAAGCTTGAGCGCTTTTTTGACCATATAAATAACTTACATGTTGTTTTAAAAGTTGAAAAACTTCGCCAGATCGCAGAAGCTACCCTTCACGTCAACCAAGGCGAGATTCATGCATCTGCGGATGAAGAAAGCATATATGCTGCTATCGACTCTTTGGTGGACAAATTGGTTAGACAATTAAACAAACACAAAGAAAAGCTGAATACACACTAAATATCATGCGATTAAGTGAAATCCTCTCATTGGACTGCACCAAAAGTGCGGTCCAATGTACTAGTAAAAAACGAGCTCTAGAGATGATCAGTGAAATCGTCGCGATGCGCACTGGACAAAACCCTACAGAGCTATTTGAATGTATGCTTAGCCGAGAAAAAGTCGGTAGCACTGGTATAGGTAATGGTATTGCTATACCTCATGCTCGTATGCACTCGACAGACCAAGCCATTGCAGTTTTACTGCAATGTGAATCTCCTATTGAGTTTGATTCAATAGATAATCGACCAGTAGACCTGTTATTTGCTCTACTGGTGCCAGATGCGCAATGTAAAGAGCACCTTAAAACCCTTTCAAACATGGCTGAAAGGCTAAATAACAAGCAAGTCCTAAAACAGTTGCGTAAAGCTAAGTCCGACCAAGAGCTCTACGATATTGTGGTTAACCACTAATGCGACTCATCATAGTTAGCGGGCAATCAGGAGCGGGAAAAACAGTAGCGCTTCGTGTTCTTGAGGATTTAGGCTATTACTGTGTTGACAACTTGCCGATAGATCTACTGGACAAGTTTGTTAAATCAGTCAAATCAAGCAAACAGAATGTAGCGGTTAGCATTGATATTCGTAACTTACCCACAGAACCTAATTTGCTCACTGACGTGCTTACCAAGCTAAAAAAATCTTCCGATGTCAGTGTGCTGTTTCTGGATGCGAAAAAGGATTCACTACTCAAACGCTACAGCGAAACGCGGCGAATTCATCCATTAACACTCAGCCACGAAAACACCTCTCTAGAACAAGCAATAGAGAAAGAGCGCTGCATCCTATCCCCACTAAAAGAACATGCAGACTTAGTAATTGATAGCAGCAATCAGTCTCTGCATGAACTAAGTGAAATGGTCAGAATGCGAATTGAAGGCCGAGAGCGTAAAGATCTTGTCATGGTATTTCAGTCTTTTGGCTATAAATATGGTTTGCCTAGTGACGCTGATTATGTGTTTGACGTGCGCTTTTTACCCAACCCCCATTGGGAGCCGGCATTGAGGCCAATGACAGGGCTCGACGCACCTATCAAAGCTTTTCTGGAAAGTCATCAAGATGTCCTCGATTTAAAAAAGCAAATTGAGACCTTTATAGAAAACTGGTTACCTTTACTTGAGAAAAACAATCGCAGCTATTTAACTGTTGCCATCGGATGCACAGGTGGTCAGCACCGCTCAGTTTATCTTGCCCAGCAAATTGGTGAATACTTTGCCCAGATGGGGCATCAAGTTCAGATCCGCCACAAAAGTCTAGAAAAAAATCACAAGGAATAACCCATGCCACACCAGAGCAGAACCGTCCTCATCCAAAACCGATTGGGGCTACACGCTCGTGCGGCGGTAAAACTTGTTGAGCTCGCTCAATCGTTTAATGTCACCCTAACAATACAAAATCACGAAGGTAAAGAAGTCACCGCGGACAGTGTTATGGGGTTGCTCATGCTTGAGTCTTCACAAGGAGAGCACGTGACGATTACTGCTGACGGTGATGATGCCCAACTCGCACTTGATGCGGTTTGCCACCTGATTGAAGATAAATTCGAAGAGACTGAGTAACTTTGTCACTCAAGATAAAAGAAAAATCATTCCCTTTGTATTAACTTATTAAATAAACACTAAAATTAAGTTACTATTCGACGTATTGTAAGCTTATAGAGTCAGGGGGAAGAGATGGCAGAGCAAATTGAATTTGATCAAGCTCACCAAGCCCTCCAAGAAGTTTCAGAAGCTCTAGAAAATGGCCGATTTGTTCATGTCCGGCGACAACTTCAGGACATGGAGCCGGAAGATATTGCCCATCTGTTAGAAGCCTCTCCACGAAAAAGCCGAGATGTACTCTGGCAACTCACCGATCCTGAAGATTACGGTGAGATCCTTGATGAACTTAGTGAAGACGTCAAAGATGCTTTGGTCTCAAAGATGGAGCCTGAAGTGCTTGCTGAAGCTACCGAAGGCATGGACACCGACGATGTTGCCTACGTTCTGCGAAGTTTACCTGACGATGTCTCACGCGAAGTCCTTTCACAAATGGACATCTCCGACCGCTTAAGAGTCGAGACAGCATTATCCTATCCTGAAGATACTGCCGGTGGTCTAATGAACACGGACGTCATTACCATTCGTGGTGATGTCGATGTGGATGTTGTTCTACGCTATCTGCGCATGAAGGGAGAATTACCTGAAGCAACAGACGCGCTTTACGTGATAGATGAAGACAGTCAGCTTATTGGTCAACTACCGATCACAACCCTAATCACTACACAACCCGATGTCAAAGTTAGTGAAGTTATGGCTGATGCTGACGAAGCGATAGAAGTGACTATGAGTGACTCTGATATTGCCAGCCTTTTTGAGCGGCGAAATTGGGTCTCGGCACCTGTTATTAACGAACATCAACATCTTGTTGGCCGAATTACTATTGATGATGTAGTAGATGTTATTCGTGAAGATGCAGAACACTCAATGATGAGTATGGCGGGTATGGATGATGACGAAGACACCTTTGCCCCTGTATTCAAATCCGCTCGTAAACGCAGTATTTGGCTAGGTGCAAATGTGCTTGCTGCTCTGGCCGCTGCGTCCGTATCGAATATGTTCGAAGCAACGTTAGAGCAAATGGCAGCGATTGCAGTTCTTATGACCATTGTACCTTCGATGGGAGGCGTGGCAGGAAACCAAACCGTAGCACTTGTGATAAGAGGCCTAGCACTTGGTCATATCGGTGATGCGAACAAGCGTGAGCTACTGGCCAAAGAAGCGGCCATAGGCCTAGTAAACGGGATCATGTGGGCGCTGATCATAGGTGGCATTGTGGTCGCTTGGAAAGGCAATTGGATGTTGGGAGGAATTATCTCAGCAGCCATGTTAACCAACCTACTCGTTGCAGGCATCGCAGGGGTTACCATTCCTATCCTTCTGAAAAAAATGAAGATTGACCCTGCACTCGCAGGCGGAATGGCTCTAACAACCGTCACGGATGTCATTGGGTTATCGGTATTTTTAGGCTTGGCAACATTTATGATTTAGCCAAACCAGAGCGATCAAAAAAGCACAGCCCATACTGTAATGCCGTTCACTTAAGGTGAGCGGCATTGTTTTTTCTGGGGTATCGG
>NZ_JAYQDQ010000034.1:0-39635 GCF_038138445.1 Vibrio sp.
CAATACCGAATTTAAAAGGAAATGATTAGATGGGGTTTACCGCCAGCTTACGTTGAGAGTAATTGAAGGCTACCAAGCAAACGACTTTTCAGTGGACGCCTTAAATTCTCTGTATAATCAAACCTTCTGCGTTAGTAAATTGGTTGATAGGATGGGTTACAGGTTGTGTGATGGTTACGTTGCACCGCCACAAAAAGAATATCTGAGTGAAGGTATTGCTTTAGGCTCAATTCAAATAACTCCTGATGGTGAGCCTATTATACTACTCAATGACAGGCAAACTATCGGTGGCTACCCAAAAGTAGGTTGCGTCGCACGCATCGATCTGCCTAGATTAGCGCAATCAAAACCGGGACAAAAAGTTCGGTTTGTTAGAGGAGACTTACTTGGATTACAAGAAGTTTGGTGCCAATGGGCAAGATTTTTTGGATACTGAACACATTAACGGTTAATGGGTAAACTTATCAAATATGATGATACGCTCACTGAGTTAACAACCGTATACCAATGCAAGTTCAACAGGGTAATTGCGCAGTTTCGCAAGCTCTTCGGCTTTTAGCTCTACTTCGCTAGCCGTTAGTGACATACTGACCGGGTGAAGAGACTCTATGCTCATATCCGCATAGTCAAATAAATTCCAGTTATCAGCGATTCTCATCGCGGCTTCAAGAGCTGAAGAACCCTTTACCACCTCAACTCTTGCATAATTTTGCCCTTCAAAGGATACATCTGCAGCGCGAAGGGTTTGGTCAGTACCGGGGATTTGCTGTGCTCCAAATAGAGGGGCACTACATTCATGAGCCGTTTTGTAACTAGGGATAAATTTCGCCATATGCTCTATAGCACGATACGTTCTCTCCGACGCAACTGATTTATCCCAACCTAACTGAATTTTCCTTGTTAGCCTTTGTGGTAGCCGAGGATGAGAACTCATGCTGTCAGATGACACAAGCCCATCATTAAACAGAGTGATGTCTTTCGTCATGCCATGTATCTGAAAAACACCGTTTGCATAAGGCGTTAGCTGGGCCATGCCATTTGGCGTGCCTCTAGGGCCATGAAAAACCACTTCGGGCCAAAGCTCATTGCATTCGTCCCAGCATGTCACATAAGCGGCTTTAAATTCAACTAACCTTTCACGGGGGGCTAGCGCTAGATCGTCAATCTTGCCCGTTTCATAACCGCATGCGTTAACCAGATAATCGGCGGCTACATGGAATTTTTTACCTTCCACATTTAAACATTCTAATTTCCAACCCGAGCTGCAATTGTCCAAAGAAATGACTTGTGTCTCTGTATATAACTGACAGTTATCCAAAGACTCGAGGACAATTGTTGCCGATGACGCCACACGAAAAGCACTCCAGCCATATTCTTGAACTGCTATCACTGGAAACTGCAAAGAATCAATATCAACAGACTTAGAGAAAGGTATCATCCAGTCATCGAAAGCACTGGGTTCCTTGCTTTGCTGGAGTTTTGCAAATCGCTCAAGGTCATCGCGGTGATACAACTTATAATAGTCTGCTGGCAATCCGAGGACTTGATTTCCACCATCAGCATCCACTAACTTTTGATAACAGGATTGTATCGTATCTAAACGCACAAGAAGATCGGATGGATTTCCGTTATCACTTTTTGGCACAGCGATGACTGTGGGGCGCCGATTAATCGTATGGGGGTACAAACGCACAGAATCGATAGATTGCTTTAGTAACTCAATACACTGATCCGCAGAGATATCTCTATATAAGTTTCCCCCTGCATGTAAATGGCAAATAGGTGGACCACTGACTAATGTCGGTGATTTTTCAATCAGCACTACATTGACGCCTATTTCAGCAAGGTGTAAGGCCGCCGTAGAGCCTGCAATTCCCCCTCCTATAACTGCGACGGTAGGTCGATCAGAGTTTTGATTTTCTTCTAACATATGTGCTGTTAATTTACTCATTATTAGCACATTCTACTGAGTTTATCCCATGAAAAAAATCACATTTTTTAAAGGGGATAAACAAAGTAATTTCAAGTAAAAAAAATAAAAAAAGCACTTGACTAATATCTCATGAAATACGTAAAAATCACTACTGTGAATAACAAAATATCTAGACACATTATGCCAACAGGCTTCAAGAGCAATGTCAAGTTATCTACAGGCTTCAAGAGCAATGTCAAGTTATCTACAGGCTAAGTTATCCCAAAGTTTATCCACTGTTTTTGTGGATAACTGGATAACTTAGCTTATGTAAACTTAACTAAATTCTTTATTTATAGGGGCTAACAGCTGATTGAGTAAGCTGTTTATCACTAGTATAAGTGTGCAAAAAGTTGATGCTGGCAGCACAAGCCACATGAAAAAATGGGGATTCGGAGACAGTTCAAAACCAAACGAAACCACGCCAGCAACCACTAGTTCAGCCCCGATAACGGCAACCAAGCCTGCAATTATTGACAGTAATCCATACTCAGCCCAAATAGTTCTTGTAACACGTTTTCTACTCGCACCCAACGTCCTATAAAGTCTGACTTCTTCTTGCCTCTGACTCAGACTAAGACGGAGGAGCGTAAAAATCAGCAACACGCCAGCGACAACGCCTAGCCCCGCGAGTAGAGTAATTGACCACACCATTTGCTGCAGTAGTTGCTGAATTTTCGCTCCCATCTGGCGAATATCCATTAAACTTACCGTCGGATAGTTTCTTGATAAATCGTTAAGAAATAGATCTTGGTTGTTATCCACTCTGAAACTCACTAAGTAAGTCGCTGAAATGTTTTCAAGCACATCAGGAGTAAAGATGAAATAAAAATTAGGTTTCATATCCCGCCATTCAACTTGACGTATGCTGTTTACCTTGGCGGTAATCACTTGACTATTAATCACAAACTCTAGACTGTCGCCAATTTCTAGGTTCAAGTCTTCCGCTACATCAGACTCTACAGATACCCCGTTGCGTGCCTCCCACTTACCTTGGAGTAAAAGATTATGATCTGGAATATTTTCTGCGTAGGTGAAGTTAATCTCTCTGCGAAGTACATCTGTCCCCTCTCTCCCATGGGTAGCTTGTTTCGCTTCACCGCCATTTATTTTACTTAATCGACCTCTGATTATAGGATACGCCTTCGAGCGTTGAATGTTATTAGCATCAAGAGCATCGAGATAGGCATCTTTTTCATAGGGAGCAATGTTGAGTGCAAACGCATTCGGGGCATCAATAGGGACGGTCCTTTGCCAATCGGATAACAAATCACTCCGGACTAGCCAAATCACCGAAAGTAACATCAAGGAAAGTGCTAGTGCACCAAACTGCAAACCTGTAGCTATTGGCGAGCGATTCATTCTACTTAACGCCAGCTTGAAAGATGTTGGTAATGTGAGACGAGTTAGCAAACGCATCAAACAAACGCTGACAAACGCGAGTAGTATAAGCAGCAGTAAAGCCCCACCTAAAACCACCCACACTAAAGCATTATCTCTATATATCCATAGCATAGGTACGATAGGAGCTAACAGTAGCCATAATGGCCAATAGCTCTTCTTTGTCTCAAGATTAGATTGCATAACCTCCAAGGCATTAATATTCAGAAGTCGTTGAAGTGGGATTCCAAGTGCGGGAATACAGATCAATACACTAGTGAGGACAGAGATAAAGAAGGGACTGAGTCCATAATCAGGAAGAGGGTTTGGTAAAACATCAACCAAGGGAATGCGAAGCACCTGCTCAAGAGCAATTCCTACACATACACCTGCGACTATTGCTCCTGTAAATAAAATCAATATTTGAATTGAAATCCAGCGTATCAACCAAGCTTTACTGGCACCCAAGCTCTTTAACATAGCAATAGTGCGGCGTCGGGATTCAACATAATGCTGGCACGTAAATGCCAATATGGTCGCGGCCATTAAAACGACAATCACAACAGTTAAAGACAAGTACTGCTCAGTACGTTGAAATACTTCATTGGTTCGACTGGCTGTATTCTGATCTTTCCACCTATCACTAGGGGTCAGAGTCAGATTTTGCTTAATAGACTCAATTTTTGAGTCTTCACCATTGATAAAAAGATTATAACGAACTCGACTCCCTAACTGAATTGCCCCTGTTTTATCTAAATCTGAACTGTGTATATACACTGAAGGCATCTGCTGAAACGGGTTAAAGCTCATCCCAGGTTCTTCAACAACACGTCCTGTTACTTGAAAGTCTGCATCACCTATAGTGACATTGTCACCTATCGAGGTGTCTAGAATAGCAAATAGCCGTTCATCCAGCCATAGCTCTCCGGGGTGTACATTAGATCGAGCGTTTTCACTGTCGGCTAGAATAAGATTGCCGCGAAGTGGATAACGGCTATCGACTGATTTCACCGTAACCAATTTCATGCTTTGGTCACTAAATGCCATGGTTGTGAAACGGGTTTGCAATGACGTAGAAAGATCAGGTGAACTGGTAAGTTCATAAAGCTTCTTCGGAATAGGATTAGAGGAAACAAAAACCGTATCTGCTGTTAAGGCTGCTTTTCCCTGTTTTACAACAACCTGCTCGACCCTTTCAGCAAGAGCTGTGATTGCAAATATACAGGCAATAATTAGAGTGATGGCGACAGATATGGGCCATAGATGGGCGTTACGTATCTCACTAAAGCTCCATGCTATCATTCTACTAATACCTGTGAGAACTTTTGTAGAATGCATTATCACTCCTCCAACTTACCCGCTTGAATATGGAGCCGCCTATCACACAAATCGGCCAACTGCATGTCGTGAGTTACTAACACCAATGTGGTGCCATGCTGCAAGTTAAGTTCAAATAAAAGTTGAATCACTTTTTCCGCTGTAATTTGATCCAAGTTGCCTGTTGGTTCATCGGCAAACAATACTTTAGGTTGAATCATAAAAGCACGAGCCAATGCCACGCGTTGTTGCTCCCCTCCCGACAACTGCGATGGAAAGTGATGCATTCTTTGCTCTAAGCCTACCGAAGCTAGCAATTGCTGAGCTCGTGTTTTATTTTCCGCTTCACCTTTCAATAAGCAAGGTAAAGTCACATTATCTAGCGCGCTCAAACTTGGGACTAAAAGAAAGCTTTGGAAAACAAACCCGATTGATTCGCTACGAATAAGCGCCCTATCTTCATCATTCATCGCACTTATTGACTTACCCAAAAGAGAGATATTTCCTGATGTTGGCGTATCAAGACCAGCAAGAAGTGTCATTAAGGTTGACTTACCTGCTCCAGATGTCCCGACAATTGCAATACTTTCACCTTCTTTGATGTCCAAATTTATGTCATCTAGGATTGTCAATTGTTCCTGTTTAGTAGAGACTAGTTTGGATAATGACTCTGCTTTTATTATGGATGGATGCATGATTAGGTTACTTTCCTTACTGTTGTTTCTCTTTTACGTAAATCCATTAAACGCCGCTAAGCTTCTTATTTTGGGGGATAGTCTAAGTGCAGGCTATCAAATGTCTATCGATAAAGCTTGGCCTACATTGTTACCAAATGTCATTTCTAAAAAAGGCAAAACCTTAAACGTGGTCAATGCCAGTGTGTCTGGTGATACCACTGGAAATGGACTAGGCCGATTGCCTAACCTATTACAAACACACTCCCCTGATATCGTACTTATAGAACTTGGTGCGAATGATGGTTTAAGGGGGTTTTCGCCCAAGCTCATACAAGATAATTTACGTCAAATTGTTGAGTTAGTTCAATCCGAAGGCGCAAAAGCTTTGCTAATGCAAATCCATATCCTACCTAACTATGGAAAACGCTATACTCAAGCCTTTACTGATTTATATCCTATGATATCGAAACAGCTTGACGTACCACTATTACCTTTCTTCTTAGAAGGCGTGATTACTAACCCTAGATGGATGATGGATGACGGACTTCACCCTAATGAAAAAGCTCAACCTTGGATTGCAGAATTTGTCGCTCATAATTTGATCGAACACCTGTGATTTGCTGATCAATATTTCAGGGTTGTGCTTTATCTCATAGTTTAGACTCTTTGCAATAAAACATCTCAATCGTGAGACAAGATGTAACAAAAGGCTCATATAGCTGACCTCTGGACAACAAACCAGTAGGATTGGCAGTTCTTAATATTAAGAACTCAGAAGTATGCGTTATTTGTATCACTTACTGTAAGTCAATTCAGTAAACAAATGATGGGCAAATACTACTGATTTCCGCAATATTATATCGAAACGGTTAGCAGCAAAGGATCCAGTACAAATGTCACAAATCAATACTGCTGATTTAGTTATCCCAAAAGATATCTCAAATAGTTGGCAAATCAATATCAACTTAATCGGCGAAATCATGTCCATTCCTACTGCATTGATAATCGGTACCCATGGCCAGAATGAAGTCGTTACATCAAATCAAAATAATCAAAGTTCGTATAACACCCCTAACTCGGAGGGTCAAAACAAAGGACTTTGCTGCTGGCTAGAAGATGCCCATGTTAAGCCTTTTTCAAACTCAAAAAGTTTTTGGTCTTGTGTGTGTCAATCAGGTTTTTGCCTAGGTCTACCTATTAAATGGCCCAATGGTGATTTATTCGGCACAATCTGTGTTTTCGGCAATGACGTTCATTTATCTAAGTATAGTTACCAGAAACTTGTCTTAAATTTTCGCAATTCAATTGAACTGCAACTAGCCACTTTGTATCAGAAAGAAAAACTAACGAAAAAAAACATAGAGCTGAACAATAAAGTCAACACTTGTAGCCACGATGTGAATACGCTCAATAGCCACCTCGATCAAGAGATAAAAAGACGAAAATTTGCCGAAGAAGTCATTCGTTACCAACAATGGCACGATATTGGTACTGGTTTCTTAAATCGTCCGGCTCTTGAAAAAGAAATTAAGAAGCTCACCGCCAGCACAGAAAACAAAGCACAACTAGGTGCTGTTATCCATATCAATTTCAAAAACGGACTATTGATCCAAGAACAGACTGATGTGGCGATCTGGCAATCGCTACTCATTCAATTTGAGCAGAAGATTAGAAAAATAAGCAATCATCACATTATTACCACCCTATCAACACCTGTTGACCTAGTGTTACTTGTCAGTAGCCTAAAGGATCAAAGCGCCCTTGATAATCTATGTAAGCATATCGTCAAATCAAGCCAATCGGCGTTTAAAATTGATGAAGACTCCTTTCATCTTAATGCTTATATTGGTGTTTGCACTACTGACGATACATCATGTCCAAGTAGCCTGTTACAATTTGCTGAAAAAGTAGCTCAATCATGCAAGGATAGCGGGCACCATTACCGTTATTATTCGCAAGCTCTGCCAAAATTATCAGCCAATACTCAAGAAATGGAATCCTATTTGCTCAAGGCTATACGGAATAATGATTTACTTCTTCACTTTCAACCTAAGGTTTGTACAAAAACTCATTTGTGGATAGGTGCAGAAGCACTTTTACGCTGGAGACACCCTACTATGGGTGACATTTCCAGTGAAACTTTAATCAACATTGCAGAAAAAAATGGGCTTATTTTTGAAATTGGACGCTTTGTTCTAAACAAGGCAGTTCAAAAAGCTGTGGACTGGGTAAAGTGGAGTTCAGAATTTAAAATTGCTGTCAACGTATCTGTTGTTCAACTGAACAATTTGGAGTTTGTATCCGAACTTGAAGATTTACTCAAAACTCACCAGCTTCCTGCCAAAAACATTGAACTAGAGATTACCGAAAGTGGTATCGTTATTGACGAGGCGGTGATGGAGAAAGCTCCCTCAAGCGTTTACGCGGCATAGGGATTACACTGTCACTTGATGACTTTGGTACAGGCTACTCCTCTTATGATTATCTAAAAAAATTCCCGTTCAATGCCCTTAAGATAGATAAGAGCTTTATTAAAAAGATTGACGATAATTATGAGGATCAAGTAATTGTTCGTTCTATCATAGGCATAGCTCGAAAGTTTAATATGAAAATTACAGCAGAAGGCATCGAAAACAAAAGTCACGAAGAATTCATCGTTAATGAAGGTTGTGACTATGGTCAAGGCTACTTGTATTCAAAACCCTTGCCTTGTGATGAGTTTGAACTCAATCTCTACCAACAAGTTACATGTCAAGAGCATTGATTCTCTTTACTCTGTAGTAAGCGGTTCATATAATCCCGCTTCAAATGAACCTCGCTTGAGATCGCTTTATGGAACAGTTAACCGCGACGCTAAAAAAAATTGAAAAACAAAACTATCGTGCCTACCAAAAAATCAAGGGGGAGTATGATTTCGGTGACTACAGATTCCTGATCGATCAGGTCCAGCCCGATCCCTATGCATCCGCTTCGAGAGTGCGTGCAATTCGCCCGTGGTCGCTGACAGGGTTACAATGGTTGCAAGAAAAGCCTTTGTCTTATCAGACTGCAGCTCGCGATTTCATTGCGCGCTATTTCTCACAGCTTTGTAAGCAAGAGAACAGTATTGATATATCATTATCAGGGCAAACCGTATTAGACTCTAGTGCGGTCTTGTTTACCCCAGAAGGCATCGAGCTTAGGTTTCGCATTAATCTACCAGCAGAAGGACGTTCCGTGCTTGGTAAGAAAGCAAACAACCTACTCACTTTTCACCTACCTAAGTACATAAGACGTTCAACATTAGAGAGAGAACTAGATAAACAAGCTCTCGAACATCATTGCCAAGTAGTAGAAGACCAAGAGTTTATGCGAGACGAGCTAGATAACTTGGGGCTTATCGCTTTTATAGGTAACGGGTCAATACTTCCAAGGGTTGCTGGAAACTGTGACCTACCAATGGAAAATGCACGACCATTTGTAGCCCCACGCTCTATGGAAGTCGACATCATAACCCCAAATAAAGGTAAAGTGACTGGTCTAGGTATTGAAAAAGGTATTACCTTGATTGTCGGTGGAGGTTTTCATGGCAAGTCAACTCTACTAAACGCGATAGAACGTTCTATATATAACCATATCCCAGGAGATGGACGAGAATATATTGTTACCAGCCGTAATACGAACAAAATACGTGCAGAAGATGGTCGTTGTGTCCATAGCTTAAACTTATCTAACTATATAAACTGTTTACCTATGGGTCGAGACACGAGTAATTTCTCCACTCAAGATGCTTCTGGTTCAACTTCGCAAGCTGCATGGCTCCAGGAATCTATTGAGGCTGGTGCTCAAGCCATCTTGATTGATGAAGATACGTCAGCAACTAACTTTATGATTCGTGATGAGCGGATGCAGGCTTTAGTCAGCAAAGAAGCAGAGCCAATCACACCGCTCGTCGATCGTATAGGCCAACTTAGAGACTCACTAAACACTTCAACCATATTAGTTATGGGAGGCTCAGGAGATTATTTTGATGTCGCGGATAACGTTATCCAAATGCATGATTATCAAGCTATAGATGTCACTCAAAAAGCTAAAGATGTGATCAAGCAGCACCCAACAGAGAGAACTAATGAATCATTAACTCCTGTGTCTAGTTTCTCACCTCGCGAGCTCGACCGAACGGTATTGCAGAAAATTCTTACTGAGGGTAAGTTTAGAGTCTCTGCGAAAGGAACGGATTCGCTGCGTTTTGGTAAAGAGTTCACCGACCTGTCTGCATTGGAACAACTAGAGTCAAGTTGTGAGATAAACGCTATAGGTTGGATATGGTTTGAGCTTGCACAAAGACCGGGTATATCTATAGATCCAGCTAAAGAAATTCAGACGATACTCGATGATAATTGGTTAAAAAACATGCCTAAGCACGGTGATTTAGCGAAACCCAGAGCTCTCGACGTGATCTCAGCTCTCAACCGTTTTAGAAAAGCAAAGTTTCGACAAAAAAAGTAAGTTTCGATTACCCATAACAAGATTTGATTGATAAGTGTGCGCTCCACACTTATCAATTAATGCCTCAACACATGCCAAGCTTCACATAAAACTCTAAAACGATCACTGTTACCATTCTCCCTGTCAGGGTGCCATTTTAAAGCCAGCTTGCGCCAAGTCTTACGAATTTCAGTTTGACTCGCATCCACAGGTAGTTCAAATAGGGATAAGGCTTTGTTCCTATCCATATTGCTCACGTCAATGCTACCAACAAACTCTCTATATCGAGTCCAGAATTCGTTCAGTAAGCGTTTTACCTCTCCCTCTTCCGCTTCATAATTGAGCCAATCAAGGTAATAGTCTCTGAGTGGGTCTCCATGATCAACTTCATGACCAAAAACTTCGGATTGAGGCATCAAAACAATATCCATTGCTTGAACCTGCAACCAGTTTTCTGGGTAGAGCGTTTCTTGCAATTGATATAAGGCATTCATAATTAAAAAATTGCGTTTAAATAGATCCTTTTCCGGCGAACCATCGAGAACAGGTAAAAGCTCTAGATCACACAGGTGAGACGAGAGTGTGTGTACTTTCCATCCAGACGGCTGCTTTTTTAAAACTTCCATAATGGGCCACAGCAATGGATTTTCCATATACTGTTCGAATTGGGCGGCGACTTCCTGATGTTCGTTCATATCCATATTATTCAGCGTTTATTTTTAATACAAAGCTAAAATTGTCGATTTGTCGAGCTAATATCGGAGATTTAACGATCATCACCCAAAAAAAGAGCCAGTATTTACTGGCTCTTTAAACGGAATTTAACTACAAAACCCCTAACTCTTTGAGTCTTTCTGTCAGATAGGTATCTGCCGTATGTCGCTCTGAAAGTACCACTTCAGGTTTAGGGTGGAGAAACAAAGGTAATGAAATTCTTGAACTTTCTTGGCGCTCACCTGTAGGGTTGATAACACGATGAGTTGTCGATGGGAAGTAGCCACCTGATGCTTCCTGAAGCATATCGCCGATGTTAATAATTAAACTACCAAAATCACAGGGCACATCGATCCATTGACCATCTTTACCCAAGACTTGTAGACCAGGTTCATTAGAAGCAGGAAGGACAGTAAGTAGATTTATGTCTTCATGGGCAGCCGCTCGGATCGCGCCTGGCTCTTCTTCACCTGTCATCGGTGGGTAGTGAAGAACTCGTAGCAAGGTTTTTTCACTACCATTGATCATGTCAGAAAGTGCCACAGAAAACTTGTCCTGAATTTCTACTGGCGCATGTGCTTCAACCCATCCCAGCAATTCCTCAGCAAATTCATTTGCTTGCTGATAGTAATCCAAAATTTGTGCTTTTAGCTCTTCAGGAATTTGCCCCCAAGGATAAACATGGAAATACTCTTTGATATCTTTAACAGCATGCCCTTTAGCCACTTCAGAAACAGAGGGAGGAAAATAACCATCTTGAGTTTTAACATTATAGGTAAACTCGTTTTTGCGTTCAGTCATAAAAAACTGATACCAGTTTTCATAAATTGACTCAACGAGCTCTTTGGGAATTGGATGATTCTTCAGTACTCCAAACCCTGTTTCACGCAGTGAGGTGACAAATTGCTGAGCCGCATCTTCGGCTCTATAGTCGACAGTTTCCAGTTTCATGGCTTCACTTTCTTTCATTGTGCTATGTTTGAAGCAGGATTCTAAATCTCGTGGCTTGGTAAAGCAAACTTTGCCAAGACACAGCGTGTAAAAGCGTACTTTATCTGTGTGTTATTTATTCATTTCAACATAAATGGTTAATTATATGTGAGTGAGAGCATGAATTTATCAATTGAACAATGTTCAATTGGGTGGCATCATGAAAATATCAACATAATCGAGAAGCGACGACTAGATGGATACGAATCATACATCACTTTTATTTTGGTTAACGCTTATCTATGCGGCCGTGTTTGTCTTTTCTGCTATTTCTCCAGCTTCTCATGCGGTATGGGTCGCTGAAATAATACCTGCCATAGTAATATTGTTTCTTATTTGGATGATTTCAAAACAATTTAAGTTCTCTAACACGGCCTACATTCTAATGTTTATATGGCTAACGCTTCACACGATTGGCGCCAAATACACCTTTGCTGAGGTTCCATTCAATTGGTTCAATCAGCTTATCGGCTCAGAACGTAATAATTTCGATCGCGTGGCGCATTTCTCTATCGGGCTTTATGCCTACCCCATCGCTGAATACTTAATTAGACGCCAATTGATGACTACTAAGTTGGCTGTATGCTTTGCTTTATTCGCCATAATGTTCCTTGCTGCTGGATATGAAATCGTCGAATGGTGGTATGCTGCGATTGCTGGCGGAGATGAAGGAATTGCTTTCTTGGGTTCTCAAGGAGATATCTGGGATGCTCAAAAAGATATGTTAATGGACACTCTTGGAGCATTAACATCACTAACTTTACTCATGATTCAGCTACGGGTCGACTCTTCTAACCATGCCAAATAAGGATTGAAGCCCTGCGTAATTGGCAGTTGAATCACCTCAGGTACTTCATAGTTGTGGAGCGAAGTAATGGTGTCTTCTAACTTCTCGTAACAAACCTCTTTCGTCTTAAACATAAGCAGAATTTCGGCATCTTGGTGTAACCTTCCTTCCCATTTGTAATGGCTTTGAATGGGTAGCGTTTGTATACAAGCTGCTAATTCCTGCTCCAATACTGCTTCTATGATTTTTTGCGCCGTTTTCTGGCAATCTGTTGTGGATAAGACCATACAGCACTTTTCCTTCATATTTTAAACACCACGCTTTTTTACATTAACCGGATAGTTTTGATCTTTCAGTTCATGAACAAAACAAGACCCTGAACCTGAATACGTCACCCAGACATGCTTTTGGGCTCGAGTCAAAGCAACATAAAACACGCGTCGTTCCTCTGCGTATGGAAAAGAATCTGCCGATTTGGTTAAAGCACCATCAATATGTAGCGTCTTAACTCTAGGAGGAAACTGGCCTTCATCCACACATAAAATAACTACATAATCAGCTTCACGCCCCTTACTAGCATGGCAAGTCATAAACTCAATCGATAATAGAGCAAATTGTTTTTGCCATTGCGATAATAGCTCTGGCTTATGATAATGATTTCTTGCGAGCAACAATACCGTTTGGATACTTTTAGCTTTGTGGTTTAAGTCTTCAAGAATTTTCTCTACCGAACTACTCTCAGACAAGGTCACAGACTTAGACTTTTGTTTCTTGTAACTCTGTAGTGATTTTATCAATTGATTTGGATTACGCTGAACAAACTGATTAGCCACTTCCCCAATTTGATTGTTGAAGCGATACGTTGTGTCCAACTTATGCACCGTTGAATACCGAAAACGTTTAGCAAAGCCTGTCGTCAAATCGACATCAGCACCCGCAAATTCATAAATAGATTGCCAATCGTCACCGACAGCGAACAAGACAGTGTTTGGGTCTCCCTTTTGGTTGCATAGCGCCTCCACCAGTTGCAAACGTTTGGGGGAAATATCTTGGTACTCGTCAATCATAATGTATTTCCACGATGGCTTGTATTTCCTTTTTTCGACATACTCTATTGCTTTACTAATCATGATATTGAAATCAATATGACCATCATCAGTAAGCTTTGTTATCCATGCTTGATAACACGGCCAAACAAGAGCTAGTTCACTGTTGAGGCGAGTGTAATCATCAAACCTGACTAACCTTTCCTGTATATCTTTCTTGGTAGCGCCTAGTGCAGACAGTTGATCAAGCTGCTTTGCTAGCCAATTAATTAGCTTAGGGTTCTCAGCATGACTTGCTAATTCATCATCACCAGTGATGTAAGCAATTGGCCACTTCTTAAGATGCTTTTGCCAACGTTTAAATGCGTTTGATGAAGACCAATGATTTCTTAACCAGTCGATACACCAGGCATTTTTTAATTTATCGTCCGTAGCAAGGGGAGAGATGGTTACCGGACACTCTTCAACATCATTTAAAATCGCAAGCCCAAGCTGGTGAAATGTGCTAACTTTCACTCTATCTGCACTCAAACCGATTTTATTTTCTAACCGCTGACGCATCTCGTTTGCAGCATCACGCCCGAACGCCAACATGAGAATCTCTTCAGATTGAGCAAGGTGGCTTTGTAGAAGATAGGCAACGCGCGCTGTTAAAACACTGGTTTTGCCTGAGCCCGCACCAGCAAGTACTAAATTAGTGTCGTCATTAAGCAAAACAGCTTGTTGCTGAGACAAATTCAAGGGTGACGATTCTATTTGAGAAAAGAGCACTTTCCAGTTTTCCAGTTCTATTTCCATCCAGCGTTGATTACGCACTTGCATAACGTTTTCGGTTTCCGAAACCCAAGCTAATACATTTTCCATTTTTTGGGGCGCCATTAAAACGGCGTCTTCCAGAGTCAATTTTGCAGCCTTTAAATCGTCGAATATCTTGGTTAACTGCAAATCAACCATAGAATGTGTTAAGTACGCGGGTTGACGTTCTAACCCTTGTAAGGCCATTTCCCACTGAGGTAGAAGGGTGTAAAGCTGCTGACATTGTTTATTATGCCATTTTTGATAACACTCAACTGCTAAACGAGCAAATTGACGGCAGCTCTGCCATGAAAGACCCTCGATCAGCCAGGACTGTCTGCAACCATTTTTGGAATGTGAAAAAAATTGCAACCCACCCCAAATTAAACCTCGCTTTAGATTGACTTCACCATTCCACACACTAAACGGGATATGCTCTTCAACCCACTTGGAGCTGAGTATGATGAAATCAGACTCTAAAGACACTCGGTTATACTCGTTTTGTATCAAATACTGTGCAGTCTTGGTCGCAGTTAGCTGCATGTTTATGCTTCCTTAGGCTTACTTACCTACATAATAACGTAACCAGCTCATACAATGAAAAGATCTTGTCAATAGATAACCATTACACTTAGCGTCAATTTCATGTAAACAAGCAATTTTCTTTATCTACATCATAAATTTAATGTGTATTATTAGTTAATGTGGTCAGTAGAACGCAATGAAAAGTAATTACTGTGCAACTTTTAAGTCAACTTCACCTTTATTGGGTCAATAAAACAATCAATTACGGCTTACTGATTCTGGTCGCTTTAGTCGGTGCCGTCAGCATTAGTTGGTTTTATTCAATCGACACTTTTGTTATTCCGCTGATATTGGGTGTTATCGCAGCTGCACTGTCAGAGACAGATCACAATGTACTAGGTCGAATAAAAACCACATGTATTACATTAGTTTGTTTCGCCGTGGCATCATTTTCTATCGAATTACTTTTCTCAATGCCTATTTTATTTGCTATTGGGCTAAGTGTTTCCACTTTCGGATTCATCATGCTTGGCGCCGTCAGCGCTAGGTATGCAAGTATCGCTTTTGGCTCATTACTGGTTGCCATCTATACCATGTTGGGTGCGGAGCAAAGTCTTAACCTCTGGCAGCAGCCTATATTGCTCCTATCAGGCGCTATTTGGTATTTTACATTATCGATAATATGGTCAGCATTATGGCCCCAACAGCCTGTTCAACAAAGCTTAGCCAATGTTTTTATTCATCTTGCGAATTATTTGGATTCTCGAAGCCAACTCTTTCACCCTGTTACTGGCCTTAACCCCCAGCCCTATAGAATAAAACAAGCTGCACTTAACGCTGCGACAGTCACCGCTTTGAATCAATGCAAAACGACTTTATTAAACCGTTCTAAACGGGGGCATGTTCAATCATCTAGTGATGGATTCCTAAATATTTACTTTCTTGCTCAAGATATTCATGAACGCGTTAGCTCTAGTCACTACCGTTATCAAGAGCTATGCCAGCAGTTTGAACGTTCAGATGTACTTTTTCGATTCAAATACCTACTCGAGACACAAGCACAAGCCTGTCGACAAGTAGCAAAGTCAATCCAATTAGGTAAAGAATATTTTCATACTGGCCAATCGTTAGTTGCCCTTGATGAGTTAGTTTGCTCACTCGAACACCTAAAAACACAAGCAAAAACGGGCAGAAAGTCATTAATTAACCAACTTAGCTATCTATTTCATAACCTTGCAACTGTTGAAAAGCAACTTAGTAATATCTGTACCCGAGACACCACTATATTCGGCACAAACGAACTCGATGACACAGAAGTTCATACCTTGAAAGAGAAATGGCTACGAATCACATCGCACTTTTCTATAGATTCAATGTTGTTCCGCCATGCAGTAAGAATGTCTCTCGCACTGACACTAGGGTATGGTCTTATTAAACTAATGGATATCGAACAAGGTTATTGGATATTGATGACAACCTTATTCGTTTGCCAACCCAACTATAGTGCGACTCGCAACAAACTTATCGCTAGAGTAGTTGGCACCATACTGGGGCTACTGGTTGGCGTGCCCTTACTTATTCTGTTCCCATCGCAAGAAAGCCAATTACTTCTGATTGTTATCTCAGGGGTCGCTTTTTTTATGCTTAGACTTGCTAACTATGGGTACGCAACGGGGTTTATAACGATTTTGGTTCTTTTCTGTTTTCATCAGCACGGCGATGGCTACGCAGTTGTTCTTCCCAGATTAACAGATACGCTCGTTGGATGCGCTTTAGCCGTGTTTTCAGTCACCTTTATCTTACCAGATTGGCAATCCAAACGGCTGCACAAGGTAATGGCTGAAGCTATTCAAGCAAATCGAGAGTATCTTGCACAAATCATAGGTCAATACCGAATCGGTAAGAAAGATAGTTTGACTTACCGAATAGCCAGACGTGATGCTCACAACCACGATGCAAAGCTAAATAACGCAATAAGTTCGATGCTTATAGAGCCTGGTCGATATCGTACTGCGGTTGATGAAAGCTTTCGTTTTTTAACACTAAGTCACGCTTTACTGAGTTATTCTTCTGCTCTTGGTGCGCATAGAACACGCATTGGTGGAGCAGAAACCCACAAACTCATTTTGGACACGCATAAAGTTATTCATCACCACTTAGAGATATTGACTAAACAGCTCAACGGTTCTGAAGAAAATAATTTTGTCATTAATAACATTGACCTCGACCTGAAAAACCGTTTAGAAGAGTGGCGAGAGCAAGACGATGATTCAGTAAAAATGGTATTGGAACAACTATACCTTATATATCGAATGCTTCCGGAGCTTCATTCTTTGGCTGAAAAATTCACTATTCGTGCAAAAAACTGAGCAACTTTAATGACAATTCAATTACCAGGAATGTTTATTTTTATGGCAGAATTCACAAACAAATAAAGCCCATCTGACATTGTTCGGACATAATTTAAGCAATTTTGCATACGATGGGACCTTAAGTCTTGTAACAAGGTGAGACGATGAAAGGAGACATCTCTTGCTATTCGAATGAGAAAAGCGACTTGATTCGGAGGCAATCTAGCATGAATACAAAACAGTTTGAAGTTCTTAAAAAGCAAATTAAAAATATGACGCCTTGTCAGCTGAGAACACTAAAGACTGAGATATCTCAAACGTTATCAGAGCCTAAAAACGCTCTACTAACTGATGAAGAGCGACGAGTCATAGCAGACTTATTCCGCTAGCATAACTTGCTAAAAAAGCAAACTCACCTTACCCTTTAATAAGGCGTAGGGGGTGATTATGGCAGTATCTGCAGTCCAACCCGGCTATCAATTAATTGAACAGTCATCTAAAATGGCAGAGGAAGCTGCGCGCGAAATTTACCAACCCCAATCCACTAACCCTATTGAAAAAGATAACTCCTACCAGTTCAATGAAGTAGAGTTCAAACCGCCAGAGAACTCCCAAATAGAACCTCTTGTAAAGCTAACCCAAGCAGAAAGGTACAGCCGTATTGGTACCAATGTGTTGCAAAGGGATCAAGAAATGATCGGTACACTACTTGATATTCATGTTTAAGTTAAATTTTCTATCAGTTGAAGAATAAATGTTGTCTTCCTCGTAATAGACGCTAGAATCGCCCGACAACACCATTTTTTTCATCACCATGCCCAAACTCAACTTGTCTAACCGTGACAGAACTTCCAGCTTTGATAAAGAATTATATTCAGGCACATTAGAGAAAAAGCTGCAGTCGAACTCTGCACCAATTGAGCTATCCCTGACACAGAGCCCATATATCTCCACCAAAAACTTAGACAAACGATGGACTGTGCTATCTGAGTTAACACAAAAGCAGCATTTGCTTGACTCTACGACAAACAGTCTAGCTGATGTGTACAACAAAAATATTGAGCATTTTATTGGTACGGTAAAAGTTCCCGTCGGAGTCGCTGGCCCCCTTCGTATCAACGGCCTTCATGCTCATGGTGATTACTTGATCCCACTAGCAACGACTGAAGCAGCGTTGGTTGCATCATACAATCGGGGAGCTCAACTCATTACATCTGGCGGGGGTGCCAGCGCTATATTACTTAATGAGGGTGTAACCAGAACACCAGTATTCGAGTTTCAGAATCTATCTGAGGCGGGACAATTTGTTGCTTGGGTGGTAACACAATATGAGCAATGTAAAAAAATTGCCGAGTCGACAACATCACATGGCCGACTGAGCGATATCAATGTCAATATTGAAGGCAATCGAGTATATCTTATCTTTGAATTTCATACTGGTGATGCCTCAGGTCAAAATATGGTCACAATAGCGACCAACGAGGTATTTAATTACATTTGTGCCCATTCACCCATTCAAGTTCAAGAAGCGTTTCTTGACGGAAACTTATCTGGTGACAAAAAGCCGAACACGTGCACACTAAGGCATGTCCGAGGAAAAAAAGTCTCAGCTGAAATAAACCTATCTAAAAAGCTGGTAGAAAGATATCTACATACCACACCAGAAAAAATGGTTAAGTTTGGTCAGATGACAACAACAGGCGCCGCTATTAGCGGAGGAATTGGTGTCAATGCCCACTATGCAAACGCGCTGGCTGCTCTCTATACAGCCTGTGGACAGGACATAGCGTGTGTAGCTGAGTCAGCTATCGGAATCACTCGCATGGAGATCAATACTGATGGCGGCTTATACGCTTGCGTTACTTTACCCAATATTATGGTCGGTACTGTGGGTGGCGGTACACACCTACCCAGCCAAAAAGCATGTCTCGAGATAATGGGGCTGCATGGTAACGGAAAAGCTAAAGCACTCGCTGAAGTAACAGCAGGGTTATGCTTAGCTGGTGAGCTGTCCATTGTTGGAGCATTTTGTGCCGGCCATTTCTCAAAAGCCCACCAAAAGTTAGCCAGATCAACCACCATTGGAAAGTAATGATTTAAGACAAGATATAAAGGTCTAGTCATTGTACTAGACCTTTTTATCCAATAAGAGCATATAACTCTATCGTTAACCACCCTCTCCTTATTCGCCCATAAAACATCCGCCCCACAATAAAGAACATTTTAAGTTCGATTTGGTTTCGAATAGTGATTATTTTGATGATCTCGGTCATATTTGACCAGACAAACGCTAACAATAAAAGCTACAATATGATTATATAGCGAAAAACGAACGCTCGAACGAACATAATAAATGGCGGTTTTATGACTAATAGTTACTTAAGTGACCAGAAAGAAGAAGAACTACTGGATCTCATCGTCGTAGGTGGAGGCATAAATGGAGCTGGTATCGCGGTCGATGCTGCAGGACGCGGCCTAAAAGTAGGTTTATATGAAGCCCAAGATTTTGCAGGGGCTACTTCTTCTGCAAGTTCAAAACTTATCCATGGAGGGTTGAGGTACCTAGAGCACTATGAGTTTCGCTTAGTAAGTGAATCCTTAGCAGAACGTGAAGTCCTATTGGCAAAAGCACCACATATCGCTTTCCCAATGCGCTTTAGGTTACCCCATCGCCCTTTTTTGCGCCCCGCATGGATGATTCGTGCAGGCCTTTTCCTCTATGACCACCTAGGGAAACGTACTTCCCTGCCAAGTAGTAAAAAGATTAAACTTGATAATCAGAACGTTATGCAGCCTGAACTAAGCATTGGATTCGAATACTCTGATTGCTGGGTCGATGACGCAAGACTTGTAATGCTTAACATTATCCAAGCCCGTGAGCTTGGTGCTGAAGTGAGTAATTATTGCCAAGTTACCAAAGCAAAACGCGAGAATGGAATTTGGCATGTAGAGATAAATGATCACCGTTCGGGGCAAACACTTTTCAGAAAATCAAAAGCTTTGGTTAATGCTACTGGTCCATGGGTAAAAGAGTTCCTTACTGAAAATACCGAGTTAAAGTCACCATATGGTATTAGATTAATAAAGGGATCACACATTATCGTGCCCAAAGTTCACGATGAAGAACAAGCGTACATCATGCAAAATGAAGACCATCGTATTGTTTTTGTCATTCCCTACCTCGGTCAATTTTCGATCATAGGAACAACTGACGTTGAGTGCCACGGAGATCCAAGAAAAGTATCGATAAGTGATGAAGAAAAGCAGTATTTGCTCAAGGTCACCAACAAACACTTCCGTAAACAGTTACAAATGGATGATATTGTTTCTGATTTTAGTGGTGTTCGCCCACTTTGTGACGACGAATCCGACTCACCTCAAGCAATTACTCGTGATTACACACTTTCTCTGGATCACAAGGACAACCAAGCCCCCCTACTATCAATTTTTGGCGGAAAACTAACCACATATAGAAAGCTTGCTGAAGCAGCAATGCAGCAGCTATCTCCCTATTTCAGCCTAAACAAAGCATGGACAAAAGAAACACCTTTACCAGGCGGAGAGAACTTTTCATGGCCAGCTATGCAGTCCCAACTCGCTGCAAATATTCCATTTGTTGACTCTGATACGCGTTCCCGTTGGATTCAGTCTTATGGTAGTCGCGTAAATCGATTACTCAATGGCGTCAAAACAAAGCAAGATTTAGGCATAATGTTTGCCCCTGGCATCTATCAAAAAGAAATTGATTATCTCGTTAAACATGAATTTGCACTAAGCGTTGACGATGTTCTTAAGCGTCGCAGCAAACTACATTTACTCTGTGACAATGAGTGCTATCTTGCAGTCTCTAATTATCTCGAAAACCAAGAGAACAGCATAAGTAAACATTGTGCATAAAGGATAGGAAAAGACATAAGCCCCAAAATCTTGGGCTTATGTCTCAATTACCCACCTTTCAAAACTCTTTATGTGTACTTAAATGATTTTCTTTATAATGAATAAATGCTTGGTTCAAAGCCAGTTCTTTAATTGGCTTAATGATGACATAGTCGGCTCCTGCATTAAGGAAAGCGCGCTTGGTATCTTGCATACCATCAGCCGTACAAGCAAAGATTGGTATATCTAATTTCATTTCCTCACGAATGATTTGAGTCGTTTCAATGCCGCCTAAGTTAGGCAGTTGGTTATCCATAAGAATTAAATCAATATCGTGATGCTGTTTAAGTTTTTCAATCGCATTATAACCATCTTGGACCCATATCACGTTCATGCCGTATTTTTCACAAAACGCCTTGGCGATAAACGCATTGGTATGGTTATCCTCTACTAACAGAACATTGAGCGATCGTTCGAATAAACTCGCAGGTTCCACTAATATTTTCGTTTCAACTTGTTCTGTAGACCTAACGATCTCGATGGGTATCGATAAATATAAATGCGTGCCTCTGCCTATAGCACTCTCTATTTCTATTTCACCATTCAACATTTCAACTAGGCTGTGAACGATAGCAAGTCCAAGACCACTGCCCCCATACTCTCTTGTTGTGGTCGACTCTGCTTGTACAAATGGTTCAAAAATATGAGTTATCCGTTCTTGCTCTATTCCAATACCGGTGTCTTCGACACTGATATTCAAATAACACCCTTCAATTTGCTTACGGCACATTATTGATACTATCACACTACCCCTATGGGTAAATTTGATAGCATTGCTCACTAGATTGAATAAGATTTGATTAAGTCTTACCTGATCACTATGAGCGAAAGTCTCATCACTAAGATTAGTAACGACTTCAAAGCTTACTCCTTTCTCCTCACACAATGGTGTGTATATTTTTTCCACTGCACTGACCAACTCGACAAGTCGGAAGTCGACAGACTGAATCTGAAACTTACCTTGTTCTATTTTCGAAAAGTCTAAAATATCATTGAGCACAGCCAACAAGTGTTCACCACTATTGCACAGTACATCAAGATGTTCGACGTCTTGGGTATCTGACAATTTTCCTTTTAGCAACTGCGAAACCCCTAAAATGCCATTCAATGGGGTTCTTAGTTCGTGGCTCATCTTCGCCAAAAATTCAGATCTTGCTCTTGCGGTCTCTTCAGCTTCTCGCCTAGCAGCAAGGCTTTGAACCTCAGCTTCAACGAAGCTTGTCACATCTTGACCTTGAGCCAAAACGTTATTCACTCCCTTATCAATGAAGATAGGGGACAGATTCCAGCGATATGTTTTGTCTCGTATCGATATGTTAATACCTTTTAGTGCTGCACCTTTTGCACATAAACGTATATGAGGGCCAAGCTTCTCTATCAGCAAATAGTAATCGCCATTCTCCGATTCTTTATTGACTAAAAAGCTTCTTTCAGCGGCTGGATTACTTCTTAATAGCTGTCCTTGAGCATCCCATAACGTCATTGGTGATAGCGAGAAATTAAATAGGTCCGCAAATTGTTTCTCTTGCTCATGAAATCGCTGGAAAGATAGCTCAAAAGAGGAACCGATTTGATCAAACTCTTCTATATGTGATCCAAGAAAGCGAGTCATTCCTTTAGTTTCAACCGAGCTTTCTGTATATTTCATCAGCTTTAACAGTTCTTTTGAGACTCGCTTCCCGAGCCATAAACGGCCATACACTGCGATCATAACTAGGAGTACAACGGCCACAGCAACCCACATGTAATGACTGCGCACCAAAATAACAATAGGTTTGTTGTCCTGAATGGTATAGATAGATAAAAACGTTGGCACATCACTAATGGTCAAATCTGTTTTTGAAACCATATATTGACTCGCGGTAAAGTCTACTGCTGACTCTTCCAACCATTCAATATGACTTAAATCGATATCTTTCGTGCTTGATGCGATAACTTCTGAACCTACAGCAAGCAATACTTGATCAGCATTGCTACCTCTCAGTACCGCACTCATAAGAGAGAAGTTATTGTTCAGCACAACCGCAATATGTAAGTAACCTAGTACCTCTCCAGAAGCCATATTTATAATAGGAACGCGACGCACCATAAGATAGCGGGTACCTAGCAAAGAAGGGGGTTGAGATAAATGCCAACTTCCACCTGTTGTCATATCTTGGCTTATGTGCGACAGCTGTTCAGTTGAAAGGCCGTAGAACTGATAATTGGCATCATCCCAAACTATTTGGGATTGTTCTGTAATGAAACGGAAATCAGGTGCTAACTCTGGAGATGCTTGATCAATACCGTTAAAAAATCGAGCTAGTCGATTTGCATCTTTTGCTATAAAAGCGTCGACAAGCGAGCCATTTCGACTGTAGCTATCTTGCTGTATTTCTAAAGCTTCGAGTCTAAAGTTCAAGATTTGCTGAACCAAGCTTTGAGTTTGAAGTTTAGAGCGGGCGACTTCTTGTGAGACCACTTGTCGATTTACTTGGTAATTCTGCAACACCACCACTAAGGATAAAACCGCAATGGTGAGAAAGATGGACCGTGTTAATAGTGTGGCAAGACGCTTTTTGGTCTTTCGCCGAGCTAAAAATGACATTATTGATCCGAATACCTAAAAGCTCTTTTCTTTAATCTATCGATTTTGGAGGGCATGTCAGTTTTCGTTACTACCTCAAAATCCCCAGAATAAACATCAGGAACATCCTTGCCTTCAATATCCCATTTAATCGCTTCTGCCAAAGCAACACCAGTGTCATCATTCATTCGCATCGCAGTCACAGTCAACTCTCCTCTACTCAGAGCCTCTAGTTCAGCACTGCCTCCGCCCCAGCCATTAACAATAATGTCGTCTCTATTCAATTTTTTCAGCGCTTGAGCAGCACCTAGTGCTACATCTGTTGAACATGCGTAAATAAAGGAAATCTCAGGGTCTTTCTCCACAGCCTTAATGGCTGCATTAAAGCCAGACTCTTGGGTTGCTGTCGTATAAAAAGATGAAGACAATTGATAGGAGTCGTGATGACTCATTTCTTCGATAAACGTATCTCCACGAGCATCACTTACATACCCTTCAGAAAAATATAACACAGCATATCGGCTTCCAGCAGGTACTTTTTCTTTATAGTAATTCTTTAGTAAGCGCATGCCTTTAACATGGTCAAAGCCAACATACATAAAAGGTTTTTGGTCCCCCCAAGCTCTAACTGGCGTAGTGATGTTTTGCAAAACAAGCTTAGTTTCGGTAGAGCTGAGTACATTTTCAATAAACTTTCTGTGTCGGGTAGTATCGAGAGTAAAAATCAAATAATCCGTTTTGTTTTGAACGGCTTCTAGCAACGACAAACTTTGCTGTCTTACATCTAAGTTGGGCCTAGTAAATACTTGTTTAATTTCGTATTTAACACCAAGTTCTTTAAGGCGTGCTTCAAAAGATTTAATGTTTCTCACCCAATAATCTGATACTTGTTGTCCCGGATAGACAACAGAGATAGATAGAGGCTTAGTTTGTTCGACTGATAAGGGGATTGGAGCGTTTCTAACCGCTTCAGCTAAATCTCTACTTAGCCCTTTCTGTTCTGGGTTTGCTTCTAAGTATTCCTCATATTGCCAATACCCATTTAAAACCTGAGTCGTATGCGCATATGCTACTACGGGGACAACTATGGCGACTGTTATGAGCGCTACTTTGAACATTATTTACCCTTTGAATAAAGATACTTATATTGCTGCATATTTTACATAGGGTTTGCCCGCCTTTCGAGCTGATTTATCTATTGTTTGAAAGTTTTTATTTTAAGCAAAGTTTGCGTAGTCACCATTTAAATTTTGACATACACAAACTTTGCACTAGATACCGTTGTTTAGACTGGGAGTATAATCTAGAAAGTAAACGCTAAATTTCCGGATAGTCCATATTGGTTGTCACCAGCATAACTGGCCGCTAAGTCAAAACTCACCAAATCAGCAGGGCTTATACCGACACCGAATGTGAAAGAGTTATCGAGCGTATCTTCTAGGTCAATTTCATACCCAAGCCTCAATTGAGCCCAGCCCATCGCATTTCCTTCCACACCAAAACGTAAAAATTGTGTATCATCATTTTGATCCGTAAACCTTTTTTGTTTGGTTAAATCAAAATCCGTAGAAGCCGTAAAGTATTCCAGTGCATAGCTCCCTGATACCGTAATCTGGGTATTCAATTTATATGTACTTACACCGCCGATATCTAAGGTCTGGAGCTCTTGTGAGAAGAGATCTTTCACCGCAACGCCTGCTCGAAACTGTTCGTGTAACCATACCGCACCTAGATCTATGTTAAATGCATTCTTTTTGGTTTCACTTTTATCATAATCGCTGATATCAAAATCTTCGACCGTGATTGCTTGCTTGTATGTTCTCATTGTTTGAAACTTTGGAGAAATCCCTACTGAAACATCTTGCCCTAAGAAATTCACTCGTTTTGCAATAGCCACACCAAGCTCACCATAACCAAAGGCAATCACATCTACAGACGAGTTTTGGTAGCGCTGCTCAGTTGTACCTGTCGTTGCAATATCGGTCTTGGCGATAATTTCAGCGTAACCACGGGTAAATATATTTGTCGATAGTACATCAACAGGAAGCGCAACAGCAGCAACAACCCCGCCATTTACTCCAAGTGGTTTATCATCAGCTAGCTGATCGAAATAACTATTCAGTCTTGCTTCTGCGCCAGTGTCTGAGGAGTTAGCTTTAAACGCTTTAATCTCATCTTGAAGTTTATCGACAGTATCAAGAGTCTCATCTGTATCTCTAAGCCTTACACCAACACCGGGAAACAATACACCAAACTTGTCAGAATCTCTGTGAAGCGCAACCAATGCCGGGTTATAAAAAGGAGCCAAAAGGTAGTCAGCCGAAGTTACACCCGTGTTCCCCATACCATTACCTCGCCCATCTGGAACTACGGTTGCTGCATTCACCACTATAGCCATCCATGCTATCGACCACATTATCGTTGCTTTTACTAACAGTCTCATATCCATACCAACCTTATTAAAGTTACAAATTTAAGGTTAATACAAAATTTGGTCATTTGATGGTCAATTAAAAAACAAGCAATTACTAAAGTGATTTTTGTGGAGAAGGTTAAATATTACCTCGCTGCTTACAGAGAATCATAACTAACAGATGTTAAAAACATCCAATTGACTCAAATTTCCTCAATATCTATAAGCTCATCTAAACCAACAGTTTTTTGTATCAGCTTTTCTTTTAATGCCTTGGACAACTTTTTGATGCAGTATTCATATTTAGAGGCCGTGGAGCGGCTTTTCCCAACCGCTTCAAACCATTCGAGACTTAGTGGGCCTTTACCTTTAAGAGATTTGGCTCCTGAGCCTTGGCAGTGTTGCAAATACCGGCGTGATACATCCGTTGTAATACCGCAATAAAGGGAGTTGAAACGAGTCCGAATCAAGTAGACATACCATATCGGACTCGATTTCTTTGCCTGTTTAGATGTCATTTAAGAAACAAGGCTTTCTACTTGCAGACGAAGTACTTCAATCTGAGCTTTCAATTCAGCCACCTCTGTCTCAAGCGATTCGATTCTTTTACTATCAGAGCTAATATTTGTAGAAGGAGAAGATGCAGCAATAGATTCAACATCGACTTCACCGCTAAATTGATGCATATAACGGGACTCTCGTTTGCCTGCCTCCCTAGGCAATTTTACGACTAAGGGAAAATCATCACCAGAAGCCATATTTTCGAGAATCGCTTCAACTTCTTTGACATCTGAAAAATCTGCCAGGCGATTAGTACGGGTTCTAAGCTCACCCGGAGTTTGCGCGCCGCGAAGCAGTAAACAGCAGACGATGCCTTTTTCTTGAGATGTTAACTTTAAATCGCCAAATTCTGTATTGCAGAAACGATGCTGAAATTTACTTGCTCGACTATTAAATCCACTTTCGTCACTCACTAACCTTCGAGTAATCAATCCATCTACTGCTTGCTGAACATCCGTTTCAGATAATGTCATCACAGGCTCACGATTACTCTTCTGGTTACAAGCACTGGTTAAGCTATTGAGGGTCAATGGGTAATAATCTGGTGTGGTGACTTCCTTTTCTATCAAACAACCAATGACACGCGCTTCAATATCGCTTAATTCTATATTCATTATCGTTTCCTTAAGTCATACTTTTCTAGCTTAATGCTCTGAAAGAATTGATGGCTTTTTTATATTACCATACTCGTCAATCATAATGATTTTTCTACGATTTAATTCAACTTCTGTCAATTCTTGACTACGACATTCTTTACGATAAGCCTCAATAATTTTGCTCGACTGCTGAGACAATTCAGCCTTCTCAACCTTTGGGATTACAATGTCAGACACTCGCATAAACTTTTTCTTTTTATTCTATTAATAACGAAATCATATCCTGACTGTTGACTGCGCTCAATCATTGGATTGGCTTTTTGGTGATAAACTAGTCATCATTAGAGAGTTGTTGATCTTAAACCTGTTATCGACAGAAATGTTGTGGTTTAATCTCTGTAGTTTTAAGGTAAGTAAAAGCAGGAAAAACACTTATGAGTGGAGTATTTGAAATCGTAGCTCAAGCACGCAGAAAGAATAAACTGAAGCGTGAACTGCTCGACAATGAAAAAAAAGTTCGCGATAACCGTAAAAGAGTCGATCTTCTGGATAACTTGATGGACTATATCAAACCAGACATGACGCCTGATGAAATCGTAGCCATCATCAAAAATATGAAAGCAGATTACGAAGATCGTGTAGACGACCATATAATAAAAAGCGCGGAGATCTCCAAAGAGCGCCGTGATATCAGCCGACGTATTCGTGAACTGACTGAAGAAGATAAACAGGTGGTACAAGGTAAAAAGAAATAACCCCAGTTTTTTCTTGAAGTGTGCCCGCTTAATTCAAGCGGGCATTTTTGTAGCATCCCTGAGTTATTTACTCGTCTTCGTCATGCATTTGTGCCCAAACTTGAGCGCATTTTACTGCGCGCTTCCATCCCTTATAACGACGGCTGCGTTTTTCTTCATCATGATGAGGAACAAAGGTCTTATCTATGGTGGCTTTACCTGCAACTTCATCAAGGCTTTGCCAGAACCCTACCGCCAATCCAGCAAGATAAGCCGCTCCCAGAGCAGTAACCTCTGTCACTTGAGGGCGAAGTACTTGCGTATCTAATACATCAGATTGGAACTGCATCAAAAAATTGTTTGCAACTGCGCCGCCATCCACTCGAAGTGCTTCAAGCTTTATCCCAGAGTCCGCTTGCATGGCATCCAATACATCACGAGTCTGGTACGCAATCCCTTCCAACGTTGCCCGTATAATATGGTTGGAGTTAACGCCGCGGGTTAAGCCAACAATAGTCCCTCTTGCATAGGCGTCCCAGTATGGCGCGCCAAGGCCAGTAAATGCTGGAACCACATAGACACCATTGGATGAGTCGACCTTAGTGGCAAAGTACTCTGAATCCTTTGCATCGGCCAGAAGCTTCATTTCATCTCGTAGCCACTGAATAGAGGCGCCCCCCATAAATACCGCACCTTCAAGAGCGTAAGCAGGTTCACCAGATGGACCACATGCCAATGTGGTTAGCAGGCCATTCTTCGACGTCACTTTTTCTTGGCCCGTGTTCATCAGCAAAAAGCAGCCTGTTCCGTACGTATTTTTCGCCTGCCCTGCATTAACACACATTTGACCATAAAGAGCCGCTTGCTGATCTCCGGCGATACCGGCAATCGGGATTCTCGTCCCCCCTTTACCACCAATATTCGTTTGCCCGTAAACTTCTGACGACTTCTTCACTTCTGGCATCATGGACAAAGGAATATCCATTTCTTGAAGCAGTTTCTCATCCCATTGAAGTGTGTTGATGTTAAACAACATGGTTCTAGAGGCATTGGTATAGTCGGTCACATGCACTCGGCCCTGAGTCATTTTCCACAGTAACCAAGTATCAACGGTGCCAAATAACAATTTTCCTGCGTTAGCGTCTTCGCGTGCACCTTCTACATTATCAAGAATCCACTTAATTTTTGTGCCTGAGAAATACGGATCCAGTACCAAGCCTGTATTCTCTTGGACGTACTCTTCCAGGCCTCGACTTTTCAATTGTTCACAAATGGCTGCCGTACGGCGGCACTGCCAAACAATCGCATTATAAACGGGCTTTCCTGTGTCTTTATTCCAGACTATTGTGGTCTCACGTTGGTTAGTAATACCAATACCCGCCACTTCATCGCTACGGATGCCAGATTTGCCCAAAGCTTCCACCAATACCGAGCTTTGTGTAGCATAGATTTCCATAGGATCATGTTCAACCCAGCCAGCCTGAGGATAAATCTGCGTAAACTCTCGCTGAGACACACTGACAATGTTGGCATCATGGTCGAGTACAACTGCGCGGGAGCTGGTTGTGCCTTGATCGAGCGCGACAATATATTTTGGCTCCGTCATAATAATTTCCTTTTAATTCGATATTTATAGCAATAATTTTAGTATTAAACGTGAGCCTCTTGACTCTCTTCGGCGTCATCACACTGATTAGGAATCGTGCAGCCCGTACCCGTATTCGGTAGATATTGCGCTATCACCTTAGGGTAAGCCCAAGCGCCAAAACATGCGCCCGCAATAGGACCAAGAATGGGAACAATAAAATAAGGAATGTCTTTAGCACCTGTCAGCGCAAAATCCCAACCCGCGAAGTAAGCGAAAAGTTTTGGTCCGAAGTCACGCGCAGGGTTCATTGCAAACCCAGTTAGCGGGCCCAATGAGCTGCCTATCACAGCGATCAACACACCAATCAAAAGCGGGTTCATAGGGCCGCGAGCGGCGCCGTTATTCTCATCACCCAGCGCCAAAATCGCAAACATAAGTACAGCTGTTATCACAAACTCAACCGCCAACGCTCCAGAAAATGACAGAGACGGATGAGAATAGGTAGAGAAAATACCTGCTGTTGCAAGAGCCTCTTGACTAGAGCGCACAAAACCATGGGTAATTTCGTAATCGATAAATAGATTGCTGTACAAGCTATACACTAATGCAGCACTACAAAATGCCCCTAACATTTGGGCGACAATGTAAGGCACAACCTTAGCTTTATCAAAGCCATGAAACGCTGCCAATGCAATAGTGACAGCAGGGTTTATATGCGCCCCCGATACACCAGCAGTGCAATAAATGGCAATTGCTACCCCAAAGCCCCATACCACACTAATTTCCCACTGGCCAAACTGAGCCCCTGTTAACACTAGGGCGGCGACACAGCCAACACCAAAGAAAATCAGTAATCCAGTCCCTATGAACTCGGCAATACATTCACCGAGTAAGGTGGGTTTTCTCGTTATCATAGTAAGAGTCCTTGTTTACATTATTGGGTATGATTGGTTTTGTTATAATTGCGAATTGTATTCTGCATACCTGACTAACAGATGAAACGTTCCTAGGCCATTAATGAGCGTTCGAACACATTTTGTTTCATTTATGTTCTCTATTTTGTTAATTAACTCTACTTTTGATACTCTTCTTTAACAATTGAGTATGAGTAAACAAAGTTGACACGATAAAGCTAGAGAGTTGATGGTATCGGGCGTTGTTCCGTTGAAATGATTGAATTGGTCAATAGGATTATCACTAATAAACTAAAGCTAATGACTCTGTTGTAATTAATAGGGTTTCTCAAACGGCATTGTCGCTTAGACTTTTAGAGAATGGCATAAACGAGCAAAAACGAAGAATATCGAAAATGAAATACTTAGACATTTGAATGGTATTGATTAGCGATAGTTGAGATGATCATTAAGGATAGACTGCATCGCACCATTTGATTTAATCACCTTAAGCCCTTGGTTAAATAGCGCCATATTGGATTGGCTTTGAGGGTTAGATTTTGGCATTAACAAGTGCGAATTTTATCTCTGGTTAGCGACGATAAAAAGAACCTCAACACGTCGATTACAAGCTTTACCTGCCCTTGTACTATTGGTACATGCAGGTACATACTCACCATAGCCACGGGTGAAAATAGCGTCCATCGCCACGTTATTGCGAATCAATTGCTGTTTTACTGCTTTTGCGCGTTTCATTGATAGCACATCATTACGCGATGGTGGCCCTGTATTATCTGTGTGCCCATCAATGACGATATCAATGCCCGGTTGAGTGGCTAAATAACTGCCCATTTTATTGAGCCAATAAGCTGAGCTCGGCTCAACCATTGAAGAACCCGTATTAAATTTAATGGTGTCAGTCAGCTTTACCATCAGGTGATCGCCAGGCAAAACTTCATGCTCTACACCATTTTTCATCAAAAAGCTTTGTAAATCGCTGTAACTGGCTTCACGTCCCACCGGCCCCATCACTCCTGACCTAGATGCAACTCTCGGCGCATTACCCCAAGATGGATAACGAACGTCCATATCTGTTTTAGGCGCAGTTTCTAACATATCGTCTGTCATATAGCGCATTTCTTTTGCAAGGTTGCCACACCCAGTCAGTAGCAGAAGAAGCGGTAAAGCAAGATATTTCATCGTTCCACCATACTTTTTGTTGCGATACATGATTTATATCGGCGAACTAGGAAATACTTTAATTATAAATGAAGACTTTTTTGTCGTTGAAATGCTGGCTTCAAAGTGTTTTTTTCAGGGCCATGACAAGGTAGAATCAATACCTAAGATTGATACATCACCTTAATGGTAAAGAGTACCAAGTATGAGAAAAATACTAGCCTTTGCGGGTCTTATCCTCGTGGCTCTGCTGGCAGGTTGCAGCAAAAGCGAACACCCACAAGAAGGCAAACAATTTGAACGCTTACCTACCGATTTGTCCGCTTATCAACTTCCCGTTGTTACTGAGGTTTTCTCTCTCAATTGTGGTCACTGCGCTAATATGGAGTCTGCGATCCCCCAGCTTGAAGCCGCGACCAATCAGACATTTGGTAAGGTCCATGTCATTTTTAATCAAAGTGCCCAAGTCAGTGCCATGATCTATTACAGCGCGCAAACCCAACTAGGAACAACCCCAAGCCATGACTTGATGAATGCGATGTTTAATGCGGTGCAAATAGAAGGCGCGACTGCGCAGCAACAAAAGCAGGCCATCAACAAAGCATTTACCGACCAAGATCTATCCAGCCCTGATAAATTAACAGAGGATCAGCGAAAAACCTTATTCGCCGCAATGCAGCAAGCTGCTGAAATATCTCAAAAAGGCCAGATAAATGCTGTCCCTACCTTTATTGTTAACGGCAAGTACATGGTACTCCTTGCCGGACACAAAGATCTCGATGGCATTGCAAGCACTATCAACTATCTTATCCAACAACCCTAACAATTATGGAAAGACCTTATGTCTAAAATTATTATTCCTATCGTCATCTTGGTTCTCGCGGGCTTTATGATTTACCGCACGTTAGTGACAAGCAAAGCGGGAGAAGAGAACTTCGCGGCGGGTCAAGCCTTTTTGCTCGAAAATGGCAAACAAGAAGGTGTTATTACTACCGAAAGTGGCCTGCAGTATAAAGTGCTTTCGAAAGGCGAAGGTACAACCAACCCTAGTCCCAAAAGTAAGGTAAAAGTGCATTACCATGGCACACTTATCGACGGCACTGTCTTTGATAGTTCAGTGGAGCGAGGTGAGCCGATTTCATTTGGTTTAAATCAAGTGATCAAAGGCTGGCAAGAAGGCTTAACTTATATGGTTGAAGGCGATAAATTCCGCCTATTTATTCCTAGCACCCTAGCTTATGGAAAAAAAGGCACAGGCCCTATCCCGCCTGCATCAACTTTGATCTTTGATGTAGAACTACTCGAAATCCAATAACTGGCTTATGACCCTTTCATAGCAAAGTGGAAGGGTCACACCAAAGCTCAATAATACGCTTACTAGGCCATCTCTCCTACTTCTCTTTGTAAATGCTTAGCTAAATGTTGGCGAATGAAACTCACATCGGCTTTGTAAAATTCATCAATGGGTAAATTATCCAAGCAAAGCCAATGAAAAGTCTGCTGGCGGCTTGAGTCGTTTGCTCTTGGCTCATCATGATGACTGGCATGTAACACCACGTAGTAGATACGACCACCGTATTCATTAATATCGCTATAAGTTGCAACGTGAGATAAGCCGCTCATGTTCGTTTCTTCGTATAGCTCGCGGATAGCAGCGTCAGTGCCCGACTCATTGGTTTCTACTTCCCCGCCGGGAAACTCAAACACCATACCTTGGTTCGAGCGATAACGTTCTTGGATCAAAACTTTACCTTGTTTGATGACCACCGCCATCGATAAATACTTCATTAAAGACTCCTTGAGAATAAGCAGACACTATCGGCTGAGCGAAAAAACGGGAACAAACGACGAGTAATATACTGCCGTTATGACGTTGCATCTAAATCCAAGCCGCAAGGTTAGCGAAATATATTACTGAGTTCTGATACTGCGTTCAAAAAACACGATATCCATAACAAAAACGGCACCTTAAGGTACCGTTAAAGGATGAGTTTTACTTTCAAACTGCCTACTTGTGCTTTTTCTGCACAAACTCTTTACTCACATCCACAATCGCCACATCGGTGACAAAACTTCTACCCAAAAGTAAGGGATAGTTAAGATGTGTGCGGTCGGCCAGAGTAAACTCGGTTTTTTCTTTTAGATCGCCCAGTTGAACCCAAGATTCTACCACAGCGCGGCGCTGAGATTCTTCAGAGCTGGACTGGCGAACCTTAACCCATCGCACCACAGGCAGTGCCATCTGCTTACTCTTTTTACCATCATGTTCAATGGTAAACTTGACCCAATCTTGTCCGTCGCGCTCGAACTCGACAATATCAGTGGCACTGATTGAAGAGGTTGTCGCACCAGTATCGATCCGCGCCTTAAAGTTCTCTTCAAGCCCCGGAACATAGACCCACTCTTGCTGACCCAAAATCAGCTTGCCATCGCCAGTTTTCTTTGGCTGAGGCTTGGGTTTGACGGGTTTAGGCTTTTCAGCAATTTGCTTATCTTTATCTACCTCAGAGCCATCAGGCTTGTCTTTGGGTTCTTCAATTGCGGGTTTAGGTTGTGGTTCCTCAGGTTTCTGACTTGTGGTTGAACAAGCCATCAATCCTCCACTGAGTAGCATAGCTACCAAAGCCTTTGACGCTTTATCCATTCGATCACCTAACTTTCTAACAACGTGTCTTTGACAGAAAAACCCACTTTCATGTGGGTCTTGGCACAAACCTTAAGAGACTTTAGTGATTGCGTCAGCGACATAAGGAATGTCTTTTTCAGTCAAACCAGCGATATTAATTCGCCCGTCGCCCACACCATAAATACCATATGTCTCACGAAGTTGCGCCATTTGTTCTTGGCTAAATCCTAGCATAGTAAACATGCCTTTGTGGCTTTGGATAAAATCAAACTGTGACGTGTTATGAGTATTTCGAAACTCTTGGCATAAACTCTTTCTCAAGCTAACCAATCTTTGCTGCATTTCGCTCAGCTCTTGTTTCCATATCCCTGTCAGTTCATGGCTTTGCAAGATAGTTTTCACTAAAGCTGCGCCATGATCAGGTGGCATAGTGTAAGTAGAGCGAGCAAGGGTCAGCGCTCTACCTTTTGCATTCGTAACATCTTGCAAAGATTTGCCCACCACAATAGCAGCACCAGTTCTCTCACGATAGAGACCAAAGTTTTTCGAGCATGAGGTCGTGATCATCATCTCTTCGACATTGTCAGCCATAAAGCGTAAGCCTTGAACATCTTGCTCTAAGCCATCACCAAAACCTTGATAAGCCACATCGACAAACGGCACAAACCCATTTTTTTGTGCAAGTTCTGTGATGGCTTGCCACGTAGCAAAGTCAATGTCTGCGCCCGTCGGGTTATGGCAGCAGCCATGCAGTAAAACCACATCATTTGGACCAGCCTGAGCTAACTCTTCCAACATACGAGCAGTGTCTACTTGCTTGGTTTGCGGGCTAAAGTAGGTGTATTGCTTAACTTTTAAACCTGCCGCTTCCATTACTGGTCTGTGGTTGACATAGCTTGGGTTAGATATCCAAACGCAAGTATCAGGCTGCGCAACCTTGATTAAATCACCCAACATACGCAAGGCACCACTGGCCCCCGGCGTCTGAATCGCAGCAACTCTTTCCATTGCAGAGGTCCCTGATAGCAGCAGTTCAACCATACTTTGATTAAACTCCTCACAACCGGCTAGGCCCACATATGATTTTGTTTTTTGCGTTGCCACAACAATATCTTGCGCTTGAGAAATGGCCTTCATAACAGGGGTTTCACCCGCACTATTTTTATAAACACCTATGCCCAAGTCCACTTTATCGGGTCTGGGGTCGTTACGGTAGGCGACGGATAAGGAAAGAATAGGATCAAGAACTGGCGTGGGTAGATGAGAAAACATGTGACGAAATAATCCTTTGCTATGTTGATTGCAACGCTCAACTTAGCATTGAACCTAAAAATGTCGAAATAAAATTTTAACCTCGACTCACATTACCGAGCAAAAATCACCGTCAAGGTACAATGTGGATTATCAATTAAGCATTATCTCTTTCTATTGTTCCAAGTAAAAAGCCTCGCTATGCGAGGCTCAAAGCTAAGTAATAAATATAAAAGAATCAACCGCTACTGGGTAAATATCGGCAGCTGCTCCTCAGTTAATATGCTGTCTTTAGCAAAATCCGTATGCTCAGTCACTTGGCTAACATTCCAGTTGCTTAGATCTTGTGAAAAGCGAGTGACTTGAGAGAACATCCCTTCCATATCGGTGACACTCGAAGTATCCCAGTCGATAATATCTGCATTAAAGCTCGCCTTCTCAAAGAACACCATATCCATATTGGTGACTTGGGTAGTGCAAAAACCTATGTGCCCTTGCTCAAGTTTATCCAGCATGGTTTGGTTGCGAATAAGCGCGTTATCCACCACAACATACACTTGTCCTTTTTCAATTAGCACTGAATTAATTGGCTGATCCGGACATTTCACCGAAATATCGATAGCAAATACGCATTGGCTAGCAAGCACCAGCGATCCAGCTAGTAGGGAGGTGATCTTTTTTGTCATTATTATTTCCTAGTTTGAATAGACGCTGTTAGATAAGTCAAGAACTAAAACTTACCCTAGATACGGAGAACATCAATTTGTTGTTTTTTATGATTATATTTAAATTATTTTTGAAAAATAAATTAATTTTATTCTTAATGAATTTTTATTCAAAACAATAGACTGGGGTCACAATGTTGGCATTTTAATATTGAAAAGAATAAGAACTAAAAATATTGATATAAACTGTATGATTCATTTGTATATTTTTAATAAAAAACCTCGCAATTGCGAGGTTTTTTATCAGAATGGAGTACAAAGTTAATACCTGAATGAGTACGGTACTTTATTATTGTATAAACGACTCCCTTTTCTATAGTTTTCGTACCACTCAACATTATTAACATTCCAGTTTGTCAAATTTTGTGAAAAACTTGAAGCACCTTCAAAAATATGGGCCATATATTTAACATTTGATGTATCCCATGGACTGATATTTTGATTAAATTCTATAGCGTCCATAAACATACCAATCATATTAGTAGCATTGGACATATCCCATAGGCCAATATATTGGTTAAAGGCTTTAGCCCCCGAGAACATAAATTGTACGTCTGTTACCTTTGAAGTATTCCAGTTACCGATATCTTGATTAAATGCTGTAGCACCACTAAACATCGCCATCATGTTCGTTACATTAGACGTATTCCAATCGCCTATGTTTTGGTTGAACGCCTTAGTATCACCAAACATGGAAGACATGGACACCACTTTTGACGTATCCCATGAGCCAATATCTTGATTAAAAGAACGAGCAGATGAGAACATTCCTGACATAAGCTCTACATTCGAAGTATCCCAATCACCAATATCTTGATCAAATGATTCAGCCAAGCTAAACATATCGGACATGTCTGTCACATTAGAAGTATCCCAGCGACCAATGTTTTGATTAAAGGATTGAGCGCTAGCAAACATTCCAGTCATATTAGCCACTTTTGATGTATCCCAATTACCTATATCTTGATTGAAAGCAAGCGCTTGAGAAAACATCATACTCATATCTGTAACATTTGATGTGTCCCAGTCACTTATATCAGCGTTAAATTTTTTTGATGAAGAAAACACGCTATACATGCTCGTAACATGTGTTGTACAAAATCGAATTTTTCCTTGTTCTAAATCGTATAATCTGTATCGATTTTTAATAAGTTCATTATCTACCACTAAGTATTCAATACCACCTTTTATGATGATAGAGTTCACCGCGTCATTTGAACATTTAACTGCAATTTCTGAAGCATGGACCTGTTGGCCTAGAACTAAAAATGAGCCGAAAGCTAATAAAGCATATGTATTTTTCATTTTTATTTCCTTATACAAACAAAAATATAAGTATATTTTAGTAAAGGAAGATTTATAAGTAAATCAAGGAGAATTTATCGGAAAAATTCTTATAATAAGATGTCAGTTCGATATTTTTATCGCTAAAAAGACAAAGAAAACATTAACAAAGCAACATATTATGATATAAATCATAAGTTTATTTGATAATCATAAAAATAACTAGAAAAATGCCTTGCATTAGCAAGGCAAAGTAAGAGATCGTGAACTTTATCGATTGTGAGTATAATGCTCAGACATAGATTCATTTTGGTTTAACCAAGATGAATCACTGAAATTCGGCTTTTGCACACTAGCGAGACCACTGCCTGTTGCAAACTCACTATAATTAATAACATTAGCCACATTCCAACTACTTAAGTCTTGGGAGAAATTAATTGCATGATCAAACATCTGCTTCATATGAGTTACATTTGATGTATCCCAATATCCAATATTTTGATTAAAAGACGCAGCGCCAACAAACATTCGATACATAGAAAGAACCTTAGAGGTATTCCATTTACTGATGTCTTGATTAAACTTTTTTGCTTTATAAAACATTTCATACATATTGGTGACATTTGAAGTATCCCAACGACCAATATCTTGGTTAAAACTCTCAGCCCTCCCAAACATCGAGTGCATCCACTTCACATGAGATGTATTCCAATAACCAATGTCTTGATTAAACTTTTTCGCTCTAAAAAACATCCAAGCCATACTCACCACTCTAGATGTATCCCAATAACCAATATCTTGATTAAATTCACTCGCCCAAGAAAACATTGAGTCCATATCAGTGACACTGGAAGTATCCCAATGTCCTATCGTTTTATTAAATGCTTTCGCACCATAGAACATTTCTCGCATTGTTGTTACTTTTGAGGTATCCCAACGGCTAATATCTTGATCAAAAGCTTCAGCCCAATAAAACATCGAAGACATATCAGTAACGTTTGAGGTATCCCAGTTTCCAATCTTGGTATTAAAGCTTTTTCGCCCTTTAAACAAAGAGGACATACTAGTCACTTGGGTCGTGCAAAAACGGATGTTGCCTTGCTCTAGATTATCAAGTAAGGCTTTACTGCGAATAAGGTTATTATCAACCACAACATAGACCTGATCGTTCACTAACATCATGGAGTTAATAGGTTCATCTGGACATTTTATGGCTATATCAAGCGAATAGACATTATGGCTGATAAGCGCAGCCGCGCAAAAGATCATTGACGTTATTGTATTTATCATTATTTTTTCCTAGTACGAATCGACGTTGTTGAGAAAATACGAGGATCTGGTGCAGGCAAAACCTCCAATACACCAATCGCTAGGCTGTACACATCGTAAATTCGGCCACGCCTTCGCCCTGAAAAACATATTTTTCAAATTGGTCATTCGATGAGAAATGCTCTGACTTAAAACCGGTCCTTGGTGAACAAACCACTTATGTTTGTGGCCTGAGTTCTATATCGTTGAGTGACATTATGATTATTACTTGCAGGCAGGATTTAGTCCCGTACTCCCACAAAGCCAAACTAGCGTTGTAATATTTAAGCCGAACAAAGCCGTTTGGAATGGATAGCCACTTCTCCTCTTTTATGCATCTATTAGAACACATGACAAAGTGGCAACAATGTAAATAAATACATATTTGTTTCATTATTGTTAAAATCGTATTTTTAAATACAAATCCATCAGTTATATTTATACCATCTGCAAAAGAAAGTGATATTTCACCTTTATCGAACCTAAGAGTAAAAAGACAGGTATCAGTCACACTATTTATCAGGCTGAGTTGACAGACAATCACCTTTAAAATTGGTAATTATGCGCACAGCCTAGTGATGGATTGTTTGTTTCAATCAAGTCGATCTAACTGATTTGGGGGGAGTAACTTTGGTCTAATAGGGCCTAGAGACCGCATTTGAAGATGGAGGTACGTGCCTTAGACAACTCTTCCGAAAAGTCACCTTGCAATCTTTTATGCCTTAGGAGGAGGAGACCTGCTTTTCACATACAGGCTATGGGGGATATAAGTGAAGCCTAGAGAAAATAGCTAGATTTTAATATTGACAAAGAAGTATATAAAAATTGAAATGTTAAGTTTAGACAAGGATCGAGTTTATCGAGAACGAAGATTTGAAATTAACTTAGGACTGGAGCGTGCAGCGGGAATCGAAAAAGGTAGACCTAAAACGATATACTTTATGTTGCCCTATA
>NZ_JAYQDQ010000035.1:0-39564 GCF_038138445.1 Vibrio sp.
CAGGTTTTTAGCTGGTGCCAGCTTTCAGTTAAATGGGGTTTACCGCCAGCTTACAAACATACTGGCCAGCCGCTTGGGCCTTTCTCGCGAAGATCGAGAGTCGCTAAAGACTGGGGCATGTGTGCTAATGAGGTGCTGCGAGAAGCCGGGCATACAGACGCTGCGCTTATCCCAGATACCGAAGTGATCCGTCATGCATTGACCGAGCGCAATATGCTAACGGGTTTAGTATCGGATAAAGATCCCTTAGGGATATTCTTCTCAACCCGAATTGCAGGCGAATGGCGCTATGCGTATCGCGATCAAACCATTAAGCCGATGAGCCCAGCAGAGTACGCTGCGCAGGAGAAAACACTGGCAGAGTTTATTGTTAGTTGGTCACAAAAGCGTTTGGCACGCGGTGTGGTGGTTAGCTTTATTGAAGGCGGCATGGATGTGGTCGGTGGCCTGACGGTGACGCCAATTAAAATCGGCATTCGGGCGGGTATTAAGGTGCCGATTTCTTTGATCCGTATTGGGTATGACGTGCATAAAATTAAGCAAGGCGTGATGCCAGGTGAAGATAAACCTTACAAAGTGATTAAAGGGCGTATTACCCACAGGCTAGAGCAGCTGGGCTTTAAGATGCTAATGATCCCAGTTGGAAACACAGTCAAAACTGTCTTTGCCGCTGGGGTATCGGCGGCGGCTCACGCGCACAATGCCATGGTGGAAAAAGAACAAGATAAGGTCAAAATCAGCTCTTGGGCTAAGGTGCTGGGCACTGAAGCGCTACTTACTGGTGGCTCAGTACCAGTGAGCGTTGGCGCGAAAACCGCGGCGGATTTAGTGATGGAACCCTCTCCGAAGTTAACCACCGACGAGCAGCAAGTCGTCGAACAAATTAAACAGGCATTGGCGGGGGAATCAGCGTCTGAAGAGTTGGATGCTGTAGATGAGTCGAGCCCAATCTCTAACGCCTATCCCGACATAAACCGAGGTGAAGGGGAGTACAAAGAGGCGGTCGATAAATCGCTTGCAAAAATCGCCCGTACCCCTTTGGAGCGTGACTTGATTGAGTCGATGAATAAGCAGGGGATTAAGATCACTCAGCCTAGTGAAGAAGAGCGTCTTCGCCAAGAGGATGGCCAGACGTATTACGCAACGTATGCTAACCCTGAACAAAATACGATTTTCTTTGACCCATGGAATACCCTCGCAGCCGAAAGCGATGAGCAAGCGAATGATAAACCTTGGCTAAGGCGAGATCCCTCGATTGCTTTGTTCCACGAAATGCTGCACCTCTACTACCATAGCCATCCTGTAAAAGTGAATTATCAAAACGATTGGCTCACTATCGATGAGTTGGGTGCGAAATTGGCGCCCGAAGGTTCAAGTGAGGAAGAAAAAGAATCATTGAGTCATGGGATCTTTGAACACTTTGTTGCAGGCGCTGACTACGATGCCAATGATGTCCATCTGGCTTTTGCTGCCCCGAGCTTTATCGAACAGTCGGTCCAAGTCGACAATGGTCGTTATATCAGTGAAAACGATTACCGTGAGGCTTTCTACCGTGCACAAGGTCAAGCTGTCATCAAAAGGTTGGATTACGGAGATTCGAGTTTTACCGGTCATGATGGAGACAGGTATGCGCCAAGTTCACAAAGTGGTGAAGACCAAGAAGAAGATTGGCAATACAAGGTATCAGAAACCCATATTATTGAGATAAAAGGGACCCAAGAATACTTTGATGATGTCTCCGTCGTACTCGATGATCTTAAGGATACCGAACAAGGTAAGAGATTACTCGAAGCAATGAGTAGTCCACAATTCTCGATACGCTTGCCAGCTAAGGAAGTATTGGATGGCGTTGAATACTATCCGGCTAGTGCAGATTTGGATAACAACATTATCTATTTTGATCCTTTAAGTACTCTCTCGCTTAATGGAGAAACTAGTGGTGACGAACAAGCTCAAATAATCCTTTTCCATGAACTCTTACACCTATACGACAACAATAATTTAGCCAACGACAGTTATTCAGATGACATCAAATTGCTTGAGCATATGGTAGTTGGATTACCATATACCCTTGGTGAAGATGTATTAGATTTCAGTGATACGAACATTAAGAAACAGTATTTACGGGATGGTTCACAAGTTTTTACTGTCAATCAGCTTAGGGAAGAATTGGGCATTGATCCTAGGTTACATTATAGCGATGTAGAAAATACGATTGATGGTCGAGCTTATTTCCGAAGACCAATAAGCCGTAATGCCCAATTGCATATCAGCCTGTTGCAAAGGGTTGAAGAACTTGAAGAAAAAATAAGAGTAGCGAGGTGGAATATAAATGATGCTGACAGTATTTTTTCACGTCCTTACCGAAAACGTCAGAGAAAGAAAATAGCAAAATGGGAGAGAGAACTTAGTGATAATATTCAGCACAAACTTGATCAATTAGAAAACACCTTACCTGCGATAGAGAAAGTGGCTTATGCCAAACTGTGGACTCGAGACGCTCAAGCGCTAAGGCCTGAAACTGTCTGGGTCGGTGGAGATTTGGTGGGGAGACCTCATCTAACAACTAATCAGTCAGAGATTGATAAGGAACGGCAAAAGGCTAGGAAATATCTTGAAAGTTCGAGAAATGAACTGAACCAGAGAGGGTTAGGTTCGAGTTATACTGGTAGATTCGACAATCAAGTGCGCTCTCTTGATGAGTTTAAAGAGGAAATGATCCAGGACTTAAACTCTGCTTATGCATCAGGCGATATGGTTAAAGTTTATGCTTGGATACTCGCAAAAAAACAATCTCTAAATGAGTTGATGGCCCGAGAGGGTAATACACCATCACTGCGGCAACAGAAGGCGCTATTAGAAGAGGCTGAACGCATAATTGTAGGGCAACGCAACCTATCGAGATTACCTGAGGTTCGTCAATTGTTTTTCAACCCTTCTTCAGATCAAACAATGAATTTAGCAGAAGAAATAACCAATGATATTTCTGCATCTTCCGTTTTTGAAGGTTATCGCTGGCCTCTACTTCCTACTGAAATGATGTACCTTGAAAAGCGGGGTTTTAATACAAAAGAAACTCTGTTGGATAAGATTTTGCAATATCGGCAAGGGCGGGGCGAGTTACACGAAAATATCCAACAAGTCGAAGCTGAGTTTTATGCATCTATGAAGGATATCGTGCAGGATAATGAGACGTATACGGTTGCACAGCAGAGAGAAGAAATCCAAGCACATGGAGGGCTGATTGCGTACGAAAGAGAAGTCATGAACAAAACCTATATGGCATACTTTTTTGACCGAGTATCGCCAGATAGCGCAGCTTATCGATATTGGAAAGAAAATAGCATCGATCAGCCTGGAAAGGTTAAATTTGCGATTGAACATATCGATCGTACTCCAAGACAAGTCGATGATTACATAAAAGAAAATAAAGGGACGGGCTATCGAGGTTTAGAACGGTTAATTGGTAAACAAATTACCTATAGTTCAGGTTTGAGCCAAGAGCACTACACCATTAGTTATCAGAATATAGAGTCAGCTTTGGGCAAAGAGTACCTATATTCAGTCAATCAAGAGGAATTGGGCAGTGTTAACTGGAGTACGGAGAGGTACACCAAGTTATTACGGGAACGTGCGACTGAGAAAATAGAGTCTATTGCTGATGACACTGAGAAAGCGGCGACACTTAACATATTGGATCGAGCACTAAACCCTGTTCAATACCGAGAGGATCCAAGAGATATTCCTCACATCATTAAACCTTACGTAGGCTACCCGCGAGAGAGTATTGGTGAGATTATCAAGGGCGATAGTTATCCATTAGAGAACATGATGGTCATTATTGATGGCGACAATTACACTATGATTAGCTTAATGCCTGATGGACAAGTACATAATTTTTCCTCTAGGCAAGAGCTGAATCGTTTCTTCCGCAACCCAAGTAATCATGAATATCTTCTTTCTCATGCAAGCTTGTACAATCAAATGGATGGGCGCAGTAAAAAAGGTATGGCGACCATACTCGAAGAGCTTTCTGCATCAAAAGATCACCGTAATGACAATCGATATATCTTGACCAATGAACTTAAGCACAGGATGGATGCGAAAAGTGTATTCTCCTCTCTTGCAGCCGGATCGAAAGGTTATTATCAGAGCAAGTTGTACAGTGAAATAGATCTAGTTACAGCAGTAAAAAAACACTATCGTAAAGGCTTAAGTGATACCGGCTCTGTTATTACCGAGCCAAGTTATGTGCTTCCTGAAACTTATCAGAATGATAGTTTTAATAAGCTTTATGGAATTCTAAAGCATAAGAATGCTGACCTTCAACCTATGATTACTGGCCAGATAGATGATTTTAAGAACAATCACTTAGATGTATTCAAGGGATACCTTAAAACAGAATACAAGAATATAGTGAATAAAGCACAGCTTGAAGGGATATTAAGTTCACAAGAGGCAACAGACATAATCAACCATCCAGAAAGAATGTTTATTCCGTCATTGCGCAATCAAGTAAAGCATTACCCATTAGAAGGAATGTTGATGACTAAGAGAGGGAATACAGTCATCTTGATTAGTCTGCAGTCAAATGGTGGTGTCCATAAGTTTGATAGTGAGCGAGATTTTAACTTATTTTTCGCTAATCCTGCGAATAAAGATTATATCTTGTCACATATGAGTGAGCGCAATAAACAGCCTAGAGGGATAAAAGGAAAGGGACCTTCGGACTTTTTGGATACCCTAGCATCATGGTCCAATAAATATTATCGAACGAGCTTTGTGGCTGAAGAGTTACCAGTAGCTCACCCAGCAGACAAATTTCCTATGATTGGTCCTCAAAGCCCAGATGAGATCATCAATGAAAAACCTGTTCGTTTTAACGCTGATGATGATGCTTTTGAGATCATGGCCACTTGTATGTTGGATAGGCTTAGAAGCGATGCGGACACTCTTCTTACTTCGCATTCCGAGTGGAAAACAGATAAGTTTTTTGAAATATCAGGTTATGTGTTGGCTGCGGCTTCCATTGTGCTAACTGCTGGCGCTGCGGCCGGTGTTGGTGGTGTGTATGTTGCAGGTTCTGCGTTCGTTGTGGATATGATTAGTGCCGCTCATGGTATTACCGAGGGTCTATATGTTGTTATTCAAGGTGATACACCGGAGCAGAGAAAACTAGGACTTCTTCCGTTGGTTCTTGCACCCCTTGATATGTTTGGGGCTGCGGGAGGAGCGGCAGAGCTGAGGCGATTAGGTAAGGCTGGTGGTACAGTGAGTGACTCTCTAGCCACTGGAGGCCGAAGATTACCACCAGTAGAAGAGTCCAACGAATTTGATGGTATTCGCGCACAAAAAAACCGACGACGCTCTATTCGAGCAGTGTTAGATAACTTTGGCCTCACAAGGCGCGGAAATTCGCAGCCGAGTGCTTTCGACGCCTTGCCCCAAATGGAGCAATCACCAAGTTGGTATAATGCTGATAACCTCTATACCCCTAAAACCAGTGCCCATGGGGTGATATTTAAAGATCCTGACAACCCAAACAGATTGATTAAGTTTTACAAGCGGCCGAGTGATAGAGGTATCGCTGAAAACAACCGGGATGTATTGAATAAACTGTATGACCAAAATGCTGAATTGAATACTCTAAGAGGGATCGACGGAGAAACCTATTACGCTGTTAATATGCCAAAAATGAAAGGTATCTCGATAGAGAATATTGAAGACCCGGACGTTATGCTAGATCTACTGAGAAGAATTGAAGAAGATGATTTTATTGCTCACTGGGTTGGCAAGCTACAGGATAATGGTATCCGAGTAGAAGATTTAAACCTTGGTAGCGTGCTGTATGACCCAAGTACTAGAGAGTTCAGTTTGGTTGACTTTGATTCATCAACAATTTCAGATTCAGTAAGTAATTCACACTATAAACAGATGTATCGAAGCTTGCACACTCCGATAAGGGATCAGCTTGTAAAGAAAGCCAAAACACTATTTGAAGGTCAAGGTGAGATGCTCGATACAGTGACAAGAGTGGAGGAAAAACTGAATCTCAGGTTTAAAGACCTCATGAAGCACAATGAATACGGAGAAGAAAGTTTCAGCACTTTGATGAAAGGGCAAAATGATACAGGCGACCGAGAGGGGTGGGGCTCTGCAAGACTTCCAATGGGCGGAGATACAGCAGGTAGTCAACCAGTCCCATCCACCAACGGAAGAAACATCTATGGTCACGACAACCCTATGTCGAAACCAAGGCAAGATGTCAATTCAGATGGCTCATGGGCAGGTGAACAAGGTACTTTTTATGATGATGTTGATCTTACCGATATTTTGCCAGATGATAGGCCGTGGACGAACTTGGGAACCTCTTCTCGGCCGCGTTCAGTCGATTTTGAAGGCAACAGCTATCGAATAAAGTACACAGACGAGAGAAGTGCAGAGGCAGGCAGAACGACTCAATACCGTGCTTCTTTAATCTCCGATTCAGGGGAAGAAATTCCAGTTAGAATCAAAGTGGCAACACACTGCTCAGAAGCCTATGCGTATGTCGGGAAGAGTGGATCACCCATGAACACCTACATGCCTGATCTTGTCGGTGTTACTGACAGTCAAGGACTGCCTATTTCTGATATAGGCCGAGGACAGATACGTGAGGAGCCTATTTTTCTTATTCTTAGAGATGAGGTAAAAGCACTGGAAGAGACAGGCTCATCAATTAGAAAAGTGCTTGATGTGAAATTTAGCGATGTTCGATTAAGAAGTACACCAGCAGAGCGGGCGGTAAATGGCTATCCAGAAAAGAGCTCCCTCTACTATGCTGCTAAAAACAAAGCGATGGATTCGTCAGGTATACCTTTCATCAATCATAATGGAGGTAACGAACTCAATAAGTTCTTAGCTATTAGGAATACCAAGAAAAAGCTACTTAGCGTTTTGAACATGGCAGATAATCTCGATGAGCTCAAAGCTCAACTTGAAAGTTTTAGGCAAGCGGTAATGGCTTCAGATTGGGTGAGCTATGACAGTAGTTTGCTTCTCATTGCACATGCTAAAAATGGTCAGACGAAAATAGACTTCAAGTTTATTGATCCCGCACATCCAGTTACTCGGCAAGCTGGCACGAATAGTCAGGCGTTAAACTCTGGAAAATCAGCGATGCAAGATAGTATCAATTGGCTGTCAGAAGAAATTGATCAAATCCTTTATAGAAGAAGTGCTGTCAGGGAGGGTTTGATGTCTTATGAAAGCCCAACAAGCAGCAGAATCCTATCAAGTTCAAGTGCTGAAGACTTAACAGTATTGGATGATATCGTCGTTGAAGAAGGCTTTAAGCCGTATATAAAACCAAATGGTAGAGACTACATCTATTTCCCATTTATGAATGACGAAAGAGTGACTGAGAGGCTGATACCGTTACTTAGAGACAGGATAAGTAATGGTAAGCCACCGATTGAGATTGTATTTAAAAATCGGGAGCAAATAGATTCGTTTAGAGAAATCCTTAATCGTGTTTTTCCAGCTAACTCTCGCTTGGAGGCTGATCTTGAGTATCTTTACACGAGCGCCAACAAGATGGATCTTCGTGATTTACGAGATTCTGATACTCTCTATGTCAGTGGGCATGGACAACCTGGTCAAGGGTATGTGTATAGTGCAGCTTCACCCAATGCCGACAAAGTGAGTGCTAGGCAAGTCGCTAGAGATCTAGATGGCATGTTGTTACCCGATGATGTGACGGTTAAAGTTGCGGCGTGTAATAGTGCAAGTGAGCACACCATAATAGCTCCGTCATCGAGAGTGGACGGCGACTTATATGCTCACATTACAGATCCAGTGAATATGGGGGACTTTGATGCCTCACTGGCAGGGAAGCTTGAGATCGCACTAAAAACCTTTCAAGAAGGTCGGGAGTTGGGTAAGGTCTATGGGTATTTGGGTTATATCACGAACAGACGAATTCAGACGGGTATGGGTAAAATTGAAGGTGGTCAACTAACATTTGGTTCTTCCACTCATGCTGTTGCTGGCTTTGATATATTAGGTGACTCAAGTGCTCGTTTGGTTGATTTTAGACGCAGTGACATGATGCGTGGTCGGTTTTACGATCCAAACCCAATGTTAGGAAAGCATGGGTTACAGGACTTACCTTCGGATTTGCCTCCGTTAAATCCTGCGCTGAGGCAGGAAGCTCTAAAACCTAAGCTCTTAAAACGAAGAGGCTTAGCTCTAATACAAGCTCAAGGTAGTGAGCCAAATACACAAGTTTACTTTGCCGAGGCAGAAGAATCATCAGCCCAACGTGAGGCTTGGAATACAGTGTGGGAAAACACCGCGAGGACTAGCGACACTCCAAATACTGATCTTTTTGTAGCCTACAATGGTAAGCAGCTAAATATAGAAGATATAGTAAAACATATGGATAGTGGTGGTTTACAGCAATATAAAGAGGCATCAGGATACATTGGTACAAATCCAGTTTCTTTCGTCAGAATTGTGCGAGTCTCGAAGGATGGTGATCAGGAGGAAAACCAATACGAAATTACGGTAGAAACTCTGGAAACCCAATTTCTTGAATAATCAGTTTACAATCTTAAATAAGGATTAAAATAAGCGAGATTGATAGGATTTTAGGTCTTTAATAAAACACCGCCAACATTGGCGGTGTTTTATTGCGTGTTTCATACGCTCGATCGTCGTTTTAATTGGCTATATTACCTATCGTTTAACAAGTCTTAAATTAAGGGTAATTTATCGTGTCGGATGAGCCTCTAGAACCTTCATCAACAAATCCAATCAAATCTTTAACTTCTCTTGCAACACCATTAGTGTTTGCTGAATCTGGCCTCACATCGATTGATGCTAATTGTATCAAATCACATGGGAAAAGCTTTTGGCATTCTTTACAAGATACTTTTGAAGACTCTGCGGATTTATTGAAGGAGGAGATAAGCCAGCAGTATCATGATATTCACGACCAAGTGGAGGCCGAATTTCAAGAAGTTAAACACAACATAGAGTCTATCCCTGAAGAGATATCTAAACTGGCGGATTCGGCTGTAACCGATATGAAAGAAAAAGTAAGTGATTACCAACTCGATAAGCGTATTGAGAGTGGTTTTGATTCTTTAAAGAATGCTTTTGATGTATTTAAATGGTAGTAAGCCTATTGAACTGAAAAATCCAAGTATAAATAGTGGATATTACACCAAAGTAAAGGTGAAAATTTTTAAAATAATAAAATTTAACTCTTTATTAATTATATGTGAGTGTTTTAATAGAAACCAAATACATTGTCCATTGCTATTTACAATCTAGAAATATATATTTTCGATAGGCTGAAAGCTCACATTAATTTATATAATGAGGAGCTTCAGTTTATGACCGAAGAAATAAATCCCCTTGATTCACTACCCCCTTATGTTTTTGGGGAAGTGAGTAATACTAATTTGTCCGTTTCCCCCACCATTGATCATTTAACAACACCGCTTATCCTACCTTGGAATGGTATTTCAGAGGATGAGACTTCAAGCCGTTCAAAGAGAACACGTCGAGATACTTATGCATTTAATCCAGCATCGAGCCCAGTTCGGCTTGATAAAATATCGGAAGTTCATGGTAGGTTGACTCGTAGGCTGGCGAGTATGTCAACGTCAGATCTCAATTCCTTGTCATCTGAGGTCTTTATGATGGATCAGCTAAACTGGCTTCGTTGTTATTTTAGTTCTGACCCAGAGGCATTGAGATATATAGATGGTGATCTGAGAGCTCGAAGTTTATGTTTGCAGTGGAACGTACACAGTGACACAGATTCTGTTTTACTCAATGATCTGTTGGCAGTTGGATTCCCTGGATTGACTGATGGCGTGAGTGCGGCAAGCCCTGCGATCTTAGTGAGCCGGATCAATGACGGTGGAGCAGGAACATGGGATGCACTCCATGTACTCCCTTTGGGAAAAATATTTGGCGCCTCGGATAGAATGAGGCTTGAAGCTGCATGGGGACGAGCTACTTGTCGACCTCTCTATCAAAAATCGGATGATTATCGTCGACGGTGTACGTCAGGTTCTACTGGTTTACCATCAAAGGTGGATTTTATAAAAGATTCATTACTGTGGGCATATAACCAAATACGATCAGAGGGCACGGACAAAACGATACGCAGCATTACTGCCACTGAACGCTATGAACAATTGGAGCGAGATATGCGGGCTCGCTTTGGCTTCTCACAGGGAGAATTTGAGCGTACATCGCAAGATCCAGAAATATTAAGCACTCTAATTCGGTTACAAGGTGCGGTGGCATATCTAGCTTATGATCATGCTGTGCTCACGGGTAGCAACCCTCAGCTAGATCCAGCAGGGGAGGGCTATGTGGGGTATATGAATCTGCGTAATATGTTTACCGCTTTATTAGCAGGCTTGAGGCGATATTTGGCTAGATCACAATCAAATATGTTGGAAGTCAAAGCCCAAGCATTAACTGCGGGCACTCTATTAGATACTGTTAATGCGAATATGAAAAACTTACTCGACGAAGAAGTAAGAAAGTTTGTCGCTAAATTTTCAGCTAAGTATCCCCGAATCCCTCTTACCGAAGGTTCGACGTTTTTGATTAGAAGTTTGTCGGTTCCCCTCATAGCTCCTGTAGGACCAATGGGGGCAGTGTCTTATCCAATTGGATCGAATCCATATACAACGGAGACGATGTCACTTTCTGACATGTTGATGAAGCCAATACCAAGCGGTGAATGGTATTACCCAAATGGACGGCCAGTTTCTAATGGGGACAAGGCTTTCATCGTAGATGAGATCACCAAAACCAGATATGACATGGACACAGAAATTCCATTTCGCTTTGACCAAGTTCTTCGCTCAAAACAAGCAGACTATACTCGTGTGCTGGGAAGTGCGTTAGAACTCCATGCCAACCAGTTTGTTAATAATGAAGCGAATCCAGCACATCAAAGAGAGTTGGTTGAAAAATTTAAAAAAGGTAAGAAGCCAGCCTATAAATGTGCTTTTAAAGGCCACACGGTTTATGGGTCAGTATTTATTCCATATTCAGATGACGACGGTCAAACGAAATACGGTTCGGATTTGAGTAAAAACGGTCTTCTGTATTCTCCATACAATGGTTTTGTTTGGCTTGAAACCGACCGTTTTACGGATACTCAATATGTGGCAATGAGAAACGGATTGAGCATACAAGGAAAGACCGAGCTTGATGCCGCTATGGAGGTAAAAAGTCTGCCGGCAACAGGCTTGATATATCCGAGCTATATGGGGATGGGTGGATATGTTCAGATCCCTCCAATTTCAGTAGGGCCTTTGCAGTATTTTGACGGTCAAGTGGATAGCGAACATTTGACGTTCAATTACAGTACAACGCCCCTCTATCTAACCAATTCTATTTCAGAGTACTTTGATGAGGTGTTCTCAGCTTCTCATGTGTCACTACAAGATAGATGGGATGAGATAAGAGATCACTTGATGTTAGCTGTCAGCATTCTAAATATAGCTGCAATACCTTTCCCTTATCTTGGTCTTGCGTTGATTGCAGGCAACATCACCATAGCTATTGTCACTCTTGCAGATCGCACCTCAAGTACAGGAGATAGAGCTTGGGCTATTGCCGACTTAGTCTTGGAACCACTTGGTGCAGTAGGAGACATCTTAACTTTGTCCAAGAGAGCAACGAAAATGTTGACTGATATTGCGCAGACCTCCGGAGCAAACTCTCCAGCCTTTACTCGAAAGCTCATAGAGCTTGCGCAAGTTGAGTTGATAAAGAGGCCTAAGAGAGTGAACGATAAGATAGTGGGTATAGTAGGTCGTATTGGTGATAACTCTGATTATCCAAGTTTTGCGTCCGCGACACGGACTCCAAATGTCCCTTCAGAGGGAATGTGTCGAGGGTTAGCATTCAAAGATGCTATCAGCCGATTAAATGGCTCTCCTATTGATAACCTAACCACAGAGTTTTCTCAAAACTTATCCTTAGCAGATGATGTTCAAGTTTTACATCATACTCAACCTGTGGTGTTAAATCGTTCGCAAGTACTGAGTAGTCGAGAAGCAAGGCTCGCAACAAGAAAGGCTGTGTCAGAGAAGGGAGGTAACTCCGTTAGCTTAGATGAAGAAATGACATTCTCACGAGCGAATGCGGAGATCTTGGTTCAATTAGCTAAACATGATGAGCTGAGCATAGTAATCGGTACTCGTACTCATGCCGTTTCCTTTTCTAAATCTGGAATAGGAGCGAATGCCAAACTGACTTTATTTGACTCAGCGGCAGACGAGATTTTTGAGTGGTCAATTGGCAATGAAAAGCAAAATGTCGCTGATATACTTAATTATATTGCGTCCAATTATGATAAGGGGGTATCAAGACAACTTGGTGATAATCCATTGTCTTTGACTGTGTTAACCAAGAGGCCTGAGTCCCGTCATATATATGTACCCAAAGCTGGAATGGAGTCATTGATGGCTGCCGTTAACCAGCTTGATTTGGATGTTTCACAAGGTAGGCTCATCCAACCGATTATGGTTAAGGGCCCAGCGGAAAAAGCAGCACTGCAAGACGAGATTGTAACACTAGCAAGGGTGCAACCAAAGCTAAAGCCTCTGCTTGATAGCCTTGAAATTGAAGAACTACAGCCTAATCGATTGTCAGCTTTATCAACAGAAAATAGTGCCCTTACTGTGGTTGGACAAAGTGATGTACCTGCATCAAATATTGTTAATGATCTCAGCGCGCTACCAAAAGGGTATATCGATATTCGCTACCTCGATGCCCGCCGTGCAGCAAACGATTCTACGTCGATGAATAACCTTGCTCGTCAATCCAGTAGCGAAAGCTTGGTCATTGTTGATGGTACAGATATCAAGGCAACCCCATCTGAAGCATTGGCAACTGCGATGGAAAATGCTGGTTACTCACATACTCGGGTAAGAGATGGAAAGCTAAAATTCCCGCAGGATCGAACTCGAGACGAATGGAACATCATTGGGTTGGAGCAGCGTGGAAGAGCAAAGAATGTCATTGCACAAAATTCAAATCAAAGTGGTGACTCTAATGGTGTTGCACTTGCTTTACGTGACAATCGAGAAAGAAAGCTCTTGTATCTGACAAGCCCTCGTGATTACAGGGGACATAAGACGTTGCGTTATTACCTTGACATGGGCGTCGAACGAGAACAAATCTGTGTGATCAATATTAACCCAAGGGATGAACAACTCCCTGACGATATACAAGATCTGGGTAAGGTAATCATTCTAAATGGACCGCCTAGTTTGGAGCCTAATCAAGTCTATCACGCTCTGACTGGTTCCTTGGGGAAAAAGAAGTCCCAATTTACAGACAAACTGACGGGTTATACAGAGGTTGAACAAGAGCTAAAGGCGTTTGGTGTCGATGAACCAAGTGATGTTGGTCAAAGTACTAGACACATTGCTCAAGATATCTCGGGTGGTGATTCACAGGCTACAAAAAATTTCTTTACGCGAACTTGGAATGCTTATCAAAACCAAGCAGTGAGTGCTGAGGTTTCTCGAAAAGTTGATGAGGTTTACAGCCAGATCAAGGACAGTATAACTCGAGAAGGGTGGGAAGGTGTCTCTCTTGTATGGTCAAGGGGATTGAATGGCGAAGAGTATAGTAAATTAAGAAGCTTGAGCGACAGGAAAAGTCTATCGGTTTTTTCACCAATTGAGCAGGTTAAATCGTTTAAATTGCTTGATGAGCAAAAGAGAAACCCCCACCACTTAATGACGCCACAGCTATACGAAACGCTGAAGGAGGTCAATACCAAGAAAAAAATGCTCACTATCCCTATTGGAGATCCTATTGAATATTCTCCGTATCATTCAGCGCTTACGGGGGCAGCTAAGCAATACTATTTAAATAGTGATGGCTCTGATGCATTAAATCTAATCCAGTACTGGAACAAATCGAGTGATCTAAGGGATGTAAACCACGGAAAGTTTAACCAAGGTGTATTCTTGCAGCAGCTTTTCAAAAAATTAAGTGAAGATGGTATACCACTGCAACAGGTAGGGTTACGCTCTGGTGAGATGGAAAAAGGGGCTTATATGGGGATCCCGACTCTCTATCTTGAAGAACATAATGCAGCCAAAGGTAGTGCACGTTTACTACCCGTTACCAGAGGTGGAGAAGGTGCAAGAGAAGTTGATGAAAGCCAACGAGTAAAAGATGATGCCTTTAAAATAGCTCAAAAGACAAAGCAAATACAAAAGTTTAATGATGATATTTTAAAGAACAACGACAAGTTATCTGAAATACGAGCAACGGACTCAAACAACCAACGCGGTATTGATGGTATCGAAAAAAACATTAAAAAGCTTGAAGCTAAGAAGCAGACTTTGGAAGCAGAGATTGCTCAGCTCGAAGAGTCGATAAAAGCATATCAGCTAGATGCATCTTTTTCGGCTCCCCACCGTGTTGTTAATGAAGGTGACGGCTTGGGTGGGTTACCTTACTTTATAAGAGAAAATCTTGAAAACTACGTGGGTCTTTATGCGGCGCAGAATCCTACGGATATGCAATCACTTCGGCTTTGGTTACGCGACATAGCATCGCAGGGCGCGGATACTGCGTTTGAGCGTATTCCGGAGCATATTGCTAAAGGAACCATGACGCCTTTTGAGGTGGATTTACTCGGAAACTACATAGAAGACGTTATTGCTAATTTCACAGCGTATCGGACTAAATATCTGCCCTAGATAGCATTACTCATAGCTAATACACTAGGAGCCAGCTTGGCTCCTATTTTTTTACGTGTTTGTATCGATGACCAATTCACTGTATCCGGTTGTTCTATCGTGCTGCCGTGAAAAGCTCAGGCTTGGGTAGTGATGAATGATTAGCTCGGCAGTGGTATCAATGATGGTATTGTCTAGTAAATGCCCGCCCATGACCTTTCCCGTTTCGTCGGCAACTGATAGATGAATATGTTGATGAGTTGGCGTGAGTGTTCCCATCATAGAAACAATTTCAAAAGGTTGAGTCAAAGTGATTGACTGTGTGGCGCCAGCAAGGCGCAGGCTGACTTGTTCTAAACTTCCGACACAGGATGCAATCGAGCCAGCTTGTATAGCATGTTTGGTCACCATAGACTGGATTTGTGTTTTTAAGTCTTGCCCTTTAGTTAACCTTATTACGATAGGCTCAATCATTATTTGTTCCTAACCTTGCGTAGCGAGTATTTGCTAAGTATCTCATACCACTTATTTTATTGAATAGGTTTTAACATTTGGGTCAGGAATTTGTGTTGAAGGTTTTGCTTGGTTAGCTTGCTCTAGAGGAATCCACTTGAGCGCGCCGTTAGTCTCAAAATCATTTGCGCGATCGCAAGTCATATAATGATCTCCCACCTGCAAAATTGCGCCCAGAGAATACGCCTGATCTTGGTAGTAACAGACTCGTTTTCCTGCATTACCGCCATCTATCGCAATGACAGCTTTGCCTGGAGTGGTAATGATATTGGCAGAGACTGGCCCTGCAATAACTAAAAATACGGCCAAAAGTGATTTGCGCATATCGTCTCCTAAGCAATAAAGGTCTACTAGTAAAGAGTAATCAGATATACGGTTTAAGGCGACAGCATTAGCCACAAAAGTAAATCATAAGCCAGAAAAAACGCTAGCGACCAAACTTTCTTTGGTATCTGGGCAGCATACTTTCGTTGCCAAGTACGCCTCCTTGGTGGATATACACAATGGTTTTATCTGCATTATTTGGGTGCCAATTGAGTAAACATTGCCACATCATAGGATCGTACAAGAGATCAAATTCGACTTGGGTTTGTTCGAGCAGAGCCAGCCATATTTGGTAGTCGCTGTGATACAGCTTACCAAAGTGATGTTTGCTATCAAGTTGCAAAATACTTGGATGGTGTTCAACACCAAGAGACTGAATCTGGTCAATTAAGTAATCTTTACCGCCTACACAGGGGCAGGTTATGACCTCGATTCCATAAGGCTTAAGGAAGCTTTGCAGATAAGCGCTTGTTGTTCCCGTACCTGAGGGAAGAGCGACAACAAAATCCATAGATTTTTGAGACTGCCTCCAGCGATAAATTTCGTCTGCCAATCCTTTAATACCATGTTGAGCATCTTGCTCCCTTCCTCCTTCTTCTACGACTAAGCAGCTCGAATCAGGACAGCGGATAGTTTGGATAAAGTCTACTGGATGAAGGTTGGTATCATGCACTGCAATCACTTTCGCCCCAAGCTTTAGAGCGCCGCCGTAATTACCAATGGGCGTGTTGCGCAACCAATCAGGGATACGGTCAACATAGTACTCTAGATCCCAACCTTTCAGTTTACAAAGGGCCGCAAGTGAATAAAGTGAGTTAGCTTGTGGGCTGCCATAGCTTATTAAAGTCTTAATCTGAGGTTGCTTACTTTGTAGTAGATACATGAATTTACGAGCTTTATTGCCACTAAACTGAGGATGGAGCATATCATCCCGCTTTAGAAAAAATTCAATGCCTTCAAACTTGTGTTTAGTAATAGGGGAGTGGTTTAGCTTCATTCGTTGCTCTGTTAAATACCAAGACAAGCAGTGTAACCCTTAAATTGGGCTTGTCAGAGCAATAAATCAAAATTCTATTTGCGCCAGACATCCTCTGTTGGGGTGATTACTGAGACTAAAGCGCCAGTTGTAACGCTGGCAAAGGTCATCAACGATCATTAATCCAAGTCCATGACCATTAGCATCAGGAGTTTGATTCAACCCTGGTCCGTCGTCGATGATGGAAAGTCGGTTCTGGGACAACTCAACATCGATTTTACCATCGGCTGTTGCAGCGATAGCGTTACGAATAAGATTACCCACAATCATGGTGACGACTGCTGGCGTTGCGCGAACCTCAGGCTGCCCTGATATTTGCATTTCTATTGAGATAGATTTCTGCTCGGCTTGATCGGCATGAGAGAAAATAATCGACTCCAGTTCACCTTTGCTGATTTCACGTAACGGTGAGTCGTCGATATTGCGTTCGTAACGAACGATGGATAGCAGAGCGTCGACCATGACCGTCATTTGTGTACTGGCCTCTTCAATTCGCGTGATTTGCCTGTGTTGATACTCAGAATGTTCTGAGCGGCTAAGAAGTGAATTTGCGCCTTTGACAACAGTTAAGGGAGTCCTTAACTCATGACTAGCATAGCGGGCGAATGCTTGCTCTCGTTTAATGGCAGTGGTCAAATCATGTCGATATTGGTTGAGCTGTTGAGTGAGAATTTGGAATTCACCCGCAGCGCCTTCGCCAAGCACAAAAGCTTGGTTTACGTCACCTGAATGCTCTTGTAACTGTTTAGCGATTTCATTGACAGGTTCAATCAGGCGCACTGATAGGCGATAAAGCAAAGTACCAAACAAGAACATGAGTAAAGAAACTAGGGTAATGACGAGCAAGCCTGAATAAACAAATTCATCGGTGTTAAATTCGACTTTATCGATCAAAGACAATAACACTAAGGTTTTGTCTTCGCCTTTCTCGGTATACGAGCCTTTATAGACCATGTAAGCATTAGGGTGCTCGTCGGACTCGACCTCGCCGAGGTAGGTATCATATTGTTCAGTATATTGGCGATAAAATTTTGGTAATAGAGAAAGGTCATTGTAAGCTTTGGTTAGGCTATCGATTTCTATCATGCCTTTCTCACCATTAAGGAAGCGTTCTACCGCTGTGTCCCTGTCTATCAAGATAAGACGTTCACCGACACGATCTTCAGACCAATCTAGAGAGAACATAAAAATCATAGAGATAACAACACCAATGACACAAGAGATAGTGGTAAAAAAGAGCGCTAGACGTCCTGTGAGGGTTCGAGTGCTGGAAAGAAAGGGCTTCATCTTATATTTCCTCAAGCCTGAAACCTATTTTTGGCAAGGTTGTTAGCATAGGACGAGAGAAAGGCTTATCAAGTTGATTACGTAATTGATAAATGTGGCTGCGTAGGACGTCATTGTGGGGCTCTTTTTCTTGCCAGAGTTTTTCAGATATTTCACGCCGAGTCACAGTTTCTGGGGCTTTCAGACATAGCTGTTCGAGGATGGTGTAAGTCGTAGGGTTGAGTGCGAGCTTTTTGCCTTCTCTGTATGCTTGGCGAGTTTTTTGGTCTACTCGAAGACTCCCAAAACTGAGAGTACTTTGCGTCACTTCACCACGGTAACGCTTAATGAGTGCTTTGATGCGAGCTTCTAGGATTTCCAAATCGAAGGGCTTAGTTAAGTAGTCGTCCGCGCCATGTTTAAATCCATTAAGCATATCTTCGCGATTATCCAGTGCCGTGAGCATAAGAATAGGGGTATGGTTACCGGCATCTCTTAGCGCGTTGCATACGGTTAAGCCATCCATTCGGGGTAGCATAAGATCGAGAAGAATAAGATCGAAGTTCTCATTGAGGGCTAGCTGTAAACCAAGCTCGCCATTATCCGCGTAGTCGAGCTCCATTCCAAGACTTTCGAAATAATCAAAAAGCACCCCCGCTACTTCACGATTGTCTTCTACCAGCAGTATTTTATTCATACCTACCCCCTTAAACACTAATAACAGCAGATATTACGTGAAAAAAATGTCAACGACATTGTTTTCACACTGCTGTCGGTAAGCTTGCTTAAGTCTAGGACTGAAGTGAAAAGTGTGCGCGATGACGCTTCGGTTAATGTTAGGAATCAGTACGTATTACGAAATATCAGAGTACGTACACCAGTAAAGTGATGTACCGCATGGGATTAGTGACACCATTACCAAACCAATCAAGAGGCGTAACCTTGTCGGTTATTGTGCCTTTTTACAATGAAGAAGACGTTTTACCCGAGTTACACCATCGACTTATGTGTGTGTTAGAAAGTTTGTCTGAGTCCAGTGAAGTTATCTATATCGATGATGGCAGTACGGACAAAAGTAGCGAGCTCGTTATGAGCTTTGAATCAGATTTTGCTTCAATTCGCTGTATCGAATTAAGTCGAAATTTTGGCAAAGAAGCAGCGATGAGTGCAGGACTTGAGCATAGTCGTGGACTTGCTGTGATCATCATTGATGCAGATTTACAAGATCCTCCAGAGCTTATTCCCACTATGTTAGCAAAATGGCGTCAAGGGTATGATGTTATCAACATGCAGCGCAGTGAGCGGCATGGCGAAACCTGGCTAAAGAAAACCTCAGCAGCTCTGTTTTATCGCTTAATGAACAGTTTGGTCAAATCTGACATTCCGGAAAATGTGGGTGATTTTAGGCTTCTGAGTCGTGAAGTCGTCGATCATATTAATCGCCTTCCCGAGCGCAATCGATACATGAAAGGCATTTTTTCTTGGCCGGGATTTAGCCATACCGCGATTCCATTCAAGCGTGACGCAAGATATTGTGGTGAAAGTAAATGGAACTACCTCAAATTACTCGGCTTAGCTATTGATGGCATTACTTCATTTTCCATTCGCCCCCTACGCCTCGCAACCTTGGTCGGCGCCTCCATTGCACTAGGGGCATTTATTTATGGCGGTTTTATTGTTTTGAAAACGGTACTACTTGGGGAAGCCGTCAGCGGATATCCGTCACTTATGGTTACACAGCTTGCGTTAGGGGGTATCCAGTTGCTATCGATAGGATTACTGGGAGAATATGTAGGACGAATCTTTATTGAAGCCAAAGCTCGCCCCCTCTATTTGATCCGCACAGTGACAGAAAAATCAGCCTCTGCGACTATTAAACAAATGGAGAGAAAGCGTGAGTTTTAATCGGGTGCATTTATGGGTTTTACTTGGCGTGACCTTAGTTACTCGTTTGCTGAGCTTGGGCGCTTACCCTCTAATGGATACAACCGAAGCGCGCTATGGTGAAATGGCCAGATTAATGGTTGAAACCAATAATTGGATAACGCCTCAGTTTGACTATGGCGTACCATTTTGGGGTAAACCTCCTCTTTTTGCGTGGATGAGCGCAATGGGTATCAAGCTATTTGGCGTGAATGAGTTTGCTGTCCGCTTTCCGCATTGGTTAGCGGGCGTTCTCATTGTTGGATTAGTGGCTTATTTTGCTAAACGGGTCGGCTTTAGTGGTCTAGTTTCCGCCTTGGTTTTGTCAACGTCTGGTGTATTTCTTATTTCGGCAGGTGCTGTGATGACAGACATTGCACTTACCATGGGGATGTCGCTAGCACTAATAGGGTTTTATTTATGTTGGCAGGGCTCAAAGTTATGGGGCTATCTCGCGTTTTTAGGTTTAGCAATCGGTCTGTTAGCAAAAGGGCCTTTAGTCATTGTTCTGGTTGGATTAGCTGTTGTTCCATGGCTTGTGATGCATCATGGCTTTTTGGGGTCATTAAAAGTGCTATGGCAAAGGTTCCCAATGGTTGGCGGGCTATTGGTGATGGGGGCTATTTCTATTCCTTGGTATATTGCTGCCGAGCGAGCTACACCGGGGTTTTTAAATTACTTCATTATTGGTGAGCACATAAAACGATTTGTTGTCAGTGGCTGGCAAGGTGATCTCTATGGGACTGCTCATAATGAAGCGCGTGGCACCATTTGGTACTTCTGGCTTTATGCGGCTGCGCCATGGTCATTGATTCTCCCTATCCTGTGGTGGAACAAGCGTAAGCAGTTGGGTAAAGGTATTGACCCTGAAAGTGGGTTGTTGAGCTTTCTTGTTTTTTGGATGCTATCACCCATGCTTTTATTTACCTTTGCGGGTAATATTTTGCCCGCTTACGTATTGCCGGGCATACCTGCAATGAGTGTGCTGATCGCGATTTTACTATCCAACGAAGGCAATGATAATCAATGGTTTAAGATTGTTTCCGGTGCTGTGCCCATCCTTCTACTTGGGGCGGTAATCTTTATTCAGTCAGGGACAGGCAATAGACGAAGCGACAAGGTTCTGCTTCGTGATATAGACCCTAGTGTACCCACTTATTATATTGGACTACGCCCATTTTCTGGCCAGTTCTATAGCAGCGGGAAAGCGAAATACCTTCAAAATTACGAAGTCTTAGACCATTTAAAAAGAGTACAGCTTATTGGTAAAAAAGAGGTTGTTGAAGAGGTCGTTCATAGTAAAAAGATGAATTGCTCTATCGATACTGTGGAACATAGTCGGCGAGTACTATATCGATGTGAGCGTCTAGGATGAGTAGCAAAATAGTAAATTTTGCTGTTGTGGGCGGGGTGGGTTTCCTCGCTGACTGTGCGTTATTTTCAGCCTTGTATTATGGATTGGAATTCGAAATTCTGACAGCACGCATAGCCTCATTTTTGTTTGCCGCAACTATTACTTGGTTAGGCAATAGGACGTTTACCTTCGTAAATGTTACTGGCGCTAATGCTGTGATCCAATGGCTAAAATTTATGACAAGCGCAACAGCCTCCTTACTTCCTAACTTAGCCACACTTAAACTCATTATGTTGTTTTATACGAATGAAAGTACGAGTGTAATGGTTGCTTTCATTGGTGGGGTTTTATCTGGAATGGTCAGCAATTTCTTACTTAGCCAGTATTGGGTGTTCGGTAAAGAAGAAGCGATAAGAACACGATAAATCAAGCAAATAAAAAAAGCCCAGGGCAATTGTGCTCTGGGCTGATACAAAACATAGGAGTTATATAAGAAAAAGCAGCGTAAATTAGTCACGTAAGTCGAGTGTGCAGATAGTTATCAGTCTGCAAACTCAATAAATATTGGCTAACTACATATAGTCAGACTCTACTCTTTTCGATCGGTTCCATTGTTTGGCAAAATTATTTTAGTTTTTATTTTGGGTAGATTCTTCATCTGGTCCGACCATTATTAAAAAATGTGATGTTAATAACTTGTTGGATACTTGTTTCGGTTGTATATTTCAAACAGATGTTTAATACGAGCGATTGAAATATCGATGAGACAGACGACCAAAGACAAAATCCTAGATGTCGCTGAAGCCTTGTTTGCCGAGCATGGCTTTAATGATACGTCACTGCGGACAATCACGAGCAAGGCCGGCGTTAACCTTGCGTCGGTCAATTATCATTTTGGCGATAAAAAGACCTTAGTGCGTGCGGTGTTGAACCGATACCTCGAAGCCTTCATGCCTGCCGTTCAAGATGCGTTGATTACACTTAACCTCAATAAAAGTTACTCGATGTCAGACGTCTTTGAGTCTTTGAGAGGCCCACTCCGTGCTCTCAATGATATAAGGCCAAATGGAACGAGCCGATTTATGTTGTTGATTGGCAGAGGGTACACCGATGTTCAAGGTCATTTACGTTGGTTTATTACGACGCGTTACCAAGAAGCTTTGTCTTTGTTTACTCAGTCGGTACTTAAAGCAAACCCGAACCTGACCCAAGAAACCTTGTTTTGGCGGCTTCACTTCACGCTCGGAACCTGTGTTTTCACCATGGCTTCAAGTCAAGCTCTGATGGAAATAGCAGAAAATGATTACGACAGGCAGATGGACGCCAAATATATCGTCGATCAGCTTATTCCTTACTTAGCTGCTGGCGTAGCGGCTGATTAAGAATTGGACACAACAATTATAAGTTGGACCACCAACTCGTGACAAAAGGAACTTATTATGTGCTCTTTACGTAGAAAATGGGTCAGCGACCCCGCTTTTAAAATGTTTAAGAAAGTACTGCCACCTCTTTCTAGTACGGAACGAGAAGCGATGGAAGCGGGCAGTGTCTGGTGGGACGGTGAGCTGTTCTCTGGGCGCCCAGATTTTTCTAAGCTGCACAAGTACCCCATGCCAAGTCTATCCGCTGAAGAGCAATCTTTTGTTGATAATGAGTTGGAAACTTTGCTCTCGATGCTAGACGATCACAAGATCGTTAAGCATGACCGCGATCTTCCAAAAGAGGTTTGGGAATATTTGCGTAAAGAGCGATTCTTTTCGTTAATTATTTCAACAGAGTATGGTGGCCGAGGGTTTTCTGCGCTTGCTAACTCAACCATTGTTACCAAAATAGCAACACGGAGTATTAGCACTGCGGTATCGGTTATGGTTCCTAACTCTCTGGGGCCTGGTGAGTTGATATCACATTACGGTACTCAAGAGCAAAAGGATTATTGGTTGCCACGCTTAGCTGATGGAACCGATATTCCGTGCTTTGCCCTAACAGGTCCAGAAGCAGGCTCGGATGCTGGTGGTATTCCTGACGAAGGCGTGGTTTGCTACGGCAGGTACAAGAATAAGAAAGTGCTTGGTATTCGTCTTAATTGGAACAAGCGTTACATTACCTTAGCGCCCGTCGCTACTGTGTTGGGTCTTGCATTTAAAATGTACGATCCTGAAGGTCTGATTGGCGATAAAAAAGATCTCGGTATTACCTGTGCTCTGATCCCTGCCGATCATAAAGGGGTCGAAATAGGCGAGCGTCACGATCCTATGGGATTAGCGTTTATGAATGGCCCAACCCGAGGAAACGATGTCTTTATTCCTATGGAATGGCTGATTGGTGGCCAAGACTACGCAGGTAAAGGTTGGCGAATGCTGGTTGAGTGTTTGTCAGCAGGCCGTGGTATCTCATTACCAGCGTTAGGTACGGCAATTGGTCACTTAACTGCACGTACGACAGGCGCTTATGCGTATGTACGTAAGCAATTTGGGATGTCAATTGGTAAGTTCGAAGGGGTAGCTGAAGCACTGGGCCGAATCGGTGGATTGACATATCTCCTAGAAGCCAGTCGTACATTGACTACCACATCGCTGGATTTAAAAGAAAAGCCGGGAATCGTTACTGCAATCGCTAAATACCATATGACAGAAATGGCTCGTACCATTTTAAATGACTCAATGGACATTCATGCTGGGCGCGCGATTCAAGATGGCCCAATGAACTACCTTGCTACTCATTATCTTGGTATTCCTGTTGCGATTACTGTCGAAGGGGCGAACATTCTGACGCGTAACCTAATGATATTTGGTCAAGGTGCAACCCGCTGTCATCCGTTCGTTCTTAAGGAAATGGAAGCGGCGGCTAACCAAGATCAAGAGCAGGGAGCGAAAGAGTTTGATGACTTGTTATTTAAGCACATAGCCCATGCGACTAAGAATACTTTTGGTGCATTTGGCGCGGCTCTGACAGGCTCTTACTTTGTTAAAGCCGACATGAGCGGCCCAACTCAGGTGTATTACAAAGACTTAACTCGCCTTAGCCGCGCTCTGGCAGTAAGTGCAGATATCGCCATGGCAACTCTGGGCGGTGATTTGAAACGCAAAGAGATGATCTCTGCTCGTCTTGGCGATGTATTGGCTTACCTCTATATGGGCTCAGCAGCGCTGAAGAAATATGAGGACGAAGGACGCCAGCAACAAGATTTGGATTATGTCCACTATTCGGTTCAGCACTGTTTGCACAATGCAGCCCAAGCTTTGACAGAAGTGTTTAGTAACTACCCACAAAAAATGGTTGGTGTGTTGCTTAAAGGTTTGATATTCCCTCTTGGTAATCATTTCAACAAGCCCAGTGACGACTTGACGGTGAAACTGGCTGAAAGTTTGATGACTCCGGGCGTACACCGCGACCGACTTACGCACCTTTGTTATGTGGGCAAAGAGCAAGATGATGCGGTTGGCTTGATGGACGAAGCTTTCCTTGCCATGTACGGCATTAAAGGGCTTGAGAGAAAACTCGTGAGGGCAGCTCAAGAAGGTAAAGTCGACCGCAAAGGACCGCTGAAAGCGCGCCTCGAGCAAGCTCTGGAAGCAGATGTGTTCAATGAAGATGAAGTGGAACAAATTATGGCCGCAGAAGCACTGCGCTATAAAGCCATTCAAGTGGATGATTTTAGCCATGATTTGAGTCAAGTAACGACGGGCGGCAAGCCTAAGAAGGGTAAAGCAAAGCTCGATAGTGTTGCTTAACCCATCTCTATCATGTTATCTAAGGCACCCAAGCGGTGCCTTTGTTTTTGCTCGAAATCTAAAACTTGGATGAAAGACCTCCAACCACTTGCATTTTGAGTAGATTTTTACAGAAATTAGATGCGAATAATTGCTGAACCTTTTATCCTAGCGGGGTTTTTTAAAGGAAGCTGAATATGATCATCAAACCTAGAATTCGTGGATTTATCTGTACAACGACACACCCAGTGGGCTGTGAAGCTAACGTAAAAGAACAAATCGCTTATACAAAGGCCCAAGGCCCGATTGCAAATGCTCCAAAACGTGTGTTAGTTGTCGGTGCATCTAGTGGTTACGGTCTGTCTTCTCGTATCGCTGCGGCATTTGGTGGTGGCGCTTCGACTATCGGTGTTTTCTTCGAAAAAGAAGGTACAGAGAAAAAGCCTGGTACGGCTGGTTTCTATAACGCAGCAGCATTTGAGAAGCTAGCTCGTGAAGAGGGCTTGTATGCAAAAAGCCTTAATGGCGATGCTTTTTCCAATGAAGCGAAGCAAAAAACAATTGAGCTTATCAAACAAGACTTAGGTCAGATTGATATGGTGGTTTACTCATTGGCATCGCCAGTACGTAAAATGCCAGAAACGGGTGAATTGATTCGTTCTTCACTAAAGCCAATTGGTGACACTTATACTTCAACGGCTGTCGATACTAATAAAGATGTGATTATCGAAGCAAGCGTTGAGCCTGCGACTGAGCAAGAAATTCAAGACACAGTGACAGTCATGGGTGGTGAAGACTGGGAACTTTGGATCAATGCCTTGTCTGATGCTGGTGTACTGGCAGAGGGTTGCAAAACCGTTGCATACAGCTATATCGGTACAGAGTTGACTTGGCCTATCTACTGGGACGGTGCTTTAGGCAAAGCTAAGATGGACTTGGATCGAGCTGCAACAGCCTTAAATGAAAAGCTTGGTGTGACTGGTGGAAGTGCTAATGTTGCGGTACTCAAATCTGTGGTGACTCAAGCAAGTTCAGCAATTCCTGTTATGCCACTGTATATCGCTATGGTGTTTAAGAAAATGCGCCAAGAGGGTGTACACGAAGGGTGTATGGAACAGATCTTCCGTATGTTTAATGAGCGCTTATATAAAGCTGATGGTAGCGCTGCTGAGGTGGATGATAAGAATCGCCTGCGTCTGGATGATTGGGAGCTGCGTGATGACATTCAGCAACACTGCCGCGACCTATGGCCACAAATTACCAGCGAAAATCTTAAAGATTTGACCGATTACGTAGAGTACAAAGAAGAGTTCTTAAAACTATTCGGCTTTGGTGTAACGGGTGTGGATTATGACGCTGATGTTAATCCTATGGTTGAAGCGGATTTTACGGCGATTTAATCGACTCTAAAACAAATTTATGAAAATTAAAGAGTTGGCACACTAGATTGTGCCAGCTCTTTTGTTATATCGGGTTTACTGGACCTGAAGGCTCTACTTAAAGCATGACCATATTGGTGCATGATCAGAAGGCTTTTCTATACCGCGCAGCTCATAGTCTATGTCTGACTCAATACATTTCTCTGCTAGAGAAGGCGTTGCTAAAATCACGTCAATTCGCAGACCACGGTTGTCATCAAAGCCTCTAGAGCGATAATCAAACCATGAAAAACGATCGTTAGTATCAGGATGGATTTTGCGGAATGTATCGACAAAACCCCAGTCTAGTAGAGTTTGTAGCCACTCTCTTTCAATAGGTTGGAACGAACATTTGCCCGTTTTGAGCCAACGTTTTCTATTTGGTTCACCGATACCAATGTCTGTATCTAACGGACTAATGTTGATATCACCCATTACAATCAGCTGTTCATTGCTATCGTGGTACTCATTTAAGTGGGTCATTAGGTCTCTATAGAACTGGCGCTTATATGGAAACTTGGTTTCGTGCTCTATGTTTTCGCCTTGGGGGAAATAGCCGTTTAAGATGGTGACCTTTTCGCCATTATCATCCTCTAACGTTGCCATGATCATACGCTTTTGATGATCGTCATTGTCGGTTGGAAATCCTTTACGAATAGAAATAGGCTCTTTTTTACACAGCATAGCCACACCATAATGTGCTTTCTGGCCATGAAAATAGACCTTATAGCCCATGGCTTCGACTTCTTGCAGTGGGAACGCTTCATCGTGAACTTTGATTTCTTGTAGGCCGATGACATCAGGCTGGTGTTTGTCAATAATTGCTTGAAGTTGATGAAGTCTGGCTCTTAGGCCATTGATATTAAATGATATGACTTTCATTTGATTAGAGTCCTTAGAAGGGTAATGCGCGGTAAAGAATCTGCTTAATCTGTCATGCTACTACAGATAACAAAACCTGTATTCAATAATTGATTCAAACGTTTCTAGTCCAAATACCACAAACCAGCATTGACTAGTGACACAAGCAGTTCAATATCGGCTTGTGCTAGCTTGCCTTGGATATCTTGGTAGCTTATTTGGGCTTGGTTACATAAAAGGTTCACTAAGTGCTCGGATTCTGTGGGGTAAGTGTCGCCATTGATATAAACGCAAGAAGCAGCATTTTGCAGATAAAGCGCTTTCAGCCCAGACACTTTATGTAGCAGGCCTAGATCTTTTAAATAATGCTGTATTTCAATTGCAGTGACGGGTGTGTCAGGTTCGATAATATCAAGCTGATGGCGAGATTGGCTGAGCAGGGCCCCAATACTATGATGAATATCACTGTCAAACTGCAGCGCGCTGCGCAGCATGGCCGTCATCTTATCCAGATCACTGGTTTGAATTTCGCCATACTTGGTTTGAGGATTCATCTCTGGGTTGTGAAGATGTTTATCACCCTGCTCATTTGCGATCATATAATCTGCAAAATGGCTTAATAGCTCGCGCTCTTTGGGGGACCTAAAGCCAACAGAATAGCTCATGCTTGGCTCAAGCGTATCACCTTCGTGAGGGAATCCGGGGGGAATATAAAGTATATCTCCTGGCATTAGAACCTGATCTATAATGGCATCAAATCCAGTGATTTGACGAAGGGCGCCAGCTTGGATAGATTCTTGATACTGCCCCTCATCTTTGGCTCCAACGCGCCAATGACGTTTTCCGCTCCCTTGAACAATGAATACATCATACTGGTCGATATGGGGACCAACACCACCTTGCGGAGCCGAGTAGCAAACCATCAAATCATCAAACAGCCATTGAGGCAAAGCCTTAAAAGGCTGAACGAGTTCTGCTGTGCCAGCATGCCAATGGTTACATGCTTGAACAACTAATTGCCAATGAGTTTGTGGTAAGTTCTCAAATAGAGAACCATCAAACGGACCATGTTCGACAGACCAATTTCCTTCTTGGTGACTGATAAAACGTGAATCAATCTCGTCTTCCATGGACAAACCTGCCAGCTCATCAGGCGATATTGGATCAATGAAATTAGAAAAGCCTGCTTTAATAATGGTCGGTTTCTTATGCCAATAATTGGCCAAGAAGTCTTCCATATTGATGTTTAATGAATAGCTCACTGGTTGTCCTCCAGCTTTCTTTCTAAATCCGATTTCACGATCTTGATTGCTTCAAGTGCTACTTTGGGGTCGATATTGTGACTTTCGATAAGATAAATTAGGTCTACCGCGAGTTTGATTTCATCCGGTGCCTGTTCCAGATCGGGAGATGACATGTTACTGATTTCGCTCTTTGTAGGTAATGTGTTTTTCTATTCTGAGTTTAGCTTGTTGACAGCGCTGTAAGCGCCTTCGGGCGGCTTCGAGTTTTTGAAAAGAAAACCCTTTATCTTTGCCTGTTGCTTGGCTGTATATTTGCTCTGACTGAGTAACTATGGCTTTGAGTTGTGATTCCCACGTTTGGTGCTGAGCAAGATTTTGGTAGAGCCGACTGAGATCATTTTGTTGTGATGGCCTTTGGCAATGTTCTTGTTGCCTCACATCAAATGAATCTAGTTCCTTTTTGAGAGCGTCGATCTGACAAATAAGCTTTTCCGACAAATAACTCACTTGAGCATGATTTGGGGCTAACTTCAATTGGGTAGCGAGCTTATCAAATGTTTGCTTGGCCTCTTCAACGTAAGGGTGCAACTGAGCAGACTGACTGTGAAATAAGGCTTGATCAAATAGAGGCCGATGGCAATCACTATACTGCTTATCTCGTTGGACTGCTTGAGATTCTAGTTGGTCCAACCGATCTGACAACGCACTAAGACTCGTCATACGGGCATAAACCAAGCTTCGTAAGCGAGTTTAACCGCCAATACACTTACCACGGTAATAAAAACAGGCCGGATAAACTTAGCACCGAAACGAATGGCTGAATGAGCACCAACAAAGGCACCAGCCATCAAACATATTCCCATTGTTAGCCCCAAAACCCAGTCTATATGACCAAGTATTGCAAAGGTCACCAAAGAGGTGAAATTGCTGGTAAAGTTCATTGCTTTGGATAAACCAGAAGCCAGCAATATATTAAGGTGATACAAAGCCATGGAGCTTACGGTCCAAAATGCGCCCGTTCCCGGACCAGCCAGTCCATCGTAGAAACCAATGCTAAATCCTTGAAGATACTGCTTTTTATTAAACTTAGGGCAAGGCTCTGGCATATCATTGCTTATACTGACTGGGGTTTTGTGCCAAATGGTATAAAAAGCGGCAAGTAAAATAATAAGTGGCAGAATTTTCTCTAGCCATTCTGTGCTGATAAGATCCACAACCAGTGTCCCTACGGTTGCCCCTATTAGAGTGGAGATAAAAGCGCGTTTCCAACATTTTGGTTTGAACAAACGTTTTCTGTAATAGGTAAAGGCGGCCGTTGAAGAAGCAAAACTTGCTGCCAGCTTATTGGTGCCAAGCGCAATATGAGGGGGCAGCCCCAAGGAAAGTAGAGCAGGCACGGTAAGCATGCCGCCGCCGCCAGCAACGGCATCAATAAATCCGGCCAAAAAGGCAATTAAGGCCAGTACCAACAATAATGTCGGTTCAAAAAATTCCATACAATATCTTAATTATTCGATGATAAGTTTAAACGGTGGCAGTGAATCTATCAGAGCTTGTCCGTAACGCTTTGTTACTAAGCGTCGATCAAGAATGACTACTCTACCAAAATCGCGTTCTTTTCGCAGTAATCGACCGACAGATTGAATCAATTTTTTACTCGCTTCTGGTACGGCTATTTGCATGAAAGGATTCCCACCTTTACTTTCAATGTATTCTGCGTGAGCTTGTTCAACAGGAGAAGTAGGCACCGCAAAAGGTATCTTAGTAATAATTAGGTTTTCCAACAGTTCACCGGGTAAGTCTAGACCTTCCGAAAAGCTACCAGTGCCGAATAATACGCTAGTTTTCTGGCATTGAACTAAGGTTTTATGTTTATTTAGAATTTCTGAGCGCGAGGTTTTACCTTGCATTTGTATTGACCAGTTACTTTTTTTAAACAATGGGGCGATGGAATCAAACACCTGATTCATTTGCCAATAAGATGAAAACAGAACCAAATTGGCTTTATTTTCTTGGATAAGCTCGGGTAGGGTGTCGACTAATACTTGTGTAAACTGGGTAGCTGATGGCTCACATGGCATTTTAGGGATCAGCAGCTCTGCTTGATTTTGATAATCAAATGGTGAGGCTAAAGCAAGGAATTTTACGCCATCTTCTGGTTTTTCACTGATGCCTGCTTGGCGGCAAAAAAAGCCAAACGAGTTTAAAGCACGCAAAGTTGCTGAAACCAACACCGCGCCAATGCAGCGGCTCCAAATTTGTTGATCTAGCTGCCAGCCTACTTCTAATGGAGACACGTTTACCACAAAATCACCTTCTCGCTCTGGTGCTAATTCTAACCATCGAGCCAAAGGCGCTCCTTTTTCTCTTAGAGGCTGGGCCATTAAGCTCCACACTTGTGCTAGGTTATCCATACGCTGTATGAAAAAACCAAGTTCAGCTAATGCTGGTTCTGCGAGGCGGTTGGAAAGTTCTCCATCTTTGACTCTTTCTGCAATCAACTCTGCCACTTTGGTTACTGATTGTGCGCCTTTTTGCGTTAGACTCTTTAACTGCTTTGATTCTTGCTCTAACCAATCTGGAAATTCGCCATGTTCAAAGCGGTAACATCCATCTTCAAATTGTGTTGCATCAAATCGACTCGCAAGCTGAGTGAGTGATGGGATAAGCTCTTGGATTGAAGCTTGCAGCTCATTACGAAAACGAGCCACTCTTTTCTCATCAGCAAGATTGGCAAACTTTGTCACTGATTGATTGAGTTTTTCGAGCCAAGCGGCCGCACCTTTTAAACTCGCCGCCGCAGAGGCATGATCTCTGGCAACGTGAGGAAGGTGATGGGCTTCATCAAACACGTAAATGGTATTTTCTGGCTCAGGGAGGATAACACCGCCGCCAAGATCGGCATCTGCCATGACCAGACTGTGATTGGCGATGATCACATCGGTTTTATCCAGCTCTGCACGCGCTTTTTGAAACGGACAGCTTCTATGTGCTGGCATACTCAGATTACAGCTGTGCTTATCACTGACAATCGATTGCCAAATCGAATCATCTATCGGCTTTGGCCAAGAATCTCTGTCGCCATCCCATTTGTTTTGCGCCAGTTTTTGAAACATGAGCTGCAGTTGTTCGATATCTTTTGCTCTGGGTTTGGTATCGAACATGGCTATTTGCCCACCATCGACACCACTGGCTGCCGCGAGTTTCTCCGCGCAGCAATAACGTTGCCTACCTTTGGCGAGAATAAATGAAAATTCTCTATCAATTAGCCTGCGGTATAAAGGTAAGTCTTTATTGATCAGTTGTTCTTGAAGTGCAACCGTTGCGGTGGAAATGACGACCTTGCGATTGTTATGTAAAGCAACCGGAATACTTGCCATTAAGTAAGACAAAGACTTTCCTATCCCCGTTCCCGCTTCAGCGACGATCATCCTTGTCGTTTTATGATATTCACCACACAAGGACTTAGTAATTTCTGCCGTCAGGTAATTTTGAGCTCGGCGAGGGATAAAATTATCCATCTGTGACTGTAAATTCTGATAGCTAGTACGGATGGTTTTTTGGATTTTGCTTGTTGTCATACGGAAGCCTTTGATTGCGAAAGGCGATAGTAGCATATTTGTTTGAGCGGTAAGTAGAGTGGTGAAAAATGTGCTTTCGTTTAAATTGTAGATCTTCTTCACAAAAAAAAACTGAACCTTCAAAAACTTAGCAAGCGTAATGAGACTAAGAAAGATATCTCTTTATAAGTGTTTTTTTACTAGTTATTTATTCTATTTATTAACACTAATAAAACACTTATCAGGTTTAAATTTTAATTTTCATGGTTTTTCTCAATAATGATAATTTGTTTTTTTTGTATAAAATGCGCTCTAGTAGGGGTTGCATATCAAATTAAATGATTGTTTTTTATAATCTTTATCTTTTTTTAGCTGTTTTATTTATAGTATTTGACACTGAGATGATTCTTTTGCAATCTAGTCCCGCAATTTAATGGCGACAACATCTGACCAGTTAGAGTTCGGAGTTGTCATCAAAAAACATCAAGGAAACCTCAAAAGGTTTACCTTCATTCTATAGAAAAGGCAGTGGATTATTATGAAAAAGACTCTAGTAGCTCTTTCAGTTCTAGCAGCGGCAGCGAACGTAAATGCGGCTGAGATTTATTCAACAGATGCTTCTAAAGTATCGCTATCTGGTGAAGTTGATGCATATGTTGCAACAACTGACATCGAGAAACAGTCTGCGAAAGACTCTTCAAAAGCTGGTGTAACTCGTACCGAGACAGACCCATCAGTTATGGTTTGGGGCAAAATCCAAATTGACGCTGAACACAAAGTAAGCGACACGCTAACTAGCTTTGCCTCATTTGAAATCGAATCTCAAACAGGTTTTGATTCAGCTGACACAGATAACAATGCAAAATTTGATGACCTATACGTTGGTGTAAAAACTGACACTTGGGGTGTTGCAATCGGTGAAGTAGGCGATCTAGCAGCTTCTACAGATGCGATTGAAAAGGGCGATATCACTAACGAAGGTCAGTTCTTTGGCTCTGCTGGTGGTCACCGTTCCGAGTCTGAAGGTCACGGTATCGTATTTAAAGCTGAGCTAACAGATGGTCTAGTATTTGTTGCTGATGCTAATACTGAAGCTAGTGAAGATCTTGACAACACTTACGGTGCTTCTCTAGATTGGGCTATCAACGATATGTTCTCTGTTGGTGCTTCTCTTGTAAATGGTGAAGCGGCAAAAGACATTGATTATCAAGTGGGTGGAGTATCTGCTTCTGTAACACTAGGTGGTTTCTTTTTTGCAGCGACATACTCTCAGTTTGAAGGTGTAAACTCTTTTGGCCTCTTCGGTGATAAGACAAAACGCACAGTTACTTCAACAACTGACACTGAGATTACTAAAGAAGTTGAAGATAACTACGCATACACAGATGGTGATGCTTACGGCATAGCAGCTCAGTACACAATCGACAAAACACGCCTATACGCAACTTACGATGTAATGTCTCTAGACGAGCAGCAAAATGCAGGAGCTGCTAATACTGACGCGAAAGGTGACGTTACTAACCTAGTGCTAGGTGTGGAATACTCACTACTAGACAACGTAACTATCTTTACTGAATACCAAACGGCTGAAACATCTAACGACTTCACTGGTGCACATGGCGGTAAAGGTCTAGATGCTGATACATTCGTACTAGGTACATACTATACATTCTAATTACTTGTTAATTAGGGTATTATTTAAGCCAACGCTTTTGCGTTGGCTTTTGTTATTTTAAAGGAATACCAGATTGAAAACGATCAACACTCTTTTGCTTGCTGTATTGGCATCCGTTGTTTCTTATTCCGCTTTAGCGGTTGAATTAGACTTAGCCAGTGGTATTTCGGTGCCAGTGTTAAATGGTAAAAAAGTCAAAGGTGATAACTTTGAGTTAATAGAAGGTGAAAACCAACTTGTGTTTGAGTTTGCTGGTAAGCTCAAAGACAACAACAAACGTAAGTATTACTCTTCACGCCCCTATATTGTGACTTTGGATCTTACAGGTGCCAATACACTTAAAGTTGAGCTTGTATCCAATAAGCTTAATAAAATAGATCGCAGCGTAAATAAAAAGCAGCCTATTTTTGAGTTCACAATAGACGGTAAGCAGGTAGAAGATTCACAGCAAATGCTGCCGCCAGCTGAAGGTGTTTTCCCCTATTCCAATGTGCCGCTGTTAGTTGAAAACTATAATAAAGAACGCGGTCTAGTATTTGATTCGGGCAAGGTAGTCGAGCTTAAAGCGGAGCTTGCCAAGCTAGAGCAAGGTGAAGCCGTAACCTCTGGTGAGCGCAAAACCACTACCATTGCAGGTGTGACAGAAACCGAGAGCACTTTGCAGTTAAAACTGTGGTATTTAAAGGCCAGTAATGAAGAGCGTAAAAACTTCAAACGCTGGATGATTGAACAAGATTAATTTAAAAAAGGCCCAGTCACTATGACAGGGCCTTTTGCTAACAAGCTCTGAACTAAGAGAGGTTGTTCGCTTTACTGAAAACAACTTGGATCTTGAAGCGCTGTTTCTATCGCATCAACAAGAGCGTTTATATGCTTAGCTTGGCTGATAAAAGGTGGCATCATATAGATAAGCTTACCAAAGGGTCTTATCCATACCCCTTGCTCCACAAATAAAGCTTGAATGGCTTCCATATTCACAGGGCGCTTGGTTTCCACAACGCCAATAGCACCTAACCAGCGTACATCTTTGACCAAGTCATAGTTAAGCAACTTAGGTAACTGCGCCGCAAAATTAGCCTCAATTGTCTCAACTTGCGCTTGCCATTCACCTTGCTGCAAAAGTTCAAGGCTTTTTCCCGCGACGGCGCAGGCCAGCGGATTAGCCATAAAAGTAGGACCGTGCATAAAGCAGCCTGCTTCTCCTGAACAAACTGTATCTGCGACCTCTTTTGAAGTCAGCGTTGCAGAGAGCGTCATATAGCCGCTTGTCAGCGCTTTACCTACACACATAATGTCCGGCTTGATACCAGCATGCTCACATGCAAACAACTTACCTGTGCGACCAAAGCCTGTTGCGATCTCATCAAGAATAAGCAACACACCCAATTCATCACATAAGGCGCGAACACCCTGTAAAAATTTGGGGTGATAAATTCGCATCCCTCCCGCTCCTTGTACCATTGGCTCAAGGATAACAGCAGCAATCTCATGATGATGCTGGCTTATTTTGTCCCTGAAGTCATCTAGATCAGTCTCATCCCATTTTTGGTGAAAGCCGGTTTTGGGCGATGCAGCAAAAATATGCTCTGGTAAGAACCCTTTATAAAGACAGTGCATAGAGTTGTCGGGATCGGTGACAGACATAGCGGCAAAGGTGTCACCATGATAACCATCTCTGAGTGTCAAAAACTTAGGGCGTTTTTCCCCTTTGCTATGCCAATACTGAAGCGCCATTTTTAAACTAACTTCAACAGCGACTGAGCCCGAATCAGCTAAAAAGACTTGCTCTAGATTTTCGGGAGCCATAGAAAGTAGGGTTTTACACAAATTGATCGCAGGATCATGGGTTATGCCGCCAAACATTACATGGGACATTTTATCGATTTGTGTATGAGCGGCTTGATTAAGCTGCGGGTGATTGTAGCCATGAATAGCGGCCCACCAAGATGACATGCCATCGACAAGTTGTCGTCCATCTTCGAGCTGAATGTAAACACCGTTAGCTGAAGTGACAGGGTAGCAAGTTAAAGGGTTAAGTGTTGAAGTGTACGGGTGCCAAATGTGGCGACGATCAAAGTCGAGATCCATAAAAAACCATATAGATTAAAAAATAAACAATTGTAAACTTTTGATTTCAAAAGTTGTTGACAGTGTACATGGTGTGGTTAGACTAGCCAAGCCATTCATTACAACAAACTATAAGGAAGTCATGTGGAAGCACGTCACAACTGGACTGTTGCAGAAGTTAGAGCATTAATGGCCAAGCCATTTATGGACCTTTTGTTTGAAGCGCAATTGGTCCATCGCCAGCACCAACAACATAATTATGTGCAAGTGAGTACACTGCTTTCGATAAAAACGGGCGCTTGTCCTGAAGATTGCAAATATTGCCCCCAGAGTGCGCGCTATCAAACCGATATCGAAAAGGAGCGTTTGATGGAAGTTGAACGTGTCCTTGATGCCGCGCAGAAAGCCAAAAGTGCAGGTTCGACACGTTTTTGTATGGGGGCAGCGTGGAAAAACCCTAAAGCACGCGATATGCCGCACCTAACTGAAATGATCAAAGGTGTAAAAGGTATGGGGCTAGAAACCTGTATGACTTTGGGGATGTTGACACCAGATCAAGCAAACGAGCTGGCTGATGCAGGGCTGGATTACTACAACCATAATTTGGATACCTCTCCAGAGTTTTACGGCAGTATTATCACGACGCGAACCTATCAGGACAGATTAGATACATTGTCCCATGTGAGGGATGCCGGAATGAAAATATGCTCTGGGGGCATTATTGGCATGGGCGAGAGTGCCAATGACCGTGCAGGGCTATTGGTCGAGCTGGCCAACCTTCCTACTCACCCTGAAAGTGTGCCAATAAATATGTTGGTTAAAGTAAAAGGCACACCACTTGAGGAAGTTGATGATGTTGAACCTTTCGATTTTATTCGCTTAATCGCCATCGCGCGCATTTTAATGCCTAATGCAGCTGTCCGCCTGTCGGCTGGTCGAGAAGATATGAATGAGCAAATGCAAGCACTGTGTTTTATGGCTGGGGCTAACTCTATTTTCTACGGATGTAAGCTGCTTACCACACCGAACCCTTCCGAAGATAAAGATATGCAGCTATTTGAAAAGCTTGGAATCAATCGACATGAAGTCTCACAGCGTCCAGATGAAATAGAGGAGAATGATTTACTTGATCGCGTGGTCGAGAGAGTGGCCGCACGTCCTGAAAAAGGCGATCTGTTTTATGATGCCACCATTTAATGCTCGCATTTCCAAGCAATTGGAAAAACGTTTAGATTTGGGGCTTTCAAGAAGCATACGTACGATTGAGGCAGGGAATACTGCTAGTTTGTCCTATCAGTCAAAGGCCCATATTAATTTTTCAAGTAATGATTATCTAGGTTTAGCGGCGGATAAAACCCTTTCGCAAGCGTGGCAGCGAGGAATTGATTTATACGGCAACGGCAGTGGTGCTTCGCCTTTGGTCACTGGCTTTTCAAAAGCCCACGCAGACTTAGAAGCCTCGCTTTGTGACTGGCTTGGTTTTGAACGCGCGATTTTGTTTTCTTCAGGGTTTTCAGCCAATCAAGCAGTATTGTTCAGCCTGATGAAAGAAGGAGATTTGCTCGTACAAGACAAGCTAAATCATGCCTCTTTGATTGAAGCTGGCATACATTGCCCCGCGACGATGAAGCGTTTTCGTCATAACGATATTGGACACCTTAAAAGAACGTTAATTTCAGGTGGTTTAGTGGTGACTGAAGGGGTTTTTAGTATGGACGGCGACTTAGCCCCGCTGACTGATATCCATGCTATTACCCGCCTAAATTCTTGGCTTATGGTTGACGATGCTCATGGCCTTGGTGTGCTCGGTGATGAAGGGAGAGGGAGTAGTCATAGTGCGGATGTAAAACCTGAGATCCTAGTGGTTACTTTTGGTAAAGCGCTTGGTCTATCTGGCGCAGCGGTTATGTGTAACCAAGAGTTAGGTGACTATTTTACTCAGTTTGCCAGACATCATGTCTACTCAACCGCTATGCCTCCATCACTTGCTCATGCTATCAGTCATAGCATTGAAATGGTTCGCACTCAGCAGTGGCGCCGCGAAAAGCTCGCAGAATTGCAAAGTGAGTATAAGCAATGTTTTTCTATGTTTGATGGCTATGTTGAAACCGAAACACCGATTAAGCCACTCTTGATTGGAAATAGTGACGCATCAGTAAACATTGCCAAGACTTTGTCAGATCTTGGCTTGTGGCTAACCGCGATCAGACCGCCGACAGTTGCTAAAGGCGCTGCTCGCCTGAGAGTGACATTAACGGCGAATCATAGTGTCAATCAAATCAGAGCTTTAGCCAATTCAGTAGAGCAGGCGATAGAAAAGGTAGCGTAATGGAACAGGCGATTTTAGATTATCCCTTGCCATGTGTAGATAAATCGGCTGTTGCCGAGGCGTTTGGCAAAGCCGCAGAAACCTATGATTCTCATGCGGCTTTTCAAAGAGAAGTAGGGACTCGGTTACTTGAGCTATTGCCAAATGATATTAACGACAAAACCGTATTGGATCTTGGGTGTGGCACTGGCTACTTTGCCGCCCTATTGAGAGAACGAGGCGCTAATGTGGTTTGTTGCGATATATCACAGCAAATGCTGGACAAAGCAAGAGAGCGCTGCGGGTTAGAAAAGATACACTATCAGCTTGGAGATGCTGAATCCTTACCCTTGGCTTCTCAATCGGTAGATTTGGTGTTTTCTAGCTTAGCATTGCAATGGTGTGGTGATTTATCCCAGCCGCTGCGTGAAATGCGCAGAGTGTTAAAGCCCAATGGTGGCATATATTTTTCCACCTTGCTTGATGGTTCTTTATATGAACTGAGAGAAGCGTGGAATGTGACAGATAAGTATCAACATGTTAACGACTTTTGCAGCATAGATAAGATAAAAATTGCGTTAGCGCAATCTGGCTCTATCTGTCATCAGTTAGACTTGCCTACTATTACGGTCTGGTACGATTCTGCATTTTCGTTAATGCGGGACTTAAAAGGGATTGGTGCTAGCTATGTGCATGGACGGTCTCAGGGATTGACTAGTCGTAGTATGTTGCAAAACGTCGAGCAGGCTTATCAAAAATTTCGAAATTATAAAGGCTTGGTGCCTGCTACATATCAGGTTTGTTTAGGGGTAATTCATATATGACTCATGCTTTTTTTGTTGCGGGTACGGATACTGATGTTGGTAAAACCGTTGCCTCTACTGCGATTCTTAATGCGCTTGCGCAAAAAGAAGTAAAAACTATTGGTTACAAACCCGTTGCTGCGGGAAGTCAAGAAACAGAGCTCGGATTTCGTAATTCAGATGCCTTGTATCTACAAAAGGCATCGACTGTTGAAGCTCAATACGAGGACATTAATCCTTATGCGCTTGAACTTGCGACATCGCCACACATAGCTGCGCAGCGTGAAGGAGTTGATATTCAATATTCTGTGCTCAGTGATAAGCTATCGACTCATAAGGAAAGTGCAGATTTTGTGTTGGTTGAGGGTGCAGGTGGATGGCGAGTACCTGTCAGCGGCGAGGAATGTCTTTCTAGCTGGGTACAACAGGAGAACCTACCAGTGATTTTGGTGGTTGGTATTAAACTTGGTTGTTTAAGTCACGCTATGTTAACGGTTGATGCCATAGAAGCTGATGGGCTCAAAGTGGTTGGCTGGGTAGCAAATAGAATAAATCCGGGTACAGAGCATTATGCTGATATCATTGCGATGCTCGAGAATAAAATCGATGCACCTAAATTGGGTGAGATACCGTATATTCCAAGCGTCAAACAGAAAAATCTTGCCCAATATATAGATATTTCTACGATTTTGGATATTTTATAGCTCAATGAGTTTGTCAAAGATCAAAAGTAAGCTGGCGGTAAACCCCATCTAATCATTTCCTTTTAAATTCGGTAT
>NZ_JAYQDQ010000036.1:0-38684 GCF_038138445.1 Vibrio sp.
AGCCGATACCCCAGAAAAAACAATGCCGCTCACCTTAAGTGAACGGCATTAGGGCATCAGCCCCCTTTTTTACGCATAAAAATTGAACGTTTGAATTGTCAGTAATGACATACTTTAGTCAAATCAATGAATCTTTACTGATTTTTGATTATTATCGGCTTTTAATCTCTCTGTTATATCACGGAAAAATCTCTCATGGCGAATACAACGATTTTACTACTTTGTGGCGGTGGCTCTGCGGAGCATGAAGTATCACTTGTTTCTGCAGACTACGTTCAGGCCCGGCTTGAGTCCATTGAGAACTTTGATGTCATAAGAGTTGAAATTAAGAAGGATGCTTGGTTTTGCAGCGAGGAGATTGTGTACCTAGACACCAATAAAGGTACATTGAATTTTGAACATCGCGCTATTAAGATCGATTTTGTCGTGCCATGTATTCACGGTTATCCGGGCGAAACAGGGGATATCCAATCAATGTTGGAACTCGCCGGTCTGCCTTATCTTGGCTGTAGTCCTGAAGCGAGCACAAATTGCTTTAATAAAATCACTTCAAAATTATGGTATGACACATTGTCTATACCCAATACGCCATACATCTTTTTGTCTGAGAACAGTCCGGAATCTTATGAAGACAGCCTAGCAGCGTTTGATAAGTGGGGTGAGGTATTCGTTAAAGCTGCTCGCCAAGGCTCTTCAGTTGGTTGTTACAAGGTCACAGATAGAGAGCAACTTAAAGCGGCGATTGATGGTGCCTTTGGCTATTCCGATCAAGTGTTGGTTGAAAAAGCGGTTAGACCAAGAGAGTTAGAGGTCGCTGCGTTTGAATTTAGAGGAAAACTGCACATTACGCCTCCTGGTGAAATAAAAGCGCCAGAAGACGCCTTCTACTCGTATGATGAAAAATACAGCTCAACAAGCCAATCGATTACTGATGTCGAAGCGTCTGATTTGAGCGAGGAACAACTTCGCATTATTGAAAAGTCATCAAGAAAAGTCTTTAAACAAATGAAGCTTCGTCACCTATCCAGAATAGACTTCTTTTTAACACCTGATGGACAAGTCTACCTTAATGAAGTCAATACCTTTCCGGGGATGACTCCAATCTCAATGTTTCCAAAAATGTTAGAGCACAGCGGCATTACAGTGATCGACTTTCTTAAAGATTGTGTTGATACGTCACTTATTGAATGAAACAAGTACTTTTCGTAGTTGATCAAATAAAGGTAGAAAAATTTCTTATTTGATAAATAGTTACAGTGTATCTTTGTTGAATTTGTCATTGTAGTGTAATGATTTAACTAGATTTATTTTTATGGGATGGGCTTCAGTAAATTTGCCTTTTGCCGATAAACTTGAATAAGAGCGATATACAATTATTATTAAATTAACTGATAACTAAGATAAAATACTATGGCTGCTGCAACATATCGAGGATTTACCCTCAAAACTGCTGGAAATTCTACCGATGTATGGCAAGTTCAGATTAAGAATCATACTTTATCTGGAAGCATGCCTGCGGTTAAAAAGAGCATTGATTGGTTTTGTGACACTGCAAATATCATTGATCCAAAAGAATTTGGATCTCTCGGTAACAAGAAAGAAGCTGAGGGAGGCCCAGTTCAAGAGGATTTCCATGGTTACACACTCAAGAACGATAATGGTAATCCCAACGAATGGTACTGTTTCTTTAATGGCAAATTAATTAAAGGTGGAAAGGTTGCCATGCAAAAGCATATCGAGGCATACTTGGTCGCCAAGCAGAAAGCAGAACAACAACAGAAGAAATAGTTATTTATGAGTCTCGTATATTCGACAGAGGTCGGCAGAATACAGTCAGAACCTGAAAAGGTTCAGCGCCCTAAAGGTGATGGTATTGTTCGTATACAGCGCCAAACCAAGGGTCGCAAGGGCAAAGGCGTAAGCATAATCACAGGCCTGGATTTAGAAGACGCACCACTCAAACTTTTAGCAGCCGAATTAAAGAAAGTATGTGGATGCGGTGGTTCAGTAAAAGATGGCACCATCGAAATACAAGGTGATGCCAGAGATAAAATCAAAGCGCATCTTGAAAAGAAAGGCCATACGGTGAAACTCGCGGGCGGTTAGGGCTTTATAGTTAATCTGTGTGGTAGGTTTCTTGATAACCAACATCCCATTAGAAAACTAGCTATATGTCCCAACTTAGGCAAATGATGTTCAGCATATATCATGTCTAACATAAACGCGGGGACTATCGTCAGCACTAATATAGTAACCGCGAACTTTCCCTGTATTTTTCCATGCATCAACAACACTATGCCTGATGCAGCTAATCCAAGAATTGCTTGAGAGCCTCCCGTACCCAAATTCCATGGTTCAGCAACCGTGAAGGTACTTATAAATGTTCCAGTTGTTCCTGCGACCATCCAAATGAAAGCGAACCTCGGGCTACCTAATTTTCTTTCTAGTAAAGATCCCAAGGCCAACAAAGAAATGACGTTGTATACCATATGTATCTGTTTAACATGAATAAGCTGGGATACAAACAAGCGCCATAACTCTAGGTCTAAAAGGTGTTTATACGTATAGCCACCATACGGTTCTAAATCTGCGACTTTAATCTTTTCGAAAAGTGATCCGGATATTTGATAATTTACCACCAACGATGTGACAACCGTTAATACCGCCAAAATCAAAGTTAAATTTGGTAACCGCTTTAAAATCACATTTTCCTTCCTAAGGCTGACGTAGTGTGTCACTGTGTGATTGTGACATGGTCATTAACTTAAAACATTTAAAAGTCACTCACAATGCTCAATGGTGAAACAAAATGCTTAAAGGCTAATATCTAACTTAAGCATCACAGATGAATAAGTTAGATATTAGCTATTTTATGGTAAATGGGTTATGTTGAATGCAACAAACATGTTTTATGCATATCGATGGGGAGTGCAGATGCACTCTTTAATATTGGATATATGATTTAACATAATGCACGTAATGCGCACTAATAGCGTAGGTGTAATTTAGTATCGAGTTATCACTGTGGATCGCAATGTTTAGATACAAAGTTTTGATTTACGGTGCTCTGACTTATTTCTAGAATCCTTACTCCATTCAATTAATATGAGTCTTTTTTAGTATGATAAAAATAAAAAAATTAACCTTGTTAAGTTTGGCTGTATTTTCACTGTCGTCAGCAACCGCATTTGCCGATGATAATCCTGACAATGACGATACCTCTGGTGGTGCCATCCCTTGCCATGTTAATCCTGTTTCTTGCTACCCATAACTATTTAAGGCATATCCGCTGTGATATGTCTTATTTTTTTCTATATCACAACTAAAATGCAGTGCGGATTTTTACACCAAATTTCATCACATTTCACCTTTCTATCAATACCTAACTCTGGCCATTAGGTAGCGGTGAAAAATGTATCGATATCACTTTACCTAACGACTCTATGTTAGAAATGACAATGGACCATGCTAAGAAAGAAGTTACTATCTCTCAAGCAGGCTCTTTCCACAATGATGATAAAGTTAGTTTACAGGTAGTAAAGCAGCTACTTCAGGAGCTATTAAATGACTACAAATTGAAGTTAGAATGGATGACACGCGGCTTTTCTTGCACTGTAAGTGCGGCTTAACGCTTTCTCACATTCTCGTTGGCCAGTCTGATTATTTATTATTAAAGGCGCGTCGATAGCAACACCAACAAGATGTTCCTCACTTGATAAGTATTCGACTATTGTCTTCTGACCGAGTATGGCAGGTTCTACAGCTTCTAAGAACAGCTTATTCCCAATAAGGCTTCCAACCGCTATCGCTGATGTATTCTTCTCTCCATTCCACGCAAGATCAATACCTGCTAGTTTCATATTTACTCCGAATAAAAAGGTCTAAAAAGGCGAACCTAACTTAGTCTATTGTACTTATGGTAAGCGTATTTAGATCTTCTATTTAAAGCATCTTGTATATGTGATAGATTGCTTATTTAAAAATTGGAGTTAATCGATGATAAGAAATTACCAATCGTCCGATATAGAACACCTTATTCAAATTTGGTTGGAAGCGTCAATTAAAGCACACCACTTTATCCCTAGGGAGTTTTGGCAATCACAAGTAGAGAGCATGCGCAATATTTACCTCCCTTCTTCAGAGGTTTATGTGTATGAACTCGATTCATCTGTCGTTGGGTTTTATGCTTTACACGAGGATAATCTTGCGGCCATATTTGTGTCTCCCGACCAGCAACATCAAGGAATTGGTAAACAACTTATCGATCACGCCAAACAAAGAAGACCAATGCTAACGCTCAGTGTGTATAAAGAAAATCAAGCTAGCTACCAATTTTATCTTTCTCAAGGATTTAAGGTTGAGATTGAACAAGCAGATCCTCATACAGCACATCTAGAATATGTCATGTACTACCAACCATAGTTTGTTCGATCTGTTTGCTAGTATCTTGTGGCCAAATAAGAGAGAATATCGGTGAGTTTATCTATTGTTGCTGATTGTTTTCTATGAGAATACTCTCCGTATTATTGCTTTGTACTCTTCTAGGTGGTTGCGTAAACCACCAAGTTAATCAGCGACCTTTTTTTGATAACTTAGAATATACGCATATTCTCGGTGATCCAACTCCAAATGGTCAAAGGATACGCTTGATATATACTCCTGAGGGCATGGCAGATAGAGAGGTTGTTGTTAATATTGAAGAGCCGGTTGACTCTATTTCTATGCACTTCCGGTTATGTGAAAACAATGGGGTTTACGACGAACTAACTGACGACCAACAAAAATCCATCCAATCACAAAAAGTAGATTGTGACTCCTGGCTTACACTCACCCCGCTGAATAACAACAAGTATGCATTATCGTATGAACTAAATATTCTGATCGGCTTTGAAGTTGAGTACTCGGATAAAGAGCCCAACCTTACACCCATTATGAAAAAACTAGCTCAATACCGCGCTATCTATAGCCCTAAGTCGGTTGCCTACCCGCTCCAACGATATATGGATGATGTCATTATCGAGGAGACAAAAGTAGAGTTTATGCTATAGAGCTTGAGCATGCTTAACCTCGGCTTGTATAAATCTAATCATATGTCCCTTTCGCTATGCAATATACAAATTAATCGTATCATACTGATATAGAACATTTAATTTATCAAGACATAATTTACGAGTGACATTGTAACTAAGTATCAAGCAAGATAATTAGTTACAATGTCACTATTGCTTTTCATCTTAAACAAAGTCACTCTTCAGCTGGTCATTTCTATTTTCTAAAAAACAGACCCAACTTGGTAACCAGAAACTACATAATGAGTTAGCTGCGCAGCAGCATATTATGCTGCGCGATAGTAAGCACTCGCAGACTGACTCAAACTTTTTGTAATTAAATTACAGGCACTTTTTGGCTCATTGTTGATGCAGAATATTATTCTGTCATAAACTCATGTTTTATTGAGCTTTTATTAGTTCTATACCAGTAGTTGGCTGGGGCCGGAGAGAGCCGAATTGCAGAACAACAAAAAGGGCTAACAAGTGCCCTCTTCTTGATTGATTATTTATTGAAGTGATTAAGTGGTAGAGTCGTTGGTCTGATTACGTATTTGCTCAGCGATTAACTTTATTGCCTGCGCTGTACTCATTCCTTGAGCCATGAGCTCTTGGATTTTTTCTACTGCTTTTTGTTGCTCGGCATGTGAAAGTGTTGGGAGATCATCAAACATAAATTGGCTCCATTAAACGTTAGGAGCCAACTATATTATTATTTACTAGAATCGGCCAGTTTTTCGTTAAGACAAATGATTAGTAACTGGCAAGAAAGTTAATGTACGCACCCATAGAATTTTCATTGGTGTAGCTTGCACCTATATCCATTTGAAAAAGGTTTAACGGTGACAAACCAATCCCAGCTGTGAAGGTATCATCTAAATTATCGTAAGCTAAATTACGACGCCAGCCTGCACGCAATTTTAACTGACGCATAATATCAATTTCACCCCCCACTCTTACGTATTGAGTGTTGTCTTTAAAATTGGTATAGCGCTCGTCTTCATTAACATCGTAATCGACACTAAATGCTGAATAATCCCCGACCAAACCTAGACCGACGGTGTATTGAGTTCTTATTTTATAAGAGTAGGATACAGCAGGAGTTGTTCGTGATTGGCTATTGTCTATTCGTGATGTTAGGGTTTGCGCAGCCAGTTCTTGAGTTGTAATGTCACGAGAAACAATATTCATCGCTGACACCCCAACCCTTAACGGTCCCCGAAACCATAAAAAGCCAGCATCCATATTGAACATGGTATCGCCCGTACCATTATCCCGCACATCTTTGATATCGTAATTGTTTAAGTTAGCTGTATAAACATAGGTATAGATGCGTTGTATTTTAGGTGAGATTCCAAATGAAATATGTTGGCCAAGAAACGTTTGGTACTTAGCTAGTGATATACCGACCTCGGCAACGCCAATTGCGACCGCATTAACTGCACTTAGCTCCGCATTGACCGCTGTGTTAAGATCAGTGTTACCTGTGTTTGCTCCAGTATATATATCAGTTTGAGCAAAAGCTTCAGTATAGGCTTTACCAAATAAATTAGCCGCCACCCAACTATTGGGAATAGCCAGAGCAACAACACCTCCGAGTTCTAACTTGGCAATGTCGTTTTCTAGCCCATTTAACGTTGTCTGTAACTGGGCGGCGTCAGCAGAAGAAATACTGTTTGAGCTGACTGCACCATCTATAATTTTCGCCGCTTGATCAAGACCATCGACCATTTCATGTTCATCATTATATGCGACGCCAAATGATGGAATAATCATTCCCGCATCATCATTTCGACGGTATATCGCGGTAATGGCAGGATTATAGAATGGGGCTGTTAGAAAATTGGAGGATACAACGCCAGTGCCTCCCATTGAATCTCCTCGCGCTTCAACAGCATAAGTTGCCGCATAGGAATGAGCAGAGAGAGGCTAAAGGTAATACTAAGATTTTTATTGATTTTTTCATATCGATATAAACTTCTTCATCCCTGTGGTTTATATCGTCTAATTGTGTATGAACTTGAGCTATTCCTCTACAGATATATCATATGTTTTGCTAATAATTTGGGATTGTTCAACAATTATAGGGCCTTGCCATCTTTGATGTGTCATTGACACTGCAAGAACATAGCGATCTGGCGGAACAATATTGGGCTCCAATGAAGTTGGATAATCAGATACATAGGATTCTCCCCATACCTTGTTGTACTGACCGTCAACATAATCATAGAGAGACGCATCAAGCTTTGGTAAAGGACAATGTTTATTCAACAAAGCGTTTCGTTCGACACGCCATTGATCTTTAGATTGCCAACGGATGCTCACTTTTGCTTTGGATTCACCAAATACCAGCCATGAACTCCATGACGTCTGATCCTTAGCTGTGATATCAATTCGATATAAACCCATAGGAATTTTGCTATTTAAGTTATAGCGCTTAACGTAGGATTGGGTCGGTGAATCTTCTTCACTCAAACTAATAAAAGATTGATCAGCAGAGATGCTTTTTTGTACCCAACGCGTAAGAGAAATGTCAGAGATCTCTTTACGAGATGAGACTTCTACAAGCGCTCGATATGAATCTCTTCCAGGGCTTTGAGTATCTATCGCTCTAACAGTGACATTTTTTAGCCATTCTGGGAACGGCCTAGAGTCTAGACCTTTACCACAATCTACTTGGAGTGATTGTTGAAAAAGCTCATTAAGATGAGGAGAGATAGCCTGATTTTTTTCCTGCTGCCAAACTTCCACTAAGGCAACAAACATTGCAGGTAAATCATTGTTGAGGAGAAACTTATGGGCTTGAATCAACGGCGAGTTACTCTCAAACCATAAGGTATTGGCAGCTGAAATGGGCGCACTAGCTAGTACACCCAATATTAGTGCTTTTATTCTCATTAGGCCTTCATTTTGTAACCAACACCACGAAGAGTTTCAATCTCGAGCCCAGGTAACTTCTGGCGCAATTGCAGAACGTGAGTATCTACAGTTCGGGTTGTTGGAAAATGGTTATATCCCCATACGTGATCCAATAACTCATCTCGAGTGAAAACTCGGCCGAGGTTACTCGCCAAGAAAAGTAACAGATCAAACTCTGTTCTGGTTAGCGTAATAGATTCCTCTTTGTAAAAGACCTCACGAGTTGCTTTATCGATCAACAGATGCTCTGTCTCGACTTTACTATCATCTTGAGCTTCTGACTCAGGAGCCCTAAGCTGTGCACGAATACGAGCAAACAACTCTGCTTCAGCAAATGGCTTAGTTAAGTAGTCATTTGCGCCGGCGTCTAAACCTGTAACCTTATCTTTTACTGTCACTAGCGCAGTAAGCAAAATAACAGGGACATCTTTTATCTCTTTCCAGCCGACAAGGTGCTCGACTGAGTCACCGTCGGGCAATTGGCGATCTAAAATCACCAGATCCGATTTCTCCCAGTATTGTTCTACTTCGGCAATGCTTTCAGCGTGAAAACATTCATATCCTGCTTGTTCTAAGCTAACTAGCAGACCATCGGCCAGATTTTTGTCGTCTTCAACAAGAAGCAGTGTCTGTTTCACAAGGTATCTCCAATATAAACGTTGTTGGTGGGCCGATTAGGGACATGCGTCCTCCCATTCTGCTCACCATAGATTCAACGATAGTTAAGCCTAAACCAAGACCGGCTTTGCTAACAAATGGTTGGCGCAATTGGCGCCAATCTTTTTGAGTTAACTCACCTTGGTCTATAACTTTAACAGTAATTAAATTATCTTCTGTACTTATATCCAGTACAACAGGAGCAACACCATACTTAATGGCATTGCGTATTAAGTTATCAATACAAGTCCCCAACCAATAGACATTTAGCTTTGCGGCTACGTCTTGATTGATTCTGAGTTTCACCTTGCCGTTAAACTCCTCATCAACCTTGAACTCCAACCACTCTTTTACCGATGGGACCCATTCGGTAGCGAGCGGCTTGTTGTCAGACTGAAGATAGTCTTTACTTGCTTCGGCAAGTTGTCTTAAACGGCGAGAGTCTTCACAAAGGCGTCGAAACTCGTCGTATACAGATTCAGGCAATTTTTCGAACTCTCGTCTAAATCCTTCTACTGTAAGAGATAGACTCGCGATCGGGGTTCTAAGTTCATGGGTGAGTATTTGAAGAATCAGCATTCGACTCTTCATCTCTTGTCGCTTTGTATTCCATCGGTATACTGCCCACCCTAACACAAGGAAAATGTTAGCAATGACGAGCACCATCATACTGATACGCAAGACCTCTGAATGGTCTTGAACATCCCAGCAAAGATTTCCTCGTCTAACAAAGCAACTACTTGATTCACCTTTTAAAGCAACACTCAAACCTGCTTCATCGGCGTTTTTTCGCCAAGTGCTCTCAGGATAAACAAGGTAGCTGTCGTTTTGTCTTAACCAAAGCTCCCCTTGTTCTAGAAACATACTGGAGCCAGAAATTAGCGCCATGATGGTTTCTTCGTTCATTCTTTGTAAACGACCCAACAATGTCACACGTGGTGCAAGCGGCCGCTCTTTGATATGCATATATTGTTGCAGCTGTTCCTGCTTTTCAGGGTGAAGCTCCGCATACCGTTTGGCATAAGTTCCCCCTCCCGGATGAATTAGTCCACTTCGTGCGAACCATTTCTGACTCAATTTAGTGCCTTTACACATAGCACGAGTAAAGACGAGAGGTTCTGTAATCAATGGGCTAAGTGGCAGTTTACCCGTACAATTCTGAGCGATTTGATAGAGGCGCTGTATGTCTCTCAGTGGGTAAGCCGAAGTCTGAGGGAGCATTGAATTAGGTGTTATTAATCGCGTTGGATAGTCTGACTGTAAAATACGAATATCGTATGATGCAGTGAAAATATCTTGACTGAACGAGTCGACAAACTGATCAATTCGCTCAGGTAATGAATTTGCGCTGGCTGTATTACAAATAATTGCAATAGTAATTACCAATGTTTTTATAACCGTTCTAATCAATGCAAAATTCTGTAAATCAATAGTTTAGATCTAGAGTAAAGTATTATCGCAAAAATATAAATTTCCAATGTGATATTGGTGTCAATAATACTACCCACAAAACAAAAGAAGCCAGCTAATGCTGGCTCCTACTCGTGCTTGTTATCTTACAGAGCTTTGGATATCGCGTCCACACTCTCTTTTGCGTCTCCGAACAACATTTGAGTATTTTCTTTAAAAAACAATGGGTTTTGTACTCCGGCATAACCAGTATTCATTGAACGTTTAAACACGATGACATTTTTTGCATTCCAAACTTCCAATACAGGCATGCCTGCTATCGGGCTGGCTGGGTCCTCCTGCGCTGCCGGGTTCACGGTGTCATTAGCACCAATGACCAAAACAGTATCGGTTTCTTCAAAGTCATCATTGATCTCATCCATTTCTAAAACAATATCATAAGGCACTTTAGCTTCAGCTAATAATACGTTCATATGACCAGGCAACCGCCCCGCAACTGGATGGATGCCAAAACGTACATTCACTCCTTTAGATCTCAGTTTCTCAGTTATTTCGTGAACAGGATATTGTGCTTGCGCGACTGCCATTCCATATCCTGGCGTAATAATGACAGATTTAGAGTTTTTCAATAGCTCTGCCACTTCATCAGCCGTGGACTCTCGGTGTTCACCATGATCAACGTCACTAGAAATAGAAACTTCTTGGCCAAAACCGCCGGCAATAACACTTATAAATGACCGGTTCATTGCCTTACACATTATGTATGAAAGGATCGCGCCTGATGATCCGACTAAAGCGCCAGTAACGATCAGCAGATCATTAGCGAGCATGAAACCGGCTGCCGCAGCAGCCCAACCGGAATAGGAATTGAGCATTGACACAACGACAGGCATATCAGCTCCACCGATCGATGCTACTAAATGATAACCAAAGGCTAGAGCAATTAGTGTCATTACAAACAAAGTAAATAAACTTCCATCGGCTTCTACGAAACGTGTTAACAACCAAGCGGAAACAATGACTGCAGCCAAGTTCATTTTATGTTTGTGAGGTAAGTTCAGTGGAGATGAAGACACTAAGCCGCGCAGTTTACCAAATGCAACCACCGAACCAGTAAAAGTTACAGCGCCAATGAATACGCCGAGAAAAACTTCTACCAAGTGAATTACATGCTCAGCGTGCGTCGCCGCTTCAGGAGCATCTAGATAGCTGTTATAGCCTACCAGTACCGCTGCCAAGCCGACAAAACTATGCAGTATGGCAACTAATTCTGGCATTTCGGTCATTTCAACTTTCTTAGCATAGTGAATGCCGATCGTTCCTCCTATTGCCATCGCAATAATGATCCAAACAAAACCTTGCGATTCTGGACCAAAAATAGTGGCAATTAAGGCAATCGCCATACCAGCAATACCGTAGTAGTTACCGTATTTTGCAGACTCTTGTTTAGAAAGGCCCGCTAAGCTCAGAATAAAAAATAGTGCAGCAACAATGTACGCTGCTTGTGTTAGTCCTGCAGACATTTGTGTTACTCCTTAATCTTTACGAAACATTTCAAGCATGCGTTTTGTGACAGTAAAACCGCCAAAGATATTAATGCTTGCAATCAATACGGCGATAAAGGCTAGAAATGAAACAGCCCCATTCCCTTGGCCTATTTGTAACAATGCACCTACGACGATAATCCCAGAAATAGCATTCGTTACTGACATAAGAGGAGTATGTAAAGCATGTGTGACATTCCAAACAACGTAGTAACCAACCACACAAGCAAGAACAAAAACGGTAAAATGACTTAGAAATGATGCGGGTGCAACAGAGGCCACCCAAGCAAAACTACATAGACCTACCCCTAGCGCAGCAAGCTTTTTAGTTCGAGATACTGGCTGATCTTTTTTCTCGGCAGGTTTGGCCACTTCTGTCGTGTTCTGCTGAGGCTGCTGAGCAGAAACCTGTATTGGAGGAGCAGGCCATGTTACTTCACCATTTTTTACAACAGTCACTGCTCTTAACACGACATCATCAAAGTTTATATCAATATTTCCATCTTTCTCCTTACATAGAAGCTTAAGGAGATTTACAAGGTTGGTTGCATATAGCTGAGATGATTGGGTCGGAAGGCGTCCAACCATATCTGTATACCCGACAACCTTGACACCATTTTTCGTCGTTATAACTTTATCTGGCTTGGTATATTCGCAGTTCCCTCCATTGGCAGCTGCGAGATCAATGACGACGCTGCCGGGTCGCATGGTATCAACCATTTTTTTGGTAATCAGTTTAGGAGCTGGTTTTCCGGGGATTAACGCTGTTGTAATGATAATATCAACATCTTTTGCTTGTTCAGCATAAAGCTCTTCCGCTTTTTTATTGAATGCTTCCGACATTTCTTTAGCATATCCATCACCTGAACCTGACTCTTCCTTGAAGTTCACTTCGAGAAATTCAGCGCCCATTGATTGGACTTGCTCTTTGACTTCTGGTCTTACATCGAATGCACGAACAACGGCGCCTAAGCTGCCTGCAGCTCCGATGGCCGCCAGACCTGCAACCCCGGCTCCTGCGACAAGTACCTTAGCAGGTGGAACTTTCCCTGCAGCTGTGATTTGCCCAGTAAAGAAACGCCCAAACTCATGTGCGGCTTCAACAACGGCTCGATAACCTGCGATATTGGCCATTGACGATAAAGCATCTAAAGATTGAGCCCTAGAAATACGCGGCACAGAGTCCATGGCTAGGACATTAATCTTTTTAGCAGATAGCTTCTCCATAAGCTCAGTATTTTGGGCTGGCCAGATAAAGCTTATGAGTGTTGCTCCTTCTTTGATCGACTCTATTTCTAGATCACTTGGTGCATTCACTTTAAGAATGATGTCAGATAACCAAACCTCATCTTTGGTGACAATATTGGCTCCGTTAGACGCGAAGGCATTATCATCAAAGCTGGCAAGCTCACCAGCCTTAGACTCAATATTGACGCTAAAACCTAATTTCAATAACTCCGCTACCGATTTTGGAGAAGCGGCCACTCGCGTTTCGCCCGCGAGTATCTCTTTTGGTACTCCGATTTGCATAATGGTTCCTTGGCTGCTGACAACAATGATTCATTGTTTTTATCGAACGCTTTCATGAACTTCAAGCACTTTGTATGGAAAATACAAAGTGCAGTCATATCTACTTAGCCTAGGTGTGATAAATTGTCGATTTAGTGCAAATCGCACAGGGATTACATTAAGAAATGAGATTTAAATTAGGTGCAGAGATAGCCATTCACCAGTAATAAATGTCTCTTTTGTCTTAAGGTAGGAAGGTCAACAAACACTAAGTGAATATATCGCCTTTCGTTTGATCGATAAACATTTTTGCCTTTGTGAGCATGAACTCATTTGCATCTGTTTCTGAAGCTAGAACATCTGAGCGGATAAACTTATATTCTTTGACTTCCCCTTCGATGTTTTTTGTGATGCGACCAGCGATTCTGAATTGTCCTCCCTCGGGTTTCGCTTCTTGATAAATAAGAAATCCTTTGTACTCTTCTGGTTGTACTTCGTTGTCGCCTTGTTCTTTTTGACTGCTACCAAACAGTCGAGAAAATAAACCCACTAAAAAACTCCTAAGTATCATTGTCATTTGATGCCAGTGGTTTTTCAAACCACTCTAATTCGATGTCGTCGTCAAATCTTGGTTTGCTAAACACAATTGGAACTTCATCTTTACGCTTACTTCTTCGATCTTCGACTATCATAGAAAGTGATGATTTTACTGCATCTTCAGCATAGCGCTTCAGTACAACTAGCCTTTCTTCTGATAAAGCGGAAAGAAAGTCGATATCGTAGCGAATATATACTGGGCGCAGTTGACCGAGCGCTAAGCAGGCTAAATCGGCCAGCTGCTCATGATTAAATCGGTCGGTATATTGACTATCAGCTAAAACTTGTCCAACTAAAGTTTCCATGTAGTTATGAACATCTACACTAATCTGCATAAACCTCAACCCCTTTAAGATTTAGATTTTCTTGAGCATTAGCTAATGGTTAAACAATACTTAGTACACCTTTATAACAACACCAAGCTTTGGCCACTACCGACATCAATACTCACTTTCCATTATTTATTCTAGTAAAAACCTTGGTATACCATCAAATAAAAGTGACTAAATAAGTCTTTGTTGCAAAAAATACCATTTGCTTACCGAAGTGATAGTTAACTTGAAGCCAACTAAAAATGCTACTGCAAAATCATAAAGCGGTTTCTTCCTGCTTTTTTGGATGCATACAGACCTTTATCAGCCATTGCATACACTTCTTCTGGTTCCTCTTTCCCTGTTGGTGTGAAGCAACAAACACCCTGTGACACTGTCACCAAATCAGACACACTACTGTACTCATGTTTGATAGCAAGAGCCTCTATAGTCGATTGTATCCTCATGGCATGCTGTTTGGCATCTTCTTCATCGACATGGCCCAAAACAACCACAAATTCTTCACCGCCATATCGGCCTACAATTTCACCGCTACGAGAAAATAGTAAAGCTAGTGCTTGAGCCATCTCAATTAGACACTTATCACCTTCAATATGGCCGTAGTTGTCGTTGTAGAGCTTGAAATAATCCACATCCAATAGTATTAAGCTGAGTAGTAATCCATGCCGACCATGAATTGAAATCATTTCTTTCAATTTTTCATCAACATAACGGCGGTTTTTAACCTTGGTTAACCCATCTTCACTGGCGAGCTTCTCAAGCTCTTGGTTCACTTTAGCAAGTTCCGCAGTTTTCTGATTCAGCTCCCTACGCATGAAAGCAATTCTTTGCATAGCGATAAGTTTTGAACCTAACACTATTTTATCTACTGGTTTGGTTAAATAATCATCTCCACCAGCATCGATAGCGTTAGCGATCATTGCAGGTTCATCATGGCTACTTAGGAAAATAATCGGGATCCACTCTTCATACAGTGAACGAATTCTCTGTGAGACCTCGAACCCATCCATCCCTGGCATAGATATATCGAGTAAGACCAAGTCGGGTTCGAAAACGGGATACAACTCTAAAGCTTGTTCTCCAGAGGCCGCCACCTCTACGGTGTGTCCTAGTTGCTTAAGGCGAATAGCCAATTGCATGCGTTCCATTTGCACGTCGTCGACTAGAAGAATTTTCATCGAAGATCCTGAGATTTTCACGCACACTACCCTTTATTAACTAGACTGTAAAATCAGTTGCTTATGATCAAGATTACTCTATGGAAGTCATTTCCTCCACTATGGTTGACATTTAATATGGATTTTCTACGATACCTGTCACCAACTTAACCTTTGCAAGAAAAATAAAGCTGATGCCTGAAGAGACACAAGCCCCGCCATCTATTGATATTTCTACCATTTCAGAAGAGTTACGTCGCGTTATCGAGTTTGATAATGTACCTGAAACAATGCACAGCATGGTGACATCAATTCATGAAGCCTCAGAGGATGCAGTCCGTGAAGCTTGGACTCGCCTGCCAGCAAGTGCGCAAAATATTTTGGATAACTTCGAACAATTTCACGCACTTGTTTCGGTTAGCCAAGCGTTTGCTGGACTTGGTGTCATCGAAGAACTTCAAACACAGAAGCTACCGCAAAATATGGATAGTGAAGATATAAACGCTTATCAAGCTGACCTTATTGAACAAGTCATGCACAACTGCATTAAAGATATGCTCAAACAGATGAAGAAAGCACGACGAGATCCTCTTCTAAAACATGAATTTACTCAAGTGTTTGCTAAATAAATTCATCATAAACTGTAACAGTGTGATACAAAAATGATTTATGCTTTAAGTACGATATCGTTTTTTGTCACACTTACCCCCTTTATTTGCGCAAAAACCTCCAAACCCTCTTTTAAGGCAAGCTCATCCCTTGCCCAAATCGTTATCGAGGCCCAAAGAAAACATTGCTCAGCTAGCTGAAGTTTTATAAAAACATTTTTGCTTTTTCCATTTTTATCTGGTGTGCAGATTTCAACAACTTTTGATGGCAAGATATTACGGATTGAAGTTTGAGATGGTTCATCCAAACTAATCGATACATCAGCAGCCTTAACTTGAACTCTAAGCTTTGATTCGAGGGGCATTTCAAGTTTTTGAACCCAGAGGTAGACATCTTTAGCAAGTTTAAGTTGCGATAAAGCATAATTGTTATTGTGGCTTGATAAGCTGGCTTCAAAAAGCGATCCCTGATGATTTGAGTTCTGCCACTGACTCAAGACTGAGGTTGACCAAATTGCTTCAAGAGGACCTGACGCAACCACTCTTCCATCTTCAATAACAACGATATGGTTGGCTAGGCGTACAAGTTCAAATAGGCTATGTGACACATAGATAATCGGCAGTTGTATTTCTCGAGCCAAATGCTCTAAGTAAGGCATTAGTTCTTGTTTTAAAGGCATATCGAGCGATGCAAGTGGTTCATCCATCAATAAGACAGAGGGCTTACACAGTAGTGCCCGACCAATCGCAACTCGCTGTTTTTCACCGCCGGAAAGTTGGCTAGGATACCTGTGAAGTAACGACTGCAAATCTAGAAGGTCCACTATTTTGTCAAAATGTTGATTATCTTGTCGTGTGACACCATACAATAGGTTCCCTTTAACACTATAGTGCGGAAAAAGCCTCGAGTCTTGAAATACATATCCCACTTTACGTTTATGTGTAGGAACATTCACCTTAGTCTCAGAGCAGAACAAAGTGGTTCCAGATACAGTGACCTCTCCTTGATCGGGCTTTGTTAGCCCGGCGATGACATTAATTAAGGAAGTTTTTCCAGCCCCCGACTTTCCAAATACAGACGTAATTCCTTGATTTGGAATCGTGACGTCAATATCAAATGTCGTATGCCCCAGTTGTTGCTTAAAGAAAACACGTATGTTGTTCATTGTCCTTGCAACCTCTTCTTACACTGTTGTGAAACAAGCTCTGAAATCATTAATGAAGACAAGGCAATAGATAGGGAAATAATACATAAACGCATAGTTTCAATTTCTGCTCCGGGCGTTTCTATTGAAGAAAACATCGCGAGAGGAAGAGTTTGGGTTACTCCAGGGATGTTTGATACAAAACTAATCGTTGCGCCAAACTCACCTAAACTTCGAGCAAACGATAATAGAGTCCCGGTCACAATCCCAGGGGTCATCAAAGGCAAAGTGATAGTAACAAAACGTCGGATCGGCGATGCACCTAATGTTGCTGCTGCTTGATCTAATTTAGGGTCAATGCTTTCAATGCTTAATCGAGTTGAACGTACCATCAGTGGTAAGGCAACAACAATACTTGCAAGTACAGCCCCCTTCCAATTGAAGGAAAATACAATTCCAAAATAATGGTATAACCACTGGCCAATAAATCCTTGCTGACCCATTGAAATGAGCAGTAAATAACCAATAACGACTGGGGGTAATACAAGTGGTAAATGCAAGAGACTGTCTAACCAACTTTTTCCAACAAACTGTTTTTTGGCCAATAACCAGCCAAAACCAATACCTATCGGCAATAGCCACAAAACCGTATACAGAGCTACCTTCAAGCTAAGTATTAGAGCCTGATATTCATATTCAGAAAGCAAGTGAATAACTCCTAAAGAAAGCCGTAGTGATTGAGCAATATTTTTCCTTGCTTGCTTTGCACAAAATCCGCAAAACCAAGGGTTTCTATATCAGCATTAAGTAGCACCATAGGGTATGTAATCATTGTATGACTTGATGAAGGGAAAGTCGCTACAACCTTAACTTTGTCGCTAGTGTTAGCATCAGTTTGATAGACAATACCTAACGGAACTTCTTCTCGCTCAACAAGGGTCAATGCTACCCTAACGTTACTTACAGGGGCCAACTTATCGTGCAAAGATTGCCATACGCCCATAGTCTGCAGAGCCTGTTTTGCATATATACCGGCCGGTACAGCCCGGGTATCCCCAACCGCAACTCGTTTATCTTGCAAATGAGTCAGCCATTGTTCTTTGCTACTTACGTCTAACGTCACTAAATGCTCACTTGGTGCAATCACCACCAGTTGGTTAGTAGCTATATTAGTGACGTTGTGACGTTGTATTTTATTTTTCTCCACTAGGTAATCGGTCCATTGGGTATTTGCTGAAATGTATATATCTGCAGGTGCTCCGGCCAATATTTGTTTTGCAAGAGAAGAAGAGCTAGATAAGACATGAACGACTTTAACCCCTGTCTTAACGTAATATGCATCACCTAATGCTTTGATTACATTAGTCAGTGACGAAGCTGCATAGACAGTAATCGATGTGGCATTAATACCTGTCGAAATAAACAAAATAAGCAATGCTGTGATGAATCTAGCAGCACGATAAGTTTTAAGGTTCATTGATAGAGTTCTGGCCAAATTCGTGTTAAGTCAATGTGTTTTTCTACTGCATCTGCAATCCTATCTATTGCCTTTTCTTGTTGCTGCTCATGGTCGACAGCTTTAATATGGTCGGCACCAGACCACTCACATATCAGCTCTAACGCCTTTGGAGAATCAAAAATTCCATGCAAGTAAGTACCAAAGACTTGGTTACATTCACTGATAGCTCCATCAATTGTTTTTAAGTCATCAGTACTAAAAATCACAGTGTTATTGCTTTCACTGGACGTTCGACCTACATGAATTTCATACCCAGTTACTGGTGCGCTTTTTTTATTCAGTCTAAGTATGGCTTTTACCTCAGTGAGTTTCTTTTGCTTGGTAAGTTCAGTTTCAATGGGGAGATAACTTAGTCCTTGAGACGTACCCTCTTCCCCTTCAACTCCGTACGGATCTGTTATCAAGCATCCCAACATCTGGTAACCCCCACAGATCCCCATAAGCTTCCCACCTAGCCTCAGATGGCGCTGAATATCTTTATCCCAATTTTGCGAGCGTAAATACTTGAGGTCAGACCTTACTGACTTTGTGCCCGGCAGTATAACCAAATCGGCATTGTCAATTTTCTCTCCCTTAGAAACGTAGCGCAAATCAATATTTGGGTGAGCCCTCAAAGCGTCAAAGTCAGTGTGATTACTCATTCGAGTTAATACAGGCACAACAACTCGGAGCTCTGCCGATTCACCTACAGTCTGCTCGCTGCAAATACTATCTTCAGATTCCAACTCTAAACCATGCAGAAAAGGCAAAACACCGAGTACTGGCTTTGATGTTTTCTCTTCCAACCAATCAAGCCCTGATTGGAGCAGAGATATATCACCGCGAAAGCGATTAATAACAAAACCTACAACACGATCACGCTCCGACTCCGATAGGAGCTCCAAGGTTCCGACAATGTGAGCAAAAACGCCGCCACGGTCTATGTCGGCGATAATGACCACAGGAACGTCTGCGGCCTCAGCAAAACCCATGTTAGCAATATCATTGTGTCGAAGATTGATTTCTGCTGGGCTACCAGCACCTTCAATAACAATGGTCTGATAATTTCGCTGCAATATAGAGAAAGATTCTAGAACTTTGGGAAATACGGTTTGCTTGTAATTATCATATCCGACGGCTTCCATGTTTCCAATCGCTTGGCCTTGAAGAACAACCTGTGCTCCTGTATCCGAATTGGGTTTCAACAGAACTGGATTCATATGCACTGTCGTCGGTGTACATGATGCTCTAGCCTGTACCGCTTGAGCTCGTCCAATTTCACCCCCATCCTTTGTAACAGAGCTATTGAGAGCCATGTTTTGTGGTTTAAAAGGCGCTACCTTAATCCCCTTTCGCGCGAGAAGGCGGCATAAGGCGGAAACAAAAACACTTTTACCAGCATCTGAAGTTGTACCTTGAATCATCAATGCTCTGGATGGAGTCTGCATATTACATTCTTTGATTTTTCATGTAGTAGAGAAGAATCATCATAACGTTTTTGTACCACTTCTCTCAACTTATGAATCTCACCTGCATCGTTTTGTCCGAGTCGTCAAATAACCCATATGGCATAATGACGTTTACTTTGTGGAATCAAAAGAGGAAAAACAGTGAGCCAAATACTCTCATCGATTGCTATAACACTCTTGCTCCTGCCATTAGCAAGTATTGCCAGTAGCGAAATCCCCTCAGGAATTAAGTTTAATGGACCAGTAAATTTAACAACCGTCGATTCTTTGTTAGATGACAATAGTGTATTTACAAAGCGTAACGCAATTCTTGATGGACGTATTGTCCGGCAAATTAGTATTTCGAGTTTTATTTTCTCCGATGGTAAGAGAGAAATTCAAATTGAAGTCAGTGACAAAGTGAAGCTAGAGCAATCCATTGATGCAAATACAGATTTACGGATTTTTGGCAAATTCGCTGGTGGAAATAGTCCAGAAATTGAAGTGGATCATATTCAAGTTTTGTAAACATAAAGTAATTCAGCTCCAATTGCGATAATATTTGGCTTACTTATTGCACAATATTTTAACCGTCAAAAACTTGATGCGAGTTGGAGTACTTACTTTGAAAAAGATCACCTTAATCAGCGCTCTTTTATTCTCTGGTTTTGCTAGCGCTGTAAATGCAAACAACTTTAACTACAACTTTATCGAAGTAAGAACGGCAATTAACCCTGAATTGTTCGGCGCTGAGCTTAGTACTTATTTTACTGATAACTCTCACTTTGTCATAAGAGCCGACACACTATTCGATAAGGATTATGATTTCGCCGGAGGAATTGGATTTAATGGCCCAATAAGCCAATTCGCTGATATATACGGTCAACTCCTCTTGCATCAAACCAAGTACACTCGTGACTACCAAGAACGCAGAGAAACAACTGGTGAGCTAAATATTGGCATCAGGTTATGGCTTGCCGATCAAATAGAGGCCACTGGGAGACTGGGGCGTAATGATGATAGTTCGGTCTTTTATGCTGGTGTACGCTTTCATTCGACAGACCAACTCTCAATTGCTGCTGAAACTCGCAACAATGGTCTTTATGACCCTCAGATCACTATGTCCGTTAGATTTCATTACTAATTAACTAATAAGAGGCTTTGGCTTCCCCAAAGCCTCTTGGTTTAGTCTCAACTACTCGCTGCGTTGTTGCTTACTACTACTGCTCGCCACAGGTAAGTCCGGATGTTCAAATTTGAACGCATAATCAACCCCATTAACCTTCACGCTATAATTAGCAGGACCAGAAATAGGCAAATAGTAAACCATATCAAGCTCATACGAGCCACCTATGGGTAAGGTCTTCCAGCCGGGTAGAGTAAAAGATACTCGGTGCATTGGCCCGTCGAGCCCACCAATGTTGTTGGGACGTGAATGACCCGATGATATGACCGATAAACCAGCGCCAGATTGGTCTTTAGCATTGTCTGGTGTGGAAACTGGTATATCAAATTGGAATTCTGTACCTCCGGGTAAAACTTGGTCACTATTGTTGGTGAAAGTGATTTTAGGATTGATTGGGTAATTTTGATCACCCACTTTGAAGCCCGACACTCTCACATTTATATCCAGAGCCTGAGAAGCAATAGGAGTCGTTGATAGCTTGTTGCCATAGGGTGTGGCGGATTTAAACTTATCGTAGATAGTCTTGGTCATGCTATCTCCCATGTGGTACTCACCTCGACCAGACAAGCATGCTTGCTCAGATTCATCAACTTGAGTTCTTGAGCCTTGGCTATCAAGTAAATAACAATTGTAATCGCCTGCAAGCTCCCAGAACATGACACCACCTATCTCTTTATCAATGACATAGTCTGCTTTTAGCTGTACAGAAGCTTTATCTTCTGTTGACAAAAATACTTTCTTTTCATTGTTCCATAACCATGGCGCTACAGCGACACTATCGTAATGGCGGGTATAACTGCCCATTAATCGATCATCCGGATCATTAACAGGATCAAGCCCGTATGCAGATGAGTATGTTCCCCAAATTTGATTCTCCAAATTTTTAGCATGCCACATTGGGTTAGAACCAGCCCCCATTTCATTGCCATTGACGTCTTTGTCATGCCACATGTTGTCAATGCCAACGGCACCATGTCCACAATTATTTTTCTCACCCTCTCCAGTGCCAGGAGGACATTGCGTTTGATCAGGTAACGCTGCTCTGCCCCATAATCCATCCGTTCCACCACTGACACTCTGCCAGCCTCTTGTATAATATGGGACACCAATGTTTATGCGACCTGCTGGCATTGACCCTCTGAAATAATGATAGGCCCAGTCTGTATTTAGATAGCCGATACCACCATACGCAGCCGTTTTGTAGACGTTCCATTGGATAAGTTCAGAATCTTTACCTGTATCATAAAGTGCTGCGTTATGCCCAACGTGATCGTTCCATGCCCCGTGCAGGTCATAAGTCATTATGTTGACGTAATCCAAATACTTAGTCACATCAAAAGATTCCATTCCACGCAGCAAGTACCCCGAAGAAGGCGCGGCAATAGTCAGCATGTAGTGGATACCATCTTGTGCAGACGCTTTATCCAATTTATTGCGCAGCACTTTCATTAACTCTTGATATGAAGCCCATAAATAACGCCGTCTAGGCTCCATAAAATCTTTATCATCCGGATTTCCTGCTCCTGCCATTGATGTTGGGTATTCATAGTCAATATCCAAACCATCAAACTTATACTTGCGCATCATTTCAACCGCAGAAGATGCAAATGTTTCTATACCTGCATGGTTTATCGAACCATCAGAGTTAGTGGTCATAGTATAAAAGCCACCATCCGCGACTCGTTTACCATCTTTATCAAAGTGACCACCTGTTTCAGCCCAACCACCAACAGAAATCAAGGTTTTTACGTTATGTCTCTGCTTGTATGTCGCAAGAGCGCCGAAATGACCTTTAAAACCTAGAGATGAATCAATATCAACACCAGGCCAAGTTTTACCCACTGCTACGTTATCAGGGTCGTTTATATCACCTATGTTCATTTTTCCATCAGATCCAATACTGACAAACGCATAGTTAATATGTGTCAGATGCTGCCAAGGAATATCTTTTACTAGGTATGACGTTTGCTCATCACCTCCAGAGCGCCAACTTGTGAAATAACCTATCACTCTGCGAGGATGGTCCGCTCCCATTTTCTCACGTCCATTTTCATCGTATATGGAACAATAAGGGACACTTACCCCCTCAGTTTGATGTAAACCATCTGGACGGCAAGAAGCAACGCTAGGGGCTTCTCTCACTTCAAGCAGCACTGCTGATGAACTTGAAGACGCACCATTATTGTCCGTCGCTTTTGCAATGACGGGCAATACGCCTTTACTAGAAGTTCGGTAATCAATAGCGTAAGGTGCATTTTTCGCTGAGCCGACAAGCTCTCCCGATACGTAGAATTCGACTTTTTCAACACGGCCATCTTTATCTGCCGCGTTTGATGTAAAGGTAACGATATCGCCAAGATCAACACTGTTAGCAGATAGTGTGAGATCCACGGTTGGTGGCTCGTTACCCGGCTTTGTTGTGGAGACTCTAATATCTACCGTACTAATAATACTTTGTGCTCCACTATTATCATGTGCTACAGCTGCTATATGGTGGTTTCCTGCTACTGCTACCCAGTTAACCGAGTATGGAGAAGCTTTATCCTCGCCGATAGTTTGCCCATCGACAGAAAAAACGACTTTCTCTATCGAACCATCTGAATCATTTGCAATAGCTGAAATAACAACAGCTTGATCAACGAGTATTGAATCTGACGCCTTGGGAGAGGTTAACTCAACACTTGGTGGTTGGTTTATATCGCCCAAACATACTCCTAACTCTTTCCATTGAGACCACTCACCAGAGTGAGTATCGGGAGAATCACCTTGTGTCCAATAATTTGCTTGATAGGCATAGTTTAGATGTCTAACTTTTTGTCCTCCGGTATAGACAGTTTTATTGTCCCAATCGGATAAAGGTGCGCAGTCAATTGCCGCATAACTTTGAAATGCTGTAAGACAGGAAGCGCTGAGTAGACTCAGCTGGAAGAGGCGTCGATGAGCCATTGACGTTGGTAAGTGCATTCTTGTTTTCCTTTAAGTTATTGTTTTATTGTTATCAGCTGACTTTTTTATCTATAAGCCAACTTAAATTTCATCGTGAAATAACTTTAGAAAAGAACCAGACTACTTAGGGTTAAAAATGTAATATCTATAAAATCACTCGCAAGTTTTTCTGACTGAAGTGCAATTTCTCAGTAGTAAATTTGCGGCAAAAACATTCTATGTGACGGATTAGAGTATCGCAAAATTCCCTGCGGAACTCCTACCTATTAGCAATAAGCCACCCTTATATAGGGTGGCTTATTGGGTTATGTATAACAGTACTTACGCTATAGGTCCCTTTTTCTGAGCAACGTCAGCCCAGGCTGTACTGATAGCGACTCTAGACTTGCTATCTAGGTTATCGATGAATCCATTGTCACCTGCCTGAGGGTCAAAGCCACTCATTGCTTGTACTAGAGCATCAATCGAACTTTCAGATAACGTTGTGTACTCACGTTCACCGTTTGCGTCTTTCTCGCCAATTGCGATAATCATCTGCGCACGCTTACCGTCGAAGTAATCACTGAACGTCACCGAACCAATATGCTCAAACTTCGCTTGGTCACTGTCGCTTGCTGAATCACGCAGGATAGACAATTTCAGATCATACCCGCTACGTTCGAACCACAGTTTCTGCCAATCGATGCCATTGAAGACAATGTTATCTTCGCTGCTAATATCTTCAACAAGGTTGTCGATGACATCACCGCTCACCACAAAGCTGTCCACATCCGTGCCACCTTTGAAGGTGTTTTGATAACCACCCAACACCATCAGGTCACGGCCTTCTCCACCATTGAACTGACTGAACTTAGAGATGGCAGCAGCGATGAGGTGATCCTCGCCCTCACCACCATTCAGCACGGCATGGTAGCCCATTAGCTTAACCACATCGTTACCCGCGCTTGCATTGATACGGTTATAGTTACCGAAGACATTAGCAAAGTCATTGCCCGCACCTAGTTCTACTTGGTTGTTGTTACCAATCGTTACCGAGTAGTCTTGACCGTCTCCCGTATCCACACGGTTGAAGTTGCCAGACGTCACCACATAGTCTCGGCCTAAGCCAGTGTCAATTTCACCGCCCTCACCAAAGACAAACGACTGGTCATCACCGGCGCCAAGGAAGACATGGTTAATGCGTCCAGCAACAACTGTAGTGTCGTTACCATCACCACCAAGCATCATGTTTTCACGTCCCATCAGAACGCCCATATCGCTGCCTTCGCCACCAGTGAAGATGTTTGACGTGCCTGTGGCGTAGAATACGTCATCGCCTCGTCCTCCCCAGAAGTTGTTATTGTCTCCTAGATACGCACCAAGATCTTTACCATCACCACCCCAATTGAAGTTGTAGTTTCCTAGGGAGATGTTGATATCACCATCACCTTGGAGGTGGCCACTGTTGCGAAGGAAATCAAACGTTTTTTCCTTCATGTTCAGTAGATCAGCGGTGAGGTTCTCTTTGAGATTTTCTACCAGCGATTTCATCTCTTTCTGCTTGTCTTGACTGAAGATAGTCGCGAACAAATTAGGCAGGTTAAGCGAGTTAAAGCCAAAAGCACGATCTTGCGTTTCTGCTGTTTCGGTATTGCCATCAGAAGCAGTCGCTCCTTGACTGTTATTCACACTCGTACCATTGACAGAAACCGAAGACTTACTTTCTTCCTCTTCTGGTGCCTTGTCTCTCAGTCCATGAGTTTCAGCAAAAGACTGAATGCCATCTGCCCCCATGTCGATACCCGACTTCAAGCCATCCAACAACTTAGCAGGGTCAACAAAGGACTGCATTTGATCACCACTGAACTCACCAATGACCTCCAACATCTCTGTGAGGATCGCCACACCATCGACGGCCTCACCATTGCGCGACACAATTTGGCCCGAAGTGGTGTAATCCACACCAAAAATATCCGCCAGCGTGGTCTCAGCACCGACTCCAGCTATCTGACCTAGCAGCTTATTCTTTAGCTGACGAGGCAAGTCTTCTGGCGTATAGGTGAAGGTGGTTTTTGCCTGACCTGTGGCAGAGAACTGCTGTGTCATGAGGCCAAACAGTGAACCTAGGTTGGTATCCAAAATTGATTGGATGTTGTCACCAAACATAAAGTTCCAGTTGCCTGTCGTTACTTGGATATCCGCACCCTGACCACCCACGGCGAAGTTAAACGCTAGCTTTTCATTGGCTTGACGAAGCTTATCTGCACGGCTGAGTTTGCCGGCACTAGAGTCGCTATTGCCACTTAACCATTGGTTATACTGCTTGTTTAGCGCCGCTTCCGTATCGTGTTTCAGGCCACGACTACTGCGCTCATTGTGCGAATCCAGTTCAACCAAACTGGTGTAATCAACGCTGCTACTCTGATCCAAGCCAGACATATCTTTGACGAACTTCTTCGCTCCAGACAATGTCCATTGCTGCTCTTGAGCCGCAAGCCAATCTTGGCCCTCACCCGAGGTAGCAATGCTCTGTAGCACACCCGAAATACGAGCGGCACCGTCGAACGGATTCACCAATGGTGGAGTCGGAATAGACTTGTCCATCATCACAAGCAGATCATTACTCTGACCTAAGTTGAAGCTCACATTGCGATTACCGATGAACATTTGTGCACCTTCTAGTGCTTGATAGCCACCCATATCGACGCTGTGTTTGCTCTCACCATTACCAATGTGAACCATAACGTTATTGTCACCAAAGGCCAGCGACTTAAAGCCACCGCTGCCGACTTTAATGCCCACATTGGATGTGCCCCAGTTTACAGCTGTAAACTCACCATCACCCACGTTGACTTGAATGTTGCCGGAGTAGCTGAGTTTATTGTTTGCAGCGGAAGATGAGGTTTCCGTTGCCACTTTGCGTTTTTCTGGCGCATCAAACACATCATTGTTGTCACCAATCGCACCACGTGCAATCTCACCGACGTCACTGACACCAATACGAGATAGGTCGATATCGCCTTCGGCAATGCCATTGCGAATACGTTCTTCCTTGGCAATCACTTCGCCTTGCTCATTCCAGCTTAGCGACACTTTATTGGTTTCGGCTTTTTGAATCCAATCGCCATTTTCGTCCTTAGTATGCTTGCGACCCGTCGCATCAACTGCCAATTCTGAACTGCGTGCAGAAACATCGACGCGAAGACCATTGACATCCATCGCATTGATAAACTGATGACCAAAGCCTTTTTGTTTGTCATCACTCACCAATGAACAACCAACAATACTAATATGATCAGGCGTGTTGTTGATGTTTTCCGCTTGGCTAAACGACTGCTGGAAATTGGCTAATTTCTCTGCCAGATCTTCGGCGCTGTAACCACTCAAATGTGTGTTGTTGCTGCCTGAATCATCACGACCATGACCCACCAACTGCCAACGTAGCTTTCCATCCAGTGTTACCGGGTCGCCATACACAATACGGTAGTTGCCGTCTGAATCCAGCTGCACTACTACACTGCTTTCAGGGTGCTTACCCGCGAGGTTAGCGGCGGCATTTGCAACAACAGAGTCGTTCTCCATTTGGACGATGATTTGACCGTCAAAACGGGTTTCACCACCGTTCGCTGTTGGAGTCACGGCAACACGTTCCCAGTCATTGACATTTTGGTTGTGAATAGTTGTATTTACGCCACTCAGGCTGTCCTTAAACGTGATCTTCGGTTTGTTGGCCACATCATCGTAGACAACACGCAAAGTCATATCGTCTTGTTCAACCCTGAACTGGTTCGAGTCACTGACTCTTAGCGCAGGAAGGTCAAGGCGGTGCGTGATACCTGGAACGAACCCTTCAATCCCTTTGTGCGACTGCAAGTGCGCTTTGCCATAGATGGCAACAAACTTTTCGTCATCAGGCAGGCTTTGTAGTACTTCCACCGCAATGTTGTTTGCTGCACCAGCACGGTACATTAGACCATGTTCAGTTCCCCGAACGTTTGGACGCGCGGTGCTGTTGGCATCCAGCGCCACAATACGCATACCGTTCGCACGTGCGTTTTCAAACAAAGTAGCATCGAGATGCTTGGTTTTAAGCATTGCACTTAATTCACTCGACATTACGCCTGTTGCTAAGTAGCGATCAATTAGTGGCTGCGCGAGGTCTGAGCGCAAATGCTCAAGGCCAATCACGGTGACACCCTGCTTTTTCAGCGCATCCATCTGTTGATTAACAAAGCGCAAGCCATTGACATCACTGCCATGCACTTCACCAATCAAGAGGCCTTTACGGTCATCGAGAAGAACCGAAAGCTGCTCGTCAACACCCGCGGCACCAGCAAGTTTAGTCGTCAACTGATCATAAGCTGCACCAGAGTAATGACGATCCCAAGCATCAACGTCCGTCTCATGGCTACTACGGTAGATCCCTTCAATTTGATCCATACGGTCAGAATCAAGTTGCGATAGGTAGCTATTATCAGCGAACTTCTTCAGCAATATCATTTCAGCTGAATCACCGGAAATCGGATCCGCTTTCTTCGCCGCTTCTTTCAAGAAGTAGAATGCCATTTGCACCGATTCTACACCCGTCAAATCCTGAAGTTCTTGATAGCTATAGCCAAGATGAACCGTTTTAGTGGATTCATCCAACACAGCTTTACTCAACAACCCGTTAGACTGAGACGTTTCTAGCCACTGTTTGAAGTCAGCGTAATGATCACCGAGATCTACGTGGTACTTCGCATCAAAACCAAGGTCACTTGGCGTTTCGCCTTTGTAACCATGCTTCGGTGCCAAGTATGGGTCTTCATTGGCCCAACGAACCATCATATCCGTCAAACCTAGATGTTTACCGTTGGCTTCTTCAATCGCGACCATAAAGATACGAGAGGCAAGCTCCGGTCTTGTTTGTGCGATTGCGTCAATACCCGCTTGGGCAACTTGCATCTTACCCATAAACAACGCACTGGTGACCTGCTCTTTCAACTGCGTTAGCGCTTGATTACGCCCCGACGTTGGGTGTTCAGCTATGTAGGCATTGACCTTCTTATTCAGCTCAAAGCTCGCGACGATTTGATCACGGCTTACCGTCTGATGAACAAGATCAAGTTGATCGAGAATACCTTGATAGGATGCACCAATCGGCTTAGCGAAGACGTTTGCTCTCTCTTTCAGTTCTTGCCTAGTAAAGATCTGCGATGAATCGACCACTATTTTGGTTTTGTTACCTAATAAGTCATCAGGATTACCAATAGCGACTAGTTTCTCATCCTGAGAGTCCAGACTATCAGTCGATAGCTTTCTAAGTAATTGATCTCTTTTGTCTAGAAATTCATGAGACAGTTTACGCTCTGGCTTGAACAAGGGATCATCTAACCCATGGTTCCACTTATCGTTAAATGAAGCTCGATAGCTTACATTAATTGCGACCTGTTGAAAGTTAGAAAACTCCTGCGGACTACGAATAACAACAGCCCCCTGCTCATTTACATGGAAGTAGTGTTGGATCGAACCTTTGCCTTCACCTAAACCATCTTCGGCAAAAAAACTTTTCGGGACAAAGAAAGTTGCAGGGAAATTATCTGCCATAACAGCATAAGGATTTGCATCATCTGCGCCATGATGAACCATCTCGAGACCATTGGTTCGACCTAAACCAACATTAATCACATCCTTCAGCTCTTTTAAGCGGCCGCTCACATTACCAAGGCTTGCTCCATCTTTTTTGTTATAGAGGTCTTCATTGCTATAGAGCTCTTTATATTTGGGAGTTAAGTCTTCATAAGTAACAGAGTCTTTCCACTGCTCCCATGTTAATGGCTGTTTTACCTTATCCTGTGGACCTAGTTCACTATAGGAATACATCACAGTAAGCAAATCATAATCTGCCGTCATCGGCTGCTTTGATACCGGATCACCAATAACTTTAAACGGTGCCAACTCCCCATTTTTGATGTAATGGACTTGCCATAACTCCTTACCATCTACCATCACTTTATTTAGGTAAAAAGGGACTGTTTGCTCACCATTGGTCGCAGTTGTTTTATACATACCGCTCTGTTCATCTAGTTCCAAAGGTGTTAACGAGTGATATTTTGAAACCAGTTCTTCTATCCGAACTTGATTTAGGTACAAATCGGCACTTACCGCATTACCAGACTCAATAGATTGCTCTGCATGACTATTAAACGTTTCAAGGTCTCTTCTTGCTGATGCTTTTGCAAACGATTGGTCAACTGGGATAAAGCCTGACATTGGCCCCCAATCAGAACTTTTTGCCTTGACGAAAAGACCTTTACTGCTGTACATCTTAGAAGCAATAAGTGATTTAGACTTCTCGTCAACAGGACGCACACCAATGATCACATTTTTACGCTCTGCAATATCTGCTAGTACTTTTTGATCTGCCTCTGGCATGCCCAGTTCAATCGTTTCCGGTTGCGAAATTGGCTCTAGAATTAAATCACGAGATTGGTAGTTCTTAGCACGTGATGGCTCATTACCACCAGCCTTCCGTTCAACGACCTTGTCGCCAATGTTTTGTAACTGGCCACCCCTCATTACATCAGGTTGCGTATCCGATAACTCAGAGATCTGTCCTGTGTTTTCAATCGCAGCGTTTTCTTTGAGCTTCTCACTGCCTGACAAGGGATCAAGGTGATGACTTTGCTTCTTCGCGGCAATTTCAAGCTGGGCTTCCTGCAGTGCCTGACCAAAGTTGAAAAGCTCTGTCGGCGTCCATACACCAAACTTAGGTCGCCATGTATGGCCGATAAGTTTGTCAGCCCCACCCGCTTTCAACACTTTTGCGACTGTACTCGAGCAGTTTTTGGTCAACAACTGATAGCGGGCATCTGGATCGTGGCTTAAACGATTCCACTCTGCTTGCATCGCCGCCACATCCAAGCCTTCTAGGTTAATTCGGAACACTCTACCTTCATCAGCTTGGCTAGCCTTAAAGGCTTCGATTTCTTCCAGCGCTCTCTTAGCAAAGAGGCGAACCACGTTGTCAATGCGTTTTGCCACAAGAGCTGGATCACTACTCGCTTGAGCTTGTTTCTGTAGCTCTTGAGCAAAACGGTTTGCTACGTCCATCATCTCGTAGCTGGTGTCATTCCATTGATCGACGAATGGCTGGAACACATGCGCAGGAATGCCTGTCGATACAAGCATATCCGGATTGCCCAGTAGCACACTAGCATAACCTTCAGACACATTTTTGTAGGCAGCATCAATACCTTTCGCGGCATTGAGTTTTTCGATAAAACGTTTCAGCTTAGTTTCGCCATCGCTCAAGCCAAAGCCATCTTTCTCTTCCGATGCCATATCATGCTCAAGCGTATCATTTTGATGAGCCGGTTGACTGAAGTCGCTCCAACGTAGTTTAAGATCCGGCTGAGATTCTGTCGCAATGTTGAAGATATTGCGGATATTGGATGACTTGCTTCCAAGTGGCCACCAACTCACGTAATTCTGCTTGTTGAAGTCAGCCGCGGATTGACCATCAAGCTGCGTGCGACCTTGGCCAATTTGTAATGCGGCGTGACCTAACGCGCTGTGATCACTCGGCTTCCAAATGTACATGGTCGCGCTCACTGGCGACATGTGCTGTTCAATCGCTTGGTGCACTTTGTTTAACCCAGCGATATCAATGCCTTTGCCATCTTTTGCCAGATCGTTAGCAGATAGCCCTGCAAAGATGGTATCGGCAACGGCTTGACCATATTCATGACTTACGGCTGCTTTTACTTTTTCAAGTACAGCATTGCTACCGCCTAGCTGATCGATATTAGCAAGATTGCCTTTACCCTTAGTGACGAAATCGCCATTTCCATCCAGGTACAGATGTTTACTGTCTTTCAAGTTGGCATTATCAAGCTGGTCATATAGACGGCTAAAGCTATCGTGCGCTTTGATGCTTTGTTCAGAGTTCGCAAGTACAGAGACAGCTTCGAGACGGGAATTCACCTGATTTAACAGTGAGTTCATTGCTTCCACACGCCCAGAATCCGGATGCCCAAGTACATAACCTTCAATCTGTTTGCGTAGGTTGAGTAGTTTTTCCACAGATTCTAGTTCGTAGTCTGCATGTTCAATCGTACTCGTATGATACTCAGTCAGAGCATCGATCACTTTTTGGTAACTTTCACCACGAACTTTACCGCTTACATGAGCAGCATTAAATAGCTCAGTCACCGACATCAGATCTGTTTGGGTATTGTACGTCCAAGCACCGTCTTCTTTCTGAGCCAAAATTCGAGTACGGCCATCGTGGTGCGAGAGCACCTTGTTATCCACTAAGAACAGCTCGTCTGGCATCTGCTCGAAATTGTCGAAGTTTGCCAAAATAAAGCGCTCGATGGCTTTTTGTTGAGCGGCATCTTCAGGAGTGTCAAGAAGGATGGTTTTGCTCTTATCATCGGAACCCGGCCATGAGTGGACGACGAAACCTTCATCGCTTTCTTGAACCAAGAGATTGCGCTCGGTACGAAGTGAATAGAAGGGCAGAGATTCACGCAACATGCTGTCGATTGCGCTGAGTTTAACGTCCAATTCAACTAGCGTGTCAGATTTATAGCCATTAGGGTTGTCTGCCAATAGTTCCGCTTGTCGTACGCTGCTCAACGCATCAAAACGAACTTTGACACCTACGCCTGCATCGGTAAGTCGGCGTCCAATCTCGTGTGCTGGTAGACCTTTGTACTCGGATACTGGCTTATCAAGCAGTCGAATTTCACCAACCAACCCTTCATGCTGTAATTGGCGCAGTGCAGGTAGCTCAACATGCCAGAAATAGTTACCAAGACGCACTCCACCTTCCGCGATAACATACACATCATGTTGTGCACCCGTCGCATAGACTGAACGCCAAAAACCCGTATTGCTGAACGTTGCTGCATCAATTGACGATTTCAATTGATTTTGCTCGGCGTTATCTGGGTCAAGGAACAGGCCGCCCCAACGCATTAAATGCTTATTCAGCTCGATTGCAAATGCGTTGCCTTTAACTTCGATGTCGTACACGACCTTTTTGCCATCAGTCTGGGCATTGTCGAGAACGTCTCGGTATTGCTTGAAGTTTTTACCAGACCAGAAGGAAACAATGCTTTTCTCTGCGTGTGGTGCTTCAAAACTATAACCATAGCTCTCAAGCTTAGTGAGAAACTCAACGCGTTTGTCCCAATCATAATCGAGCGTCGATTCAACAAACAAAGTGGCTAATACTTGTGCTTGATCTTTCGGTACTTGGTTGTCGGTGTGTTCGATGTAACCGCTCATAGATTGAATCATGCGATGCTTGACTTCATCAGAGGCATCACCATCGACACGTTCAAAACCAGGGACTGGTACATACTTGTCCGTCGCCACGTCATTATCAGTGTCTAGCCAGCGATAGAGATTCGCCACTTTTTCTGCGCGAGCAGCTACAAGCGATTCAGCAGAGTCATGCGAAGCTTCACCAAGTCCTTCTAAATTCACTCCAGAAATGCGAACCTCTTTTCGACCCACTTCCTGAGACGCTGTAGTGTCTACCACAATGCTGTCAGCATTTTCTTCGGTGAACATTGAGGTGATGTTGCTACCGCTGTTCTTGCCGCGAATACCTGAGTTAATTTGCAGACGGTTCACAGCGTTTGTCGCCCCTTCCAACGCTTCCAGTTCTTGCTCGGTCAAGCCGTCACTGAATCGACCATCGGCGCTTGTTTGACTGTCGGTGTTGACATGACTGTCCGTTTCGCCAGCCTCTTCCACGTGATGAGCATTACCCGAAAGGCCACTGCCAGCCACGCCTTGACGGTCTGGACGATCGCCTTCGTTTTGCTTCGCCCCTTGCGCATCATTCTGTGCTTGGTTGGCTTTATTTTCGGCATTCATCGCATCGCGGTCACCACGTGATTGCGCGTCGTTTGCTGCGCTGTGTGCATCAGATTCGGCCTGTTTCGCGTCGTGACTTTTCACCACAGCATCGGCTTTGCGTGTTTCTGCATCGGCTTTAGCTTCGACGATGTCTTGCTCTGCACCTGCTCGATTTTGCTCACCTTTGGCGACCCCCGCTTCAGACTTCGCAACGGACTCTTTAACTTTGCTGTTATTGTCAGATTGCGTCTGCTTCGCCGCCGCCATCTTGGGGATTTGCGCCCATTTCATCGAAAAGTCCAAAGTTTGCTCTCAGCCCATACATACCAAGGGCTGTGAGATAGGGGTAGTTTTCTATAACTATTAACTTGCCTTCTCATCTAGGCGAAGATTTCCTAGTTTAGTTTGGTGCCCTACTTCAAAATTCTGGAAATATCGACAAAATATCTATCTTCTTAGGTAATTTGACTAGACATTAAATAACACATAAACCTATGAGTTTAATATAATAATGGCTCTATTGTTTATCTAATGAGCTGTTGCCATGTATGGTAAAAAGAAAAATATCTTAGACGTAAAAGAAACAGAGTTATCGTCTGTAGTTCACCCCAGTTCACTCTCCCTCTACTGCCAAAAGCTTGGCATCAAGTACGATTTTGAATTGCAAAGTGGGATGGCTGTTTTAGTTGTAGATAGGTTACCCACTAAAGACAGCATTGTTGATGGCTTTGGAGCAATCAAACGAAGCACGCCTTTCAATATAAGATCTTCATTATCATTAAAGGGATCTTATGGCCGTAGCATGGCGAGTCGCGCTGCTGGTTATCGTGTTAAAGAACCTGAACCTGAGCTTTCTGTATTTGAAGCCCTGCCGCCACTCAGTACATCAGTCGTAGAATATGAGAAAAAACATGGTAATCAAACCAAAGATAAGGACGATATTACTTTTGAATTAGCTTGGATGCAGGTTGATAAAAACCAACCACAGGCACTCATATGGGCTGACTTATTTACGGCACAGACCCCAAAGGATGCACAGGCTTTTATTAAAGAATGTAATGCTCATCTAAATGAGCCCGTTCGACAAGGCGAAATTGTAGTAATTCCCACCACAAAACCTAGAGCAGAAAAAGATAAAACTGCACTTCGTGAACTTATGGAAGATGCAGAAGCAGCGAGTAAAGCCTTAAAGTCATTATCCGATGAATTGGTGGCTACGGCTTATAATCATTTTGAAGTTCTTGACTATTATGCCCATAAAGGCATGGATACAATCCATACCAATGGATTACCCACAGACGCTTACGCTTATGCATCTGTGGGAGTTGGTGTAGTGTCAGCCTCAGTAGAGCAACACTTAAAAAATATTAGTGGAGTGCTAATTGAAATTAATGACTTATACGCAGCTCAAGTTGCCATGTCCAGCAGAACGGGGGGAATGAATTACGGCGCGTTTATTGCTGAGCGTGCGGAATTATTCAAAAAGCTAGACGGCTCATTTGCCTTTTTATCCAAGCGCACGGTACAAATTCCAATATATCGTCAAATTAAACGAAACCTTAAATTATCAACAAAATCCGTTATCCACAACTCTGATGAAATACTAAAAAAAGGATTCGTGCCAAGTTTAGGGAAACGAATCGCTAATGTAGCAACTGGTATTTCTGTCAGTCGTGGAGTTGGTTACGTGGGTTTGACACTTGGAGCTGCAAGTGGTGTCAGCAACATATATGAAGCATGTAAAGTTGATGGCTCTGGGGCATGTGGAAAAACAACGTCTAGGGAAGTGGTTGGATTTTTAGGTGGTGCCTATCTAGGAGGAAAAATGGGAGCTTGGGCGACCACAGGAGTGCTTCTTCTTCTTGGTACAGCTTCTGCGCCAGTTGTAGCTTTAGCGGCCGTTGGTGCTTTCGTGGTTGGCGGTGCAGTGGGTGGTATTGTGGGCTCTACTGCTGGAAAAGTGGTTAGTGATGTGCTGTACGAAAAAGCCGCTGATATTGTGGAAGGTGAAGATTGATGAACTCTGATTGGCTATATAATTTACAGTCGGTAATATTTATGATTTTGTACGTATATGCCATGCTTTGGTCAATTCCTGGTGTTGTTTTTGGTGCGGTTCTATCACTAAGTAACCCTCAGAGAATAGTGTGGATCGATAAGCAACTATCGAAGGATGCTAAAAGTCTGCATGCGGATTATCAAAATATGATGTCTCATCATATTATGTCTCGATTTATGAATTATTGTATAGCTTACCCCTTTATTAGACACAGAAGTCAGTCAAACTCTATTAAGTTTAATATTTTCATGTGGGGAAATGCGTTAGGTTTCTGGAGTTGGATAGCTTTAATATCATGGATCGTTGTTGAGAATTTATTTTAGGCCAATAAAAGATGAGCATTATAGATATTCTCATCACTTCCTTGAAAGGAATATTTTTTGTCCAAATGATTACTTGGATGGTTGTATCTTGCATCACTATCCCGATCATCATGTATGGAAGCTTTAAGCACATTATTTGGATTGATAAGCAGTTGGCCAAGGATGTGAATAAGTACTACTTGGATAACGGGTACATGAAGCCTAAATATCAGTTGCCAGGAGGTATTATTACCCGCTTTGCCTACTACAGTGTGACCTACCCTTGGATACGGAAACGCACCACAACGGAATCCACAAAGTTTAAGGTTTTTATGTGGTTTAACTCGTTGGGAATTTGGGGGGTTATCGGGACCTTCTTATTTGGGATACTGAATCAGTAGCACATAATGCTATTTGGAGTATTTGCGCCCAATTCACCGAAAAGTTCCACCTAATCCTATTTAATCAATATTTTCATGTGTTTAAAGATAAGTTTTAACTCTTGTTTTTTTCTTTAGCTAGCTAACCTGAGATCGGTTTAAGCCATTGCCATCAAACCAGACTTTTCAGTATTGGTGATGTTAAGTGATGGCTTTTCTGGCTTTAAGCAGTAAGCGATTAAGCCTCCAAGCAAGTTCAACATGAAGCCATGTAAGCTGCGATGACGAGAATGCTCTATCTGAGATATGTTCTTCAACTGATCATTTATCGTTTCAATAATGAATCGCTTCGATAACATTGCACGATCCCAAGCGGCTAGCACTTTGGGGGGCATATTCTTTCGGTGTGTTGTTATCAGTGTAATACCATCTTCTTTTAAGTCTTCAGTCAGTGCTTTACTGATATAGCCTTTGTCTGCATAGAGCTTGTCGAGCAGCCCTTTTGATAATTCACGGACAGGCTTTCTATCATCCGTATTTGCTGGCGTAAGTTTGGCTGCAACAATGTCACCAAGATGATTTGTAATGATGTGGAGTTTAAAACCGTAGAACCATCCCATGGTACCTTTGCCTCGTGCTGCTGTTCCTTTGAACACCTTATGTCTTGGAATGCGTAAGTTGTGACAGACTTTAATGCTAGTAGAGTCAATAAATTCAATACCCGTCGGCTCTCCTTTTACATGAGTGAAGAAAGAGCTTAAAGGAACAAGCACCGACGGCATCATCTCCAAAAAGCGTGTATAGCTCAGTAGCGCAGGAAACTCGCTTTTGTGGTATCGGTGAATAATGCCAAGATAGAAGTTTTTAAAATCACGTTGGTGCGACATATGAAAAGCAATAATGATGGTCATTATTTCACTTTCAGACATACGTCCTTTGCGCTTTCGTTTACGTTCATCGTGTTCAAGTTGAAGTTTTTGCCATTGAGGTAGAAAAGCCTTACAAAAGTCATCGACATGGCAAAATAATTCTACTAGCTTGTGCATAGCTGGTTCCTTTGCGATTGTTCTCTCTTTGTCGAAGATCTGATCGCAGAACCAGCTTTTAGTTCACTTCTATTTTTATCCCGAGTTCAGGTTAGTTATTTATGGCGGCGGGTCAATTAAACATAACGGTGTTTATGACCAGGTGGTAACGTCACTGAAAGATCACCAATGGGTTGAGTTTTCAGGCGTTGAGGCTAACCCCACCAAAGAAACGCTGGATAAAGCAGTCGACATAGTCAAGCAACAAAACATCGACTTTATTCTTGCTGTTGGCGGCGGTTCGGTTATTGATGGCTCAAAATATGTTGCAGCAGCGGCAAAATACCAAGGTGACGGCTGGGATATTTTGACAGGTGACTACCAAGTATCTGATGCCACTCCTCTTGGCGCAGTATTAACCCTTCCAGCAACTGGATCCGAATCTAACTCGGGAGCTGTGATTACTAAAGCTGAAACCCAAGATAAGTTGTCTTTTGGGAGCCCACATGTTCAGCCTCAATTTGCTGTAATGGATCCTGATGTAATGAAAACACTGCCTGAGAAACAACTTATTAATGGTATTGTCGATGCTTGGGTTCACGTATGCGAACAGTATTTAACCACAAGCCATGGTGCCATGGTCCAAGATGGTTATGCTGAAACCTTATTACGCACGTTAAAAACGCTTGGTGAAAGCTTTCAACAACGTGATAGCGATGGGTGGCGTGAAAATCTCATGTGGACAGCAAACCAAGCACTGAATGGTCTAATTGGAACGGGCGTTCCTCAAGATTGGGCAACTCACATGATAGGCCATGAACTTACCGCGCTGTGGGGCGTCGATCATGCTCGTTCACTAGCAATAGTACAACCTTCCCTACTTAGAAATCAGCTTGCGCATAAACGTTCAAAGCTCGAGCAAATGGGTGTTAACGTTTTTGGCTTAACTAAATCAGACGATTTAGCCGAAAGAACCATCAGTGCGATCGAAAGCTTTTATCAAACGATGCAGGTATCAACTCAATTGTAAGCGCTCCATAAAACCCGCATTCTAATCGCCTAGCGGGAAGAATAAGATCA
>NZ_JAYQDQ010000037.1:0-38619 GCF_038138445.1 Vibrio sp.
TCTTTATCATGAACTCGAGCACCGTTAGACGTGATCATGTAAGCTGGTATCCCTACTTGGCTGCGAATTCCTGCGACATCAATGTGATGACGACCAGTTGCAAAAATAAAGGTATAACCTTTTTGAAACAGTTCTTTCAAAGTATGTTTGGAGAACTCGCTGAGTTTATGATCTGGTGCGAGTAAGGTGCCATCTAAATCTGAGGCGACGAGTTGAAAAGGGGATTCGGTGCGTATTTCTGTCATATCATCCTCACGATTTATTTATAAATACTGCTCAATGGGTAAGAGTGCTTTATGTTACAGCAGTGATAAGGATAAAAAGAGGGTAAAGATAGATTTGATTTTTTTCCTAGTTTGTCAATAACGACTATAAAAAGAGAGAATGCTATCAAGTGCTTGGTTTCTATATTCATCCTTTTCAAATAAAATCTCGTGGCGTGCATGATCAATGATTTTTAACACACACTCGTGATTGTTTTTAATCACTTTTTTGTAAAACTTTACTTGATCACAGTTGGAGACGATTTTGTCATCGCCTGCTTGCAGTATGAGCAGTGGACTCTTAATGTGTCTCGCCATAAGATGACACTTTTGGGCGGCCATTAGACCTTGCCACACCCATCGGTGGCTAGCGCCCCCAATTTTAAGTTCCGGTTTTTGCTCATACAAGGCTCTAAACCAGTGGTAGCGGGCTTGGCTTTGACTGAGTAGGTTTCCATCAAAGGGCTTTGGATAATAAGGCAGTTGTCCTGGAGCAAACTTTGGTTGGCTTGAAAGCGCGGCCATGAGCTGATTGAAAGGAATGGCTATGAGTTTAAGGTGCCAAGATAGATTGACGCCAAACATAGGGGCGCATAGTGCAATAGCGGCAAAGGGATGTTGGGGATACGTTTGCAAGTAACGAGTTACGATATTGCCACCCATGGAGTGTCCCATTAGGTAGCAGCTTTTGTGCTGATCTAAATGGAAGTGTTGTATTAGATGATGCAAATCATGGGTATAGTCTTCGAAATCTTCAACATAACCTATTTGAGTGTCATCGACTAATCGCTCAGACAAACCTTGGCCGCGATGATCGAAAGAGTAAATGTCATAACCTTGCTGGAAGAGGTCAAAGAAGAGTTCTTGATATTTCCATACACACTCGATGCGCCCATTGACGATCACAATGGCTTTGTCATTATGGGCTGATGAAATTTTTATCCAATACAAACGAGTGTTATCAAAGGATCGAATAAAACCTTCTTCACGTCTTGACCATAACTGAGCAATATTGCTATTGATTGCTTGCTCAAAATGAAACTCTTGGGTATAAGAGGGTTGAATATTTAAGGCTGATTTATTCATAACCTTGGGTCTACTGCCGACACGAATAAAGTTGATAAGTTTAAATTATGTGTCGCCAAGGTTGTTTAGTCGAGGAGAAAATACAGTGGATATACATGTTTGGTTCGCCTATGTAGTCACAGCGGTTGTGTTTAGTTTGGCTCCAGGTTCTGGTACGGTAAATTCTATTAGTAACGGTCTTTCATATGGCACCCGTAAGTCATTGGCAGCGGTTGCTGGACTGCAGGTTGGCCTAGCAATACATATCGTGTTAGTTGGTGTGGGTATTGGTGCACTCGTTGCGCAGTCTGCCACTACATTTACTGTTATCAAATGGTTTGGGGCGGGATATCTGATTTGGCTTGGGGTTCAAAAATGGCGAGACACCTCTTCCTTAACCACGCACCACGCCGATAAAGCCTTGTCAGCGAGTACCATGATGCGCAAAGCGACACTGATTAACCTGACTAACCCTAAGTCGGTTGTTTTTTTGGTCGCACTTTTTCCTCAGTTTATTGACCCTGTTGGCGATCAACTAACGCAACTTTTCGTTTTAGGTATCACCACAGTAGTGATTGACTCCATAGTTATGGTTGGATACACATCTTTAGCTGCGCAGATGGGCCGCTTTATTGGCTCTGATAAGGTGATGAGTAAGCTCAACAAGCTATTTGGCTCCATGTTTATATTTTGTGGGGCATTACTCGCGACAACCAAAGCCTAGTGTGTGGTAGCTAATGCGTGATACATATGTGGCTCGCCAGCCAATTTTCAATGCGAGGCGACAGACATTGGGATACGAGCTGCTCTTTCGTGATGGGGAGCAGAATGCTTATCCCGCTCATATTGAGTCAAATCGGGCCACATATAGACTAATTGTCGAGAATTTTTTGTCTCTCGGGGTAAACCCTGCTTTGGTGCAATCACGCAGCTTTATCAACTTTCCTCATAAAAGTTTGCTCAGGCGTTTGCCGCTTACTCTACCGAAAGAAAAGGTTGTCATTGAAGTTTTAGAAACCTGCTCTCCCACAGATGAATTATACGAAGCAATTAAGGAAATCAGCCTTGCTGGATACATTGTTGCTCTGGATGATTTTGTCTATAGCCAACCATGGGAGCGCTTCTTACCTTATGTTCAAATTATAAAGCTCGATATTATGGCTATGGGGTTAGAGGAGGCTTGTGAGTTTGTTAAACAGCATAAGTCTCGTGGTAGTCGGCGTAAATTTCTTGCCGAGCGTGTTGAAACTGAGCAAGACTTTTTAACTGCTCGTTCCGCTGGATTTACCTTCTTCCAAGGCTACTTTTTTAGTAAACCAGAGATGATTAAACAGCGCTATATAAGCCCTGAACAGATCATTGCAATGGAGCTGCTTCGTGAAGTTTGCAAAGTGGAGGTTGATTTTCAAAAGGTGGAAGCCATTGTGGCTAAAGATGTTGCCTTGTCTTACCAATTACTTCGCTTTGTCAATACGATGTCGGAAAGGTTGGCAGTGACTATTTCGTCGTTTCGTCAAGCTTTGGTGTATCTTGGAGAAGATAAGTTGCGCATTTTTGTTTCTCTCGCCGTTGCCTCTTTTATCTCGATTAAAAAGCCAAAAGAGCTGTATAATTTGTCTCTTCAGCGAGCGCAGTTTTGCCAATTGATGGCCCGCGACAACCCATTCAACCAGTACCGGGAGCAAGCATTTCTTATCGGTCTTTTCTCTACATTAGATGCCTTGCTGGATCTCTCTCTTGAAGAATTAGTCAGGCAGTTACCTCTAAACCAAACAATCGAAAAAGCCTTGTTAGAGCGCCAAGGACCTTATGGTATCTTACTTAACATAGAAGAGTGCTATGAGAAAGCCGATTGGCTAGGGATGCAAAAAGCGTGTCACCAGCTTAACTTGTCGGTTGATGAGGTCATGCCTAGAATCTCAGAAGCACAACGTTGGAGCAGAGATATCCACCGGCTCGTTTGACCACTCAGACATGACTCCATGAACTTTTTATGACAATGTCAATCTCCTATTGATTTTTCCTTTCTTGCAAATAAATATATATGCATATTCGAATAAGGTTATATTATGTTACCACATCAGTTTTTTAAATTACTTTCAGATGAAACAAGGGTGCGTTGTGTGTTGTTGATTGAGCGTGAGCAGTGTTTATCTGTGGGCGAGTTAACCGAGGCTTTACAGGAGAGTCAGCCGAAGATTTCTCGCCATCTCGCTCAGCTTAGATCAAGTGGAATTTTAGTTGATATCCGGCAAGGGCAGTGGGTTTTTTACCGACTAAGTAAGGACTTGCCCGGTTGGATGAAAAAGTTGGTCGATAATTTGGTTGCCTCACAGTGTTTAACAACGCTATATCAGAAAGATGTTGCAAGGCTTCATGCTATTTCTGGGCGGCCCATTTGTTGTCAAAATAGATAGAGAAAGAGGGGAAAGTAATGACCATTAAAGTTGGAATCAATGGCTTTGGCCGTATTGGACGTCTCGCTTTACGTGCTGCATTTGATTGGGAAGATATCGACTTCGTTCTAATAAATGATGTCGCAGGTGATGCGCAGACGCTAGCACACTTGTTAGAGTTCGACTCAGTGCAAGGGCGTTGGCACCATGAAGTGAAAGCTGAAGCTAACGACATTGTGATTCAAGGGCAAAGAATTAAAACACAGCGCGAGAAAGATATTGATGCAGTTGACTGGTCTGGCTGCGATGTTGTGATTGAATCTACGGGTAAACACTGTAAGACTTCTTTGCTTGAGAAGTATCTAACTCAAGGCGTGAAACGTGTTGTTGTTTCTGCTCCTGTAAAGGAAGAAGGCGTTGCCAATATTGTAGTTGGCGTTAACGATAATATCTTTGACCCTGAAAAACATCGAATTGTCACTGCGGCATCATGCACAACCAATTGTATTGCTCCGATAGTTAAAGTGATCCATGAGCATCTCGGTATTGAGAAGTCGTCATTTACGACCATTCATGATTTGACTAACACTCAGACTATCCTTGATGCGCCACACAAAGATTTGCGCCGTGCAAGAGCTTGTGGCATGAGTTTAATTCCAACAACCACCGGCAGTGCTACCGCCATTATTGAAATATTCCCAGATTTAAAAGATAAGATTAATGGTCACGCCGTTCGGGTCCCACTAGCTAATGCATCGTTGACAGATATTATTTTTGAAGTCAAACGAGACACGACACCAGAGGAAGTTAACCAACTGCTTAAAGAAGCATCACAAGGGGATCTTCAAGGTATTCTTGGATTTGAGGAGCGCCCACTGGTATCGATTGATTATAAAGGCGATCAGCGCTCAACCATAGTGGATGCACTGTCAACTATGGTGGTTGGTGAGCGGATGGTGAAAATTTATGCCTGGTATGATAACGAGATGGGCTATGCAACACGCACTGCTGAGCTAGTAAGAAAAGTAGGGCATGTGTGAGAGCAAAACAAGATGAGGCATAGTCTGTGACTATACTTTTGGCTAAAAATATCCGCCAATATATGTTGGTGACGTTCAATTATTGGAATTTCACCGTGACTGATGGCGCATTGAGAATGCTGGTGGTTTTGTATTTCCACGATTTGGGATACAGCACACTAGAAATCGCCTCTCTGTTTTTGTTTTATGAGTTTTTTGGTGTAGTGACCAACCTGGTCGGCGGTTTCTTGGGGGCTAGGTTTGGTCTCAATAAGACCATGAACCTTGGATTATTAATGCAGATTGTCGCCTTAACCATGTTGGCTGTCCCTACTGCATGGTTAACTATCCCTTGGGTAATGTTGGCACAAGCTTTATCTGGTATTGCAAAAGATCTCAATAAGATGAGTGCCAAAAGCTCTATCAAATCGTTAGTTCCAGAGCAACAACAAGGGGCTTTGTATAAATGGGTTGCTATTCTTACCGGCTCTAAAAATGCGCTGAAAGGAGTGGGATTTTTTATTGGTGGGTTATTGCTGTCTTTAGTTGGATTTAAATATGCGGTGATTTTGATGGCAGGCATATTGACCATAGTCCTTATCGGCAGCTTGTATGGTTTAGAAGGTAATTTAGGTAAGGCGAAAAATAAGCCAAAGTTTCATGATATTTTTTCTAAGTCGCGTTCTATCAATATTTTATCTGCCGCGCGCATGTTTTTATTTGGTGCACGAGATGTTTGGTTTGTTGTTGCCTTACCTGTTTATCTAGGGAGTGTTTTTGGCTGGGATCATTTGTGGGTCGGCGGCTTCTTAGCCTCTTGGGTGATTGTTTACGGTCTTGTGCAGAGTATCGCGCCCAAAATAACAGGCAGTTCTGAAGGTGGTGTACCAGATGGTGCAGCGGCGTTATTCTGGGCTGGCTTGCTCGCGGTGATCACGGCGGGTATCGCATATGGCGTTCAAATAGGGTGGCAGCCAGAGTTAGTCATCATCTTGGGTTTGCTTATGTTTGGCGCAGTGTTTGCGATCAATTCCTCTTTGCATTCTTACCTTATCGTTAGTTATGCCAAAGGCGATGGTGTATCTTTGGATGTGGGTTTTTATTATATGGCCAACGCAATGGGGCGTTTAATCGGGACTGTTCTCTCTGGGTGGGTATTTCAACTGGCGGGGCTTGCTGCTTGTTTGTGGGTTTCTTTTGTTTTTATTGTTCTGACTACGTTAATTTCTATTCAATTACCGAGCAGGGATCATCAAGCAGCATAGACAATAATGGTTTTTAAGCTGAGTAGATATTTTGGTGAAAAACAATCGCAAAAGGTTATAGGCTTTATCAGTCAACATACCCTTGGTATTTATATCCTCCATCCTATTTTTCTCTGGCCGATGAAAGAGTATGCTTGGCATCAAGGTCACCCTGCGTGGGTTATCCCACTCTGGGTTGTATTGAGTGGCTTGGGTGTTCTAATGATGAGCTGGCTTTTGTCTAAGTCCGCCAGAACTCAGTGGCTCCTTCCGTAACCGATACATTTAGCTTGGAGAGTTAATATGCGTTTAAGGTGGTTGACCGGTGTAACTTTGTCGCTTTGTCCTCTCGTGTATGGTTATGAAGGAGGTTATAACGATGCTGAAATTCATTTTGTTGACTTCTTTCAGCGTACTGATGGCATTAAATACCTAGCGCATAAGATGGACCAAAATCACATCGAACATGCCTTTATCATGGGGCTGCCTGTGGTAAAAAAGTGGAGCTCATATGATCCTGTTGCGCCAAAATATGATTTCGGAGATGACTCTCCCATGTATTATTACTCACGTACTGACGATCTCCTGTATCGAGCCCTGAGTACATCATCACATAAAGATCGCTTCTTTCCCTTTATTACGGGCTTTAACCCCACGGATATGTTTGCTGCTGAACAAATAGAACAAATGATTGACGACAGCCCCGGCTTTTGGAAGGGGGTTGGAGAGGTGTTAACTCGGCATGACAGTTTGTCAGCTCTGACACTTGGTGAGCAGGCACGTGCTAATCATCCTGCTTTAATGAGGGTTTATAAGGTAGCAGCCAAGCACCACTTGCCAGTAATATTGCATAGTAATATTACTTCTGAGCGTGAAGAGAAAGCGCTGTATAAGCACGAGTTGGTGGAAGCTCTTGAGAAGAATCCCAAAACGCGCTTTATATGGGCTCATGCCGGTTCTAGTGCGACATTACTCAAGTATCAAGATTTGTCTTTTCTTATTGATGAGGTGGCACGGTTGTTGGAGGACTATGAGAACCTTTATGTACTTGCATCTTGGTCTTTACGTGATGTGATCTTAAGCAGCCGTCAGTCCAAGGAGGAATGGATATCTCTTATTACTAAATATCCGCACCGCTTTATGATGGGATCTGATGTAGTGGGTCAATTCAGAAATACTGGAAAAGTACTGTCTGGTTGGGATGAAATCTTGGATGCTCTACCTCTCGAAGTGGCAGATAATATGGCAAAGAACAATATGCTGAAATTGGTTAAGCAATAAACTCTACTTTGCCAGCAAAGATCATGGCAAAAAACAAGAAGTAATGGTAGCTATCTTGTTTCTTCCTTCGCTAAGTACCATGAAAGCTGGCTTAACCTAATCCTGAGCTTTACTCTTTATAGAAACAGATCTTACCTTCGTTTTGTCTTTGTAGCATTCTTCGAGACACATCACACGTTAGTAAACTATTTTTCAGTATCCTGATATAGCTAGTCTTTGATTCTTCTACATTACTTAATGGATTGTAGTGAGTTATAGATAATAAGCTTTGTTTGTTGATATTTTTGTGGGAGGCTGGTTTTGTACGCTAATGATACTAGCGATGGAGAAAAATTATGTCTGATATAGAAAAAGTAGTCACGAGGACACGGAAAATTGAAACCTTGCTTCGAACACAGTATCACGCAGAAGGTAAGGGGTTACACCAACTGGTGACCAGTTGTGAGGAGCGACTACCGCATGATGTGATTGGAAAACTACGCTATATCGCAACTATTCGCAATAAAGTGGTTCATGAAGATGACTATCAACTTGAAAGTCGCAAGGATTTTCTGGCTGTGTGTGATGAATGTGAAAAGGAGTTAACTCCGAGAAGTAGTCGCTTTGTCTGGAGGGCCGCTATTACTTTAATGACTTTGATGACTTTGGCCGCACTACTATTCTATTATGCTCACTGGGATACTTTGTCCAAGCATTTATAGCCAAGGCGATAAAAGTACAACTCTTGTGTAAATAGTAAAATTTTGCAATATGTCGAACAAATAATCCAAATTTGATTACAAAAATATCATAAAACAAAAAGGGACGCGTTCGCGTCCCTTTTTGTTTAATTGGATATGATCTAGTACATCATTGGCAGTGTCATTAGGCCAACAACAACTGCGATCATTACAAGTCCTTGTTTTTGTGAAGAAGTAATCATAACCCTGCTCCTCGATGCTTATGTTTTAATCTATGATTCTAAGAATAGCAGTACTTCCGTAATTTGATCAAGTGTTAATTATTATAAATCTCATGATATTGTCAGCTAAGGCTCTTAAATTGATAGATAAAGTTAGATTAAATCATGATTAAAGCTGACTTTTTATATGTTTAAAATTTGTATTTTAATTTTTGTTTTTATTTAAGCGTTTGATTTTTATTGATTTTATATTTTTTATTTCTTGGTTTTTTATATAGTTTACTGTTTGTGGTGTTTTTAAGACATACTAATGTCATGGTTAGGTAAAATGTATGATTAGTGGAGTTTTCTTATGAGTGAAACCGCAAGAGCCTTGGTTTTCTTTTTTGATTTTGAGTAAGTTAGGTTTTAATATAAAAGTGTATGTTTATTGAACTTTCTTTTTCTTGTTTAAACTACTGATTTTAATTTATTTTTCTTAATTTTTTAATTGGATTTGTAAGCTTTCTTTGGTTTTTTCTGTGTATTTGTTTTTTCGGTTGTGAGATGGATAAAGTGGGTAGGTTTTCCATTTTTATTCTCACTTTTAGTTATAACATTGCTCAGTATAGAGCCTAACCCAGATCGAAATTTTGCCTTTCATTTCTGGACTTCTTTGTTTGCCTGCCTACACTGGCGACTTGATTTAGAATAGGGGGAAGCATGTGGAGCTGGCTTTCAGTCGCGTTATCGGGGTTTATTAGCATCAATGCTAACGAACGCAGCCAATATGATCAGGCTGCTGTGTTTAAAACACTTTCTCTTTGTATGCTGGTAATTATACTGTGGACGCAGGCTAGGCCTGATGATGTGTCCGTATGGTGGGTTACCTTGGGCATAGTAGTTTCTATGTTTGCCGATGTTCTACACATCTATAAAAAAAAGAAACAGCTCTGTTTTTCAGCCTTTATTCTTGCTCAGCTATGCTATAGCGCTGCTTATTGGTTGATGCTGTCCGGTGGAATAGTGTGGTGGCTTCCCGCTATGCTGCTTGCGATTGGTGTCGTTGTATTTTTTCTTATGCTGCCAAAAATTGATCGAGTCATCTTTCCTGTTGTTATAATGGGGATGGTGCTATTTCAGTTTAATTGGGCTGCAGGAGAGTTATGGCTAATGGCAGGCACTGTACCCAGTATGATGGGTTTTGTGGGAACCCTTACCTTGACATGCTCTGCAGCTCTTTTGGCTATACATGATTACAAACACCCTATCACCTATGGTCGTTATCTTATTTCGGGTAGTTATTTACTCGCTCACTCGTTGATAGTCGCTTCCCTAATCGCATAGTAATAGAGCATTCGACGTACCAAGTATAAAGTCATGAGAGAGCTGTCTGATAACTCTGATTGATGTTTTGCTGTTCGAGTTATCATTTACAGGTTTTGATTTGCTTGCAATACCTAGGGTGCTCAGGCTAAATATGAAGGCTCGCAACTAGTGCCTGTGGAGGCTAATTGATGGAAATCCTTTCTGCTGCGACCATGCTATTTCTTATTATGGATCCGCTTGGTAATCTTCCTATTGTTTTATCGATTTTGAAACATTTGGACCCAAAGCGCCGGCGCAAAGTTTTGATTCGAGAGCTGGTCTTTGCATTACTGATACTGATGTTGTTTTTATTTGCCGGTAAAGCGATTCTGAGTTTTCTTCATGTGCAGCCTGAAACATTGAGTATCTCTGGTGGAATTATCTTATTTATCATTGCAATTAAAATGATTTTCCCTAGTGCGGGAAGCATTACAGGCCTAGCCGCGGGTGAAGAGCCTTTCATCGTACCTATGGCCATTCCTATGATTGCAGGGCCTTCGGTTATCGCAGCCTTACTACTTTTGTCAACGCAGCATCCGGATAAGTTAGTCGAGCTATCCGCAGCTGTAATGTTGGCTTGGGGAGCGACGTTTTTTATTCTTATGTTTTATAGCTTCTTTCACCGTATTCTAGGAGAGCGAGGGCTCAAGGCAATTGAGCGTCTGATGGGGCTTTTGCTTGTGATGATTTCTACTCAGATGTTTCTTAACGGAGTAAAAAGTTATCTTAGCTAGAACCAAACCGCCGCTTGAGTGAGCGGCGGTTTGGTTAAGTGTCACATCATATGTTTGCGGCGAATATCCAGCAGGGCAAAGACGCCAAATATTAAAATTGACCATTTTTCCCAGCTTGTCATTTCTATCTTGTCACCGAACGCGCCTATGAAGATAGCCGATTGCAGGCCGTGCATCATGAATAAAAATGCCGTTAATATATAGAGCGCAATGGCTGCTTTACCCGGAAAGGGCATAAAAAAGTTTAGCAGCAGGATTAGCCATACAAATCCAATTGCCATTTTAGCCATTATCAGTAGTGCTTTCATAATACTCTCTTGTCGTCTTGTATTCTTAAAAATAGTCGATAGCTTACTTGCCCTGCGTGCTTTTCACGGTGCAAATGCCAATTATTGGGAACGCCTTCCAGCTTAAGCTCTTTCTCTGTTTCAATATAAATCATGGCATCATCTGCCAACCATCCATTGTCTTCGAGAAGAGCAAGGGTTTGTTGCAGTAGGCCTTTATGAAAGGGGGGATCAATAAACACAATATGATGTGGCGATCCAGATCGCTGCAGATAGCTCAGAGTATCAGCCTGGATGGCTGTGAGGTTTTTTGCATTTAGCGATGAGATATTTTGCTTTAATTGTGCAAATGTACTTTGGTTGAGTTCAATCATAGTGACCTCTTCGGCTTGCCGAGAGGCAGCTTCAAAGCCCAAAGACCCAGAACCTGCATATAGGTCAAGGCATTTTGCATGAGGTATGTCTTGTGATAGCCAGTTAAAGAGGGTTTCTTTTACGCGATCAGTTGTTGGTCTTAACCCTTCTGCATCATGAACAGGCAGTTTTCGCCCTCTCCATAAGCCGCTAATGATCCGCACAAAGCCGGAGGAAGACTTTTTTTGTGATGTGTTTTGGTGGCGACGTCGTACCATAGATTCTTTGACCGCTAATAAAGTGATACTATACCAAGTCACTCAGTGAGTTCGACCTGAGTAAAGCCCAAATTTGTTGATGACAAAGTGTATACCATCACTCTTGTGCTGAAAACTTTTCACTTTGTTGTCATTTTTCTTTTCGTAATCGGGACAATACCCGATGAAAAGTGTCAGAGTAAATTAAGACAATCTAGGATATCCCCAGATGACGGAAAAAAAGAAACGCGGATTACTTTCTTGGCTAGGTTTTGGTGAGGAAGAGCAGACTAGCCAAACGGACCATGAACAGAAATCACAGGACACCACAGAAGTTGTTGAACAAGTAGAGGTTATTGAACAACCTGTACAAGAGAGCCGATTAGAATCACCAGTGGAAGAACCACTGCAAGAAGATAGAGCTGTTGAACAACAAAAGCCAACCGAGAGTTTTTTTGTTCGCTTAAAACGCAGCTTGGCTCGAACTAAAGCAAACATTGGTGCTGGCTTTTTTGGTTTGTTTAAAGGAAAGCAGATTGATGACGAGCTTTTTGAGGAACTAGAGGAGCAGTTACTGATCGCTGATGTTGGTATGGATACCACACTAAAAATCATTGATAACTTAACTGAGAAAGCCTCTCGCCAAGAGCTTAAAGATGGTGAAGCTCTGTATGGTCTGCTTAAAGAAGAAATGGCTGGTATATTAGCAAGTGTTGAAAAACCGCTTGAGATTGATACGGATAAAACGCCATACGTGATCTTGATGGTAGGGGTAAACGGTGTAGGTAAAACAACAACCATAGGTAAGCTAGCCAAACAGTTCCAAGCTCAAGGTAAGAAAGTGATGTTAGCCGCTGGCGATACATTTCGCGCTGCGGCTGTGGAACAGTTACAAGTATGGGGAGAGCGTAACCAAGTTCCTGTGGTTGCCCAACATACTGGAGCAGACAGTGCTTCAGTCATTTATGATGCGATTGAATCTGCAAAAGCAAAAGGGTTTGATGTGGTCATCGCTGATACGGCTGGACGTTTGCAAAATAAAGCTAACTTAATGGAAGAGTTAAGAAAAATTGTCCGAGTGATGAAGAAAGTCGACGACACTGCACCTCATGAGATTATGCTGACATTGGACGCTGGAACAGGCCAGAATGCGATCAGCCAAGCAAAGCTGTTTAGTGATGTGGCACCCTTGACAGGTATTACCTTAACTAAGCTAGACGGAACAGCAAAAGGCGGCGTTATCTTCGCTCTTGCTGATCAGTTCCAGATCCCTATTCGCTACATTGGCGTGGGAGAGAATATTGACGATCTACGTCCATTTGAGACTCAGGAGTTTATAGACGCTTTATTTAGCCGCGAAGATTAGGCCTAGTGAGAGGAATGACGAGTGATAAAGTTTAAGCAAGTAAGTAAAGCGTATCGTGGTGGCAGACAAGCCTTACAGAAAGTGGATTTCTACTTGCGTCGTGGTGAGATGGCTTTTCTCGGAGGGCACTCAGGGGCAGGTAAAAGTACCTTACTCAAACTGATTTGTGCGATAGAGCGACCAACTGATGGTAAAATCAGCTTCAATGATCACGATATCACTCGTATTCCAAGTAAAGATATTCCTTTTTTGCGTCGTAATATAGGCATTGTTTTTCAAGATCATAGATTGCTGATGGACCGTTCGGTGTTTGATAACGTTGCCCTACCTATGCGTATTGAGTCTATCTCCGAGAGTGATATTAAACGGCGGGTCTGTGCTGCCCTAGATAAAACAGGCTTACTCGATAAAGCTAAGTGTCTGCCAAGTCAGCTTTCTGGCGGTGAGCAGCAGCGAGTCGGTATTGCCCGAGCTGTGGTTAATAGGCCTACACTACTTCTTGCCGATGAACCTACAGGTAATTTGGACCCAGATTTATCAAATCGAGTGGTGAAATTATTCGAAGAGTTTAACCGTGCTGGCGTAACTATATTGCTCGCCACTCATGATGCGGGGTTAGTGAATACTCGCCCACAGTATCGTCACTTGGAGTTGAATCAGGGCTTTCTTTGTGAGGTAGAAGACTATGCCTAACGTGCGCAATCGGAAAACAGCCAAAGTTCGACCTCAAAATCATGTTAAGCGTGATAGCTTTATTGCTGTGCATATCAGGCAGGCGAAAGCGTCTTTCGCTCAGATATGGTCTCGTCCTCTAGGTAATGCCCTCACTTTGGCAGTGATATCCATGGCTTTGGCGATGCCTTCAGCTTTGTATTTGTTAGGTAAGAACTTATCTGTTGCCTCAGTAAATGTAACCAGTCCTTCCAAAGTGAGTGGTTATATACGTGAACAAACCCCTGAGTCACGGATTATGGTTTTAAAAGACAAATTGGAAACTATGGAACAGGTTTCCAAAGTGGAATATATCTCTCCTCAACAAGGTCTCGAAGATTTGAGCCAGCATTCTGGTTTTGAGCAGGCGATATCATTGCTTGATGATTATGCTTTGCCTGGTGTGTTAATTATTACCCCAAGCACTGAAGATAAAGCTGAAATAAAGCAGATGGCTGCTGATATTGCGAAAGAAGAGGAAATCACTGATGTTCGTTTAGACGAGGACTGGTTAACGCGATTGGATGCGATAAAAAAACTAGTCTGCGGAATCGTTATTACCTTGTCAGTGCTCATGTTGGGTTCGGTGTTTTTGATTGTTGGTAATACCTTGCGCTTCAATGTGCTTGCTAACAAAGAAGAAATCCAGACCATGAAGTTGATAGGTGCGACCAACAGTTTCATTTTGAGGCCATATCTGTATTCAGGTATGTGGTTTGGGCTTTTAGGTGCTCTGATCGCTTGGACTTTAACGGTTGTGATTACACTTGTACTCAATGCGAGTGTGGAAGAGTTGGCGTTATTATATGACAGCCAGTTCCGGTTAGTGAGTTTGAGCTGGGATGAAAGTTTATTGTTGTTAATGCTTGGAGTCTTCCTTGGCTGCTTGGCTGCAAAAGTCTCTGCTCAGCGTCACCTGAAAGAAATTGAACCAGTGTAAGAGCAGGTTGTCTCAAAACAGAGTGAGGCATAATGAGCCTTTTACTTGTATCAGTGAAAGGTTTATGCATAATAGTTCTGATATGCTTGAATCTTGCTCACGTTAGATTCACTATTAACTGAACAAAACCGAATCCAGATCTCGTATTTTAATGAGGAAATGAATGACTAACCAAACATATCCAATGGCTGTAGTTACACAAGATAGTTTAGATAGTTATATCCGCACAGTGAACAGCTACCCCATGCTGAGCGCTGAAGAGGAGCGTGAGCTGGCAGAGCGCTTGCATTATGATGGCGAAATCGAAGCGGCTAAAGGCCTGATTCTTTCTCATCTGCGCTTTGTCGTGCATGTTGCTCGAGGTTATTCTGGTTATGGCCTGCCAATGGCAGACTTAGTTCAAGAAGGCAATATTGGCCTGATGAAGGCTGTTAAACGTTTCAACCCTGAAGTGGGTGTTCGTCTTGTATCATTTGCTGTTCATTGGATTAAGGCAGAAATTCATGAATACGTCCTACGCAACTGGCGCATAGTCAAAATAGCAACGACGAAAGCCCAGCGTAAGCTTTTCTTCAACTTACGTAAGTCAAAAAAACGTTTGGGATGGTTCAACAATGGTGAGGTAGAAACGGTTGCCAAAGAGCTTGGTGTAGAGCCTGCAGAGGTTCGAGAGATGGAATCTCGCCTTGCTGCACAAGATGCCGCTTTTGAATTGCAAAGTGATGATGATGACGCTGGGGTATCGTATTCAGCCCCGATGCTATATCTTGAAGATAAGGCGTCCGATGTTGCGGATAATGTTGAAGCGGCAAACTGGGAAGCTCATACTAACCAACGTCTCAGCCTAGCACTATCAAGCCTTGATGATCGTAGCCAGCATATTGTTCGCTCTCGATGGCTAGAAGATAACAAGCTAACTCTGCAAGATTTAGCAGAGACCTACAATGTTTCCGCAGAACGTATTCGCCAGTTAGAAAAGAATGCAATGAAAAAGCTTAAGCTTGCCGTTGGTGACTTCTAGTCACGATTGATAGTATTTAAAAACCGAGATCGTAAGGTCTCGGTTTTTTTATTTTTTGGGATCGACAATAGATTTCCACACTCAAGTTTTGGATCGAATTTTGCGTCACTTGCCTGTGGGTAACTCTGTGATAAATTTATTTGCTTAATGTAAAAAAGTCGGGTGAATAAAGGCTCTAGCATCAATTTTTGATTGGGGATACTTTGTATGATCCACACAGAAAAATAAGGATCATTACTATATGTTGTGGATCGATGGCTGTTTGTATACCTTATCAACGCAATCCACAGATTTATCCACAACTGATAAATAAATGATCAAAAGTGGATAACCATATTGACATAGTGTACTTGTTTACCATTGGATAGGTTACAATGGCTCTCAATATTGGTGTTTTAAAAGAGGCCGTAGAATGGATCAGTTTCAACATATCGATGTCTTAGGTGCGCAAGCGCTATTGGAAGAGGGAAATGCACGCTTAGTTGATATTCGTGATCCTCAGTCTTTTTCGATCGCCCATCCGCAAAAAGCCTATCATCTGACGAATGAAACTATGGTTCAGTTTATGGAGGAAGTTGAGTTTGAACAGTCGATTTTGGTTATGTGCTATCACGGGATCAGCAGTCAGGGCGCAGCACAATATTTGATTAATCAAGGCTATGAACAGGTGTATAGTGTTGATGGTGGATTTGAAGCTTGGCAACGTGCCCAATTGCCTATTGAATCAAATTGATCTTAGGCATGAGCATGATAAGACTTGTTTCACTACCTAACCCTAGAATGGGTCAAGCTTTTATTGACTATATGGCGTCTCGACATATTCATATTAAGATGATGCCGGAAGGTAATGATCAGTTTATCTTATGGCTTGTTGATCCCCAGCATCAGACAGAAGCGGAGTCAGAGCTGCAACGTTTCCTAAAAAGCCCTAACGATAGTCGTTATCAAGCCGCGTCTTGGGATATGGCTGAAAGTCGCACTAACCAATTTCATTATTCTTCTCCTTCAATAATGTCCATGCTCAAGGCAAAAGCTGGCCCAGCGACCATATTTATTATGGTCTTGTGTATCGTGATTTTTTTCTTACAGCAATTTGGGGCTGGAAGGGCCGTTTTTGCTGCGCTGCATTTTCCTGCTTTAGCTGGGCAAGAGTGGCAGTTGTGGCGCTGGATTAGTCATGCGTTGTTGCATTTTTCCATCGTCCATATTGCCTTTAATCTACTTTGGTGGTGGCAACTGGGCGGAGATATTGAGCGAAAACTCGGAGCGAAGAAGCTGACTCAGCTGTTTTTTGTTTCTTCGGTTCTCTCTGGTGCTGGGCAATATTGGGTTGAAGGGGCTAATTTTGGTGGTTTGTCTGGCGTTGTATACGCGCTAGTTGGTTACCTTTGGATGCTAGGGTACAAAGCCCCTTACCTTCAGCTCAGCATACCCAAGCCCATTATTGGGTTTATGTTGATATGGCTAGTGCTTGGTTTTGTTCAGCCTTTCATGGCCATAGCAAATACGGCCCATTTGGTTGGCTTGCTTTGTGGTGTGGTGATTGGTTTGCTGGATGCCGGAAGAATGAAGCAATGAGGTGGCTCTAGCCACCTCTTTTACGGCTACTGGTACAAGTACTTGGTAAATAGCAGGTCAGCAATGACCGTTCTCCCTGTCTCTGGCAATAAAATAGCATTCAACTTATCGACTAAGGTCTTGCGCAAATCTTCTCGTCCTGCCAGTGAGGTAATGGTATCGCCAGATTGTTTTCCGAGGAGCTCAATAACAGCGTCTCGTATAAGTGGCTGGTGAAGTTCAATCACGGATAAATCAGCGCTGTTGGCCACCATGATATCAATGCGAACCTGAATATATCCAAGTTCCTTGCCCTTGGTATAAAAGTTAGTGGTGAGATCGGGCTCTAGAGTAAAATAAGCTAGTTTATCTTCCCCTTCCCCTTCCCCTTCCCCTTCTCCTTCGGCTAAGGAAGAAAAGCTGGACAATATACTTAATATAAACACTAACTGGACTAAGCAACGTTTAATCATAGGTTTGTCTTTTCTTTTTTTCGAATCATGATACTAGAATCGCCAGACTCTTGTTACAATAGAACACTTTTAGAGAATTGTGCACGAGACAATTAAGTAATGGCTCTATAATATAGCCACACTCTCATGCAATGGCGACAAAGCTACTTATTGAATACTAGTATGAATCAATCTACTTCGCTCTATTTATCTGCTCTTCGCCAAGCCGACTGGCAAGATCCTGAGAAGTTCTGCTTCCCAAATCACATTTCGAAAAACTGGCTGCTAGAGAAGGGGTCACTGTCTCGTTTATTGGAATCTCACTGCCAAGTATTAAGTGTCGACTTGCTGCATAACAAAGTGGTTAAAGCGGAGAAACTTAATAGCCAGGAAGTGGAACTTTTGCAGCGAGAACCCTGCTTGCTGCGAAAAGTAGTGCTGAAAGGAGATACTTGTCCTTGGGTGCTTGGTCGAACTTTAATTCCACAGTCATCGATGGATGGGCATGAATTTGACTTTACTCGTCAGGGAGAAACGCCTCTAGGTTTGACCGTGTTTACTTCTGATGACATTAAACGTGACTCTCTTCAAGTCGGCTGGGCAAAAACAGCGGATGGTAACTTTCTAGCACGTCGTTCTCGTTTGTGGGTAAATCAAAAGCCAATGTTGATCGCAGAGCTATTTTTACCCAGCGCGCCATTATATAACGAGGAGAGCGAGTAAATGATAGCCACAAAAGCGCACGCATATTGGCAACTAATGCGAATGGATAAACCCATTGGTACATTACTATTATTGTGGCCAACATTGTGGGCTCTTGTCATATCAGCACAGGGCATTCCTGATTTAAAAGTCCTGCTAGTGTTTGTTCTTGGTGTACTCTTTATGCGCTCCGCTGGTTGTGTCATTAATGATTTTGCCGATCGCAGGGTGGATGGCCATGTGAAGCGAACTCATCAGCGGCCTTTACCTTCGGGTAGAGTTAGTGCTTTTGAAGCCATAGGCTTATTTTTGATTTTATGCTTGATGTCTTTCTTATTGGTTTTGACCATGAATACGCTGACGATAAAGTTGTCACTTATTGCTTTACTGCTGGCGTTTATCTACCCATTCATGAAACGCTACACTCACCTTCCTCAGCTCTTTCTGGGATTGGCGTTTAGTTGGTCTATTCCTATGGCGTGGGCAGCTCAAACTGGCGAATTATCTCCAGTGGTATGGTATATCTTTACTATCAATGCAATCTGGACCATTGCCTATGACACCCAATATGCGATGGTTGATAGAGATGATGACCTTAAAATTGGTATTAAGTCGACGGCCATTTTGTTTGGACGCTGGGATAAGTTAGTGATTGGTTTATTGCAGCTGACCACGTTAACTATGCTGATTGCTTTAGGTTGGTGGTATGGTCTAGGGCTAGGCTACTACTTAAGTTTGGGGATAGTGGCTGGCTTGTTTGTTTTTCAGCAACGCCTAACTTATTATCGTGAGCGAGAAAAATGCTTTAGTGCATTTTTAAACAATAACTATGTTGGGATGGCGATCGCTGCGGGATTGTGGTTCAGTTTCTGGTAAAGGCTAAAGATATTACAAAGGAAGAGGCAACCTAAATAGGTTGCCTCTTCTGGTTTAGATGATTGCTGCTGTATGTATTTATGGGGTGTCTGATGCTTGGCAAATACTCTCTTTGATAGTCAAGCACACTTCCGGTGAAAGTAATGAATACAGTAGGTCAGCGAGCACTTGACTCTTTTCTTGGTCACAGTTTCCATCGTTATCCAAATAAGCTTGCTGCTTTAAAGTGGTTAACATGGATGAAAATACACCCTTGTCGAAGAACTCTGGTGCATTAATACCGTGTAGACGCCCCAATCTTTGGGCTATTTCCTGACTTTTTTGCTCCAAATCTCCTTTGTTTAGATTTGGGCTGGTCGGTAATAGATTGAGCGTAATGGCGTAGCGTTGAAGGGTTTCGGTAATTGTACGGCCTAGTAACATCAGCATCTGGATATTATCTTGTCTAATTGCCACATTATGTCGCCCATCGACAGTAACAAGGCCTAAACGAGCAATTTCCTCTATCGTTGATTCAGTGAATTCACCCAGCTTATTATCTTCAATACTTAGGAAGAGCTCTTGCTGAAGGAAAGGGTAAATCAAGGCAACATTCGTTTTAATCTTTTTCAAGCTGAGTTTTTGATGACGGATAAGGATTTGGGCAATCAAAGAGGGAATCGCAAATAAGTGGATAATATTGTTGCGATAGTAGGTCATCAGTATTGATTGGTTACGATCAAGAGAGACCACATCACCCATACTGTCAGAGTCGATGACAAATTTATCCAGTGACTCTGCATGACTCACTAGCTCCTCAGCGCTCTCATCAGGTATGGTAAACGTAGAAGAATAGGGAGCATTTTTTAGCAGTGCTAAGTAGCAATCCACTTGTTTAATCAAGCTATCTCTTGACAGAGCGCGTTGGCGTGAAGCAAGCAAAGCGGTAGCACATAGCGTCAGAGCATTGGTTGCCGCTGCGTCGTTGATATGTGTCATGACTTTATTGGCAAGTACATTGACTACAGGGTTAATCCATTGAGGTTTAGCACTACCGACAGGATCTATGTCTTGCGTCCATTCTGGAACCTGTTCATTGAGGTATTGATTAAGCTGAATTGGTTCACCAAAGTTGACGTAACCTTGGCCAAAGTTGCGTAACTTTCTAATCGTTTTTAATACCAGTCCTGCATTTTCCTTTTCTTTTCGCTTCCCTCTTAGCTCCTTAGCGTATGTGCTGACTTCCATGACATGCTCATAGCCAATATAGACAGGAACTAGGGTGACAGGGCGGTTTAAGCCACGAAGCATGGCTTGAATTGTCATCGCCAACATGCCTGTTTTAGCTTGCAGTAGGCGACCTGTGCGAGAGCGGCCTCCTTCACTGAAATATTCCACTGAGTAACCTTTGGAAAATAGCTCAGCCAGATATTCACGAAAAATAGTGGAATAGAGCTTATTGCCTTTAAAGCTGCGGCGAATAAAGAAAGCGCCGCCGCGGCGAAATATGGGCCCTGCTGGAAAGAAATTAAGGTTAATACCTGCCGCAATATGTGGCGGCACCATACCTTCGTGGTACAAAACGTAGGAGAGTAACAAGTAATCCATATGACTGCGATGACAAGGTACATAAACTATCTCATGACCATCTTGAGCTAGCTTACGCACTACTGATGCATTATTGATATTAAGGCCTTGATATATGCGGTTCCATAGCCAACTCAGTAGTCGCTCACCTTTTTTGATCATTGAATAGGAGAAATCTGAGGCGATTTCATCCATTATTGAATGCGCTTCTTTGCGAGCTTTTTCTAGTGATATATTTTTAGTTTTGGCTGTATCTTCGATCGCCTTAATAATCGCTTTTGAACGTATTAGGCGAGCGAAGAGGGCTTCTCTATTGGGTAAGTTTGGTCCAGAAGCCGCTAACTTTTGGCGTGAGAAATGAATTCGAGCTACTCTGGCAAGTTTATGAGCGATTGATGCGTCTGTGCCATGGGAGTCAGCCATATACCTAAGTGATACGACAGGGCTGATTCTAACTAGACAGTCGCGACCATATTTCAGAACTGCAACCGCTTTTTCTGGGCCGTTAAACGCCTGCAAATAAGGTGTTTTTTGTGATTCCTTGCCTGGCTTTCTGCCCCATAATACTGATGTCGGGATAACTTGCACATCAAGTTTATTGTCATATTTGTGCTGTTCAAGTAGCTCTGAAAATAGAGTTATGGACTCATTCGGCACATTATGATCGTTACTCATCACAGTTTGACGAGAAGAGATGAACACATAGCGTCGGAACGACTTACCATTGATTTCTATCGGAGTGAACAGATCGGGTAAACCCAATTGGATGACTTGCGTTTGGAGCGTGAGCAAATCAACACTTGACCGATAGGGCAGTGCATAAACTATGGGTTTGTTCAGATCAATACCATGATCTTCAATGGGGTTAGATGGAATGGTTGTTCCTTTTACCATCATTGATAAAGGCAATTTCAGTAATGCACTTGGTAATGATTGTCCTGAAGACATAAGGTTTATAGCCTCGAAAAACAGATAAATCGCAGGAGCCACGCTGAGTTTCACCAACGCTGACTTTTTTGGGGTTGCAAGAATACCAGAAACTGGTCGAACCTTTTACCGTAAATTGAATATAAGCACGCCAATGTCACTTAATATTTTGAGTCTGTTGACTTTATGCTTGCGATCTCCATGCTAAGCAATAAACCTGTCGACAAAGCTAAAGCGTGGGGATAAATACTTCTTGAGTTTGCTATAAAGGAAAGCATGTGCCACAGAAAACACTTCATGGATTAAAACGAATTAGAAATGCGACTCGATACTCATGCTAAGGTTTACGTTCTGCGTTTAGTAATGAACCAGCTTTTCGTGAAGAAGTCGTATTAAGTGCCATCATGATACCTACTGCTGTGATGTTGGATATCACTCAGGTTGAGCGTATTTTACTCATTGCCACCGTTGTCCTTGTTTTGATTGCAGAGCTTTTTAACAGTGCAATTGAAGCTGTGGTGGATCGAATTGGTCCAGAGCATCATCCCCTATCTGGCCGAGCAAAAGACATTGGTTCTGCGGCTGTGATGCTAACCATGTTATTGACTGCTTACGTGTGGGCAGAAGTATTGTTTTTGTAGTCAAAAGGTTAACTGAATCAAAAAAACACCAATTGGCTTTTCATTTAAATGATTACTGGATATACTCACAGTTAACTGTATAAAAAGACAGGTGAGTCATGAAGCCACTAACACCACGCCAGCAACAAGTATATGATCTGATCAAAAGCAAAATTGAAGATACAGGGATGCCTCCAACAAGAGCGGAAATTGCGCGAGAGCTTGGTTTTCGCTCTGCCAATGCAGCAGAAGAGCACCTTAAAGCGCTAGCGCGTAAGCAAGCTATTGAAATTATTCCAGGAGCGTCTCGCGGTATTCGTATCTTGTTAGAAGACGCCGCCAATGATGCTGGACTACCGCTCATTGGTCAGGTGGCAGCTGGAGAACCCATTCTGGCTCAGGAGCATGTTGAAACTCACTACCAACTGGATCCCTCTATGTTTAAGCCCCAAGCTGACTTTTTATTACGAGTTAATGGTGAAAGCATGAAAGATATTGGGATTATGGATGGTGACTTGTTAGCTGTCCATAAGACACAAGATGTGCATGATGGCCAGGTGATAGTCGCTCGTGTCGATGATGATGTAACGGTTAAGAGGCTTGAGCGTAAGGGTTCAACTGTCCTATTGCATGCAGAAAACGAAGAGTTTGCTCCAATTAAGGTTGATCTCACGTGTCAGCATTTAACTATCGAAGGGTTAGCTGTTGGTATTATTCGTAATACTGATTGGATGTAGATTTTGATGTGTTAGTTTCTATTGTTTGGCGCATGGACATCACAAATGTTCAGATACACAGCTCATAGTTTTTACCATTTCAACTGAGAATTATTCTCAATAACTTGAGTTTTTGATTGATATTCATTATCATCTAACTCCTAATAGTGGAAGGAAGATGATCATGGTTGCTAGACAGAAGTCTTCAGGAAATCGTTACCAAGTTCCTGTTAATTTGCTTCAGCCTCTATGGCTTCGCAGCAGAGAAAGCTTGGTTGATGATGGTTTAGTATATGATCCGATTGCTGCCACTGCTTGCCAGCGTTGTCAGCTCGCACCTGAATGCCTAGCTGGAGATATTGATCAAAAACAGCTCCTTCACGCCACTTTGACTCAGATTTGTGATGAACGAGTTAATCATTTTCTTTCCCAGCACCCAGATGGCTGGATTATTAATGTTGGTGCTGGTTTAGACACCCGTTTTTATCGTGTAGATAACGGGCGTTGTCACTGGCTAGAGTTGGATGTGACAGAGAACTTGTTGTGGCGTCAAAAGTTGTTTCATAAAAGTGAGCGCTACCAACATATATGTGGTCATGTTGATGAGCTATCTTGGCTTGAGCAGCTTCCAATTTCAGAGCAGACGCCGGTTTTAATTGTCTGTGAACAAGCTTTACTTGATTGCAGTGAACCGCAAGTGGGTAAGTTTATCCAAGCCTTAGGGCGTCATTTTGATTCCGCGATGGCGTGTATAGTGCTATCAGGAGACCGAGCATCAAGTCGGTTAGGGAAGAAAATGGGCTCAGGGGCATACAGCCATGGGTATGCATCGCCGGGAGATGCGGTACTTAACTACCTTCCATGGTCTCGCTGGGTCAGAACTTTTTCTCCTCTCGATAGACGCTGTGGTCGTTGGAAGTTTTGGCAGCGCTGGCTGACAAAATTTAGCTCTCTTAAGCACAGGTTGACACCAGTAGTGATTCAGCTTCGCTGGTAATCCGGTTACAATTTCCACTCTCTAATACCAGATGGTGGATAATTTGAACATATTACGATTTCTTTGTGATAAAGCGCTACATAAGCAAGTGTTGTTACTTGCCATTCCTATGGTGCTTTCCAATATCACAGTTCCTCTTCTTGGTTTAGTTGATGCAGCGGTTATTGGCCACTTAGAGCACGCCTGGTATTTAGGTGGGGTTGCTCTCGGCAGCACAATGATCAGTGTGTCATTTTGGCTGCTTGGCTTTTTACGCATGTCTACGACTGGGCTTGCAGCTCAATCCTATGGTGCGGATAGCGGTAAGCAGCTTGCAATAGTTTTTACTCAAGGCCTTTTTATGGCATTGGGTTTTGCATTGGCTTTTATTGCTCTTCATTCATTTATTGCTGATTTTGTATTTTCAGTCAGTAGCGCTAGTGAGCAAGTGAAACACTATGGCCAGCAGTATTTCTCTGTTCGTGTGTGGAGCGCTCCAGCAGCTCTAGTCAACTACGTTCTCTTGGGCTGGTTACTAGGGACACAAAACTCAAAAGCCCCTATGTGGATGGTTATCATTGTTAACTCAACAAATATTGCTTTGGATATTCTTTTTGTTGTGGGCTTGGGTTGGAAAGTAGAGGGAGCCGCTTTAGCTTCGGTCATTGCTGACTATAGCGGTATGATTTTTGGCCTTTGCTGTGTCTATAAAACTTGGCAAAAAAAACACCTGCCAAAGCTGCTTACCTTAGTGAAAGACACTTCCCATGGACTGAGTCGGTTTATCAAGTTAAATCGTGATATTTTTCTGCGCTCTTTGTGTTTACAAGCGACCTTCACTTTTATGACTTTCCAGGGCGCAAGTTTTGGAGACGATGTGGTCGCCGCAAATGCGGTGTTGATGAGCTTTTTGATGATTATTTCTTATGGTATGGACGGTTTTGCTTATGCAATGGAAGCCTTAGTGGGTAAAGCCTTTGGTGCCCAAGATAAACAGCAATTGAGCCGCTCTTTAATTGGCACCTTTTTCTGGGGTTTGGTGATTTGCACAGGCTTAACTCTGGTGTTTAGCCTTGCTGGTTCTTCGTTAGTGGGTCTAATCACAGATATTTCCAGAGTAGCAGATACCGCTAATATTTACCTTCCATGGCTGGTGGCTATGCCACTTGTATCCATGTGGTGCTTTTTATTTGATGGTATTTTTATCGGCGCAACAAAGGGTCAAGAAATGCGCAATAGTATGTTTGGGGCTATGTGTGTCTTTTTTGGTCTGTTCTTTGGGTTTTCTGATATGGGCAATCATGCTTTGTGGTTAGCCATGTTGGGCTTTATGGCAATGCGGGGCATGAGTTTGGGTGTGATTTTTTATCGTCAATGGCGTGAAGAACGCTTTTTTGTTGTTTGAGTGACAGCCACTCCATCAGAAGTGGCTGCGCAGAGTTACTACTTAAAATAAACGATTAAGACCATTCAAAGCGGCAACCCGATAGGCCTCTGCCATAGTTGGATAGTTGAAGGTAGTATTGACGAAATATTCGATAGTGTTTGCTTCGCCTTTTTGTTCCATTATGGCTTGGCCGATGTGGATGATTTCTGCTGCGCGCTCACCAAAGCAATGAATGCCTAAGATTTCTTTAGTTTCACGGTGGAAGAGAATTTTTAAGCTGCCAACGTCTTTCCCTGCAATTTGGGCTCGAGCAAGGTGCTTAAATGACGTGCGTCCTACTTCGTATGGAATCTTAGCTGCAGTGAGCTCTTGCTCTGTTTTACCAACCGAACTGATTTCTGGGATGGTATATATACCGGTTGGTATATCTTCAATAAGGTGACTGTCTGCTTGACCTTTTTCTATTGCTTGCGCCACGAATCTGCCTTGATCATAGGCAGCACTTGCAAGGCTAGGATATCCGATCACATCACCGACAGCATAGATATGGTCAACATCGGTTTGATAGTTGCTATCTACACTCAGCTGTCCCCTAGAATCGGCACTTAGACCCACAGCGGATAGATTGAGTTTGTCGGTATTACCGGTTCTTCCGTTGGCAAACAATAAGCAGTCTGCACGCATTTTCTTGCCTGATTCTAAATGGATAATGACGCCTTGGTCAGTGCCTTCGATTTTTTCGTAGGTTTCATCATTGCGAATCACCACACCGCTATTCCAAAAGTGATAGGACAGGGCATCCGATACCTCGTTATCAAGAAAAGACAGTAAGCGGTCACGGGTATTGATAAGGTCAGTTTTAACGCCAAGCCCTCTAAAGATAGAGGCGTATTCACAACCAATAACGCCAGCGCCATAAATGATGATATGGCGAGGGTCGTGACTTAAGCTCAGGATAGAGTCGCTGTCATAAATGCGCTCATGCGTAAAGTCGACGTCTTTAGGCTGGTATGGGCGAGATCCTGTCGCGATAATAAAGCGGTCAGCGCTGTACTGCTCTTCTGTACCGTCAGCTTGTGCGACAGCAATGGTGTACTTGTCGGTAAATCGTGCGGTACCAAAAATTAAGGAGCACTGGTTACGGTCATAAAACCCTTGCCTTAGACGTGTTTGTTTATCAATTACGGTTTTGGCATGGCCTAAGATATTGGAAAAGGTGGAATGGAGACTGGTGTTGTTATGGCAAAAAAGAGGGTTATCGTTAAATTCAATGATACGGCTGACGGCATGACGAAGCGATTTTGAGGGAATGGTGCCCCAATGGGTACATCCGCCTCCCACGCTGCTTTCCTTCTCAACGATGGCGACATTGAGTCCCGCTTTGGTGAGCCCCATTGCAGCCCCTTCTCCTCCAGGACCACTGCCGATAACAATTACGTCAAAGTGGTTACTTTCCGCCATAACTTTTCCTTGGTTATACTATTTTTACATTGCTTTATCGAGATTTTAACTGATTTCTCGATAATGCACACGTATTGAAGCCTTTAAGTAAGTGAGTGGGAAGAATAGGGCTGTTTTGATATTTGTCTATAAGCATGTCGCTAAATTTATGTTAAATGATTGAAAAGTTGGGCGAATTGGGTTTAATTACCATCCGGTTATCAAAGGTAGTGATTTTGTCTTATGTCTTTGCTCTAATCATTGTATATTTGCTAAGGAGCAAATGAATCAATAATAAGTAGATGGCAAGCATGGGAATCCGAGCACAGCAAAAAGAAAAAACGCGCCGTTCAGTCATTGATGCAGCGTTTAGCCAGCTTAGCGCTGAGCGAAGCTTTTCTAACTTAAGCTTAAGAGAAGTTACCCGAGAAGCTGGGATTGCTCCTACCTCTTTTTATCGCCATTTTAAAGATATGGATGAGCTTGGCTTAACTATGGTTGATGAGGGAGGCTTATTACTTCGTCAACTGATGCGCCAAGCTAGGCAAAGGATAGTGAAAGAGGGCAGCGTGATACGAACTTCCGTTGAGACCTTCATGGAGTTTATTGATAATCACCCTAATGTTTTCCGACTTTTATTGCGGGAACGCTCAGGAACATCGTTTGAATTTCGAGCGGCTGTAGCGAGAGAAATTCAACATTTTGTTGCCGAGCTGACCGAGTACCTTATTAGCACTCGAATGTCTCGTGATGAAGCATACACTCAAGCGGAAGCCTCAGTCACTTTGGTATTTAGCTCAGGTGCAGAAGCACTAGATTTAGCCAGTCATGAACGTGATGAGTTGGCTGAGCGATTGATTACGCAATTGCGCATGATTGCCAAAGGCGCTTTGTGGTACCGAAAAGAACGTGAACGTAACCGTAACCGATTAAAAGGTGGAACAGATTAATGTCGAATGAAGTAAACCAAGTTGATACTGGCTCAGAGAAAAAAACCTTAGTATTGGCGCTTATTGCAGGTATGTGTGGTGATGCCTTGTTGTCCTGGGTAACAATGAGCGAAGTCTCTTTCTCTATTTTCCCTCTGATTGCGCTGGTTTTATCTGTGCAGGCTCTTTATCAAGAATATCTCCGTAATCCTGTTTCTGAGGATATTCCGCTCGTCGGATTAGCTTGCTTTTTTGTCGGAGCTTTTGGCCATTCGGCGTTCGTCAAAGCCCAGTATCCAGATGCGGGTTCTAACTTTTTTGCCATCGTTGTCTCATTGCTTCTGCTAGTGTGGATAGGTAAAAAGCTGGGCTTTATGGACCGTTCCACCCGGACTGAATAATGTTGTAAAACAAAAAAACGAGCTTAATCGCTCGTTTTTTATTTGCGATGATAAATCTGCACTAAACTTTGCGTTCCAGCATGACTCCCGCTTCCATATGGTGGGTGTATGGGAACTGATCAAACAGCGCAAAACGCGTAACTTTGTGTGTCTGACACAAAACATCTAAATTATCTTTGAGTGTTTCTGGGTTACAGGAAATATAAACAATACGTTGGTATCCTTGCACCATTTTACAGGTATCGAGATCCATGCCAGCTCTTGGCGGATCGACAAAAATTGTATTGCAATCGTAGCTTTTTAAATCCACGCCAGCATCTTTGAGACGGCGAAACTCTCGTTTCCCTTCGATGGCTTGGGTAAATTCCTCTGCCGAAAGGCGTAATATCTGCACGTTATCAATCTTATTAGCCGCAATATTATATTGGGCAGACTCAACCGAAGGTTTGGCAAGCTCAGTTGCCAGTACACGTCTAAAGTTTTGTGCCAGTGCGAGAGAAAAGTTACCATTGCCACAATAGAGCTCTAGTAAATCGCCTTGACTATCACGCGTACAGTCTATTGCCCATTCCAGCATTTTCTCGGCGACTTTTCCGTTTGGTTGAGTAAAACTGTTTTCTACTTGCTGGTATAGGTATGGCTGCCCATTTACGTTCAGCTTCTCAATCACATAATCACGATCGAGTACAATTTTCATTTTTCGCGCTCGCCCAATGATATTGAGCTTATAGTCTTTATCGATTAGGCGCTGCTTGAGTGCTTTGGCGTTTTCAATCCACTTTTCATCCAATTGGCGATGATATAAAAGGGAGATAAGAATCTCACCACTGAGCGTTGAGAGGAAGTCGACTTGGAAGAGTTTACGACGAAGTGAATCATTGTTTTTCATCTCATCCATCAAAAGCGGCATCACCTCATTGATCAAACCACTGGCGGCTGGAAACTGATCAACGCGATATTTTTCCCGCGTTTCCTGATTGAACATGATGTAGTACAGATCATCACCCTCATGCCAAACACGAAACTCAGCGCGCATGCGATAATGTTGGCTTTCAGATTCAAACACCTCAAGCTTTGGCATTTGGTAACAAGCGAACATTTGCTTAAGACGCGCTTTTTTTTCGTTCAATTGTTCTTGGTAGTCTTGTGGATTTACGTCAAGATTCGCCATGCTCTTTACCTTAGGTTGTTGCCCGTTGAGGTTGTATTTCATTTAGGAGCGCAGATTTTATTCAATCTCAGCGCTATGTCCAGCCCCATTCTAGGCATAGCCAGAATATAAAAGCCAAATTAGCGATATTAAAGTGGACAAACTACCGATTGCTTAATAACATCGTCATCAAGCTGGTGCCATTTAGATGTATAGATGGCTGAAAAGGGAATCTGGTGTAAATCCAGAACTAAGGTTGGGAATTTTGTTAGAGTAACAAGTTAGAGAGTTAGTGGTATAAAAAATTAGACATAAGGATTCTGTTAGACTAGGCTAAAACCATAACGTGAGCTAGTTGTGGTAGCAATGTGATTGAACAGAATGGTTCGTTTCCAGATGATTTCGGTGTTGATTACTGCCTTATGTGGGTCAATACGGATAAATATCCTTCATATATAAGCAGGCCAGACCCTGTCAGTGGCGAGATCATCCATGAAGTAAAAGGCAATTCAAAATCATTTATTCATGCACTTCCGATTTTAATTGACCCTGATGGCATGAATGTGGTGCCAGTGAACTTATACCTCCACTCTTTATTGTCAAATCCTGATATATCCTCCGTTAAGACAATCGAATCCCATGCAGTCGCGTTATTAAGCTTCTATCGTTGGATGAGCTTAGAAATCCCTGAACATATTGACCCAAGAACAGGTGTGTTGGTTGAAGAGAAGCGCTCCTTAACAATATATGACTGCACCGAGAAGATAGAAGAAAGTCCAGTCGTTAGATATCGTGATTATCTATTAGAGAATCTTTATATCAAAGATGAAAACGGAAAAATCGGAGGCTCTCCCAGTACTGCGTCGAGCTATGTGCTAAAAGTTGTCGCTTACTACACCTACCTTCACCGCCAACGGATCGTTCCAATCAGCAAGACCTTCCGCCCATTTGAGTTTTCGGCAAAGAAAGTTCGTATACGGAACAAAAATAAGAGAGCGCAACATGACATGCTCTCACATCTTAATGGCTATCACGGTAAAGATATTATCGTGTATACAACAGGTCTCACTAAACCATTCAAAAATATACAGAAGCCTCAAGGTGCTGATATCCGAGAGCTTCGTCCACTCCGTGAAGATGAAAAACAAGCACTTTACCGATATCTCGATGTTAAAAATTCATCTGACACTAAAGCCCTTATGCTGTACTTAAAAACGGAGGTTGGGTTGAGATTGGAGGAACTGATAACCTTTCCTGCTTCTGTCGTAGATAAACCAAAAGCTAAAGTGGTTAAAGTGCCAATTGGTGAGCGTATTAACGGCTGCCTAACCAAATACAGAAAAGATAGAACGATTGAAATCCCAGACTATGTTATGGATCTTTTGTACGAGTACAAGCTAAGCAAGGTACGGAAGGATGCAATTGAAAGCGGATTATTACGCCATAACCATCTATTCGTTCAATCGAATGGCAGTATCTACGCCCCAAATACAATTCAAAAGTATGTGGAAGCGGTACGCAATGATTTGATTATTAGCGGATTTGATATTTATTTTGCCACTCATGATTTACGTGCCACTTTCGCAACTGACTGGCTGTACAACAAACACATTCAAACACGCAAGCCCTTTGAAGCACTGATGTCGGAGTTGGCTGATTTAATGGGGCATGAAAGTACCGCTACTACCCAAAAATATATTAGCTACATGAATGACGATAAAACCTGGTCGGAATTCGCTCAGCGTAAAAATCAATTCGCACAACAAACGTTGAGATGATCACATGGCAAAAAGTCGCTTATCTGTTTCCAGAAATCAACATAAACCAATCACACAACTAAAGACTAAGGATAATGTCACTTCATTAGACTTGAGCTTTGAATTGCATCAACGAGGGATGGCATACAGTATCAAATATAACCTTCTTGATTGGTGCCATGAGCAGTGTGACCCTCAAAAACCATTAGTAAAACCGTCTCGATTAAATAGGATGCAAAAGCTAAAGGCGTGGGTTAATCAAGAGAGAAAAAATCAAAGTAGTGGAGCCTCTATAAGAACTAAATTAGATAGTTTGAAGCAGTATATTTCTTTTTGTGACTTTAATAAGCTCGATCCTTTTTCTCAGGGGGGATACCTTTCTTACGTTGGTAACTCAGGTCAATTGTGGCGTTTAGTTAACGCGGCTAATGAGCCGAAAAGATATCATTTTCAGTATCATGACGGTGAAGAGGCTGGCTTGTTGGAGAGCACGGCTTTTACCCTGAAGAATTTACTCGACATACTACTTACAGCGCTTGATTTTGATGTGTCAGATTGGCAAGCCACGCTTAAACCCTTCTCAATAAAGAATAGTGAATCATCAACACAGCCGTATACATCAAGTGAATGGTATGCATTAGTTAAACGAACTCAACTATTCTTTTTCTCTCTAGCAACTCAACTTATTGCGTTTAAAGAGGAAAATCCCGAAGCCCCTCCGCCTCAATGCTTAGAAGGCATTGTAGTTGATAGAAATAATGGTCGGGACATCACAATTACACTGAGGGGCAAGGACGGCTCTGTGAGTCCGTTTAATCAATGCATGGCGGCAGCTTACACCCTATTTGCCTACTACACTGCATTTAACGACACAGTAATAAAAGATGTTCGCCATCCCATTAAAGTGATTACATCGAAGGTAGAAGGTCGCACATCGAAAACTGTTCAAGTTCGTGCTTACAAAAGTCGCGCTTCAAAAGACGTAAAAGCGTTGTTTGCAGGTTCAGATGAAAACTTGCATCCCGAAGCTATTGAAAAAGAGGCAGGATTTATTGTTGCCGAAATCAATAAGCGCGACGCTGTTGGAAAAATAGACGGAATCACTTTTATTCAAACTCTCGAACTCCTCTCTAAATCCTATAGCAATGATCCTTTTGATACATTGATATATTTTCTTGATAAAGAAGGAGAAAAAGACAAGGTCAATGTGAGTCATGCTTTATTGAAGCTATCGCAGAACTTAAATTTGCTTTCTAGCCGAAGAGGTGAATTAACCGAGCATTTGATAAAAACCTACACCGACATTGTTGAGAATCAAAATATGCCCATCTTCAATTGGATCCAGAGAGAAGATGGCGCAAGGACAATGAATAAACAGGTCATCTATCTTAATAAAAGAACTGCAACAAAAAGATCAACCCCTATAGCTTACGCAGCTTTCTCATGTATGACTGATGTTTCACTTCGAAACGCACTGATACCACTGCACTATGCTGAGAAAGATGCTAATGGAGAGATCACTGTTTCCTTTAAATATGTCGATGGCTCGGAAGGCGAATTTACTGTTACAGCCAAACACCTACCTTTTCTTCAATTAGTTGAATGTCATGCAGCAACTAGAAACCCGTTACCAAAGGAACGTAGTCTTGGTGGTATAGGTAGACGCTCTAATGCAACCAACCCTCCTTTCTTACTGCCTTTAGGTACAAAGTCAATGACTTATCAGTGGCAGGAAGGTGAGGTTCCTATTAGCGCGTGCATGTTAAGTTATTGCGGTATTGGTTATGGTGATTACTTTCTAAACATTAACTCTCGACGAATTCGTGTTACTCACTCTGATTTAGAATACAAACCAGAAGAGCGTGGAATGACCGCCCAAAAGATTTTGCAGCACAGCATTGACACGGCTGATAAAAAATACCGTAACGGGCACCCTGTGCAAAACAATAAGCAAGTCTCGCAAGGACTAATGGCGCTATCTCGCATAGCAGAAGGCGAGACACGCAATGAAGCCATAGAATCGGTCAAGGCAGAGCTAAAAATTCCCGTATTAGAGTACGAGGTTTGGAAAAAACGCAATCAACCAACGAACCCAAACGGCATTAGTTGTGACGGTAAAATTGATTTGAATTCAGAGAAAGATTGGCATTATGCAGCGCGTAAATTTGCAGAGGAAATGGGAATTATTAAAGAGGGGGACGATATCACCTGCTATCAATACGATCTTTGCCCTTTTTGTAAAAGCGCCAAACTCGTTGATGACCCTTACGCAATTTATAAATTACTGAGCTTTCTCGATGTGTTTAGTGAGGCGATTGATCGATACCCAGAACGCGCTTCGGTTATCCAGTCAAAGATAGAACGCTTTCAAGAACATCTTGATGACCTTCCTTTTGAAACTATTGAGAAAGCTGAAGATTTACTTGAAGAAAAAGGACGTTATCCGCTTTTTCACTCGTTATCTTCCGTTACTCAGTTTCTATAAGGAGCATACCTATGTTGACTTTTGAAAACCCACAAAATCTAGACTTAACATTAGGTGCTATGCGCTCCATTGGCGATCAAGAAGATTATTTGCAGCAGGTACTTCTCCCTGCACTACTGCGAGGTAACTGGGAAGAATTAGACAAGATGGTTGTCTATCAAGATGAGAAAAAGACTATCTTGTTTGAGGAAGATCTATGGGCGTTTAGAGAGTCTGCTTGTAAAGCAAAAGGCATAGCGAACCTGTATTTTAATATTGAGCTAGAACAAGGTGAGAATGTCATTGCTCTTCGTCAAAATGAGCGTCACTTGGTTAATCAAATGAAATGCGCGGCATTAGCTTATATGTGGTTTTCAGCTAAGCACATAGAGCTGGATTCCATCAAAAATAAAGTAAACGTTCTTCGGAATGATATTGCTCAACTTATTAAGCGTGGCATCACTTCATTTGAAGAGTTAAATCTAGAGCACCTTGAAATTTTGGTTGATGAAGGATGTTTTGAAATATCTAAAAGCCACCCATTTAGAGGGTTAAACTCTTTTCCCGCTTTAAAAGGCTTACTGCCCTTCAAGGTTAACTTTTCGCATCTGACTCATAAGATGTTTAACACAAGACCTGAGGTGTCGGAAGGTAAATTAGTGATCCCTCCTAGGATCTATTTTTCGGCATTGACAGAGTACAGCAAAGATGTCGTAAACGCCTATGGATTGAGAGATGAAATCGAACAAGCGGTTGAGAAGATGATTTCCTATTATGATAATGAAGTAATAAATAGAACTTTGAAAATAAGAAATGGATGTAGTTATTCACCGATTAAGAGTTATCGAAAAACATGGGAACGATTTACCCAAGCGCTCGACAATGAAGGGGTTGCCTTGGCTGATAAAGGTGAAGATCCACGATGGATGAAAATATTCATCTCGCTTGAAACCTTTATTGAGCCACGTCAAAGTGTAATTAAGAACTTCAAAGTATGGATTGGTGACACTTGTTATGGGTGGAGTGATTTTAAAAGGTATTTGGTCGGTTTGAGCGCAAAAGCCTCGTGGTTATGTTTAGCGCTATCAGGGATGCGTGTAGACGAGTTGTACAAAATTAGCCCTGTCTACGGGACGCAAAAAATGATGTTCGATAAAAATGGCTGTGAGTCCGATACTGGTAATGAAACTATTTACTTTTTAAGTACACGCCAATCAAAAATTACACTAAACAGCCAAACCAAAAACGACACCTTTGTTACCACCGAAATGGGTTGGAAAGCATTTCATGTGTTAAATTCCATTCATACGCCTTATCGAAACAGGTTTGCAGAAAAGGACAGACATCGAATGTTCGCAAATTTGGCTAACAATCAATATTTCAAGCCTGTAAAAAAGGAGGCGCTAGGTAAATCAATCAAAAATAATTTTAATAAAGACAAATTTGATTTTATTCTGACGGTTGAAGATATGGGCTATTTACAAGCCTCAGACCCAGCCCAGAAGTCCTTTAAACTGGGAGATAAGTTTCACTTTACGACACATCAGACAAGACGCTCACTTGCTTATTACCTAATTGGTTATGAGCTATGTTCTTTCCCTGCTTTGAAGCAACAGTTGTCACATTTGTCGATGGCGATGACGAGATGGTATGCCCGTAATGCCCATTCATTTGAACAGCTTTACAGTGAAATTAGCAAAGAGCGGATCACTCAAAAGGCTGAAATTTTTGCTCGCATATATCAAAAAATGGCGAACGGTGAACGGATTGCAGGTGGCAAAGGTCAAGCAATGGTTGCTGAAATCAGTCGTGAAGGTGAAAGCTATTTTGAAAATGGGGTAAACAAACGCAAGTTATCAATTGATTATTGGATTGATCAGTTAACTAACGGTAAGGCGCACTTACATGCCGTTGCTCCTAGTATGTATTGCACCAACACTCAATGTTCAATGCGCATCAATATTGATTTAAGTGAGTGTGTGGACTGCGAATACGATTTTATTGAAAACGCTGTTTATGCCGAATCTTCTCGCATGGATGCGATGAGAAATATTGAGTTTCTAAAAGAATGCGGTGAATTGAACTCCAGTGCCGCAACTAAATACTTTATGCAGGTAAAAGCGGCAGAGGCGATCATGGATGATTTGGGATTCAACCATGATAAGTATGAGTTTGCAGAAGATGTGCGGAGTTTAGTTATAAACACGATAATGGTGGCGTAAGACATGACAGATAGAACGGAATTAAGCTCAACAGAAAAGCTGTTGAGAGAAGCTCTGAAGCGTCTTATTGACAAACAGCCGACCCACAGGGAGTTGAAGCGAAAACTAAGTGCCAACAAACTCAAGATTGTTGTTGCTAATGTTGAAAAAGAGGCTGGGCTATCTAATGGTGCAGCAAAGCGTTATCCCGAAACAAAAAAAATGATTGAAGGCGCAGAAGCAGAGCGTATTCATGGATCGAGCGATGTGTCAGGTGAAGTTGTGCGTGCTCACCCGATTTATATCAAAGCTAGAGAGGATTTAGAAAAAGCTAAAGAGGAAGTAAAAAAACTCAAAGCAGAGTTAGAGCAGAAAGATGGAAGACTTGCTCATTACAAAGAACTTTTAAAGTCTCAAGCCGCAAGAATGCATCAAATGAATGTTGCCATGTGGAATGACATACCTGAAGAAAACAAGCATGTTGAAGTAATTATTGATGTGCAAGACATGGGATCTCAAGACAATATTTTAGCCTTCAAAAAGCGTGAGAAATTGAATTAGTATTGTTAGCGTAGCGATCTAACTCACGGTAGAGAGTGTAAACAAACTGGTCAATTTATTTACACTCCATATAACACTCAAAATAAACAGATAAACCTTGACGATAGTGTAAAACAATATGTAAATAAAATGATGTAAAGTAACTATTGCTTTGTTTTATACCGTTTAGGAATCAACATACTATGAAAATTGGCTATGCCCGTGTCTCAACAGATGATCAAGAGCTTCACCTACAACTCGACGCTCTAAATGAAACGGGGTGTGACAAGATATACACTGAAAAAGCGTCTGGAAAAACTGTTAACCGCCCTGAGCTTGAAAAAGCACTCGACAACCTACGTGAAGGAGATGTCTTCGTTGTATGGCGCTTAGATCGACTGGGACGTAGCCTACCTCACCTTATCGAAACAGTTAACGGGTTAAAAGAGCGAAACATTGGGTTTGTATCAATTGCGGAAGCAATTGATACTTCAAGCCCTGCGGGAGAACTGATCTTTCACATTTTCGGTGCTATCGCGCAATTTGAACGCTCTCTGATTAGCGAAAGAACCAAGGCGGGCTTAGCCGCAGCCAAAAGGCGTGGGAAAAATGTAGGTAGAAAGCCAAGTATGTCTAGGAAAGACATGAGATTAGCTGCTGGTATGCTACTTAGCGGTTCAATCACCAAAACTGAAGTAGCAAAACATTTTGGTGTATCAAGACCGACTTTAGATAAAGCACTGAAAAACATATCTTTGGAGGAAGAGTAAAGATATGTTTTTAGCCACATTAGATGAATTAGTCTGAATGCAATCTGTCAGGTTGTCCTAAATCAGTTCTTCCCCAAAGTGGCTTAACACTACAATCTTGACGCAATACTGTTGTCACTTGTTGACCTAATTCGGGTAATGGTTAAATATGTACATAGTTTACTATAGTGTGTTAAGCAGAAAGCCTCTGTTATTTTTCTGGTAAGGTAGTGCGTTTGGTGAGTGTGCAAACGCAGAGCTTTACAACCTAAGAACCGAAGAAAAATACAGTGTATGGTGCGAGTAAAAGTACCTAACAATCGGCGGTTAGAGACTGCATTACGCTGTGCTCAATACAGCCCAAAAACCTAGAGTTAGAGCACTAGAGAGTAAAGGAACTTTTAATGAAATTTAGCGAAATATGGGAAAAATTTGAGCTTTATATCCTCTCTTTATGGCTACTTTTCTTTCTAATCATTGTTGTTACAGCCGATATCACTATGTGCTTCGGGGATGGTTGCTCCTTCATTGGCTTTAGCTCGTTAATTTCTAGAAATATAATCCCTTTGGTAGCACTATTTTTCTTGTTGTTTGGGGTGTTTTTTTACATAAGATTCGATTACCGCATATCTGGCAGCAAGAAGCTCCCATCAAAAATTGAAAAAATAGAAGATCTTAATTACGAACATTTGACTTTCCTTACAACTTACATAATTCCATTGATTTGTTTTAATTTATCCAGCCCTAGGTATGTTTTTGCTTTGATATTTTTATTAATTGTAATAGGTATTATTTACGTAAAAACTGACAAGTTCTATGCAAATCCAACCCTAGCTGTTCTTGGCTATAGATTATATAAGGTTAAGGTCAGAACTAGAGCGGAAGTTAAGGAAAACATTGTTGTTATTACTAAAGAACGGTTATCTGAATCAGATCAGATCAGAATGATTCACTTAGATGATAAAGTTAGTTTTGCAAGGAAAATAAAATGACGATTGAAGAACTTAAAGAAAGTGTATCTTACACTATTAGCGCTGAAGGTTGCTCTGCGGAGTTTTTCTTCTTATTTGATGATAACAGCGGAATGAGAGTGAAGTCTGTAGATATAAACGATGATGATCATTCTGAGCTAGAGAAACTTTTTATAAAATCTTTAACTGATAAACTACTTTTGAACGATGACTTGACACTTATTAATTTATCTAGTGCAGATGATAGAAAAGATGCAGTTTATCATTATGATTTATATGAGGTTCCACAAGGTCTGACTTATCTGAAAGAAATTATTGAGAATGACAATATAGAAAGTTTTAAGCTGGATGACGACGATCTATCTAAGCTTGAGGGAATTTTAATTCTTATTGGGAATGAGGATTCTCAAATTGCTTTATATAAACATCAATACCCTGTGACGCTAATGAAGCCAGATAGTGGTTTCAGCCTTATGAAACCAAAGGGCGGTAATAGGTTTAAAAAGCTAGATACTGACATTTTAAAAATAAACTCAAAATTTGAGTTTATAAGATACAATGGTCAGTACTACATCTTCGATATTAAGGCGCTGGAAAAGTTTTTTGGTTTCCATGAGGCAGTAAGAAATATAGCTGAGCAAGGAGTTGAGAATATAAAAGGTGCAGGGTTGGTTATGAATTGTGATGTATTTAGTGCACGTCTTGATGAGATATCCTTTGCAAGGAAACTAGTCAGGTCTGCTAGTAACTCACCCGTACTAAATGTAATACCAAATACTCAAGTAATCAGCTTTACAAATACTCATCCTGCATTAAGAGGAAAGTTTAAATACAGTGGAGATGGCTCGCAGCTTAATCTTAAAACAAAAAAATCTCAGAATTTGTTTTTAAAGTTGCTAAATGATGACTTTTTACAATCTGAATTGACGAAGAAATACTATGACAGTATTGCAAAAGATAGTGTTGATAGTGAAGACGATGCAGCATAGTGACCATATTGTACTGGTCTAATGAAACAGGACACTTAATTGAGAGACAATCAATGTTAATCA
>NZ_JAYQDQ010000038.1:0-37726 GCF_038138445.1 Vibrio sp.
AGCTCTTAAAAGATGGCTATGCACTGGCGGATTTATGAGGGGATCCCTCAGAGCTCAATATCCATCTTCAAGTAATCAAGCTGAGAATCAAGCAGCGTTAGATACATTAAAGCGTATTACCTTTTGGACATGGGAAGAAGAGGTCTCTTTATTATTACAAGACTATAATAATATCGACTATCACAATATAAATGCTAATTATGTTTTTAATGAACTTAACATGCATTGTTGGGGGCAGAAAATAACTGACTTCTTAGATTTGGCGACATTGTTATTATCATTTCAATCAGAAGAATATCAGAAAATCAATCAAGTTGAATTCGACCAGGCTAAGTCTACCATCAATCATCTCAGGGATACGATCAATCAGCTTGTACTCAGTGTACATCCGAGCTTTGATTTAAATTATGATACGCTTACTAACGAATATAAAGGGTCAAATATCAAAATAGCTGTGTTTGATTTATTTGATCCTGAATTGCTTGCCAAGCAAGCTGAGCACTATCCAAATGCCAATATACAAGCCATACAAAATTTTGGCGATCCGGTGCAGCTTAATCATGGCAACTCGGTGATTGATGTTATTCTTGCTATTGCACCTCAGGCCACCATTATCCCGATAAGTGCGGAGTCCAATACCTACCATCAAGCTATGGCTTATCTCGAAAGTAGAACGGATATCAACATTATCAATATGAGTCGTGCCTTTCTTGCGCGAGATAACGAGTTAGATCCACTGTTTTCGCAGCAGTTAAGTAATATTCTCAGTCGCACAATCGTCACCAAATCTCTGGGTAATACAGGCACAGACTTAGAGTCGAATGTCACATCATTAAGGCAAAGTCTTGGTTTGGGGGCGACTGGAAATTTATTTTCCTATGATTTGGCCTTAGTTAAAGCATTTTTGCCCAGTATTAACGCCTATAACGATCACTTGTTGCTGGCCATTAATCTAGACACTTTTTCTCATCAAATCGCATTAAGTGCAACGGTTCCGGGCGATAACCCTTTGGCTGTATCAACAAGTCTCAGCACACCCGCTGATGCGGTTTATACTTGGTCGACAGGCAATTTTGAATCAGGTAGCTCTTTTGCAGCGCCGCAACTCGCGGCGATAAGCGCTTTATTATGGCAGGCTTATCGAGAACGCCATCCTCAACAAATGCCCAATGCAGCCAGCAAGGTAACTAAGGCACTTAAGATAAGCACTCGTGCTTCTGATTTAGGCTCATCCAATACAGGATTAGGGCTGGTCGATGCTGATAAAGCACTAGCCTATATATTAGGACGTCATTCAAAGCAGCATTCGGCAAACTAAACGATTAACTCGCTAATGACTCGAAGAGCTTTTGACCCGACACTTATCTGGGTCACATAAGTCCTTTCAGTGTGTCCTGAATTAGCTCTTCGAATCGGACACGCGCCTTAGTCTACTTTCTTAGACGTTCTCTATTCTTTATCTTTTTTTAGATTTGTTTCTCGGCTAGCTATTCTTATCCACAGTCACGAGATGAAGCGAAATTATTTTGTTACAGATAAAGTGCCCTTACGAGAGTGATTTATATGTAATCTATTGTTCTTATTGGGACAACTACTTTTCGTTGTTGGTACGCTATTGTTACGGTTTCTAGTCAAAATCTCCGTTCAATCGATTTCATTTTTTTTCTGTTTTTTAATTATTGATAGATTGCTAATTTATATCTATCAAATCATAGGGTTTATTCCAAAAACAGAGGTGTAGTTAATGCCAAAGTTTCCAGCATCCATATCCCATATAAGTCGATTAGGTCAGACAAGGTCGGTTTCAAGGTCGGTTTCGTTGGATGGTTCCAGTGACGCAAAGTCGTTGCATGTTAGGGCAGTAGTGAATAAGAATAAGGAGTCTTCATTAACTCCGCCCCCGAAAAAACCAGAAAAAGATCCATCTAAATCTTTGCTAAAAGCACAAGGCTTTAGTGAACTGGGAGAGGATAAACCGCTAACTTCTAATCAGTTAATTGACAACATAGCCAAGAAGTCTGGCATAGTTAAAACCCATCTATTGCCACTACAACAAGTTGCTTACGAGACCCAGCAGATCATCTCTTTTCGTCCTGTGGATAGAATGTCAACTGGGCTAATAGAGGAGGGGTACCCAACGAAAGGTTTTGCCATAAAAGGAAAGTCTTCTAACCATGGGCCCCAAGCTGGCTTTATCTGTGTAGACCAAAACTTTAGTAAGCTCCATACCACACTTCAAAATGATAAGCCAAAGCTTCAAAAGCAAGTCGAAAAATACAATGCAAGCGTACAAAGCTGCTTAACCCAAGGCGATGCAGTAGCGGTTAACTTAAGCTTGTCTCAGGCCCGTCTAGATTGGTTGGAGAGTAATAAAACTATTGCGGTAGAAAAAGTACAGGATAAAGGTGATATTCTTAAAATCACTTCTGCCGGACTTGAATATAAGGCTGAGAAGAAAGGGGATAAATTTGAGATCTCACACAATGGAAAGCCTCTTAAAGTTCTTGCTGACCCAAAAACTAACCAGCCACTAACCGCAGACTACGATCTAATGTTTATTGCTCCTAAAACTGAGCACCTTGATTTGGCTAAAGAGGACAATCTACCGGTTAAGCGTGTGCATTATAGCGATGTGTCTAAAACCTATAAAAAGAGGTTTAGAGAGAAAGAAAAAGAAGAATTTACTCCTGGGCACTTTTTTGCCAAAGAAGATGAAACTAAAGGTAGCTTTGGCCAAGCAATTGGTAATGCAACACCAAGAATAGCCAAGATGATCGATAAGCTAAACTTGGCAACGGTTGGGAAAAATGGAAATCCAGTAGTTCATCATAATGCTGATTCAGGCAGTCCAGCTACCGATACAGCCGCTAATTATCCGATTACTGTATTTATGCCTGAAGGAATGGCAGGTTATAGCACTATTCATATAATAGAAAACGCAGACCAATTTACTGTGTTTGTTAAGCACGCTAAAACCCACGGTTTTTCTATTCCTACTAATCCTAAGTGGGAGCGGAAAGTTTCTCAAGCGAGGAGTCTAAGTTTTGAAGAGGCTTCTCGAAAACTTAGTACTTTTTTGCAAGCAAGGAAAATAAGTACCAATTAAACTTCCCACAAAGAGAGAGCCCCGCTATCGACGAGCTAAAAAGAGTATGTCTTCTTTAGCGTTTTATATTTTATTAAAATTTCGATGTTTGCTCCATTAATATTAGTTATATCTTTTACCCTTGTTGTGAGCTTAATTTGAATCATATTTTATGAGTAATTAATGGTAATACCTTCAGTATCTGAAGGACATCAAATGGAATTACTAGAACTTAAGACTTTGGTGGAAGGATAGCGTAAACCAAGCCTTGTTTGGGTATGCCGTTGTAGATATATCGATTGGGTGCACTGACTTCAAAACCAGCCCCGCATGACTCAGCAAGCTTTTGACTTGGCACATTATCTGGGTCACATACGATTTCGATTCGAGTGACCTTGAGAATTGAAAAGCAAAACTCAACCAATGCGTCTACCGCTTCCTTGGCGTAACCTTGCTTTTGATAATTGTCACCGAGCCAATAGCCTATGCTGGCCATATTGAAAGTGTGGTAAAGCTCATTGACCGCCACCATGCCGATAAAGGTATTATCTTTACGCGTGTAAAGACCAAACCCATAGGCTTCGGATTTTACCCAGTTTAGACGGGTGGCAAGGATAAACTTTTCTGCATCATCGAATGAAAAAGTCGGATGGCACCAGTCTATCCATCGGTGTAAACCGGGCGAGGAGAGTACACACTGAGTGAGCTGCTCGTCATCCTCTTGAGGCATCAATTTTAAAACCAATCTGGCGGTAATAATCTGATAGTCTGGTTTCATAACGCCCTTTTAGGTGAACAAACAGCATGTTAAGTTTACAACAATTATTCAGGTACGCGTCTTACTTGAATGATGATCCCAAGTAATGGATGATCCAAAAAGTGAGTTTCAGTGCTGCGCATACGTCTTTTTTGATCCATGCGGTAGCTTTTAAGAAACTGCTCTGTATGAACCCTTGGTGTGATGTTTTCCATCATACCCGCTTGCACTGTGTCATCGCCTTCTACGTTACTGATTTCAGTAAACACCAGTGGGTTGTCTTCCAGTTTCACTTCACGGGTAGTAGCCTGTTTAAGATCAAGCTGAACATCTGCATAGAGATAGTGTTCAACGTAGATTTGTAACTTGCCGTCAAGCTCATACAAAGGCCGAGAAATATTCTCCTCTGTAACGCCATCAATGACTTCGGTCCCTGTGTTTGCACCTTTAGGGCTGCCATCGGGATTAAATTGTCCAGAGAAGTCTCTCCCTGCCTTAATACGGAAAGTAGGTGCACGGTAGCGATTACCATCTCCTTGGCGCCAAGCCATATGGGTGAGAACCTCAAAGCCTGCATGATTTCTTAACTTCTTCACTTGAGGAGTCAGTTTGTATGAGGAAGCGGGCAAACGAGTGACCCCTTTTCGACTACGATAATTGGTGTCATTCAAATAGCCGACATTATCCATCGATAGCTCAGGAAGAGTATCTGGCCATGACTCGGCAGTTTGCTCCGGATTTAAGGCGCGTTTAAAAATGATCACTTCTATATCAAATTGACGCTGAGCCCATGAAGGCATAGCAACAACGAGAAGTAGTAGTGGGATCAGCTTTTTCATTGCAACTCCAAAATAAGGTGCGATCACCTTGAATTAATTAAGCCTGATCTTATCAGGCTTGTGGTAGAAGGTTATGGCGGAATTCTCCCAACATATCACCGACAAATTGAATCCGCTTACGTCTGTCCACTAATGGTACCGTAAACTTAAACTTAGTTGGGCCTTCCATTGCGAATTTTTGTGGTTGTGATTGCAATAGTTTAACTAAATAGGTCGGATTAATGTCAGCATCCGGATAGAACTCAATGAATCCACCTTTGTCATGGGCTTCAACTTTCTTCACTTTCAGGCTGCCTGCCTCAAGTTTGATTTCAGACACTGAGAGTAAGTTTTTGGTTGCGTCAGGTAAAAGACCAAAGCGGTCAATTAACTCAATTTTGAGATCTTCCAACTCTGCGGGTGCAGAGACATTTGCTATCTGTTTGTACATTGACAGGCGTGTATTAACATCTGGGATGTAGTCGTCAGGAAGCAGCGCAGGGAGGCGCATCTCGACTTCTGTTTGCTCTCGCAATAGTTCATCCAGAGAAGGTTCTTTACCCTCTTTAAGCGCTTCAACCGCTTGCTCAAGCATTTCCATGTAAAGGGTAAAGCCAACAGACTGGATTTGACCACTTTGTTCATCACCAAGCAATTCACCAGCGCCACGGATTTCTAAGTCGTGTGTCGCTAGCGTAAAGCCTGCCCCGAGGTCTTCCAGTGATGCGATGGCATCTAAGCGTTTGATCGCATCTTTGGTCATGGCTTTTGGATGGGGGGTGAGTAAGTAGGCATAAGCCTGATGGTGTGAACGACCAACTCGGCCGCGCAATTGATGTAATTGAGCCAGCCCGAGGTTATCGGCTCTGTCCATTATGATGGTATTGGCTGTTTGGACATCGATACCGGTTTCAATAATGGTGGTGCACACCAAGAGGTTAAAGCGCTGGTGGTAGAAATCATTCATGATCCGCTCAAGCTCGCGCTCGCGCATTTGACCATGTGCGACAGTGACTCGCGCTTCTGGAATCAACTTTTCTAGATCGGCTGCTACTTTTTCGATGGTTTCGACTTGATTATGCAAAAAGTAAACTTGGCCGCCGCGCATAATTTCGCGCAGAACTGCCTCTCTCACAACAGCCGTGTCGTGTTGACGAACAAAAGTTTTGATCGCTAAGCGTCTGGCTGGAGGCGTGGCTATGATAGACAAATCACGCATGCCACTCATGGCCATGTTCAGCGTTCGAGGAATTGGCGTTGCGGTGAGGGTCAGTATGTCGACATCTGCTCGCATTGCCTTCATTTTCTCTTTTTGACGAACACCAAAGCGATGTTCTTCATCAACAATTAGAAGACCGAGATCTTTAAACTTAATATCATCGGATAAAAGCTTGTGGGTTCCGACCACTAAGTCCACTTTACCTGCTTCAATATCTTGAAGGACTTGCTTTTGTTCTTTGGCGGTTTTAAAACGAGAGAGCACTTCAACCCGAATCGGTAGGTTGGCAAAACGATCTCTAAAGTTTTCAAAATGCTGCTGGGCAAGCAGTGTAGTCGGGACTAAAACTGCCACCTGCTTTCCGTTGTCTGTGGCGACAAACGCGGCCCGCATGGCTACTTCTGTTTTACCAAAGCCGACATCACCACATACAAGGCGATCCATTGCTTTGGCTTGGCACATGTCTGACATCACGGCGTTGATCGCCATGGACTGATCGTCGGTCTCTTCAAACGGGAAACCTGCCTTAAACGTGGCGTATTGGTCGCGATCGAGCGCAAATTTATACCCTGGCTTTAGCTCACGTTTAGCATAGACATCGAGCAGCTCTGCGGCAACATCACGTACTTTTTCAGCGGCGCGGCGCCGAGCTTTAGCCCAAGCTTCTCCGCCCAATTTGTGTAAAGGTGCTGATTCTTCAGCGCCTCCAGAATAGCGACTGATCAGATTCAGAGACGCTACTGGTACATAGAGTTTTGCCTCGTTTTGATATTCTAGGGTGACGTATTCGGTTTTTAAGCCACCAGCTTCAAGCGTTTGCAAACCGATATAACGCCCAATTCCATGATCGATATGGACAACGGGCTGACCTGATTTGAGCTCTGCAAGGTTACGAATAACAGCATCGCTGTTGGTGGTTTTACGATCTTTTCGGCGACGTTGAATCACTCTATCGCCTAATAAGTCACTTTCGCATATCAGCGCCAGTTGTTGATCGCCAAACAGAAACCCATGTTCTGCAGCGCCAAGGACTAACGCGAACTTACTGTCAGCCTGTATCGCCGCAGAAAAGCTATCAAACTCAACAGGGCGGAGTTTGATTGGTTGTAAAAGCTCCAATAAAGCTTCCCTGCGACCTTCGGATTCGACAGAGAACACGACCTTGCCAGCAAAAGATTCACTGAACTGACGCAGTGCGGCTAAAGGCTCTTTGTTTTGGTGCTGTGCTGCAAGTGCAGGTAAAGCTTGGATGGCTGGATTTACCCGGCCCTGCTTTTCTACGATGGCATCGGTCGATAAATGCATCTGAGGCAAGGTCTTAAAGTGACTAAACAACTCATCTTTCTTAAGCCACAGCTCTGAAGGCGGAAGTAGGGGGCGTAACGGATCGATTTTACGCTGCTCATATCGATATTCTGTATCCGACAGGAAATGATCGATCGCGCCTTCTAAATCGCCGACGGTGATCAGTTGACTGTCATCAGCGATATAGTCAAATAAGGTTTCGGTGTGCTCGAAAAATAGAGGCTGCCAGTACTCTATTCCAGCAGGCCAGATCCCTTTAGAGACTTGGACATAAACAGATTCTGGCTCTCTTCTGGTTTCAAAGCGCTGGCGCCAGCGGATGCGAAAATCTTCAATCGCGCCTTCTGAGGTAGGAAACTCATGAGCTGGGAGCAAACAGATGTCTTTAACATCTTCAATCGAGCGCTGATTTTCAGGATCAAAAGTGCGGATTGTATCGATTTCGTCATCAAAAAAATCAATCCGAAATGGATCATTAGAACCCATTGGGAAAAGGTCGAGAATCGAGCCCCTGCTTGCGTATTCTCCGGGGCCGAACACTTGGTCTACATGACGATAGCCGGATTTCTCAAGCTGAATACGCAGTTTTTCTAGAGAATAGCGGTCGCCGACTTTTACCATCAAGGTATGCTGCATTAAGAAGTCTCGAGGAGACTGTCTTTGCAATAATGTGCTGATTGGCACAATAGTGATACCCGTATTCTGGCTGGGAAGGCGATATAAACGGGCAATGCGATCAGAGATTATTTCCTGATGAGGTGAGAAACTATCGTAAGGAAGAGTTTCCCAATCTGGAAACAGTGACACTTCTTGATCGGAAAATTGCTCGACTTCTTGTAACAGCTTAAGGGCAGTTTGTGGGTCAGCAACAGCCAATAAGGTATGGCTATCATGCTGATTAGCGAGTTCAGCAACCGCAAGTGCTAGGCTAGCCCCTTGCAAATTACCGACCTGTTTTTTGTCTCCGGCTCCAGATGAACTGGCCAGATTGAAAAGTGATGTAATAGGCATAGTTAGATTATTTTTTGTCGCGATCTCTTGAGCGCTGACGGAGTAATTTCTGTTGCTGATAGAGTGCTGCTTTTATCAAAAGATCTTCGTCTTGGTCACGCAGTAAATCATATTTTATCGTGATTAGGAAATCATCACCATCTTTGTCGTTACTTTCAACGTGTCCATAACAGTAAACGGCGGTTGCAGGGTGCTCAATAAACATCTTTGCCCTGACCTTTGTTCCCACAGATAGGGCAGAATCGGCGCTGTAGCAGAATTTGCTGGCACCAAAAGACAAGGTCTGATAACGATACTGCTCGTTGTCTTGCTGAGAAAGCATAAAGGTCAAGAGCAAATTAAGCTTAGAGTTTTGCGCATCAAGTAAATCAATCACGTATTTGAAATCAATGCTCTTCATTTCAGCGCGAGCATGATCGTTTAAAATATCGAGATGACTGAACTCACTAGCGACGAGAAAAGGGGCAGGAATTTCGCGTTCGAACTGCTCATAACTTGGTAAAACCTCAGTGTCAGGTAAAGGTTCGACGTTAACGGACATTTTATGATGTACGGTAAAATATTCTTGCTCAGACATACGCAAATTCCTTAAAGCTATGTCTTGATTATCGCCATAAGCAGCAACTAATCAAGATATCTCATTGTTTCGCGCATTATTTGACGCCATTTTAGCGAATAAGGACTACAACCTAGAGCGATAAATCGTTACAGTAACAGCTATCAAACGTTTTTGGTTATAACTATGTTCCATCCTGTATCTGCCTTTATAGGTCTTCGTTATTTACGAGGACGTTCGGGTGATAGGTTCAGCCGTTTTGTGTCTTATATGTCGACAGCTGGCATTACCATAGGTGTAATGTCTCTGGTGACGGTACTTTCGGTAATGAATGGTTTCGAAGCGCAATTGAAGGGCCGTATCTTGGGTGTTTTGCCCCAGGCGATAGTTTCTTACGCTGACGGAAAAACACCGAACACTTCCCCCCCTGACTTTCTTGAGCAGCTGCCGAGCTCATCTTCACCAGAACCTATTGTTCAAGGAGAAGCGGTTATTCAAAGTGCTAATACACTATCTGCGGGTTTGTTGATCGGCGTAAAACCGAACGACCATGATCCGATAGAATCTTTCTTGGTTGCTGGCAGACTCACCTCTTTGCAGTCGGGGCAATACCAAGTTTTGATTGGCCAAAGCTTGGCGAGAGGGTTGAAAGCTTCGGTTGGCGACAAAGTGCGTCTTATGGTCACAAGCGCTAGTCAGTTTACTCCACTTGGGCGCATTCCAAGTCAACGAATCTTCACCGTGGCTGGTATTTATAATACAGGCTCTGACGTCGACTCCCAGCTAATAGTGACTCATATAGATGATGCAGTTCGTCTGCTTCGACTACCCAAAAACACAATCACAGGTTGGCGATTATTCTTTGACGACCCCTTTGTCGTTAGCGATCTTGGAAGTAAAGTGCTGCCAGACGGTTGGCAATGGCAAGATTGGCGAGACCAACGTGGTGAGTTGTTCCAAGCGGTTCGGATGGAAAAAAATATGATGGGTTTGATGCTTGGCCTTATTATTGGCGTTGCAGCGTTTAATATTATATCTGCCCTTATTATGGTGGTAATGGAAAAGCAAGCAGAAGTAGCAATATTGAAGACTCAAGGTATGACAAAGGCTCAGCTGATAGGCGTTTTCATGGTTCAAGGGGCGAGCAGTGGTGTTCTTGGATCAATCATTGGTGGTGGACTGGGTGTTTTGTTGGCCACTAATCTCAACTCTATACTCGACAGTGCTGGTGTTGCTTTGCTTTCCGTTGGAGGTCAACTGCCTGTATTAGTCAATCCTTTCCAAATCGGAACTGTGATCGTAATGGCCATTGCTCTGAGTTTATTGGCGACGCTTTTCCCTTCTTATCGTGCATCTTCTATTAAACCTGCTGAGGCTTTGAGATATGAATAACCTCCTTCAATGTCATAATATTTGTAAAACATATCGAGAAGGTTCGATTGACACTCAAGTCCTCAAAGGGGTTAGCTTTGAGTTACAAAAAGGTGAACTGGCTTCGATCATTGGCTCATCAGGGTCTGGTAAAAGTACCTTGCTGCATATTCTGGGGACGCTTGATGATGCAACCGAAGGAGAGGTGAGTATTCTTGGGCAGAATATCGCGTCTTTAAATTCGAATAAGCAAGCTAGGCTTCGTAATCAGCACCTTGGCTTTGTTTATCAATTTCACCATCTTTTGGCCGATTTTAGCGCGTTAGAAAATGTCGCCATGCCGCTTTTGATTGGCGGAGAAAAATCAACTAAAGCCAAACAGACCGCTAAAGCTTTACTTGATAAAGTTGGATTAAGTCACCGTTTGGACCATCGGCCTTCCGAGCTTTCTGGGGGAGAGCGCCAACGTGTTGCGATAGCTCGTGCGCTTGTTAACAATCCCTCTTTAGTGCTTGCTGACGAACCAACGGGCAATCTCGATTACCAAACGGCGCTATCTATTTACGATCTAATGCGCGAGTTAAACCAAGAATCAGGAACGGCATATCTGGTGGTAACTCATGATGGCGAGTTAGCCGCAAAAATGGATAAGCAGTTACACATGCAAGATGGTTTGCTGCTTGATGTGGAGGGAGTCTAGTGTGTTTTCTTCATTATCACTATTAATTGGTAGCCGTTTTAGCCGTGCCAAGCAGCGAAATAAAATGGTGTCGTTCATTTCTTTGTCGTCCACTATCGGTATCACAGTTGGCGTCGCAGTTATCATCATAGGACTGTCAGCAATGAATGGCTTTGAACGAGAGCTAAAGGATCGCGTTCTATCCGTGATTGCTCATGGTGAGTTTGAAGGAGTGAGAGGGCCTATCTCCGATTGGCAGTCAGTGATGGAGCAAGCTGAAAAGCACCCCAAAATTGAAGCGGCGGCTCCCTATGTAACTATTACGGCGTTAGCTGAAAAAGGCAATAAGGTTAAGGCGCTGGAAGTTCGTGGAGTCGACGCAGAGTTAGAATCTAAAGTGTCTAGTATCAGCCGCTATGTGGGTGGCAAGGCGTGGCAGAATTTTATGCCGGGCAAACAACAGGTGATTCTTGGGCAAGGAGTGGCTGAGTACTTAGGAGTGTCAGAAGGTGATTATCTTACTCTTATGATTCCTACAGCGGGTTCAACCACTCGAGTACAAGCGCCGAAGCGAGTTCGAGTGAAGGTCGCTGGCTTGCTCAAACTCAATGGGCAGATTGACCATAACCTTGCAATAGTGCCTCTAAAAGATGCTCAGAAATACGCTCAGCTTACAGATGCTGTTACTGGCGTGTCCTTGAAAGTTTTTGATGTGCTCAATGCGACGCAAATTGTTCGTGAAGCAGGTAATACTCTAAATGTTTATGTTTATCTGCGCAGCTGGCAACAAGAATATGGTTTCTTGTATCGAGACATTCAACTTGTCCGGACGATAATGTATTTAGTCATGGTTCTCGTAATAGGTGTTGCCAGCTTTAACATAGTATCGACGCTAATGATGGCGGTGAAGGATCGTGCTGGAGAAATTGCGATATTAAGGACTATGGGAGCGACAGATGGTTTGGTTAAGCGGATTTTCATTTGGCAAGGCGTTTTTTCTGGTGTCCTAGGTAGTGTTGTCGGTAGCGTATTCGGTGTTTTAGTCGCAGCTAATTTGACTTACCTTATCAAGCTTCTGGAAAAAGCGCTTGGCCATCAATTTCTTTCTGGGGATATATACTTTGTTGATTTTCTTCCCTCCCAAATTGTCTGGACAGACATAGCGCTTGTGTCAGGAACGGCGATTATCTTAAGTTTACTTGCGACTTGGTATCCGGCTTCTCGTGCATCTAAACTGAACCCAGCTTTAGTCCTAAGTTCTAAATAAAAGCACAAAGATTAAAGGGCCACTTGGGCCCTTTAATCTTTGTATGACATGTAAGTTTCACCAAATCTAAAAACTCGTCGCAAGCCTAATTTTTGCGCTTTCCTTTCTTTAGTAACCTACCTAATCTAATTTTTCTTTGCTGCCAGCTTCTTACAACAGAATAGCGCCAAAGTGCCTTGATACCGAAGTACCCAGCAATGGCTGAGACAATACCACAAATCATACAGCCGAGTATGAAGGGAGGACCAATGGTGCTCATCTGCTGCATGATAAAGTCCCACGATAACTCGAAATGAAAAGGCTGGGGAGGGGTATGCATTACCAAGGCGCCGACTTTATAAGCAAAGTAAAACAGCACGGGCATGGTTATAGGGTTGCTTACCCAAACTAGAGCGACAGACAAGGGAAGGTTGACACCACATACAATCGCTAAACCTGCCGACATAATCATTTGGCTTGGTAAGGGTACGAAAGCCATAAACAAACCAACGGCAAATGCCCCTGAAGCAGAACGACGATTTAGGCACCAGAGGTTAGGGTTGTAAAGCACATTACCAAAAATTTTCAGTGCTTTCTGGCGCTTTATGACCTCATGGTCAGGCATAAAACGTTTTATGAGTTTTCTTGGCATAGGGAAATATGACTCTCTTTTTTAATTACTGGACACTCATTTCGTTTTGTTTCCTTATCTCAACCGCCCAGTTTTGGTGGACTGTGCCATCATGGCCATGGGTGTTTCCCTGCGTATTGATCCTGATACTCAGTATAAGGTTAAAATTGCTAAGATGGTGTGTTGGATTACTCATTGCTTTACTGATACTCATAATACACAGCAACTTTTTACGCCATCAGCAAGAAGTACTTTTCCAAGACGGACCAAATATTACCATAAATGCGAAGGTTAACAGCCTTTTTAAGCAAATAAGTCATGGTTTTCAAGGCAAAGTTACTGTGACCGCTATTAATGGAAATGCTATTCCAATTTCTTTTAGACCAAGCATAAGGTTGGTGTCACTAATAAAACTTGTTCCGAATGACAAGATCCGAGCAAAAATTAAACTAAAGCCCATTACGGGATACCTGAACGATGTCGGCTTCGATGCTGAAAAGTTTGCTTTGCAGCAACGTATTGTTGGTCGAGGTAGCATAGTTGCAGGTCACAGCTATTGGATTCGAAGTAGAGAATCTGTGCGTTTTTCATGGCTCAATCAAGTAAAGAAATCGGTAGATACGCTGGTGAGTAAAGGAATAATACTTGCTTTGACCTTTGGTATAAGGGATGAACTATCCATAAAGATTCAAGGTCAACTCAAAGCCAGTGGACTCAGTCACTTAATTGCGATATCTGGACTGCACGTCGGGATTGTTTTTTCTATTGGTTGGCTTGTAGGAAAAATGGTCTTTCGGCTCTTCTATCGTTGGAGAAATACTCCGATGATTATCGCTATTATGTCTAGTGTGTGTTACGCATGGCTGGCAGGGTTTTCCATTCCTACGCAAAGGGCAGTTATTGCTTGCTGTTTGGTATGCATATTGACAATGTCTTCAAATCGAGTGCCTCCTAGTTATCAATGGTTACTCATTCTATGCGTCTTACTATTTGGGGACCCTTTTTCAACGGCGTCGATGAGTTTGTGGCTTACCATGTGGGCGGTTGCAGTGATTTTGATTTTTTCAACGCAAAAAAGTACTCATTTATCCTATTGGAAGAAAGCGGTGACACTTCAGGTTGCTTTGCTTGTAGGAATGATGCCAGTGATAGCCTTGTTTTTTCACGGTGTTAGTTTGAGTAGCTTTATTTACAACCTTGTATTTGTAACATGGTTCAGCTTTCTTGTGGTGCCAATATCTCTCACAGCACTTATGTTGGATATTGGTGCTAACGTCACTTTCCTTTGGGATTGGGTAGATTTGTCAATTCAGCCTGCGTTATATGCTTTGAGTTTTGCTGAAGAAACTTGGCTTGCTTTATCCAATGAACAAGTGATTTTGTTATGCTTTCTTCTTTCACTATTTTTGATCGCTCCCTATCTGAATAAGTGTGGGAACAGCCTTTCGCTTCTATGTTTATTAGCTGTTTTAATCGAGTGGAGGGTCAAGCCAATATGGCAGGTCTTTGTGCTTGATGTTGGTCATGGATTGGCCATAGTGATTAAACAAGGTAGAGAAGCCATTGTTTATGATACAGGTATTGCTTGGCAGGAAAGCAGTATTGCAGAGCAAGTCATTACGCCTTTTCTTCACTATCACGGTGTACGCAAAATACAGAGCCTGATTTTATCGCACTCAGATAAGGATCATGCTGGTGGTATGGCCTCTATCATCGAGTATTGGAACCCTGAACATGTAATAAGTAGTCAGAAGTTAATGGGTGGTAAGGCGTGTCTGGCTGGGGGAAAAATGACTTGGCAAGCTTTGCAGATAGAGTTTATATGGCCAAATAATGTTGTGCCCAGAGCTTATAACCCACATTCTTGCGTTGTTAGAGTAACTCAATCAAACAGTAAACGAGCCATACTGTTAACTGGTGATATCGACGCTGTTGTAGAGTGGATATTGGTCAGGCAACCCAAGTTATTGCGTAGCGATGTGCTCATTGTGCCTCATCATGGTAGTCGGACGTCATCAAGTATTCAGTTTATAAAAGTGGTTGGTCCAGATTTCGCAATAGCATCTACAGCCAAAATTGGAAAATGGCAGCTACCAGCCCAAACCGTCGTTGAAAGATACAAAAAATCGGGTGTAGCTTGGTTAGATACGGGAAGCTATGGGCAAATTACTATCAGCTATTATGACTCGAATTGGCAAGTCGAGCCATTAAGAAAAGGGAAAGGGCAGTCTTGGTATAGGCAGATGCTACGTAACGGAGTAGAATAGTGAGCATATTATTTTAAGATAAGCTCTTCTATGTCTCCAAATCAAGATGAAACAACATGGCAAACCTTTAAACGCCTTTGGACTTATATTCGCCTATACAAAGCTGGCCTTTCAGTTGCCGTTGTTGCTCTGATTATTAATGCTGCAGCTGATACCTATATGGTTTCGCTATTGAAGCCTCTTCTCGATGAAGGCTTTGGTGATGCAGAGTCAAATTTCCTTCGGGTCCTACCTTTCATCGTGTTTGGTATGATGCTTTTAAGAGGCGCGAGTGGTTTTGTTTCTTCCTATTGTCTGAGCTGGGTGTCGGGCAATGTCGTTATGCTGATGCGTCGCCGGATTTTTAGCCAGTTTATGCATATGCCTGTCTCCTATTTTGATAAAGAATCTACAGGGGGATTACTGTCTCGAATTACTTATGATTCTGAGCAGGTCGCTGGTGCTACGAGTCGTGCTTTGGTGAGTATTGTTCGAGAGGGAGCGAGTATAATAGGCTTTCTTGTATTAATGTTTTGGTATAGTTGGCAGTTGTCTCTAGTCCTTTTTATTGTCGCTCCGATTGTCGCATGGGGCATCAGTGTTGTCTCAAAACGTTTTCGTAAAATATCCAAAAATATGCAAGACACTATGGGTCATGTAACTGCTTCAGCAGAGCAAATGCTCAAGGGGCATAAGGTTGTATTGAGCTATGGCGGTCAAGACGTGGAGCGCGAGCGGTTCGATGTTGTCAGTAACCAGATGCGCCAGCAGTCAATGAAGCTGGTTGCCGCTCAAGCGATTGCCAACCCAGTCATTCAGATTATTGCCTCTATCGCTTTGGTTGTGGTGCTATTTTTGGCCAGCGTAGATTCAATCAAAGAGCAATTGACACCAGGTACGTTTACGGTCGTATTTTCTGCGATGTTTGCTCTGATGAGACCTCTTAAAGCATTAACAAATGTAACGTCAGATTTTCAGCGTGGTATGGCAGCGAGTCAGACTTTATTTGAGCTAATGGATCTAGAAACCGAGCAAGACAAAGGGACGTATGAGATTGATAAAGCTCATGGTGAGTTAGCGGTAAAAGAGGTTACGTTTACTTATAATGGGAAAGATGCGCCAGCTCTGCGTAAGGTTAGTTTTGACGTACCTCAAGGAAAAACGGTGGCACTTGTTGGTCGGTCTGGATCAGGAAAAAGTACCATAGCAAATCTATTTACACGCTTTTATGATGTAGATTCTGGATGTATTGAACTTGATGGTCATGACATTCGAGATTACAAATTGACTAATCTACGTACTCATTTTGCTTTGGTATCCCAAAATGTGCATCTATTCAACGATACCATCGCGAATAATATAGCTTATGCAGCAACGCAAGATTATAGCCGTGAACAGATTGAACAAGCAGCGCACTTGGCTTATGCCATGGATTTTATTGAAAATATGGAACATGGTCTTGACACGGTAATTGGCGAAAATGGTGCTAGCCTTTCAGGGGGACAGCGTCAAAGAATCGCAATTGCGAGAGCATTGTTAAGAGATGCGCCTGTTCTGATCTTGGATGAAGCAACATCAGCACTAGATACTGAATCTGAGAAAGCTATTCAGTCTGCGCTAGATGAACTGCAAAAAAACAAGACTGTACTCGTTATTGCTCATCGCTTATCAACTATTGAAAGTGCAGATGAAATTCTGGTTGTTGATGAAGGTGAAATCATAGAACACGGTAATCACACTAGCCTACTAGAAAAAGATGGGGCATATGCTCAGTTGCATAGAATTCAGTTTGGTGGTTAAACCATGATTCAAAAAATCTGGTTTGGTAGATCACCCCTTTTTTATATAGTGTGGCCATTACTTTGGCCACTTAGTCGCCTTTTTGGCTTTTTTAGCCGCAGGCGGCGCAATGACTTCTTATCCGGGAAAAGAGCCAGTTACCGAGCGCCTATTCCAGTAATTGTTGTTGGGAACATTACGGTTGGTGGAAATGGCAAAACGCCTGTTGTCATTTGGCTGATTGAGCAGCTTCAAGCTCAAGGGTATAAACCAGGTGTCGTTTCACGCGGTTATGGTGCAAAGGCACCTCATTATCCCTTAGTAGTTGAAGGACAGACCTCGACTAAAGATTGTGGAGATGAACCTAAGCTCATCTTTCAGCGAACAGGAGCTCCAGTTGCGGTTTCTCCCAAACGCAGTGATGCAGTAAAAGCACTTCTATCTCTAGGTGTAGACATTGTTGTTACAGATGATGGCCTGCAACACTACGCTCTAGAGCGCGATATTGAGTTGGTGGTGGTAGATGGGCACCGCCGCTTTGGTAATCGCCATCTTATGCCTCTGGGGCCTCTACGAGAGTCGACTTCTCGACTATCAGAAGTCAACTTTATCGTAGCTAATGGTGGTGAAGCAAAAGCTGGTGAAATGATGATGAGCTTAACACCCAGCCTAGCGGTTAATTTGAAAACTAACTTCAAGGCACCTGTCAGTCAATTAGAGTCACTTGTTGCTATCGCGGGTATTGGTCATCCCCCCCGCTTTTTTGATACGTTAAAAAGCTTAGGTGCCCAGCCAGTGTTAACCCAAGGGTTTTCTGATCATCAAGACTTCGATCCCTGTGAGCTAAAAACTTTAGCATCTCAAGGACAGCATCTCATAATGACAGAAAAAGATGCGGTCAAGTGTGGTGATTATGCTGAAGAAAATTGGTGGTATCTCCCTGTAACGGCTACATTCTGTCACCAAGATGAAGCGCGTATTATAAGTAAAATTAAAGAGGTTAAGGAACAGTATGGATCATCGACTGCTTGAGATAGTTGCATGTCCAGTTTGCAAAGGAAAACTGACATTCGATAAAGATAAACAAGAATTGATTTGTAAGTTAGATCGCTTGGCTTATCCGATAAAAGAAGGTATTCCGGTTTTATTGGAACCAGAAGCGCGCCAAATGAGTATGGAAGAGGGAAGGTAATGGCCTTTACAGTCATCATTCCTGCTAGGTACGACTCCTCACGCTTACCTGGTAAGCCGCTTGCTGATATCGCTGGAAAACCAATGATCCAGTGGGTGTATGAACAGGCAATTCAGTCTGGAGCAGAGACGGTTATTGTTGCGACTGACGATAAACGAGTAGAAACGGCAGTTAAAGCGTTTGGTGGGTTAGTATGTATGACGTCATCTGACCATCAATCAGGGACAGAGCGTTTAGCTGAAGTGATTCAAACAATGGGTATAGATGACAATCAAGTGATTGTTAATGTGCAGGGTGATGAGCCTTTGATCCCACCAGTGACTATTGCTCAAGTCGCGAATAATTTGGCGAATAGTCAGGCTCCGATGGCAACGTTAGCGGTGGAAATATCCCATCAGGATGAGATTTTTAACCCCAATTCGGTCAAAGTAGTTACAGATAGTGAAGGCTATGCGCTCTATTTTAGTCGCGCTACCATCCCTTGGGATCGTGATAACTTTGCAAATGCTGATAAGGCGATAGTTCAGCCATTAATGAGGCATATTGGTATTTATGCTTATCGAGCTGGTTTTATCAATACCTATATTAATTGGCAGCCAACAGCGTTAGAGAAAATTGAAAGCCTAGAGCAGCTTAGAGTGCTTTGGTATGGTGAGAAAATTCACGTGGAGATTGCTAAGCAGGTTCCACCAGCTGGTGTAGATACACCAGAAGACCTAGAAGTTGTTCGCCGAATAGTGAAAACGATCTAGCTTTATTTATCTACGTGCATTGCGTGATAAGATAATGAAAAAAGGGAGCGCATTGTAAATGTGCTCCCTTTTTATTAGATTTTAAAGAGTTTATATTTGTCCATCATATTCATTTCTTTTTGGGCAAGTCGTAAGAATTTCTCTTCGTCCTGACTCTTTAACTTCTTCCAGAATCACATCAAAACCCCATAAGCGATATAGATGCTTAAGGACTTCTTCATAGCTCTCATCGAGAGGGATCCGATCATGCGGTACATATTGGAGGGTAAGCGATCTATCTCCCCGAACATCGACGTTAAAGACTTGAATATTAGGCTCAAGACTACTTAGGTTATATTGTCCTGCGAGCTTCTCTCTAATATCTCTATAGCCTAAGTCATTGTGTATCGCTGTGACTTCGATATAGTTTTTCCTGTCATCATCAGTGATTGCGAACAACTTGAACTCTCGCATCAACTTAGGTGATAAATACTGGCTAATAAAGCTTTCATCTTTGAAGTTTTTCATCGCAAAGTGTACGGCTTCAAGCCAGTCTGTATCTACCAGTTCAGGGAACCACTCTCTATCTTCGTCAGTGGGTTCTTCACAAATCCGTCGTATATCGCGGAACATTGCAAAGCCGAGAGCGTAAGGGTTAATGCCGCTGAAATACGGGCTATTATAGGCGGGCTGTGCAACCACACTGGTGTGGCTATGAAGGAACTCTAATATGAAGCGATCTGTTACTAATCCTTCATCATATAAATGATTAAGAATAGTGTAATGCCAGAATGTTGCCCAGCCTTCATTCATGACCTGAGTTTGTTTTTGTGGGTAAAAGTATTGACTAATTTTACGCACAATGCGGACAATTTCTCTCTGCCATGACTCCAAAAGCGGTGCATGCTTTTCGATAAAATAGAGGATATTTTCTTGTGGCTCTGAGGGGAAGCGTACCTTGGATTCCTCTTGTTCTACCTTACCTTTAGGTACAGTACGCCAAAGATCGTTTACTTGAGATTGTAGGTAAGTCTCACGTTCTTCTTGGCGCATTTTCTCTTCCGCGATAGAAATCTTCTCGGGGCGTTTGTAGCGGTCTACTCCGAAGTTCATCAGTGCATGGCAAGAGTCCAGCAACTCTTCGACTTCTTTAACCCCGTACTTTTGCTCGCATTCTGCAATATAGTTTTTAGCAAACAGAAGGTAATCGATAATTGAACTCGCGTCTGTCCAGGTTTGAAATAAGTAGTTACCTTTAAAGAAGGAGTTATGTCCATAACATGCATGAGCCATTACAAGTGCTTGCATGGTCACGGTATTTTCTTCCATCAAATAGGCGATACAAGGATCTGAGTTAATCACGATTTCGTAGGCTAACCCCATTTGCCCATGTTTGTATCCTTGTTCTGTTTGAATGAATTTTTTACCGAATGACCAGTGATTATAATTAATTGGCATGCCGATGCTTGAATAGGCATCCATCATTTGCTCTGAAGTGATGACCTCAATTTGATTCGGATAGGTATCTAAATGGTAGTGGTCTGCAACACGCTTAATTTCCACATGATATCGGTCAAGTATATCAAAGGTCCAATCTGGGCCGTCTGGCAGAGTTTTCTTCTTAGTCGCTTTTTTGGTTTTCGTTGCCATCATAACCTCCCTAAGCCGTTTCTTTTCTGAAAAGCTCTCGGAATACGGGGAAAATATCCTCTACGCTTCGAATATTTTTCATTGCAAAGTTATCGAAAGCATCTTCCAGTTTTTCATATTCATGCCACAAAGTCTGATGAGAGCGGCGAGTAATTTCTATGTAAGAGTAGTATTGGCAGTTAGGTAATAAGTTTTTGGTGAGTAATTCGCGGCATCTTGGCGAATCATCTGCCCAGTTATCGCCATCTGACGCTTGCGCCGCATAAATGTTCCATTCACCGACAGGGTAGCGGTCTGCGACAATTTCTTTCATCAATTTCAGTGCACTAGACACTATGGTGCCACCAGTTTCTTGTGAATAGAAAAACTCATGCTCATCCACTTCTTTTGCTTGAGTATGGTGGCGAATGAATACTACTTCGACGTTTTCATAAGTCCTTGTTAAGAACAGGTAGAGTAGGACATAAAAGCGTTTGGCAATATCTTTGGTAGCTTGGTCCATAGAGCCAGAAACATCCATCAAGCAGAACATAACTGCTTGACTCGAAGGGATAGGTCTACGCTCATAGTTTTTAAATCTCAGATCAAAGGTGTCAATGAAGGGAACCGTATCGATGCGCTTGCGAAGATCCTTGATTTCTTTTTTGAGTCTTTTTTCCTCAAGTAGTTGGGCTGGTTCGCTCATCTTAACTTGGTCTAGTTCTTCCTCAAGTTCTCTAAGCATACGTTTTTTGCCAGCCGTCATTGCCGTTCGGCGCGCAAGAGACTGCTGCAGCGATTTCACAATCGCTATATTTGCAGGCACCCCCGCAGTTTGATAACCCGCTCTATGAGTTTTCCACTCTGTGATCTTGTTGATCTGGTTTTTTTCTAAGTTTGGTAATTCGAGGTCTTCGAATAAAATATCTAGATATTCATCTTTGGATATTTGGAATACAAATTCGTCTTGGCCTTCACCATCTGGGCTAGCGTCGCCCTCACCTGAACCACCTTGACCTCCCCCTTTAGGGCGCTCTATTTTATCTCCAGTTATGAATTGGTCGTTACCGGGATGAACACGTTCTTTTACGCCCCCTTTACCTTGATGAAAAATAGGTTCTTTGATGTCTTTGTGAGGAATTGCAACGTCTTCGCCAGTTTCAGTATTAGTAATTGAGCGGCGGTTGACGGCGTCTGCAACAGATTCTTTGATTTGTTCTTTATGACGACGCAAAAATCGTTGGCGGTTTACCGCGCTTTTATTTTTGCCGTTCAGTCGTCGGTCAATAAATTGCGCCATGAGTCATCCCTCGTATCTTACACACTCATAATGAGAGTATGTTCTCATCCAATACACAGCCAGATGTTAAGTCTGGCTGCTAATTCATTGGCCGTATTCCTCTCTTAAAGAGGAAACGCTTCCTAGCCATCAAGACGATTTGCGTACTCGTAAGTACCATTCTGACAATAGGCGAACCTGTTTTTCGGTATAGCCTTTCTCCATCATACGAGCCACGAAGTCATCATGTTTCTTCTGATCTTCAGAAGATGTTTTGGCATTAAAGGAAATAACGGGCAGCAGTTCCTCTGTATTTGAGAACATTTTCTTCTCAATAACCGTACGGAGTTTTTCGTAGCTGGTCCAAACAGGGTTCTGTCCGTTGTTGCTTGCGCGCGCTCTAAGTACAAAGTTAACGATCTCATTACGGAAATCTTTAGGATTGCTGATACCTGCGGTTTTTTCGATTTTTTCTAGTTCGTTGTTAAGAGCGGATCGATCAAATAGCTGACCTGTTTCTGGATCGCGATACTCTTGATCTTGGATCCAGAAGTCCGCGTAAGTGACATACCTGTCAAATATGTTTTGCCCGTATTCTGAATAAGATTCCAAGTAGGCCGTTTGAATTTCTTTGCCAATAAACTCAACGTATCTTGGCACCAAATACCCTTTAAGAAATTCTAAGTACTTCTCGGCAGTTTCTTGTGGGAATTGCTCACGTTCAATTTGCTGCTCAATAACATAGAAGAGATGCACAGGGTTTGCAGCAACTTCAGTTTGGTCGAAGTTGAAAACGCGAGAAAGAATTTTGAACGCAAAGCGCGTTGACAGACCGGACATACCTTCGTCTACGCCAGCGAAGTCTCGATACTCTTGATAGCTTTTTGCTTTAGGATCCGTATCTTTCAATGTTTCTCCATCATAAACGCGCATTTTGGAGAAGATGGAAGAGTTCTCTGGATCTTTGAGTCTAGAAAGAATGCTGAATTGAGATAGCAACTCTAGAGTACTTGGAGAACATGGAGCTTTAGCAAGTTCTGAGTGATCGAGCAGTTTCTGATAGATTTTGATCTCTTCAGAAACTCGAAGACAATAAGGGACTTTAACTATGTATACGCGGTCCAAGAAAGCTTCATTGTTCTTGTTGTTACGGAATGTTTGCCACTCAGATTCATTGGAGTGGGCAAGGATCATACCGTCGAACGGAAGTGCTGATAGGCCTTCTGTACCGTTATAGTTACCTTCTTGTGTCGCAGTAAGTAGAGGGTGAAGCACTTTAATTGGCGCTTTAAACATTTCCACAAACTCCATCAAGCCTTGGTTAGCTCGGCAGAGTGCACCTGAGTAGCTATAGGCGTCTGGATCATCTTGTGAGTAATGCTCTAATTGACGGATATCGACTTTGCCAACAAGCGATGAAATATCTTGGTTATTTTCATCTCCAGGTTCGGTTTTTGCGATAGCAACTTGGTCTAAAATGGATGGTCTTACTTTGACCACCTTAAACTTGGTGATATCGCCACCAAATTCATGAAGTCTCTTAGCCGCCCAAGGCGACATGATTGAGCGAAGATAGCGCTTTTCAATATCGTATTCACGTTTTAGTAGATCTCCATCTTCAGTGACATCAAATAGGCAGAATGGATGATCATTAACAGGGCTTCGTTCTCCATTTGCAGAGAGTACATAAATTGGCACTTGCTGCATGAGTGCTTTTAGCTTTTCTGCTAGTGATGATTTACCACCACCGACTGGACCAAGCAGATAAATAATCTGCTTGCGTTCTTCAAGACCTTGAGCAGCATGCTTGAGGTAAGATACAATTTGCTCTATTGCTTCTTCCATGCCATAAAAATCTTTAAATGTTTCGTACCGAGAAATCACTCGGTTAGAGAAAATTCTGCTTAGGCAAGGGTCTTGTGCTGTATCAATTAATTCTGGTTCCCCAATAGCCATCAGTAGACGCTCTGCTGCATTAGCGTAAGCACTTTTATCATCTTTACAAAGCGCCAAGAAATCTTGCAAAGATAACTCTTCATCCTTGGCTGCTTCATAGCGTGATTGGTAATGGTCGAAAATACTCATAATGACTTCCCCTCTGAACCTGCCTTTACAGACAATCAACCCGCATAGAAAAAAACAAATCCCTTCATAGTAAAGATTAGTTGGTTTTTAGAATTTTGCTTAAAAAATATGTATTTATTTGCAAATTGTGATGTTTGACCACTTGCTTAAAGTGAGGTTATTAAGATGTGGCAAAATCCGTCTTATGGTAAAGAACTGATTGATGAATTTGTTAGTTTTTGAAATTGTTTGAAAGTGGGCTTGTAGAGATGGAGAGCTGCCGAGCGGCAGCGCTCAGTAATTTAGGCATTTAGTATTTGTTTAATTTCATTATCACACAAGTGATACTGGCGTGGACATGTCCGCCACACTTCTAACATCCGATGATATTTGTCTAACATTGGCATCTGAGCGTTAAATTGATGAGTTTGATCAAAGCTTGGATACGCACCTTCTGAAGAAATTAGAAAGCGAACATAGTGAACGTACTGTGATTCGGTAGCCATATCAAACCCAAGGAAGGTAAGACGCCTTGGTTCAATCTTGTTTTGGGCTTCTAGTGCTAGCCCCTTGTATGACTCTTGCATCGCGTGGAACATTTCCATCACATCGATAGTTTTTCTACATTCTAGCTCGTCGAGAGCACCGAAGTTCTTGTCTAGCTCGCGCATATGAAGAGCGTAGCCTCGCTCTACTATATTCTTGAGCCGAGAATATTTGGCTTTGTTATCTGGGTCTAGCTGTGACATCAACTGGTATTGGTTTGACAGAATCAAACGCTGAGCATTGGTCATTTCCATAATCTTTCCTTCAAAGTCTGATAAATTTTGCACTACGTTCAGCTTATCGATTAGGTAATGATATAAATATGATCTCAACACATGTTTTCTATCAAAAAGTAGGGAATTTATGGCGTTCTACAGGCTACTTATCTCGGTAATGATTGTAGATATAATCTCGGTCGGAAAATACACGCAGCCACTCTGGCTTAAAGACGACTAAAATGGCTACTGTCATACCATTTAGGAGGCCTTCAGGAAATGCAAGTAAGGGAAGAAATATTAGATAATTATCTGATATGGTTGCCCAGTCGTAAGCTCCAATAGATAGCAGATAAATTGCATTCATTAAAAGATGTAGGCTGCCCGTGAAGGCTCCGTTAAAGAAGCCGGCTACAAAAATAAACACAAAAATATTTCTTGGTAGATATGAGTAGCTAAGCAAGAAAATACTGTAGCTGATCATTACGGGTAAAAAGCATGATAAAACAATATAGCTGGGTAACTTATAAGGTTCAATTTGACCGAAAAAACTGAGTGATATTGCAATCACAATGGTGAGGCCACAAGCGCTTCGCCAGCCATACATAAGGGTTAAAGAAGTGAGTGCTAAAAAATGAATGGTTAGATTGTCTTTTACACTGGCTTGGGTTGACCATAAGAGACCTAAAAGCACAATAGCGCCACATGTAATATGCTGGAAACTCAATTCAAGACGCAGCTTAGGTATTAAGTTTAAGGAAATATCTTCCCAAACCCATTTAATAGAGAGCAGAATAATTGTTAGGAAGCACAGCTCTGATAGTTGCAAACTAATTCAGTTAGAATACCAGTCCAGATAGGGCTGGTATTGTTGATGAAATAGCAGTGTTTGGGAATCAGTATTTTACGTTAGAGTGATATTGTTCAATAACTGAGACTATATTATCCATAGTTTGCTTAGATGGCGGTTCCACATCTTCAAGAGGGTATTCTAAGCCTAAAGCCTCCCATTTATGTGCGCCCAACTTATGGTACGGCAGTAACTCCACTTTTTCTACGTTGTCCATATCTTGGATAAACCTTCCCAGAAGATGAGCATCCTCTTCGCTATCAGTGTAGCCAGGTACGACAACATAACGGATCCATGTCTTTTGTCCAATTTTTTGCAGGTATCGAGCGAAATCTAGCGTACGTTTATTTGAGACACCAATAAAATCATGATGTACATCATCATTGATATGTTTTAGATCTAGCATTACTAGATCCGTTGCTTCGAGTACGTCATCAATTACTTGGCTATGCTTACGAATATAGCCGTTAGTATCTAGGCAAGTGTGAATACCTTCTGCCTTAGCAGCACGAAAAAAATCTCGCACAAATTCCGGTTGCAGCATGGCTTCTCCACCAGAGCAGGTAACTCCACCACCAGACGCATTCATAAAATGGCGATAACTCTTTGCTTCGTTGATTGTTTCTTCAACAGTTATTTCTTTACCTGTGTGAGTATCCCAAGTATCTCTATTGTGACAATACATACATCGCATTAAGCATCCTTGCATAAACACGATAAAACGAATTCCGGGTCCGTCGACTGTTCCACAAGATTCGAAAGAATGGATACGACCAATCGTTGACATAGATACTTCTCTAGCGAATTATTTTTCGTTATTTTATTACAAAAAGTAGGGTTAATATAGGTTTTTGGGGGGATAAAGCTAAGTTTATAGTAGCCAATAAAAAAAGCGCCACATAGACTAAAATATAGTTAAAGAAAATATCACTCAATGTGCGATTTTATAACTATTTGTATACAAGTAGGCTAGGCAAGTTTGGAATACATCAACTGATGTAAAAGGATGTTCTATGAATATACTTGCGCTTTCTCAGAAACAAAAAGTCACCTTGTTTCTAATGGTGCTAACTATAGGTTTTATTACGCTAGCGGTGTTTACTTCTTCTCGACTGACTTATATGAGTGAGCAGTATCATCGTAGTGGTGATATATCGTCTGGGTCGATTTCGATATACCAAACTCAAAGCAAAATTCTTACTTTGAGTAGTGAGTTAGATAATTTGCAAGGCTCTCAAGTAGCAAAAGCGAAAGAGGACATCTCTGATATCGTTGCTGCCGTTAACAACGACTTGTCCTTCTTAAATACTCTAGATTTGAAGAGCTATGCTACTGAATTAGCAACGAGTATTGGTGATTTTGAGGCCGCAGTAAGCCCTTGGTTAGGGCTCAAGCAGGAGTTGGGGTTCAATATCGAAGAAGGGAAATTAGGAGAACTTAAGCAACTCGCCACTACCATTGAACAGAAAATTGCAGAGACGGGCATGGTGACGCTCAATTCAGATTTTCAGGCGATGGTAAAATCCCAGCAAAACTATTTGCTTCAACCTAATGAGAAAAATCTTAAGCTGTTTAATCGCGCCATGGGCGCATTTGAAAGCATGTCCAATGTGTATGCGATGCTGGATCTCTACGAAAAAGAAATCGAACAGTATAAAGCTACCTTTAAAAGAGTAAGTGAGCTTTCAAAACAACTGGGTAGTGTTGAGCAGCAGCTTATTTCTACAAAAATGCAGCTTAAAACCATTATTGCTGCTGCTACTGGTGAGCTTGGTACCATCAGTGCTCAGTATCAATCTTCAGCGGAAAACTCTTCAGGTCAAACGATATGGTCAATTATGGTGGCGTGTATTGTATTGGCAGTGTTCACCATATCGATCTTTATCATGCAAAGTAGCTCGCTTTCTCGTTCGTTAGCCAAGACTCGAGAGATTTTGCATAATTTGTCAGAAGGGGACTTATCTAAGCGTATGGCCTTGACTAAAAACCCCAACGATGAGTTTAATCGACTGGCATCGAGCATAAATGAAACATGTGAGAACTTGGGTGAACTCGTATCGGGGGTGCAAGCGAACAGTGAAGCTCTATCGGGGAATGCGGCCGAATTGAATAAAGGTTTAGATCTATTAGCACACCATCAATCAGAAGTACTAGGGCAAACCGAGCTTCTGGCCTCTGCGACCGAAGAGGTCAGTGCCACCACCCAAGAAGTCTCAGGATCTTTGGAGCTGGTGGCTGAAATTAGCCATAGTTCCACTCAGTCTGCAGAGAATGGAGCACGTATTATAGAAGCTGCAATTGGGTCTTTAGAAGAAGTGGGTAGCATACTAACTTCTGCTGCGGGGCATATTCAGCAACTAGAGGAAGCATCGTCCAAAGTTGACTCTGTTATGGACATTATTAACGGTATTGCCGAGCAAACTAACTTACTTGCATTGAATGCAGCGATAGAAGCAGCCAGGGCTGGTGAGCAAGGACGTGGCTTTGCTGTTGTTGCTGATGAAGTACGCAGCCTTGCGGTGAGAACAGTGGATGCAGTCGCTGAAATTTCTGAGACCATAGACACAATGAAGAAAGAGAGTGCCGAGGTCATTCAATATATAGGTCGTTCGGAAACTTCGATGAAAACAGGGCAAGAAAAAGGACATGAGGCCATGCAGGCGATGCGTACGATTACGGAAAAAGCGGATGATGCCTCTCATCAGACTGATGTGATTTTTGCTTCAATTAAGGAGTTAGTGACGACCAGTCAGTCAATGGCTGATAGCATGACTCAAATCTCTAGTGCGATGAAAGAGTTGGAACAAAATAATGAGCAGTTACGTTCTGTTAGTCAAGTCGTTGAGGAGAGGGCTGGCAGCCTAAACAGTGACTGCCAGAAATTTACAATTTAGAAAAAAGCATACAGTGATAAGCTGCCCGAGCTGTAGACAGATTTATCTGCTTCTTCATAATCTGGTGTTTTTACAGTGGCAGTGGCAGTGGCACCAAAATGGTCGTTATACCAAGCTATTCCAGCAACAGCCGTCGCTTGGTCTTCTTTTAGTATGACATCATAAATATTAGTGTTATGTCCATTTAGGTTTGCATAGGTATCTACACCGGGACGAGAACCTTCAATAGTAGCATCATTAAATCTGTACCTTGCTTCAATACCACCATACACGAACCATCCTGACTTTGAAGCGCCTAGCATGCTAGCACGGAACGGATTTTCATTATCTATGTTCGCTGCTCCCATGCTGCCAGCGAGATCTGCTCCCCAGCGAAACATCAATCCCGTTGATATATCACTACGAAAGTTGCCCAAATTGACCTCTGAAACACTAGATACTTCCCAGTCTGTATTAGCTATTGCGTTATCTCGCCATAGGTTAATATGAGTCAAATACCCTACACTGCCGACGTACCCTTCATCAACCTGATAAACCCATCCTCTGGGCTCATCCGATCCTACAATGCCATGAACGATGTCTTGAGACTCTTCTGCTAATGAATCTTCACCCGTAGCTCCTATGGTGAGATTAAATCTTTGGGCTTGCTGCGGATGTAAGCTGATATAGTTAAACTCGCCGTGAAAGTATCCGGCATAAGGCCGGTCATTGATTTGTGGTGTTGTGGCCTCTATATCGGAAGGGGTATACATCTTGTGGCCAATGAGAAATTCTAATTTATCTAATGATGTACCGCCCCAGTATGACAGGCTAAGAGGGCTGAAAATAGCATAAGGCGTAATCGCCCCTGTGGAATAGGTCAGAAATAGCCCACTAGTATAATCTTTGTCCACACCGAAGATGCCATCATTATCGATAGTAAATGCTAACGTAGATTTTTCCGATGCAAGGCAGAGAGATGAAATCAGCAGGAGAGGGATAAAAAGAATGCTTTTGATTTTCATTGGCTTGCTCATAATTTAATAAGAGTCTTGATAGTACAGGATAGCCTGGATTAATCGATGATTGGGATAGACATTTGTGCAACGTGTCTCTTATTTGCTAAAGAGATCAAGGAAGTGGGGATAATTTGATTGAGTAAAAAAGCCCCGAAATGGGGCTTTAAGTCATAGGATTAGCAAGTTTTTACAAAGACTCGGTAAACGTTCTTGCTATGACATCTTGCTGTTGCTCAGCTGTTAGAGAATTAAAACGAACGGCATAGCCTGATACGCGGATCGTCAGTTGCGGATATTTCTCTGGGTGTTTCACCGCATCTTCAAGAGTGTCTCTGTTCAAAACATTAACATTGAGGTGCTGACCGCCTTCAATCCCTGCTTCATGGTGAAAATAACCATCCATAAGACCGGCCAAGTTTGCTCTTTGTGACCCCTCTTCTTTACCCAAAGCATTGGGTACGATTGAGAAAGTATATGAAATGCCATCTTTTGCATGAGCAAAAGGCAATTTGCCCACAGACGTTAAGGAAGCAACCGCACCTTTCTCGTCTCTACCATGCATAGGGTTGGCTCCGGGAGCAAATGGTGCACCTGCACGGCGTCCATCTGGTGTATTACCTGTCTTTTTACCGTATACGACATTAGAGGTAATCGTCAGGATAGACTGAGTTGGGATAGCATTGCGGTAAGTTTTTAGTGAGCGAATTTTGTTCATAAACACTTCGACTAATTCACAGGCAATGTCATCAACGCGCGCATCGTTGTTACCAAATTTCGGATAGTCTCCTTCGATTTCGAAGTCAATGGCAATGCCATCTTCATCTCGAACGGGTTTTACATTGGCGTATTTGATAGCTGATAAAGAGTCTGCCGCCACAGATAATCCTGCGATACCACAAGCCATAGTACGGCGAACATCTCTGTCATGAAGGGCCATAAGGGCGGCTTCATAGCTGTACTTGTCATGCATGAAATGAATGCTATTTAGCGCTGTAACGTATTGCTTAGCGAGCCAGTCCATAAACAGGTCTAGTTTTTCCCAAATACTGTCAAAGTTAAGAACTTCGTCTGTCATCTTAGGCATCTCTGGACCAACTTGGATCTTAAGTTTTTCATCGACACCACCATTGATCACATACAGTAGAGTCTTTGCAAGGTTGGCACGGGCACCAAAGAATTGCATGTGTTTACCAATCACCATAGGTGACACACAACAAGCAATAGCATAGTCATCTGAGTCAAAGTCTGGGCGCATCAGGTCATCGTTCTCGTACTGAATAGAAGACGTATCGATAGAAACCTTGGCACAGAATCGTTTAAATCCGTCAGGTAATTGCTCAGACCAAAGTACGGTAATATTTGGCTCAGGTGATGGACCCATAGTATATAAACTATTGAGGAATCGAAAGTTAGTCCGGGTTACAAGTGTACGACCATCTAGCCCCATACCACCCATAGACTCTGTTGCCCAGATAGGGTCGCCAGAGAAAAGATCATCATATTCAGGTGTACGAAGGAAACGCACCATGCGTAACTTCATGACAAAGTGATCAATCATCTCCTGAGCTTTGATTTCATCAATCTTGCCCGCAGCAATGTCACGTTCAATGTAGATATCTAGGAAGGTAGAGGTACGGCCCAGAGACATAGCCGCGCCGTTTTGTGACTTAACCGCAGCTAAGTAACCAAAGTAAGTCCATTGAATCGCTTCTTGGGCTGTTTCTGCCGGACGAGAGATATCAAAGCCATAAGACTCCGCCATCACTTTCATTTGGCTAAGGGCACGATGCTGCTCTGCGATTTCTTCGCGAAGTTGCATCGTCATTTGTACATCATCACCGTTTTCGAAGCGCTCTTGCAGCGAAGCAAACTGGGCCAATTTATCTTTCATTAGGTAGTCGATACCGTAAAGTGCGACGCGGCGATAGTCACCGATAATGCGTCCTCGACCATAAGCATCAGGAAGACCAGTAAGTACGCCTGATTTTCGACATTTTAAGATGTCAGGAGTATATATATCGAAAACACCTGCGTTATGTGTCTTACGGTATTCAGTAAATATCTTTTTAACTTGAGGATCGAGTTCGCGATCGTAAGCCTTGCACGAGCCTTCCACCATGCGAATACCGCCATTAGGAATGATGGCGCGTTTTAGGGGGGCTTCAGTTTGTAGGCCAACAATGGTCTCTAAGTCCTTGTTGATGTAGCCAGCTTGATGTGAAGTAATGGTTGAAATGACGGAGGTATCAAAGTCGACAGGTGCATGGGTTGCGTTTTCCTGCTTGATTCCTTCCATGACTTTGGACCATAAGGCGTTTGTGGCCTCTGTCCCTTCCGATACTAGAAAAGATTCGTCGCCTTCATAAGGTGTATAGTTGTTTTGAATGAAACTACGAACGTTGACTTCATTTTGCCAATCACCTTCAGCAAAACCTTCCCAAGCTTTAGCAAATTGCTCTGCCATGACATACCTACCTTATTAATTTAAACGAGCACTATCTGGCCGTTGAGCCAACCAGAGTTCTAATACAAGAACGACACTCTATTTTTGAATAACAATATGTATAGTGGGCTAAAGTTTTCCAGATCCAGTCTCACCATAGATATTGCTACTCGTGAATGTTTTCTGCCTTCGAGATCTACAATAATTTAAAATAAACTGCAAACCTTAAACTAAATCAATAAACGATAAACTTTTTAAATAAAAATTAGGGCAACAATTATGTTGCCCTGAGCAGAAGGTGGGTTATAGCCAAGCCTGAATACCATACTGACCTTCAAGCATGCCTACTGCGAGCATGGCGGCTAAGCAGATAACCAATACGCCGACTGGAATAATGATTTTATCGACAAAGGATAAACGCATTGCTCGCTCTTTATCGCCAATTAGGCCATTGTTATCGAGAAGCATAGTCAGTGCCCACGCTAAAACAGGGTTGACAATCGCAGAGCCAAAGATACAAATTCCTGCAGCTTGTGAGTCTTTGCAGTCTTTGACCATCTGCATGCCTGCCTCTAAAAGTGGAAGAGATACACCAACTAACAGAGCGACGCGCATAACAGGGGGCCATACTGCAATATCCATTGGAAACCCGAGGATAGCGATAAGCATCACAAGTAGACCAAGAAGAATTGAGCCTGCGGGGATTGGGCGTTTGGCAATGGCAGCAGGGATCATATAGGTTCCCCAAGATGAAGTAATGTTACCACCGCCTATCGCTGTGCCGACCATTTGACGAACCGAACACATGGTCATAGTGTCATCAACATCCATGAGTACTTTTTCGGTTTTCTTAGGGTAATTTAATTCTTGGAAAATTCGATGACCAAGGAAATCAGGTGACCACATGGCGACAGCTAAAATTGCAAAAGGCAAGGATGCAATAAAGTGCTCGGCGTTTGGCAGGCCAAGCATCCACCCTTCTTCTGTATTGCCCCACCAATAAGCTGGGTTTAGATTAGGCAGGCCCGGTTCAGTAACAAACTCTATGTCAAAACCAGCCCCAAATGTTAGCGCAACGGCTAAGCCAGTGAAGGCGCAAACAGGTATCGCGAGCCATCGTTTGTTAAGTTTTGCTAATAACGCGTATAAAGAAATAGTAATGCCTAGCACTACTAAGCCTACATAACCCATACTGCCAGCGGCAATAGATGGAGATTGAAGTCCCACTGCCCAATCTTGGATGGCGTTAATCTGGCTCATGGTACCGGTTAGACCGAGAAAAATAAGTAAGCCCCCCGCTGTTCCTTCCGAAGTTAGGTTGACCAATTTAGAACCACCCTTGAAGAAACTGAGCAGTAGGCCAAATACACCGATTAAAATGGCTAAGGCTAGAGGGTGGGCACCGGCGAGAGCAATGGTTCCAATCAGTGGGATCATAGGACCATGATTGCCTGCCAAGTTTGCTTTGGGATTCATTATTCCTGAAGCCAATATGCAGAATAAAAACGCTGGAATAAGCATCTCAACTCGCGAGACCTCGATGGCAAAATCTTTGCCTAAGTTAACGTGGTCCCAAGCAGCGGTGAGTCCTTCAGCCCAAGACATCATTACCGCTGAATACATGGCGATAATACCCAATGTTCCTGCTAGAGCGGGCACAAGGTCTTCAAGTTCAAACCTGAAATCTCGCAAGGGTAAGTTCAAGCCGAAACGTCGGGGTTTCATTATTTGTAGCTCGTGGTCTAAGTAGTCTGAGCGACACTTGAACTGAGAGGCTGGACGGTGGAGATCACGATAGCTTTTATCTTCGATATCCGAATCAGAATGCGATGTTTTGACTGCGTCTGACATAGATTCCTCATATTTAGCATAGAGAGTATTTGTAGTTAAGGGAGCGTAATGTGTGAATTCACAAGCACACTTAACTGATTTTCTGAGGCCACAAAAAATTGCTGGCCCACAACAGAGAAAGACTTATCTCTTATTGAGAATTTTATCTTTTGCGTGAGTGTAAACCGCAACACTGAGAGGGAGATTGATTTAGATCACCTTATAAATAGATATGAAAGTTAACTACATCGCACATGGTTTAGGGAATTAAGAACTGAAAAATGAAAGTGACTTTCAAACTGATGAGAACCGTTGAGCAACCAATTGTGCAACGCATTTCTCTATTGATTAAATTGTTGAGATGGTTCCGGTTTTTTTACAAAAATGTTAATTTCCATTGCCCGCCCATGGTTCTGGTGTTTTTTTCTTTTATGCAAATAATGGCTTTTTAGTAAGGTTTTTTTTGCATTTTAATCTATAAGATTGGATTATCAATTCATTTTTTGATGGTTAATGATTTGTTGCATGTTAAGCGGTGCGGTGCTAGTTTGTAGCGAGATAAGGCTCGAACTTAGCCTTTTCAGTGCCAAGCTTCTTTGTTTGGATAAGCGATAATAAAACAGGGAGTAATGAGCGCATGAATGATGCAGCCGCGCTAAATATAAAGGAACTGCATAAAACATTTGGCCACAATGAGGTGCTAAAGGGAATTTCTCTTCAAGCTCACAAAGGTGACGTGATTTCCATCATTGGTTCATCTGGTTCAGGCAAAAGCACTTTCCTAAGGTGTATAAATCTTTTAGAAACGCCAACTCAAGGAGAAATTTGGGTTAATGGAGAGTTGATCCAAATGAAAACCAATCGCCAAGGTGAAACCGCTCCTTCGAATGAAAAACAAGTACAGCGTATACGTTCCCGATTGGCTATGGTGTTCCAAGGCTTTAACCTTTGGTCTCATATGACGGTGCTTGAAAATGTTATTGAAGCACCTGTTCACGTACTTGGTGTTCCTAAAGCTCAAGCTAGAGAGAATGCTGAGCTACTTCTGAAAAAAGTCGGCCTTTATGAGAGGAAAGATTATTACCCAGGTCACCTCTCAGGAGGCCAGCAACAGCGAGCAGCAATAGCCAGAGCACTTGCCGTTGATCCCGAAGTGATGTTGTTTGATGAACCCACGTCAGCGCTTGATCCGGAGCTAGTTGGTGAAGTGCTTGGTGTAATGCGAGATCTTGCTGAAGAAGGCAGGACAATGCTAGTTGTAACGCACGAAATGGCATTTGCACGCGATGTTTCTAACCACGTCATGTTCTTACATCAAGGTCTAGTGGAAGAGCAGGGTGAGCCTGCTAAGCTCTTCACTAACCCAGATTCAGAGCGTTTACAGCAATTTATCTCATCTATCTATTGAGTCTGTTGTCATTTTTGCAACAGATTCTGCAAATATTAAGAAATCATAATTAAAGGAGTATGAAATGAAAAAGTGGTTAGTAGTGGCGGCTTTGGCTGCGACCGCAGTGACAGGGCTTGTTCAAGCGAAAGATTGGAAGACGGTTCGCTTTGGGATTGAAGGGGCTTACCCTCCATTTAGCTGGACAGAAGCGGATGGCTCTTTGAAAGGCTTTGATGTTGATATGGCTAATGCTCTATGTAAAGAAATGGAAGTGAAATGTAAAATTGTTGCCCAAGATTGGGATGGCATTATTCCATCACTATTAGCCCGTAAATATGATGCAATCATTGCCGCCATGTCGATTACAGAAGAGCGAAAGAAGAAAGTAGATTTTACAGGAAAATACGCTCTTATCCCGAATAAATTTATTGCCAAAAAAGGGGCTAATCTAGATTTTGATAAATTAGATGGGCAAAAAATTGCAGTACAAAGAGCGACTACTCATGATAAGTATCTAACTGATAATTATGGTGATAAAGTAGAAATTGTCCGTTACGGCTCATTTGATGAAGCTTATCTTGACTTAGCGAATGGTCGAGTTGTTGCTGTTTTAGGTGATGCTTCTGCTCTTGAGGAAGGTGTACTAAACAAAGCGGGTGGTGATGCGTACGAGTTTGTTGGGCCTTCACTGACAGATCCTAAATGGTTTGGCGAAGGTTTTGGTATTGCAGTACGTAAACAAGACAAAGATTTGACTGAAAAGTTAGATGAAGCGATTGCATCACTTCGTGAAAAAGGTGAATACCAAAAGATTGCTGCTAAGTACTTCGACTACGATGTGTACGGGCAGTAATCTTGTCTAAAAGGTCCGCTGATGTGCTTTCTGGGGGAGGTCAGCGGTCTTTTTCATTTCAACTGTTATTTAGATTAACTAACGATTTAAACCCCAGAGCTTAGGAACTTACCTATGTTGGATTTACAAGGATACGAAGCCTCTATATTGAAAGGGGCCATAGTGACTATTGAAGTCGCGCTGCTCTCTTTGTTGCTTGCGATGGTGCTAGGGATGTTGGGGGCTTTGGCAAAGATGGCACCTTATCGCTGGGCGAGAGCGATTGCGACGTTATACACCACTGTTATTCGCGGTATCCCTGATCTTGTATTAATGATGTTAATATTCTTCGGTGGGCAAATATTACTCAACAATAGTTTGTATTCAATCAACGAATGGCTAAATGAATGGTGTAGTGCAAGTGACCCTAGTCATGAGTGGACCTCATATTTACCCGACTATATCGACGTAAGCCCATTTATAGCTGGTGTTCTTACCATTGGGTTTATTTTCGGCGCCTATATGGCGGAAACGTTTCGTGGTGCCATCATGGCGGTCGATAGAGGGGAATTGGAAGCTGCTAAAGCATATGGTATGAGTTCGGCACTCGCCTTTCGTCGTATTTTGTTACCACAAATGATTCGTCATGCTTTACCTGGTTTTGGAAACAACTGGTTGGTACTTCTTAAAACTACAGCACTTGTCTCGATTATTGGGTTGGAAGACATGGTTCGTATGAGTTCACTAGCTGCTGGTTCAACAAAAATGCCATTTACCTTTTACATGACAGTTGCTGTCATCTTCCTATTTTTTACCAGTGTCTCGACGGGGTTACTCAAACTTGTTGAACATAAATTCAGTATCCACGCGAGGTAGTTGATGGATTTTTCACTGATCATCGAAAGTTTACCAATTTATCTCGGGGGACTGTGGACCACGACTTGGCTGGTGGCTGCTTCTCTTATTATTGGTCTATTTGTTGCGATCCCATTAGGCATCGCTCGTAATAGTACTCACTACTTGTTCAAAGGGCCAAGTTGGGCTTTTATCTACTTTTTTCGTGGCACTCCACTTTTAGTTCAGCTTTATCTCATTTATTACGGTATGGATCAGTTTTTTCCTGTCAAAGATACTCTTTGGGAAAATGCATGGTTCTGTGCTCTTGTGGCTTTTGTCCTCAATACTTCTGCATATACCGCAGAAATAATTCGAGGTGCGATAAACGGGCTACCTAAAGAGGAAGTGGAAGCGGCAAAAGCATATGGAATGAGTACGCTAATGACGTATCGTCGCATCATTCTACCCAGTGCCTTGCGCCGTGCTCTGCCAGCATACAGTAACGAAGTGATCTTTATGCTTCATGGCAGTGCAGTTGCTGGTATTGTGACCATAGTGGATTTGACCGGAGCGGCTCGCCTTGTTAATTCTCGCTACTACGCCCCTTTTGAGTCGTTTCTGACTGCTGGCCTTTTCTATATGTGTCTGACCTTTATTATTATTTGGTGCTTTAAACAGGCTGAAAAGCGATTTCTCGCCTATTTAAGGCCGCTTAGCTAAATATAAAACAAAGCTTCCGGTTGGAAGCTTTTTTTGGGTCTGAAACTTCAGCTCAGTATAATCAGTACGGTACCAGCTAATGTCATTAATATATTCGCAATCGCATAGGTGCCGGCGTAGCCAAGTGCCGGAATAGTCGACTTTGTATAATCGTTTACTATGTCCATGGCTGGGGCGCAGGTTCGAGCCCCTATGATAGCGCCAAACAGCAGTGCTCTGTTCATCTTTAATATATAAGCGCCCACGAGGTAAGCAAGAGCTACCGGAACAACGCTGACCAAGAACGAAAGGCCAATCACTTGTGGGCCAAATTCGGCAAGGTGTTCAAACATTTTCCCGCCTGCACTCAAGCCTATTCCCACCATAAAGAACATTAGGCCTAAATCTTTGACCATGTTTAAGGCACCTTGAGGCACGTAACCAAAAGTTGGGTGGTTAGCTCGTAAGAAGCCTAACGAAATTCCTGAGAGTAGGAGACCTACAGCATTGCCTAAACCAAACGATACCTGACCAAAAGTCAGTAAGCTGGCGGTGAGCCCCATTTAACTGAAAGCTGGCACCGACTAAAAATAG
>NZ_JAYQDQ010000039.1:0-37694 GCF_038138445.1 Vibrio sp.
ATTTCCTTTAAAAGTAGTGGAACTAGTCCAAAACTTTCTTCCACTGTTTGGAACAAAAGTCCCACCATGCTTCACGCCTTTAGCAATCGGGCCACCAAATATACTAGCCGCTGAAATTGCTCTCTCCCAAGGCTCTAGTGTGCGGCCAGTAAATAGGGTATCACCAGTACTAGATTCATACAGAGCCTTGCCATTGGAAACCACTGGAGTGAAGTCCATCGCAAATTCAAGGGATTCGTAAAGCGCCTCCTTATCATGAACATAATCAAGCTGCTTTACTTCGCCAAAAAATGCTTGTTGAGCTGGGGTTTTTAGATAAACACCCAACGCATTAGCAGCGTAGTCCACAATGGAACTAAACGCGCCTTGCGCAAAGTTTTCAGAGAAACTACCGCCATAAACTTCCGTGGTGATAATACCGCCAGCGACTGCCGAGACCGTCATTTGGCTCGCTACGGTAAAGTCTTTCATATTGCTATCGATTAATTCGTTAGCAATATTTCTCAGCACACCCGCTGTTAGGGCATCGGAAAAGTCTTTACCATAAATGAGGTTATCGGCCGTTGCCATCCCAATACTTTTAAGCGCAACTTTAATACCGTCTGCAAGCATTTGGTAATCAGCTGCTAGGTTTGCCATAACGTCAAGCTCCATGACACCATGTGCGACACCATTTGCAATACCAGCGGTAACCGCCCCTGACAAGATAGATTTTTCAATCCCTTTCAGATCGCCTTTGTTCGAGATGAGATGTGTGGTCGCCCCAGTTAATGCACCTGCGGCAGCATAAGCTAGAGTGCTATTTAACGCATAAGTCTCCATCAAATAAGTGGCTGATGCGGGACATAGCCACATACCAACCGCCATAGCAATCGCGACCTCTGGGTTTTCCTTTATCATGGTATGGACCATCTTGACGGTCATACGTGCATCGGATTCCCATCGGCCCACTTCATGACGAGCTCGGCGCTCAAAACGTTTGCTTTCATGGCGGATTTGGCTTTCTACCCGTTTCGCTTCGTTACGAACTCGGCTTTCAGCACGCTTAACTTCGTTACGAACTCGGCTTTCAGCGCGCTTTGCTTCGTTTCTAATTCGACTTTCTGCGCGACTTAGTTCTTTACCAACCTTTTTGACTGCTCGCTTTGCCTTTTTATACAGCTTTCTGGTAAAGCCCCAATATCCGCTCGGATCAATCATATTGACCGGACTATTGAGTTTAAATGCATATCGGTTGTAACTCGCTACAGCCTCTTTACCCAAGACAAACGGATCAGCTTGAATAAATCGACCAAGGAAAGGGTCGTAAACTCGACCTTTCATATGAATAAGATCAAAACCTGCTATACCAGCATGGCCAAAACTTGAACTGTAGGTAGGAGAAATGGAAACATTTGAATCTGCTTCGGGTAGTGCTACATTGTGAGTAGCACCGAATGGGTCTGTAAAGGTTTGCGAAATTATTTCACCAACATCACTGGTGGTCATAATTTGCTGGCCTAAACGATCGTTATGAGAGTAGGCGGTTTCACAGCCCGATTCTTTACAACTAACCGCAAAGCCATTACCGCCGAACGTCTCTTGAGCGACATTCTGTTCACCGCCTGCAACCATATAACTATAAGCACCCGCGTTATAGGTTGTCTGTGTGTTCCATTCTAGCGAGTAAAAGTCAAAACGCTTATCAGTGCGAACAATTTGTTGCCCATTCGGGCCGTAAGTGAAGCGGGTTTGATCACGGTCCACCACTGCGTTACTTGTGATGTCAACGCTTCGCTCAACTTTTACTAGGCGATTATTCTCGTAACTAAAATTGCGAAGTTGGTCCGAGAGCAAGTTGCCATTTTCGTCATAAGTAAATAGACGAGTGTCCCCATTCTCCTCTTCCAAGCGTGTTAGCTTGTATGGATCTTGTGATTCATAGAAATATTCACCCACACCTGTTTTAAAGGTAATATTTCCGTAGTTGTCATAAGAATATTCAGCTGACGCATCAATAGCATTATCAGCCTCAACACTTTGACAGATATCGTTGATACAGAACTTTTTTAATGTATGAGAAGACAAACGGTTATTGCTGTCATACTCATATTCATCTTCAAACGATGTTTCACTTCTGTTTCGATAGTAGAAATGGCGTTTCCGAGTGATGAGCCTATCGTCTTCATCGTATAGGTACTCAAACTCATAAACAAAACGCCCCTGACGCATTGCCCACTCTTTGATCACCTGACCTGAAGTACGATCGTATTGGTAAAACTCTTCTAGGCCATTGCCATATTTGATATGAAGAGGTTGGTTATCAGCATCAGTAGTGATGATTTCTTTGTATATTGCTCCTGTCTTGGTATTAGACCACTTGTAAGCAAAGCCATTTTTGAAGCCCACTTCAACACTGAAATCATTACCTAATATAGATTCGGAAGACTCTGTCTTTATTTCACCATTATCGTAATAGGTATAGTGTGTAGTGTGAGTACGCCCATCCTCTAGTGTAATATCGCGCTTTTTCACCCAACCATTGGGCCATTGGTAAGTCTTGTTTTCCTCATATTGGACAGGATGGCCATTACAACTGTCCTTCATACCTGATACCTGAGTGATACGCTTTGGCTCAGCTAAAGGTAATTGACTAGGGTATTCATAACATGTTGTGGAGTAAGGTGTTGTTAACTGCTTAATACGATTTTGGACATCATAGCGAAAAACGGTACGATCACCATTCGCATCTTGCTGCCATTCAAGTTGATTCTTAACATTATAATGGTATTGCCAGTGACCTCGGGTAGGATCAATGGTATCAGTTCTTAAATTCCTAGAATCATACTTGTGTACAATTCTCGTCGCTGGGTTATTGTTAAGCTCCGAAGATGTCAGTTTACCGCTCGCGTTGTAAGTAAAGCGTACCGTGTTACCTAAGTGATCATCAACTTGATACAAAAGGCCAGTAATATCGTAATATCGACGAACACTGTTACCCCATTTATCGTAAGTTTCAGTTAGGCTGGGAGTCACTTCAAGGCGTTTTTGTGTTTGACCATTCAATTCGTACTCAATATTTTGCTGGTCCAACTGCTTAGTGACTGAAAATCTAGTCGCAGCATCACCCTCAAAGTGAGGTGCGATTATAGATTTAACACCCTCTTCATCTATAGATTCTCCAGAAATGATGAAACGATCATTTAAGCCTTTACGAAGCGAATACTGACCACGTGAAGTAACACATACCATTGATTCAGGCAGTGTCTGATAAACTACATTTACCGTATCCGAGGGACATAAACTCGACCATTCTTGCAATCCGGAAGGGACATCTCCGATAGCATAATACTGAGTAGACTGCGTCACACCTCGAATTGTTTTGCTAATAATTCGGCCATTGTTATCAAAACGGGTTTTGTTATATAGCGTTCCATTGTACAGCGATGACTCAACTCGACCATTTGCTGTTGTTTGGTATTCATAATCGATACAAATCCCATTTTCACAGCGTTTACTAACATTCTCCCCGTGATAATCTATTGTCTCTTGAAGAACAATCTCGCCATTTACTGTGCGCTTACGGCTGCGAACTCTATCCTGGCTGTCTTGAGTCACAACTTCTCGTGTCTCAAAGCCCCCCTGACGCGTGATCTGTTCAACCAGCTTATCGTCTCGATAAACATACTCAAACTCTTTCACCAATTGATCGCTCACGCCGTTTTCATAGGCTGGGCTGATGATACTACGACGTTCAATCTTACCCACTGCATAATCATTTTCAAATCGATACTCGACTTGGTCTTCGATCTGCTCACCATTGTTGTTATCGGTAATGGTGATGCGTTTTTCTAGGCGATTTTGGTCGTCATAGCTGTTTTCAATCGTTTTAGTTTGGCTGACATTGCCGTCAATATCATACACAGACTCAACAACACGCGCTTTCTGCGCTTGACCATTGGCTGTCAGTCGCCATTCGATATCGGTTTCAGACAACCGATATTCGGCATTATCGATATAACCAAAACGTTCGATTTTATTGGCAAGCCCAGCATAGTCACCATGAGTGATATAAGTGGTCAAGTTACGTGTGTTACTGCTCGGGTTCGGCACATTCTCTTGACTGAGGGACTTAGGCTGTCCCGATGCATTAACGGTATAGGAATATGTCGATTGAACTCGACTAGAATCAGATGTTTGCTTGGTATCACGGCTTACAATTGCCATCACACCACCCATGTATTTATAGTTGTTGGTGACGACTTGTTTGTCATCTTTCCAACCCGCTAAATATGGGAATGTATTGAGATTTGCAGTGCGGCCATAGTCAAGCTGAATCGGTAAGTAACAACTTGGTTCGCTCTGAGATTTTAAGCGTTCACATTGACCAATCGCCGATAGATAGTTAGCTTGATATGGCGCCTTGGCCCAGCCAACACCATTCGCATTCTTAATGCCAGAAGCATCATCGATCCAAGTTTGTGTCTTGAAGAAGTATGAGACAACCTTATCTTCATGCTCAACATCAATAGTGGTTAGGTTGCCTGTTGTATTAACCGTTACGCTTGGATCGGCTTTTAGCGACTCTAACCCTTCAACTCGGTAACTGTTTTCAACAAAAGATAAACGAGCCTGTTTTTGCGCAAAAGGAATCGATAAAGAGAGCGCAGCTTGTCCACCATCAGTCACATAAGAATCAACACTGATACTGTTTTCAGTTTGGGTAAATGAGGCATAAGGATAAGCAAACTGACTATTAATCAGGCCAGAAACAATGCCTGATTGAACAACACTGGGAGAAGATTTGTAATTATTAATCGAAAACTTGTAGCTTCCCATCCTTACATATACGGATGAGCTTGAGCCATATGAGTTGTGGGCTGCACGCACCAGTTTATTGTTTTGGCTTGTGCGAACAAACTCATTGTACTGAGCTGTTTGTTTGTGAGTAAAACGCTCCGCTTTCCACTGACTGCCTTGTTTCCAAACACGTAGATAGCTGGTTCTTTCAATTTCTGGCGTTTCAGGCCCCAGAGGGATGGGAATAGCAACCTCGCCATGAATTAACGTCATAGGTCTAGGTTCAACCAACTTTGCATAAAATTGGTAGGTGTCCCTACTAATATCTTTCATGTACACATCAACACGCGTTGCATTGGCTGATGAGACAACAAACATGAGTAGGAAAAATATAAATTTATGTATTTTCATTTTATTTGTATTTATCCAATAATTTCCACTGCGTTTCGTAAATCAATGATTTTAAAGTCCTCACCCCCCCAATTTCAGTCAATTATCCAAAATCGGCTAACCAAACAAAGTTAACCGAATAAAAAAAGGTAAAATAATATCATTTGAAAATACTATTTTCCACATCAATACCCAAGAGAAGAAGAAAGAGATTAGGATTAAGAAAAGCGCGGATTATCATTACCTTTTGACTAGAAAATGGACTAACAGAAAGTTGAAAATGGTTAAAATGGTTAAAAAATCGTAGATTATGATTTGAGGTTAATAGCGTAATAAGTAGCGACAATATGGAGCAAACTACGAGGACTTAAATAAGCCCTTTCACCCTATAAATTATTTGGTTTGAGCTGCCGCGCCATTTTAGGGTGAGATCTTTTTTGTCTTGTTCAAATTTGCCGTCAATAAGAACATCGACTTGCTGAACAATAGCGCGTTGCTTTGGAGAGAGTGACTTGAGTGTATACCCCGTCCATAACCAAATATCTTTGTCTGGGCACTCTTGTTTTACACGTTTTACCAGAGCCAATATCGACTCTACATTAGCAGGATGAAGCGGATCACCGCCCGATAAAGACAGCCCCCTTCTCTTTATTCGTGTGTCATTAAGGTCAGCGATGATCTGGTCTTCGAGCTCTTTTGTAAACAAATGACCAGAATCAACTCGCCACGTTGACTTGTTATAACAGCCTTTACATTGGTGCTCACAGCCGGAAACAAATAAGGAGCAGCGCGTTCCCTCGCCGTTAACGACATCGACTGGGTAATAGGCATGATAATTCATGACTTAAAGATGCTTCACTCGGCGAATCACTTCTTGCTGCTTACCCGCATTAAAGGGCCGAGCATCAGGGCTGCCTAAATAACCACATACTCGCCTTGTCACAGACACTGTCGACGAATCATGATTGCCGCAATTAGGACAACAAAACCCCTTACTTGTGCAATCAAACTCCCCCCGATAGCCACATTGGTAACATTCATCAATTGGAGTGTTGGTTCCATAGTAAGGCACGCGTGAATAACTGTAATCCCAAACATCTTCTAAGGCTTCTATATTAGACTCCATATTAGGAAATTCGCCATAGCAAATAAAACCACCACTTGAGAGCTGAGGGTAAACCATTTCAAAGTCAATTTTATCGTAAGGGTTAACTTTTTTTTCCACATCAAGATGGAAGCTATTGGTGTAATAACCTTTGTCCGTCACACCTCTAATCACACCAAATTCTTTGGTATCGATAGCGCAAAATCGGTGACATAGGTTTTCACTTGGCGTGGCATACAAGCTATAGCCATAGCCAGACTCTTCACTCCACTGCTTAACTGCGCATTTAAGGTGTTGCACTATTTTGAATGCTTTGGCTTGCAAGTCAGTGTTGTCATATATATGAGGCTCATTACCATACAAGGCGATAATCGTCTCATGAAGACCTATAAAACCAAGAGAGATTGAAGCACGCCCATGCTTAAAAATGTTTGCTATTGGTTCTTGTGCTTTTAGCCTCACTCCGCAAGCCCCTTCCATATACAAAATGGGTGCAACACGAGCTTTAACGTTTTCTAGCCGAGCAATTCGAGTCTCTAACGCCCTGCGAGCAAGCACAAGTCTTTGTTCAAGTAATGCATAAAACTCGGCTTCATCTTGATTTGATTGCAAAGCAATTCGAGGAAGGTTTAGGCTGACTACACCCAAGTTATTGCGTCCATCATAGATGAACTCACCGTTTTCTTGGTAATCGTTAAGGAAACTACGGCAACCCATTGGGGTTTTAAATGACCCTGTCACTTTTACCACTTGGTCATAGTTGAGAATATCCGGATACATGCGTTTTGACGCACACTCTAGCGCGAGTTGCTTGATATGATAATTGGGATCGTTGCGACTACGATTTAGCCCTTGTTTGATGGTAAATACTAGCTTAGGGAACACCGCCGTTTTGCGGTTTTTTCCAAGCCCCGCTAAACGATTTTTTAGTATGGCTTGCTGAATCATACAAGAAGCCCAGCACGTACCCAGCCCAAAGCCAAAAGTCACAAACGGCGTTTGCCCATTAGCTGTGTGTAACGTATTCACCTCGTACTCCAAGGACTGGAAAGCATCAAAACACTCTTTTTCGCTGCGACTACGAGCAAAACTTTGTGAATCTTCTATGTTCCACTCTTTGGCAACCGCTAGATGCTTTTCATAACTTGCCATAACGTAAGGTGCAAGCACTTCATCAATACGATTGACGGTTGTACCACCATATATATGGCTAGCCACTTGAGCAATAATTTGTGCCGTCACCGCTGTAGCAGTAGAAATAGACTTAGGCGTATCTATTTCAGCATTGCCCATTTTAAAGCCATGAGTCAACATGCCTTTTAAATCAATCAGCATACAGTTAAACATGGGGAAAAACGGCGCATAGTCTAAGTCGTGATAATGGATATCGCCTTTGTCATGAGCAGCCACAATATCTCGAGGAAGAATTCGAGTTTTTGCGTAATGCTTGGCCATAATCCCTGCCAGTAAGTCTCGCTGAGTCGGAATAACTTTACCATCTTTGTTAGCATTCTCATTGATCAAATCAAGATCACTTTGAGCAATTAATCCTTCGATTTCTCTCGTTAACCCACTTTGTTTTTCTCTGGCAATATCACGATCATGGCGATACTCAATATAAGAACGGGCGAGCGACGGAAATGGGCCTTTCATCAACTCATTTTCAACTAGGGTCTGGATATCAGATATATCGATCTGGTGATGATCCTTAAGTTGAGCTTCTATGTTAAGCGCTACCTCAAGCGCATAAACCGCGATATTTTTGCCTTTGACCTCTGCAGCAGCCTCAACGGCTGATTGAATACGCCCACGACAAAAAGGCACCTTCGAGCCATCACGTTTAATTACTATTGGTTTCACTTATCCTCCTTAACCCAATCCACAACCGGTCTAAAATCGCAATATAATGATAATAATTGACAGCCAGACACTATATGTTGTGCATTTAACGAAAATCGGTAGAGGTGTGTCTTGATATCGATCAACAAAGCTTTGTACCTGATGAACAAGACACCAATCGTATTGGCAGAGATCGCACTCTAGTAAGAAATTCTTATCTTTGTTTGAAGTGTTTATCACTGAATCCGTGTTAATTTCATGTAGAATTGAATGCTTTAATCAATAGCACTCTTTTGTTATGACTAAAGCTTACTCTAACTGGAAGTACTTGGCACTTGCGCTGATATTCAGTTTTGTCTCTCCCTATATTGCTGCATCCTCTCTTTCATTTACGACGTGGAATATAGAATGGTTAACGACCACGCCTTCCAAACAGTTTATTCAATCAAAACGAACACAAGCAGATTTTGAAGCACTAGCCAAACATTTTGCAACCACGAATACTGACGTTCTCGCCTTTCAAGAAGTCAACGACATAGCGGCGCTGCGTAAAGTCGTAGGCAAAGATTATGATATTTACCTATCAGAGCGAGCTGACGCAAATAACAAGCGACGACAGTTTGAGGATATAAACCAATACACTGGCTTTGCTATTCGCAAAGGATTGTCTGTCGAGAAGCAATCTGATGTTAGGCTCGATAAGCGTAAAAACAGTAAGCTTAGATTCGCCACTTATATGATAGTCACGCCAAAACAAAAGCCACCCTTACATATATTGTCGGTTCATCTAAAGGCGCGTTGCAGCGGAGCATATAACAACAGCAAGGATTGCCAAGTCCTTATGTCTCAAGGGAAAGCATTAAACCAATGGGTTTTGGATCGCGAAAAAGCAGGCGAGCAATATATGATTTTGGGGGATTTTAACCACAATTTGAGTTATCAAGGTGACTGGTTATGGAAAGAGATCACGCAAACTTCTTCAGCCAGCCTTGCGACCCTGCCCACTCAGGCACGTTGTAAAGTCCGCTCTAGGCACCAACCTAGGCGCCTTCACCAATTTCGCTCTTTGATTGACCATATCATAGTCAGTCAAGAACTATCACTGAGCACGCCAAAGCAGATCACTTTTCCAAGTGAACAAGTGCTTAAATACCACTTAAGTGATCATTGCCCATTACAAACAACGCTTGAGTGAAAAGAACAGAATAACAGCTTAATTAGGCATTAAATGCTTCGCACACTGAGAGCCGACGAGCATTGCGATAATAAAAATAACGATATCTAGATTGGCAAACCCTAGGCTAGCCATAGCTGGGCCTGGGCAGATACCCGCCAACCCCCAGCCTATACCAAATAATACCGCGCCGCATACCAGTCTAACATTGATGGTTTTGTTGGTCGGAAGACAGTAGCTTTCGCCAGATAAAGTCTGTGATCTTTGCTTTAACCAAAGATGATAGGCTGGAGTGTAAACTGCTAATGCGCCTAGCATGACAAATGCCAAGCTTGGATCCCACTGACCAGCAATATTAAGAAAACCGATGACCTTGGCAGGATCAATCATTCCAGACAAAGTCATGCCAGCGCCAAACAACAAGCCAGTTGCTAATATAGATAAGCTTAAAATTGTCCGTGTCATAGCTGAATCTCATAGGTTAGCCATACTGTGGCCATAGCAAAAAGCATAAACACGCATGTCGCAACGACAGACCTAACCGAAAACCTCCCTATCCCACATATACCATGTCCACTTGTACAACCATTCGCTAGTCGAGTACCAAAACCGACAAGTAAGCCCGCCAGAATGAGAGTATGAATTGGAATAGAGGTAGTATCTGGCACTTGAATATCCAGTATTACTAAACAAGCTAAACCACCAGCAGTAAGACCGACTAAGAACAGCACTCGCCAAAGTCGATCACCTTTGACTGGAGAGAGCAATCCATTAATTATCCCACTGATACCTGCTACTTTACCGTGAATAACAAACAGAAAGACCGCTGATAAGCCAAGTAATAAGCCTCCCAAAAAGGAGGTCCAAGGAAGAGTATCCATTATGTCCACACCAAAACATTAGCAATTTCTAATATTTTAATTGCTAATATAATGGAGTTCAAGATACAAATGAATTAACTAACGTTTCTTTAACCCATCAATGACCGATTTTGGCGCGACCTTGGCAAGCTCACTCAGACATTGATCTGTTTTTGGATTGTTATGGCGAACATAGATATCACACACAGCATATAACTGCTCTGGAGCACCAGAAATTAAATAAGCCTGCTCAAAAGACCTTATTGACTTTTGCAAGTCATAATTCTCTTGTAACACACCATTTAGATACCAATAATAGCTATTATCTTCTGCCATCTCTGCCGCTTGCTCAATTTCAAACGCAGCACTTTTCTTATCATCAAGCCTGACCAAGGCCAATGATTTCGAATAGTGAAGAGGCGCATTATTGGGGTTTAGCGTGATCGCTTTGGTCAGAGTTTCTACAGCAATACGATCTTTTTCTTGAGCACGATAATTATCCGCTAAGCTCAACCAAACGTCAGGATTATTAGGTTGTTCCTTTACCAGAGTTTGGTAGATGTCGTCTGCCTTTTTCCAATCCTGATGCCAGCGGTAAACGTCTGCTAACAGTAATTGCGAGCTTTGATCCTTGTCGGTTTGTAAATCTGTAATAAGCTCAGCGACTGGTTTTTCGAGTATCTGCTGCTGTTTTTTATTCAGATTTGAAAAATCTCGAACCAGATTGGTCGCTGCGGTAATGCGAACTCTCGCTTCATCGTCTGTAAGCAAAGGCTCAATCAAACGCCAGCGATGTTCAATGCTGTACGGCGCCGCTCCCACAATCGCTGCCTCTCGAACCTCTGGTTCGCTATCTTGCAAGCTTCTTACTACCGCAACCAGCGCATTTTGACTGGGATAGTTGGCTAACTCCCGAAGCGCTTGAATACGTTGATCTCGAGGCTGCTTAATATCCTGCGCTTTGTAAGAGAGCGCCGCTATTCTCTGCTGAGGCGTCACCTCCTGCTCTTGATGCTGTGCCGGAAGGGCCGATTCTTGGCCAGTACTCGCTGCAAGCGAAAGCTGGCAGATTGAGGCGCCAACCAACAGAGCCATCAGTTGTGTGCAAACCCGATTGCGTTTATTCACTCTAGTATGAGCTCTTGGCTCTTGATTTGAATACAATCGCATCACCACACCTCAGAACTTAGTTTCAAATACAGAAGGTTTACCCAAATGCTCACGCAATACGGCATCACTATATTTTCCATGCGCAACAGGGTTACCCGTTGCTCGGAGAATATAGGCCATAGCCTTATCCGCATGAGAAAAAAACTTCTTCCAGCCAGCGCACAAATAGTTCAAACCAGACTCACCCTCTTGAGTGCGAATAAAACGGTTTTTCGGACATTCGCCATAACAAGCAAATTGATAATCACAGCTCTGACATTGAAGTGGCAATGTGCGCTTTTTAGCAAATCCAAATTTTTGTTGCTCGGTGCTATAGGCCAAGGTGTCCAGTTTTTGATGATGGATATTGCCTATTTTATATTCGGGGTAAACATAGTGATCACACGAAAACACGTCACCATTTGGCTCCATAGCCAAACCTTTACCGCAAATTTCACCCAAGGTGCACAAAGGATTTTTTCGTCCCATCCATGCTTCAATACTGGCTTCAAAGTATTGAACAAACACTTTACCTATGTCGTTTTGTATCCACTCATCAAAGATTTCAATAAGGAAATTACCCCATGCTTCATCTGCGACACACCATGGTTCCACAATTGAATCTTTATGACCGGGGATCAAACGCTTATCACCTTGCTTTAACTGTTCCTGCGGTTGCCAAGTTTGGGGGGCGGTAGTACGAAATGTTTTTTGTTCAACAATGGGAATAAACTGCATTTGAGGAGAACGCACTTCATCTCGTAAAAAGCGATAAACTTCGAGCGGATTACGACTAGTTAAATTATTCACGCAAGTTAGAGTTGCAAATTTTACTTGGTGTTTATGGAGTAACTCTACAGCTTTCATCACTTGATTGAATGTACCGCGACCAGCACGATTGGTTCTATAAGCATTGTGCAACATTTCAGGCCCATCAATACTCAAGCCCACTAAGAAGTTATGTTGTTTTAGAAACGCACACCACTCATCATTAAGTAAAGTTCCATTGGTCTGCAAATCGTTCGAAATAGTAATACCTTGAGGCTGATATTTGGCCTGGAATTCAACAATTTTTTTAAAATAGTCCAAACCTAGCATAGTAGGTTCACCACCCTGCCAAGAGAAAATAATTTCGGGTGTATTTTGCCCTTCAATATATTGTCGAATATAGGTTTCTAAGGTGTCATCGTCCATTACAGGTGAACAACCCTGTTTGTACTCAAGTAAGTCCTGTTTACTGAGGTAATAGCAGTAAGTGCAGTCAATGTTACACACAGCGCCGATAGGCTTGGCCATTACATGCAACCGTTTAGACGCTTTACCATTAAATTGAGGACCCTGAGTAATATGCATAAGTCACCTTTGTCTGTTTAAGTCAGTTAAAAACAGTCTTAACCGCCCTGCTCTTAACTTGGTACAGCAATCATAAATGTCATTAATGCCACAGGCTTGTTATACCGGATATAACCTTTTTTCATGGCTGTTGCTGTTAAGTTAAGGTTTCAAAATATGAAAGAGAACTCACTGATGAAAGTTAATAAAAACGTAGTCTTACATTCACTTTCCATTATTTTATCGAGCCTGTTGGTCAACGGCTGTGCGACAAAACCCTCTCACCCTATTGCTCTCAACATTGATCAAGATATGGTTAAGGTAGAAGGAGGCTCTTATATCAGGGGTTCAGACAGCAAAAACGCAAACAAAGCCGAGAAACCCGCTAGAGAGGTAGAAATCGACAGCTTTTATATTTCTAAATTCGAGGTCACACAAGAGCTGTTTGAGTCTGTGATGGGGTCATCATTGAGCTACTTTCATGGCCCAAACATGCCAGTAAATAATTTAAGTTGGCAGCAAGCAAATTACTTTATTCAGAGGCTCAATCAGCTAACCGGTGAGTATTATCGACTTCCCACAGAAGCAGAATGGGAGTTTGCCGCCAAAGGTGGTAATAAGAGTCTCGGTTATACCTATTCAGGTTCAAATAGCATTGGCGATGTCGCTTGGTACGCAAACAATTCAAACAACCAAGCACACCCTGTTGGGCAAAAACAACCTAATGAGCTTGGCCTTTATGACATGACGGGCAATGTCGGAGAGTTTGTCATCGATGCTTATGACGATACCTTTTATCGATTTGGTCCAACAACTAATCCTAATAACGCAAAAGAGGAAAAAGCTGGCTTAGCACACAAGGCCGTTCGAGGCGGAAGTTTTGCCTATGATGCTGATGAGTCAGAAAATTTCCGCCGAGATTTCGCAAGTCAGTCTATTATTATGTCGGACATGGGGCTTCGGCTAGCAAAAGATTCTCAGTAGCGAAAACACATGCCCAATGCACGATAAGTTTTTACGTACGTTTTTGGTTAGGTTAGACAAACGTAATGTCTCCTTCTACGTTTATCTATCGCTGCACTCACATAAGTACAACAAACACATAGGTAGCCTATAAATGAATAAGAACATCTGTACCCTCGCCGTTTTATCGAGTCTTTCCTTCTCTGCGATGGCTCTAGATTGCGACCCAAATTTATTACCTTCTTGGAAAGATAGTGCGAGTAAAACTGAGATTACTCAATTTGTCTCCCAGTCTACTGATAAGTCGCAAAACACTTTTATCCCAGAGAAAGATCGAATAGCGGTATTTGACAATGACGGCACGCTTTGGTCAGAAAAGCCCTATTATTTTCAACTTGCTTTTGCTTTCGACCAAGTGAAATCTATGGCTGCCCAGCATCCAGAATGGAGTGCACAAGAACCATTCAAATCCATATTAAAGAATGACATTCCGAGCGTATTTCGCGGTGGCGAGAAAGCGCTTTTGAAAATCGTTACCGCCACACACAGTGGTATGACGGTCGAAGAGTACCAAAGCCGCGTGGCCACATGGCTTGAAGCAGCCAAAGATCCGCGATTTAGTAAGGCCTATACTGACCTAACCTATAAGCCGATGCGAGAGATGCTAAATTACCTTCAAGACAACGGCTTCAAAACTTATATTGTCTCTGGTGGCGGCGTTGATTTTATGCGCGTATGGGCGCCCAATGTGTACAACATCCCTCAAGAGCAGATCATCGGTAGTGCGCTTAAGTATCAATATGACTACAACGATGGTAATCCAACCGTAACCAAACTTAATGAAATCCTTAGTATCGATGATAAAGAAGTAAAGGTTGAAAATATTCAGCACGTTATCGGTAAGAAACCTGTACTTGCAGTTGGTAATTCCGATGGAGACCACGCCATGATGCAATGGGCAACAAGCCAACCAAATTCTATGGCAATGATCGTTCATCATACCGATAAAGACAGAGAGTGGCAGTATGACCGTAAATCAAGCGTTGGACACCTTGACAAAGCCATGGACGAAGCAAACAAACGCAACAATTGGCACCTCATTGATATGAAAAACGACTGGTGCACTGTTTATTAACTCCCTCATCGCTCCCCATTATGGGGAGCGTTCAAATCAAAACGCCTATTTACGGATCGCTTTCCCTGCCCGCTTGATTTGTGCTCTTAACCACTGATGCGCACTTTCGTTAGTTCGACTGGAGTGCCAAATAGCATATAAATCATGCACGCTATCGCTAAAAGGAAGAGGAAAGGATTTAAGATCATAGGTGTTAGAGAAATGCTCGATAGTCGACTCTGGCAAGGTACCAATAAGCTCACTACTATTGATAACTGGCAACATTTCCATTGCACCTGCCGCACGATAAACAATATTGCGCCTGGCTAGGTCTTCTATATCTTCACCGGTAAGCAAACTATCTCTTGCCTGCCAGCGAGCCACCACCACATGTTCTTCTGCTAAAAACTGGTCAACGGTACAAGCGTCGATCAGGCGAGGATGATCAGCGCTACACACCACCATCAAACGCTCAGAAAATATCGCTTCGGTTTTGAGTACAGTTCGTCCTCTTGGCGGCAAATCTATGATTAAATCATAACGTTGAAGGCGCAAATCAGCCTCATAATCCTCGGTAAATAGCGGATGAACCTCTAAGGCAATGTTTGGTGCTTGATCGCGAATTTGACACATAAGCTGCGGCATTAATTCGTAGCTGGCCACAGACAAACAAGCAATAGAAAAAATTCGATTGGATACTTTAGGATCAAAACTACTTGAAGCTGACAAGGTCGAGGTAAAGTTTTTTAGCGCGGTTAACATCGCAGGGTAAATATCCATCGCAAAACTGGTTGGATCAACGCCTGAAGGGCTGCGATGGAACAATGGCTCATCATAAATATCTCTTAGACGCGCCAACGCTTTACTCACCGCTGGCTGGCTAATATCCAACCTAGCAGCGGCTTTAGATAAATTTTGTTCCTCATAAATCGCCACAAAAATGGGAATAAGGTTTAAGTCTGTACTCTTCATGGCACCAACACAAAATCCAACATAAATCTATTCTATCTAACTAGCACTCTGGCAACGACTTAAAATCAAGAAATTGAGCGGCGATACAGGTTTTCATAGCTTATCGCCCGATTTTATTCCTCTAATTCATCATTAACGGCTAATCAACAGCTCAGTGATACTATCACTTAACCTTTGCGCCGATATAAGACTGCCAAAGCTCCAGATAACAGGTAATTCATAAACCGAATTTGTTTGAGTAAATCTCATTTCCTGCCAAAGAGGCGATTTAGACAGAAGCTCTCGTTCGTCATCCATAAGAGGCCCAAATATCAGCACATTTGCCTGCTGGTGGTTAGCAATTTTCTCAACGCCAGTCGTTGTAAAGCCCCAAATATTCGTTTCCTCATGCCAATCGTTTTTTAGGTTCATTTTATCTATTACTGCTTGGACAAGAGAGCCTTGACTATGAATGCGCAGCGTACCTTCATTCATCAAACGAACAAACAATAAAGGTTTAACTTGAATGTTTTTCATTTTGATTTTATCAGCATTTTCTTTTAGATGTTCTTCAGTTTGTTGGATGATTTTTTCAGCATTACTTTGCTTACCAAATAAGGAGCCTAACGATCTCGTTATGGACATCGCAGATAATAATGGTTCTTTTTCAGTGTTATAGACTGAATAAACCAAGACCGGGGCAATTTTTGTTAATTCGTGGTAAGAGGAAGCCATATAACCGCTAATCAATATCACATCTGGCTTCAGCTCAGCTATCCGGACAATATTAGGCTCACGACGTTTACCCACATCAACAATATTTGGCCCTAGCTTAGGTTGTGATACCCAAGTATTATAGCCCGAGACATCAGCGATACCTTGCGGTTGAATGCCTAGGCTGATCAACGTCTCAGCTAAAGTCCAATCGAGCGTAATGACTTTTTCAGGTATTCGTTCAAATGATTCAGTCCCATAGTCATGATGGATTTCCAATGCCCTAACCGACAACGCAAAAAAGATGGTCAAAAAGATCGAGACTCGTGTCACTAATCACTTCCTAAGTTTTGAGTTCAAATCACAGTAGACCTTAGAGGTCACCACTACTATACATCATACTGTTTTTACAATAAATAATTCACTAGATTCAAAGCTTGATACTATGATGCCTATAAATGCAGCCGGGTTGAGGCAAGACGCTGATATTATTTATAGGCGGCAGCTTTAAGGCCAGATTAAGCTCCAAGAAGAACGAGGATGTCATTAGGCTTAAATGAAGGGTATCGGTCAAGAGTTCACGATTGATTTCTCTGAGTTTTTGTAAGTTTAGGAAGCGCTTTGAAGCTTGCTAACCTAAATCGATTTGTTCTCATTCCTTTTATCACTTTCCATAGTGACACAAACAGATGTTTGTCTTTGTCTCCATCTTGAAATCGACTACTCTTTTTGAGCCAAGTGTCTGAAGTCAACAGTTTGCTTATTTCTAATCCATTGGTATTCATTCGTAGATGTCGATACAAGAAAACTCGTGCGTCACTCCATCGCTCATCTCTAAGTAAGCGATTGAGCACCCACCAAGCAGGCATAGGATGATTGCGATAGTATCGTCGAGCAGTCAGTAACATAAGACCAGTGGCTAAAATGATTACCGCAGCGATATAAAACCATAGCGAATAGGCTCGAAGGAATGACTGAAATGTGTGTTTTGCTATAAAGGTTTTCCCTGCCACTGTGTGTGTTTCAAGTTGTTTGGTTTTGCTGTTCCACCACTGAAATTGGTATTCAGGTAAGCTTAATTCACCACCTTGCTGGATCACGTATACCATCTCTTCCATACGACTTGACTGATAATCACCACGCGTGGCCGTATCCGCCAATTTATTGGGCTTAGGGTATGCTTGATATTTTGGCGTTGCACGATCAGATAGGACATCAGGCAGTAGAACTGACAGGCTGTCTTTTGCATTAATAACGACAGTGCGCGTAATAGCATCACCGACTTTAAGTTCATCATTAGACGTTGACCAAGTCTGTTTGACATCCACATCGGTCGCAGTAAACCACTGCCCCTCAACGCTTACCAAACCAGAAGGCAATTTGGCTTCAAAACGTATTGGCCTAGTATACAAAGTACCCGATACTGACTTGCCATTAGGTGCTGACACTTGAACACTTACTGGAACAGGTGGAACTACAAACTTACCCGAAGATTGGGGATAGAGGGTTACTTCCCAACGTTGTCTAGACCAAGTTTTGCCTTGTTTTTTCTCAGTGTAATTGGTCGCAAGCTGGTTGCGCTGCTTGGCAATAACATTGGGTATCTCGATGCGGCCAATGCGAGTACCGCCGGTAAACCAGCGTGGTGTGGCAACCTCAATGTATAAAATAACTTGTTCATTAATGCTGAATGACTGCGTTTTTCGATCATTTCTCACATCATCTTGCTTGCCAACCCAAGTTCGAAGTTCAATGTCGTTACTGCGCTCAAGGTCTTGAATATTTTGAGCAAGTACTTGACTAGGTGTTGAGATAGCCACTAGCGCGATTAATGACAAAACCACTGATAAAAAGTAACAAAATCGACTTGTTTGAACTTCAGTTTTCATTATTCTTGTTCCTCTTTTTCAGAGCGACTAACAAGAGCAGATCTCTCACGCAGTTGGATATGAAATTTGGCCTGCAGAAAATATTTTGGGTCGGCCTCTACTCGCTTTAACCACTTATCGGCCAATTCTTGGTCGGCAAGAAGTTCATTGGCACTTAAGGTCTCTTTGATCATCAATTCTGACGACGTTTTCTCATCAGCTCCCTCGGCGGTTTGCGGGTTGTCACCCAGCTCTTTTGAGGCATCATTTTCTGTGCCTGCTTGGCTCTCACTTGTTCGATTGATTTCTTTGACAATACCTTGGATCACCTTGAGGTTATGAACCACATCCGACTCTAATGGCTGGCTTAACGTGTCGCTATCAGCCAAAGATTGAAGAATATCACGCGCAGCTAGGTATTCTCGCTGACGAGCAAGCGCACTTGCCGCATTATAGAGCCCTAGGTATTTTGTTGTTTGTGATGAGCTACTCTGCGTTTCGAGAAAGGCACTGTGGGCAAGCTTATACTCGCCAGCATAGTAATACGCCGTCCCTTTTCTTAGGGGATCGGTAAAGTGCTTGGCAGCCTCTAGATAATCTTTGCGATTAAACCAGCGCTGACCTTGCTGATTGGGTGTCAGCCACAAGTCCCACCACCATTGAGACATTCGATCTATTGTCGTTCGCTCCTCGAGCACCTCGCTTGTCTCGGCTTTCAATGATACGGTTTGCGCCAAAACCTGGTGAGGAGCAAATGCGGTCATAGAAATAGTTGCCAGTAAACACCATTGCACCAACCAGCCTTTACGAAACCAAAGCAACATAATCAAAGCGATGGGGAGCAGTAATTGATAGCCCATATCTTGCCATGGCATAGCCGAATCCCCATTGAGCTGCATATTGCGCTCTACATAGCGGTTTAATGCCTCAATATCGGCATTATCCACCGTCACTTCCACAAGGTGACCAGAAGTTTTGCTGGCAAGCTGCTTAAGCGAATTTATATCCAGCGGACGATCAGAGTTCACATCCGAATTACCAGTGGCTAAAATTAACAGTTGATAGGGCTTGTTGGAAAAATAGGTTTTATAGGCTTTTAGCGTGGCTGGATTAACACCATCAGTCACCAGAAGCACAGTAGCGCCGAGCTGACCTTGCAATTGTTGATCAATAAGGGGCAATGCTTCTTCCGCCATCTTCCCCTTTCTTGGCATAATGTCAGGTGAAATAGCCGCTAAAAATGGCGTAAACACTTCGCTGTCTTGAGTGATTGGCATGGCCACATGGGCAGAGCCAGCATATACAATTAATCCCGTTCGCCCTCCCTTTCTTACCAACAACAAATCACTTATTTTGTGTTTTGCACGCTCTAAACGGCTGGGAGGCAGATCTTTCTGTAACATCGAGTCGCTGGTATCCATTACGACTAGCATAGACGCCTTATCTTCACCAAAAGGTGAGGCTTGGCGCTGCCAAGTAGGCCCAGCACAAGCAATGATCGCAAGCCCAATGATCACGACTAGTAGCTTTAAAGGTAATTGCTTGCGCCAGCCCTGTTCACCCAAAGTGAGAGCTTGGCGCAGATGCTCGGGCAATACATCCTTCCAGCTCGGCTTACTTTCTTCTCGCCATCGCAGCCATAGAAGCAACAACGTAGGGATGAAGGCCAATAGCCAAAGTGGACGGATAAAGTGAAACTGAGTCACAAACTGTTCGATGTCTAAGCTGTTAACCATGCTTATCTCCAGACATCTCAGCCCCAATCGAAGATGATAGGCTGCGGCTCAACAGCCGTTTGCGTTTAATAGTCGCAAGCAAGAATGCGGTCAAATACATCAGCACAACCCAAACTATCAAATAATGGTGAAGACTTTGTTTTGGCCGATAGGTCGTGCTGTTATATAACTGTGGTTCTAATTCACTGATTCGCGCGTAGGCCCTTTCAAGCTCATCACGATTGAGCGCTTCAAAGGCTTCACCACCTGAGTCCTTTGCAATTCGCATTATGGTGTCTTTATCCAGTGCATTTTCTCCCACTGTTTTCGGATTACCCATAGCAATAACATGAATACGTACCCCTTTTGCCTTCGCCACTTTCGCCGCATCTATCGGCTCTACAAAGCTGCCGGTATCATTACCATCGGTCAAAGCGATAGCGACTTTTTCTCTCTTGCTATCAAGTACTTGTTCGTTTTTAGCGCTTTGCTCAAACACTTTTATCGCAAGACCAATAGCGTCACCCAGATGCGTGCTTTGCCCCGCCATTGCCACATCAGTTTGCTGGAGCAGTTCTAGCCATACTTGTTGGTCGGCCGTAAAAGGGGTTTGAACAAAAGCAGCGTCACCAAAAAGAATTAATCCGAGCCGATCACCTTGTCTGGTTTTGACAAAATCAGCCAGAACCTCTTTCACAGCGTCTAAACGCGTCACTGACTTACCTTGCTTAGATACAAAGTCTTGCTCTGCCATCGAGCCCGATAAGTCAACAAGCACCATAACGTCGCGGCCCAAACTTTCACGCACTTGCGGCGCGCCAAGAATGCTAGGTTTAGCAAGCGCCGTCACAACCAAAATCCAAGACAAAGCGAGTGTTGCACGTTGCCACCAAGTTGGCGTTAATTGGCTAGCACCTTCTGAAGGTGTTTCCCCGATGGCTTTAACTAACAAATTGAAAAAAGGCACTTTGATCGCCACTTGCTTAGTGCGATAAGCAGGAACCAAATAATAGATAACTATTGGTAATGGCAACATTAAAAACCAAATGGGATAATCAAATTCAACGCGGGATAGTTGGCTGATCAGGGAAAGAAAATCATTCATACTTTCCCCCTACCAATCGATGCAAGCATGTTTTAAATAGAGGTTTGGTCTTTCGATGATTATGACTTTTCACCCAAGCCAGTGCACGTTGTTTCAATAAAGCGCATTCTGAAGCATCAAGTGCGACATTTGGGTCAAAGACACTTTTAACCCAGCGCTTGCTAACATCATCGGTAAATTGGACACCCTTAGGGTTTAATTCATCAAGCTTTTGCAGAAACTTTTTGTCAAATAAAGGCGCATGGCTGTTGTCGAGGTAGATAAGAACAATTTTCAAAATTGAAAATAGCTCTTTTGCATCGCTATCCTGATTGGATTGCAGTTGCGATATTGCCTGAACGGCTTCAATACGGTAGCGGTTATGCCACCAATGAGAGGCGATACGATATAACCAGTAGAGAAATAAGACAAAACAGACAGACGCTAGAATTTTCCAACCTAGGGTCTGAGGCAGCCAGCTAAAGGTCTCTGGCACTGCAACATCATGAAGATCACGCAGAATATAGGTACTTGGAGGTGTGTGAGTTTGAGCCATTTATCGTCTCCCCACCTGCTTTTTAAATTGAGCGATATGGTTACCTGAAGTATCCAGCTCGATATGGGGCAGTCTTTTCATCGCCATCAATTCAGCTACAGACTGCCTCTGCTTAGTAGTTCGTTCTGCCAACCCAGCGCTTGCAGCCGCTACTTTGGTTTGGCTGTCTAGGTTTAACTGATAACGACCGTCTCCAATTACCCATTTCATTTTGACTAAGTCTTTGGGTAATGCTTGCTCAAAGGGATCGCTGATGGTGATGGCCAATACATCGTTGTGCTGCTGAAGCTGCTTTAAATGATCGAGATGATGATCTTCACAATCTCGCCAGTCACTGATAATGATGAAAGTCGATTGTTTAAGCTTCATTCGTTTCAAGAGCGAAACCCAATGCCCAAAATCGACTTTATCTGAATTGAGTGACTGTACGTTTAAGCGTTGATTTGCCTCGGATAGTCGTTTTAGTTGGGCCAATAAGTCATACTGAGAACGCTTTGCTTTGCTGTGATACAATTCGTTATCTGCTGTAATCACAAACCCAACCCTGTCACCATCTTTTAATACTCGCCATCCGCACATCGCACCTAGTTCGGCAGCCACGACCGATTTCATTACTTGGGTTGAAGAGAAAAACATCCCGCTGCGCTGATCAATGCAAATCATCACGTTACGATCTTTTTCTTCTGTATAGCTGCGCACATGAGGTTTTCCGGTACGCATTGTCACTTTCCAGTCGAGATTACGAATATCGTCACCAGTTTGGTAATGGCGCAATTCTTCAAAGTTCAAACCACGGCCACGAAAAAGCGAGTGATGTCTGCCCGACAACACGCTACCTGAGTTTAGATGAGGCAGTAAGCTGAATGATTCGACTTGAGCTTGCAGACGAACCAAACCTGCGTACTCACAATACAAACGAGGATCAAGCCCCTGATTTTTTGGAGCAATTTTCGGCCGAGCCATAATGCTTCCCGCCTATCCTATTTCTACGTGATCAAGCAGCTCTATCACTACCCGTTTGTGATCGACACCATCTGCAAGGGCATCATAGGACAGGGAAAAACGATGGCCAAGAACTGAGGGAGCCATAGCACGCACATCGTCTGGCGTTACGTGGTCACGCCCCTGTAACCATGCATAAGCCCTTGAGCATTTATCCAAAGCAATTGAAGCGCGCGGACTGGCTCCTATTTCCAGCCATTTTGTTAACTGAGAATCGGGGTAGCGCTCTGGCTTGCGCGTTGCCATTACTAACGCAACAATGTAGTTTTCAACCAAGTCAGAAACTGTCATTTCAGGCAACTGACGACGCGCCTCCATCACCAAGTCTGAGTCTATATGCCACGCATTTTCCGGCGTCATTGCGGTTTTAGCACCCTGCTCTTCACTGCGAACCAAGCGAATGATGTCACGCTCTGCCTCATCTTCAGGGTATTCAACCGTGACCTTCATAATGAATCTATCCATTTGCGCTTCAGGCAATGGATAGGTTCCTTCTTGTTCAACAGGGTTTTGAGTAGCGAGCACCATAAAGAGCTCAGGAAGCACATGAGTTTTATCACCGACAGTGATGGTGCCTTCTGCCATCGCTTCCAGCAGCGCCGCTTGAACCTTGGCTGGCGCACGGTTTACTTCATCGGCTAATACAATACTGTTAAAAATCGGCCCTGCTTGAAACATGAGCTGAGGTTTTCCATCTAACTCCTGATAAACTTCTGTCCCTGTCACATCAGAAGGCAATAAGTCTGGCGTGAACTGAATACGGCCAAAACTGGTGTTTAACCTTTGCGCGAGTGACTTTACAGAGCGTGTCTTGGCTGTACCTGGAAGACCTTCAAGTAACACATGTCCATTGGTGAGCAAACTGATAACCAAGGCTTGAACCACATGACTCTGTCCAATCACACTTTCTTCGGTGCGTTTTATTAACTCGTTTATGGCTTGCTGTACGTGATTCATCCTATTCCCTCAATATGCATTGTGTTTGCTGTGTACATCCTACTCACAAGCGCTATAACTATTGGTTATAAACTTAATAGCTACCCAATCGTAAATTCTTACTTAATCGCATTCTTATCCACCCGCTCTGGCGACCTTAGCCCTCAGCTGCTCAACCACTTGGGGAGGCACCTGCTTACTCAATCGATTTACACACTGCTCAAAAGCAAAGGCGATACCACCAGCTTTATAATTACGAGCCAAAACATCACACTCAGCGTAAAGATGTTGAGGATCGCCACCCACCTCATAAGCAGTGTTGAGCGCTTGGCTAGCCGCCAGAACATTGGTTTTTTCCAGCGCCAATCCATAAACGTACCAGTAATGTGGATTGCGCTTGGCGGTTTCGGCAGCCTGCTTTAAAAGCTCCATCGCCTTATTATCATTACCGAGCCTTAACCACGCTAGGCCAGCACTGTAGGGCAATGCGCTCGATTTAGGCTGAGCTTTCATTCCAGCGCTGAGCACCTCTATCGCTTTGGTTTCCTTATTTTGCGCGCGATACAAATCAGCTAAATTCGCGTAGCTATTTTCAAAATAGGGCTCAATCTCTATTGCCTTGTTATAAGCGTCAATCGCCTTATCGGTTTCTCCGAGATCGCGATAGAGATTACCAAGATTGGTTCTGCCAAAGCCCCTATCCGAGTTAAATGTCTGAATGCGCTTATAATCATCAAGCGCAGGTTGGAGCTTCTCTTTTTGAAGTGGGTTCATTTCAGAATAAGAGCGAACCAAAGCACCTGCGGCTTCCGCTCGTACAGACAAAACAGGATCACTCAATAAAGGCTCAAGTATTTGCCACCTGTCGCTGAAGGCGTAACCCGAAGACCCTGCAATGGCACCAAGACGGATCATTTCATCATCATGTTTTACCGAACGAGCCAATGAAACTAGGGTATTTTGCCCAGTATTGCCCCCCATTCGCTCAAGTGCCGACGCACGGATAATATTACTTAGAGAGGAGTCCTGAGCCGAGAATGCAAGCGCATCGGGAGCACCACGATGACCAATGGCATCAGCGTAGAAAGCAAGCGAAAAATGGCGTTGGTTACGATAGGTCGAGTTCGGATACCACTTACCGATTTGTGTATCGGCCCATTGCGCCGTTTTGTCCTCGTGACAAGATGTGCAGACATTCGGTGTGTTGATATGCTGACTAAGATCTGGACGTGGCACATGCCAACTATGGTCGCGACGAGGATCAACTTGCATATACGTCGTTTCAGGCATGTGGCAAGTGGTGCATTTTGATGCTTTTGTACCCGCCGTATGGAAAGTATGTTTTTCTGGGCTGTACTCAGATGCCGAATGGCACTGTAAGCACACCGCTTCTTCCGCTATCTTGAGCTGTGCATTATGCGGGTCATGACAGTTAGTGCAGATCACGCCTTTCTTCGCCATCTCAGATTGTAAAAATGAGCCATACACATAGACTTCATCGTATATTTGACCGTCGTGATGATAGAGCTCTGGCGTAATTAAACTCAGACGATATTTGTCAAAAAATGAGTCATTAACATGATCGCCCGTTTCATTTAGCTGTGTCCGTCGACTATGACACTGCGCACAGGTTTGTACTTGCTGAGTCATGACGATCTCTTTGGGCTGTAACGTGCTGTGACCTTCTTTTTGCACCCATTCTCTCACCGCTTTGGATAAATCACGGTCAAAACCTAGGTGTCCTATCTCTTGTTTCGATAGCTTACCAGATTGAGCCAATTCCATATGTTTACTTGCAGGTCCATGGCACGCCTCACAGCCGACATTAATCTCAGACCAAGTAGTCGAGTATGTATTTGACTGGACATCATAGTTTTTCTGTACATTGGTAGAGTGGCAATCGGCACACATGAAGTTCCAGTTTTGCCCGGAATTAGTCCAATAAAACTCATCGGTTGGAGTTGTTTCTGGGTAAAGGTGAAACCAGCGCTGTCCGCCTTCCTCTTTGCGTCTTGAGTCCCAAGCAAAAGGCAATAGTTGGACTCTTCCGTCGCCAAACTCAACCATGTATTGCTGAAGCGGTTGCCACCCAAACGTATAGCTGATTTTATAGTCGTGCCAGTTGCCATCCGCACCTTGAACATTCACCCAGTATTGGTCATTTTTACGATAGAAACGATTCTCTTTGCCTTTAAAAGTGAAAACATAATCATTGAAATCACCCAAAACAGACTGCGGATCAGCGTGTTTCATAGCCATATCGTGATGGGAGCCTTTCCATGCGGTAAATTCTTTTTGATGACAATCAACACAGGCTTGGGCACCTACAAAATCAGCCGTAAAAGACTTGTTTGATTGAGAAGTTTCTGAAAACACACTTTGCGCCCACACTAGAAAAATAACGAGCACAAACAAACGCTGTACCGTCTTGCTACCACCTGCGCCACAAGCCATCACTGCCCTTTTGGAAATTGTTATTATTTTCCGAGCTAAGATAGAAGAAGTTCCTCTTTAAATACAACTAATTGCACATAATAAGGTCGAAACTCATAGCAAGATCAAAAAAGGGACCTTAAGGGCCCCTTATAGATTCTATTGATCAATTTACTTGTTATGGCTTTCCTGTAGTTTCTCCATAACTTGATCGAGCGAGAAACTGGCCGCTTTTTGTCTTGGTGGGAATTCAGCAAACGTTTCTAGGAATTTACCCACATACGCTTGCGCAGGCACCAGCATATAAGCACGATCTAACATCCAATCATAATAGGTATTTGACGTGATATCAGCGACTTCATAGGGATCCATACGTAGATTGAAAATTTTTGGTAAACGAAGTTCTACGAATGGTTCAGCCCAGATACGCAAAGTGCCTTCAGCTCTTTGCTCCATAAAGACGATTTTCCAGTTGTTATAGCGAAGAGCGGTAAGGTCGCCGTCATCAGAGAAATAGAAGACTTCTTCACGCGGTCCTTTTCTCTCCTCACCGGTCAGATAAGGCAAGAAGTTATAGCCATCAAGGTGAACTTTATAGTTAGTGCCGCCAACTGGCTCTCCTTTTACCAATTTCTCTTTAATATCACTCTGTCCAGCAGCGGCTAAGAAAGTCGGCATCCAATCCATGTGATGCATAATTTCATTAGACACACTACCCGCTTTGATTTTACCTGGCCAACGAACCATGGCAGGCACACGGAATGCTCCTTCCCAGTTAGTGTTCTTCTCGCCACGGAACGGTGTGATACCAGCATCAGGCCAAGTATTCATGTGAGGGCCATTGTCCGTTGAGTAAAAGACTATAGTATTGTCTTTGACGCCAAGCTCGTCGACTTTCTTCAGCAACTGACCAACATGATTGTCGTGTTCTACCATGGCATCTGCATAATAGCTAATACCTGTTTTACCCAAATGCTCTTCTTTAACATGAGTACGGAAATGCATTCGAGTCGCATTCCACCATACAAAGAAAGGTTTGTTGGCTTTTACTGAACGATCCATAAAATCGAGCGCCGCATCCAGAGTCTCTTCATCGACCGTTTCCATGCGCTTACGAGTTAATGGTCCTGTGTCTTCTATCTTTCCGTCAGCATAAGACTTAATCACCCCACGTGGACCAAATTTCTTACGGAACTCAGGATCTTTCGGATAATCTACGTTTTCAGGCTCTTCTTCTGCATTGAGGTGGTAGAGATTACCAAAGAACTCATCAAACCCATGATTGGTGGGAAGGTGCTCGTCTTTATCCCCAAGATGATTTTTACCAAATTGCCCTGTCATGTAGCCCAGAGGTTTTAAAAGTTCAGCAATGGTGACGTCTTCGGCTTGTAAACCTAGATCAGCGCCTGGCAGACCGACTTTACTTAAGCCTGTTCTCAATACGGTTTGACCAGTGATAAAGGTTGCACGGCCAGCAGTACAAGATTGTTCACCATAATAATCGGTGAACATCATGCCCTCTTTAGCAATGCTATCTATATTGGGTGTTTTGTAGCCCACCAAGCCAAATGTGTAGGCACTGACGTTGGTTTGCCCGATATCGTCACCCCAAATAACCAGAATATTGGGTTTGTCTGCGGCGATACTGCTTGTCGTCACGCCAAGTAAAGCCGCGGCAAGAATCGCTAGCCGGCGTTTAACGCCATATTTCACTGTCATATAAACCTCTGTTTGTAATAGAAAATGCTTTGCGCACACAAACTTATAGTCGACAAAACAGAACAATGCGAACCTAGTAGCATAAAAAAATCTAAACTCAAACCCAGATCTTATAATCATGATGTCTAAGTGAATTAACGTGATATAAGTCTAGAACCATAAGCAATTATTTTTGAATGAAATTCATATAAAATCATTTATAAACATACAGTTAGAAAACTCCATAACCTATGGTTATATGCAGTATAAAGCGACGCTTATCCAGTACCACATTATGTTAGTCAGCAACGAAGTGTTAGCACTCAACACTCGTTTTCAACTTACTAACCAATTTGGAGTTTTTATGGCTAACCAAATGAGCAAGCTTGCTATTGGTATCGGCATACTCGCGACCTCAAGCGCAGCAGTGGCCGCAGATAAACCCAATATTCTCGCGATCTTTGGCGATGATGTGGGTTATTGGAATATCAGTGCGTACAACCAAGGCATGATGGGATACGAAACCCCGAATATCGATCGTATTGCCAATGAAGGCGCACTCTTTACTGATCACTACGGACAACAGTCTTGTACCGCGGGGCGCGCTGCCTTCATAACAGGTGAAGAGCCGTTTCGTACCGGATTGCTCACTATTGGTATGCCAGGGTCCTCACATGGAATACCGGATTGGGCCCCGACTATCGCCGATCTCCTAAAAGAACAAGGTTATATGACCGCCCAATTTGGTAAAAACCACTTAGGCGATCAAGACCAACACTTGCCTACCAATCATGGGTTTGATGAGTTCTTCGGTAACCTCTACCACCTCAATGCAGAAGAAGAGCCAGAGACTTACTACTATCCTAAAGATCCAGAATTTCGCAAAAACTATGGGCCACGCGGGGTAATTAAATCCTTTGCTGACGGCAAAATTGAAGACACTGGCCCTATGACGCGAAAGCGTATGGAACATGCTGACGAAGAGTTTCTTGAAACCTCACTCGCCTTTATGGAGAAAGCGGTCAAAGCAGACAAACCTTTCTTTATCTGGCATAACACCACACGAATGCATGTGTGGACGCGTTTACAAGAGAAGTATCGAGGCAAATCGGGAGTCAGTATCTATGCTGATGGCATGTTAGAGCATGATGACCAAGTTGGTATCTTACTCGATAAGCTCGATGAACTCGGCGTTGCTGACAATACCATTGTCATCTATTCAACCGATAACGGGGCTGAAACCGTGACTTGGCCAGACGGTGGCGCGACTCCATTCCATGGCGAGAAAGGCACCACATGGGAAGGCGGAATGCGAGTCCCTCAGTTGGTTCGTTGGCCAGGAGTGATCAAACCTGGATCCAAATATAACGATATGATGGCTCATCAAGACTGGTTGCCTACCCTACTTGCCGCTGCCGGCGTCCCTGATGTCAAAGAGAAATTGGCTAAGGGTTATAAAGCAAATGGCAAGGATTGGCGCGTTCATATTGATGGTTACAACTTCATGCCTTACTTCCAAGGCAAACAAGAGAAAGGTCCACGTGAATCTCTGATGTATTTCTCATCTAATGGTGAGCTTAATGCCGTGAGATGGAATGATTGGAAACTCAACTTTGCCACTATGGAAGGGAATATTTCTGACGCAACCCGAGCCACGCCGAACTGGCCTCAGATCATTCACTTGCGCGCCGACCCGTTTGAGAAAGCGCCGAAAGAGTCAGGGATGTATCTGAGATGGATGGCAGACAATATGTGGCTATTTGTTCCAATCCAAGATGTGGTTGGCAAATTCACCAGCACGCTTCAAGACTACCCGCTGCAACAAGGTGAAACCATGAACCCGGCTGATATGAGCTATCGCTCGCTCTCTTTGCAGCAAAAGCTTAAGCAGCTTGATGAGTTAAAAAAGCAGTAATCCAAGAATAGGTCCTAAGCGCAGGGACGCGCTACCTTAAGGCTTAACTTAAGGCCAACAATGACGCCGCTTAATCAGCGGGCGTCATCCAACACAGTCTCCATTAATGGTATAGAAATTTGCAGGTTTACCATGAAAACAATTCATAAATTCATTGCTGTAGCGCCAATGATACTCATCAGCAGTGCCCATGCTGGCGGGCTCTACCTTTACGAAACCTCAACCACAGATATTGGGTTAGCTTCTGCAGGTATGGCAGCTAGGGCCCAAGATTCATCGGTTATCGCGGCCAACCCCGCAGGCCTTGCCAATGTAGAAGGACAGTCTTTTTCCGGTAACTTTATCAACCTCTACGGCGATGCCACTCTGGATACCATAGGCGGCGGTGATGCAGGCAATACGATTCGATATGTGCCTTTAGGCTCAGCTTTCTACAGCCAGCAGCTCAACGATAAATGGACAGTCGGCGCAGGATTTTACGGTAACTACGGCTTAGGTCTGCAATATGAGCATTTATTTTCCCGTTTAGAGGTACCCAGTGCAACAACTCAAGCACTGACATTCCAGCCGTCGGCGTCATACCGAGTCAACGATCAATTATCCGTGGGGGCCTCGTTAGGTATTCACTACGGCATTTTCGACTTAGAAGCACACTCAACTAATTCAAACGCAGTCAACATCGACCAACACGACACCGATGTCCAAGTTAATGGCAAACTGGGTCTATTATACGAATTTAGTTCAGACACTCGCATTGGTTTAGCTTATACCAACGAAGCTGAATTTGAGTTTGATACCAGTGACGCACTTGCGCCCCAGCAGATCATCTTTAGTGCCTTCCACAATATCAACGATCAACTGGCTGTATTGGGTAACCTCAATTGGCAAGACTGGAGTGATTACCAAACCATAATGGGCGCAGACACCCAAGATACCTATCAAGTCGCCCTTGGCACTCAATACAAAGTTAATCAGCGTTTAACGTGGAACGCAGGCTTTGCTTACGATTCGAGCATGTATTCCGACCAATCTCATGGCGATATCACTATTCCCGCTGGTAAAGCTTATCGTATAGGATCAGGTATCGACTACCGATTAGATAATACCAATACCCTTTCTATCGCACTCGAAGCAACCTTGATTGATTCGTCAGAGTTCCAAGGACCAAATGGCAATACCATCGCGCAATTTAATGACCCAGCGCTGTACTTTCTCAGCTTAGGTTACAGTTGGAACGGTCACTAGTTGGTCCCTTGACTTAACCGCCTTATTCACCAGTAATTAACTCTAGCTGGTGAATAAGGCCGCCATTTCGCGCTATTGCCAACCACATCAATTGCATTGTCTATACTTCACTCTAGTTACGAATTAATTTGGTGCTGTCATGACAAGGATATACTTAGTTCTAATCTGTGCACTCGTTACTTTTTCTTTTAAATCCTATGCAAGTAACCATCTTCAGCAAGTTAAGATATGCTTAGCTGATGATGCTCCTTGGGTACCTTATACAATATGGGATGAAAGTCTTTCTATAGTCAAAACAACGGATATCACGGGAATTTTGCCCGACGTAATCAAAGAGATATTCAGTAAAACGCGCTACCAATACGTCATATCACCCATGCCTCGGTCAAAGGTGATGCAAAACATGCAGTCCAAAGAGTCAGAGTGCGATATCGCGTTATCAGCTAACCTCAAACAAGAAAGAATCGAAGTCACGCAATACACCCTTCCTTTGTACAAATTCGGTATTGGCTATTTCTACACGGGCAGCGATAGTGTCTGGGTGGACTTTTCTAATATCAACAAGAATGAGGCCTGCGGTATAATCGGTTATAACTACGATAGCTTTAACTATAAAAATGATATAAAACTTGTCGCCAATGTATCTAAGGCCTTGAGTCTATTAAGCAAAAATCGCTGCCAGATATTCTTAAGTGAAATTGACCCTATTTTGTATGGAATGGAGCAAGGTCTGTATCAAATTGATCAAGAGATTTACGAGTCGCAAGACAACCTGCTTTACAAAGTCATTAATGAAAAGGTGTACCACTTAATCGTGAATAAACAAAGTCAAAATGCCAAATCATTGTTAGCCGAACTCAATCAAAGGCTGGTCGAAATACATGATGATGGTACGTCCGATGCAATTAAGTCCAAGTATTTGAAAGATTTTAATAAATGATAAAAATCCATAGCGCTGAATAAGTCCTACTAAGAGCCGCATGAGCGGCTCTATCCAAGGGATTCAGAAGTTCAACTATTTACCTACTTTTCTGAGGTTAAACAAGTCTATATTATTCACCCGATATTAAACCTAGCTGATGATTTTTCTATAATCTTCATCGACTTATTAGCAAGAGTTAAATAAAAATTAGTGATATATTACGTGGAAAATTATTATTCTAAGGTTTTTAACTGTGCGTCAATTACTCTATTCATTATGTTTCCTCGTTTTGATGCTTTCGTTCTCCGCGAAGGCGCATAAGGGGATCACAACTCGTTGGGATAACGACAATCCGACACGTATTCAAACCGATTTTGACAATGTTCCGGTTCAAGAAATAAAACAAGCTGCAAATAGCGGGAATGATTCGGCGCAGCTCTATCTTGGCCAAGCTTACGAGCTCGGCAACCAAGTAGAAATTGACTACTACAAAGCCAAAAACTGGTATCAAAAAGCGGCTGAGCAAGGAAACAAGTATGCTCAAGACAAGCTTGGCTGGATGCATGAAAGCGGAAACATGCCATTTCAAAATATCGCAACGTCTGCTCGTTGGTATAGAAAAGCCGCTGATCAGGGCTATGCGCCTGCTCAAAACAGCCTAGCTTTTACTTACAAGCGAAGTGGAACTCAACTTGGCTACCAAAAAGCCATGGCTCTGTATAAGAAATCGGCCCAGCAAGGCTTTGCACCTGCACAACGCAATATTGGTCTTTTGTACGCAAACGGCCAAGGAGTCGAACTCGATTATACCAAAGCCAAACATTGGTATTTGCTTGCCGCAAACAATGGCGATGGCGCAGCCGCTAATTTTTTAGGCTTGATGTATCAAGATGGCCTTGGTGTAAAGAAAAATAAAAAAGCCGCGAAAGAGTGGTTTCAAAAAGCAGCAGAAAGCAAAAATTACCAAGGCATGCAAAACTACCTTGCGCTTAGTAAGCTGACATATCAACAAGCTGACACATTAGCAAAAGCAGGCGATCCGACTGCCCAACTCCAGTTATGTCATATGTACTTTAACGGCGATGAAATAGACGTAAGTTATAAAAAGGCCATTCACTGGTGTACTCAATCTGCCATCGGTGGCCACATTAACGCACAACAAGATCTAGCGAGAATGTTTTTTGGTGGATTAATTGTTAAGCAAAGCTACGAAAGCGCCTATGTATGGGCAAAAATCGCATCAACCAACAACAGAGATATGGACTCACTTCTCAATACGCTCAAACAAGAACTTTCTAAAGAAAAAACCGCCCAAGCAGAGAAAACCTATCGCGACTGCCTAAATAACAAACTAAGTAAAACTAATTGCCCTATTCCGACACTGATAGAGTGAGTTAGTACCACGCTTTTTGCTAAACTAGTGCAACTAAGTTACTGAATTAGAACAAAGACAACCATAGGAAATCGTTACATAAACCCTATCGTTTTAACCAAAGCAGCGGCAAGTTTTACACCTGTTCTTGCCGCCCACTTGATAACTATCAGTGACTACGTTAGGTTTTGCGCTATCGACTAGTAAAGGACTCGTTGAGCGGTAAAGGTCACCTCTTCCAACTGTGCAATCCCGTTTCGTGCACACATCATTTTTCCTGCTATAAAATCATTGGAAATATAGGTTAGTTGATACTTCACATCTGAATACCTTGTCGCCACGACCTCGTTACTTTGCAAGTTCATGCTAGCTGCACAAGCTCGATATCTTCCATCGCGAAGAAGGGCAATTTCACCATAACCGCTAACCTCAACCTTTGTATTTCTCAATGTATCTCCATTTACAGAAATATTCATATTGTACAATTTTCGACTGGAGTTAAATCTCTGAAATTCGTCAGCACTGATCAATCCATGTCCGAGACCTATTAACTGCGAGTATTTAAGTTGCCCGCTTGAATCAACAAAAACCAACTCATCGATGCCGTCACCATTTAAATCAGCCATGGTAAAACTTTTGATGTCTTCGTTGGGTAAGAGCGCACGGGGTTCACTCACTATATAATCGGCCGCTAGAGCTGACGTTGAAAACAAAAAAGAAAGGGACAAGGTAGATAGTATTTTGTTCATAGTTAGATACTTTTAATTTTTTATTAGATAAATACAAATCAGTTGCATATTCGTATTGCATCATAAACTAATTGATAACCCCAATGAACGCACGCACGTTAATTAATTACATGAAAATGTGACACTTTGCGCATAAACTATTATTTAGTGCAAGCTACCATGGTTTCAGGCAAAGTTTACAGAGCAACGAGTTTACAATCAGCGCATAACATAAATCATGCGGCCTATGTTATGCAGCGAGTAAACGCAACTCTGAACAGGGCTGTATTTGAAATGATCGAAACTTCATTGACTTGCTAAGCTTACTATTTGGTATTGCTGTTTATGTCCTAAAAATACCCTCATTTTATACAATCGTGCTTCCTCCAAAATACACACAATACGGATTCGATTATCAATCTTTAGGTGTAAACCAATGAACATGTCAAAAAGTCAAGAAGAGCTTATCAATGCAATCATGGAGGACGACACAGTAAGTTTCTCCGAATTCCAGCTGGCGAGAGAGGAAGCGGATGCTAGGTTCGAAGTATTAACCGAAGAGTTTGGCACTAACAATGATATATCTGCATTTCAAAAGTCAGCAGATGTGACAGTTCAACTCATGCAAAACGCAGTCATTGATGTAAAAAAAGCCAAGCTTAGCGATCTTGGTGAAGCCATTGCCAAAGATGCTATTAAAGCTCAAATTAACTATATTCAACTCGCCACAAAGTTGTTTTTAGATAAACTATAGGTGGTAACTTTCATAAGCACAGAAGAGAGTCGCACTGGCGACTCTCTTCTTTACACAACACATTAGAAGTGCAAGTCTCTACCTACTTTTCTGAGGTTAAACAAGTCTACATTATTTGAGAGTTTCTTCAGTTGCTCTGCATCAACCCCATCTATAAATTTTGAGTCTGGCTTGGCGAATGCTCCCAGCCCCGAAAAGAACTTAATTAACGTTTTATTTTCACTTTGAGTCAAAGACTGCATCAAAGCATCCGATTCTCGCTTTGAACAGTCATACAGCTTCTCTTGATAGAGGTAAAATGTTACTCCCTTTTTCTTCTCCATATCCAAAGACTGGAACCAAGAATTATCAGGAAAACTTACCGTGCTTTCTTTTGTCATGGCCACACACTTATCTGTTTTCTCAACCCAAGCGGTGATTGACTGTTCCGTATCTGCTTGAGCAGCACATCCAGTGAATAAAGCGATAGACGCCACAAGTTTATATAGCTGCATTACTGACGCACTCCCAAAACTTTTTTTCTTTTCCCGCTGTTTCCCATGACATTTGGCTAGCTACAAAATGTATTCGACTTTTTACGATAGAGGGAACAGAGCCCATGAGTTTGCCAAACATTTCCCAATCATGCTCTCTGATAGTCAACATCATAGAATAAGGAGTCTTAGTCATACTAGGAGTACCAAAAATATAATAAAATGGTGTGGCAGATAAGGCACTTGCCAGCATATTTCCAGAAGACATTATCTCTTTCACTTCTGTGACTGCTCGCTTACTTTTCTGGTTCAATTTCAAATCACTAATTTTACAATAACCCAGCCCAGCCATTTTATTCTCTCTTTTCATTTATAAATTTTGATTCTACATCAATCACTTAAAAAGTAATCATTTTGGTTAAAAATCATATTAATTTTATAACATCACTCCCATTTTCCACACACGTTATAGTATGTAACAAACATAGAGATACACCATGGATAATGTAGAAGTCTAATATTAGAGTGTTTACGAAGGAATATTGAGTGCTTCTAAAAAGTAGACAATACCAATACAGATATAGAATATGACATTGTCTCAACTGGCGATTCATTATTATGGGCGCTTGGGCTATGTCTTAGATTGCTAGCCAAAATTAGCTGACACCGAATTTTTAACGCTCTCGCGAAATGAGCTCTACCAAAGAGCTTAGCGTTATTACACACCTTCATACTTAGCTCTATCTAAAAGTTTCAAAAGAATAATACTCTGCTTTTCACTTGGAATCTTTCTTGGTAATTTGGTCGCAATACCAATAATCTCTATTTCAGTTGGAGAAAAGAGACTTCTAGCTAAAGAATTCTGTAACAAGGCATTCCATCGACTACCGGAGATGCCTAGTACCTGTTTCTGTGCCTCAATTCCATCATCTACTTTCTGAGCTTTACGGCCTTGTGTTTTTTCACTCTGTATATCCGCCTCAGAGATTAAAGTTTCTTTAAAGCTTTTAGGTAGTAGTTCATCAAGCCTATTTGACTGCGCTTTAAGTTGGTGCCAGCATCCTTCCTTTTTACACCACTCTGTAACGTTAGATATTCCCTGCTGAGGCTGGGTAATATAGTCATGTACGAGCTCTGCGGTAATCTCTAATGCTCGCTCTAGGTCACTTGATACAAACTGTAGATTCCAAATGCGTATGAAGTCTATTGACTTGTTGTTCTCATAAACATAATAACCTAGTAGTGCTAGAGTATAAGCTACTACGTTTGCTCGATACCCTCCGTTATACCATGGCTGATCGGAAACCAGCTTCTCTGTTTTTCTAAATAGGATGGCACGTGCAATAGCTCTCTTGTAGTAAAACTCACTAAACACTCCAGATGATTTTTTCCATTCAGAACCTATACGCTTCGCAAACTGTGCGAAGTTTTTCTGTGCACCAAGGTTAACGAACCTTGGGTTATCATCCCAAACGTTCTCAAACTTAGCGAGGTCGGTTTTAGTGAACATCTGTGGCTTGGGATTTTCTGCCTGGAATTTTTTCTTTTCACCTTGAGTAAGCTTACTTTGCGCGTCAGCATATTGACCACGAGCACGCTCATAAAACCATTTTGTCTCTCGTAGAGCCCCCTGTTGAGCTGGAGCCCATATACGCCTTGAGAATTCTTCCATACGAATATGAAACGGATGGTTTGAAAAGAAATCAGCAGCATTTACTCTGTTCTGAGTGTTAGCGTATTCAGAAATTCGCGGCACGACCGTTTCACTTTGCTCGCTATCAATAACTGATAGTTTCATCTGAACAAATATCCCTTCCAAGGAGGCTTTATCTTTACGACTTGTATGAAACAGAGATGCTGTAGTTTGACCACCGTTCACTATTTGTAGATCTTTCATGCGAACCACTTCAAGCCCGGCATCTCCTTGCCTGACTTCTACTTCCTGAGCAGTGGCAGTAATACCATTGTTATAGGCAAAGAACATTTGCGGTTCATTGATAATGGTACTTCTGATACCCTTATTAACATTGCCTCGGGCCTGCAAAAAACATCGAACGTTTTGTTCTAATAAGCGAGCACCATATTTTTCATACATTGATGACAAAATAGTTGCTGGAATTACTATCAAATAAGACTTGTAAGTATCTGATCCTAAATGTGCAGGCAAACACGAAATCCCAGCTCCATAAGCTTCAGGAAAATTGATATCAAGAATTTCTTTATGGCCTCGGGAGCTTTGTTGGCGCTGTAACCTCGAAACATCCCAAATATGAAAAGAAGCTGGAACTCCAGAAATTTCGCCATCTTCAATAGCGCTAACTCGGCCACTCAAAGCACGCTCAGAAAAGAGATAAAAATTCACCTTTCGAATTGTACGTCCTCGATCGTAAATTTGCCTTGATAGCCCATACTCCGGGGCTGTCTCTTCGAGATCTTTGAATAATTCCTTGCTTTTACTTGCTTCAAAAAACTTCGCAACTCGCTTAAAAGCACTATCTACGTCAGTCCCCGTAAGAGAAGCTAACTCTTCTCTACAATCGAAATCAGCAATGAAAAGATCTAGAGCCCTGATCCGCCCCAGCAGTTTTGGACACCGAGTTAAGTGAGTACAATCACTAACGAG
>NZ_JAYQDQ010000040.1:0-37311 GCF_038138445.1 Vibrio sp.
ACGGTTCACTCTTATCGCGGTGAACAGCGCTTCATGCGACTTCACGTCGCACGGAAGAGTTTGAGTTAGAAAACGTAGTATTTAAAGTTGTCGATCCGACGCTACTTCCTTCTGCGACCCAAGAGGTATTCGACGCCTTTATGGCGGGCTCAACAGCACCACATCCTGTCTTCGTTTATGCTCACGACTACTCAAGGTTTTGTGCGTTAGTCTGTAAAGGACATATCACAATCAATAACGACTAGCTTTATACTGAGGGAGAACGTTATACAAAAGTAACTTCTCTAATGCTCGAATTCTCATCGTAAACTCAATTAAAAGTGATGTTCAATCAAGATCTCTTAGTGTGAGAACAAAGCCCCAAGCTGAGGAGCATTGTATGCAGAATGGCGCAGTAAGGTGATCAATTATCATTGACGTCGGTAGTGGCTAACTGTTCTTCTAAACTTTTTTTGATTTGTGCTAACTCTGCGTACCCTTGATCTCCGCAGAATGAATCCATTTCGTTTTTTACAAGATGTAAGAGTATTTTGACTTGGTCGTCTGTTAGTTTCATTTGTCAGTCCTTGAGTTTTTAGGGTCTTTACCTTAGCAGATCTCTATGATCCGAACGAGCTGTTTGGGATACCTAGTTAAGTGTGTGCTGTTTTTTGCTAGAAAGACTGGACATCTCACTAAATGACTTTCCAATATCTGAAGTTATTCATAAATTGCTAATATTCAATTTTTAGAAACTCATTCTGTCCAAAGGTGTGCTGAAGGGGTGTGTAACACGAAATTGCCCCAAAACGAGCTAGCTTGGGTGTCGTAATAAAGAAAACAAGTCGTATTAAACCCCAAATAAACTAATGTGATGGCGACGAGCAACTAAACTACTTTCCCACTTCCGAAAAACAACGTGTTGAGATACGCTATCCATATGCATGAAGTTGATTTCGATACGGTAGCATAAAGTGACAACGACTAGAGACAACCACTACGTGCCACAATGGCATCAGAAAGGCTTTATGGATGAGCGAGAAAATCAGCTCTGTCATCTAACACGCCGAGAAATAGACTTGAAAAATGGTGAGTTTAAGACGGTCTACTCCAAAAAATGGCATACGTCTGCCCAACGCTTCTATGAAAGAGACCTATATTCGACATTCTTTGGTGCTGAAGTCAATGACGAGATTGAGCAAAAACTATTTGGTCCAATTGACGATAATGGCTCTAAGGCTGTTCGAGCGTTTATAACTGATGATCAATCCCAATGGCATCACAATTTTCAGGACTTATTTACCTACCTTGACGCTCAGAAGTTACGAACGCCTAAAGGCCTAGACTGGATTAAGAGTAAGTACCCTGAGCTAACTCAATTGCAGCTCATGGTTGAGATGCAGTCGTTGCGAACTATCCACTGCACATTATGGGCTGAAGGTGTCAGAGAGCTAGTGTCAGCTGAAGATTCTGACATAAAGTTTATTGTGTCAGACCATCCAGTAACTGTATACAACTATGCCTGTCCACCAGAGTCTGAACTATGTGGTTATCCTAATGACCCTGATATCGCGTTAAAGGGATCGCAGACGATATTTCCATTGGACAAGAATCGCTGTCTGATTTTGACGAATCTCGAATATGCTCAGGACTCTAATAATGTCAATCCGCTTGACCAGCGAACCAATGCGACTCGTATGCGTAGCAGTATGGTTAATACAATTGAATTTATCAACACTCGTAAGCTGAATGCGGGTGAAGTCACTCAGATTAACCACATTATCAAAAGTAGAGCTAAAGCGTCGGTAGCTGCTGGCAAAGAAAAGTGGCTATACCCAGAAAATGATGTGGCTTGTGATTGGGCAGACTTGCGACATGTTCTGTTACCACCATCTGGCGAACTACATAGGTATGGCGGAGAAATGTTTGCCCAATTTGAAGATGGTTCAGTTCACTATCAGGATGCGTTTGGCAGGACTACACCTCAAAGCGAATATCTGAATAAGAATATCGACGAAGCTCAAATAGGCCGAAATGACCTTTGTGGTTGTGGCAGCGGTCGAAAGTACAAGAGCTGCTGCCGTAATGTTCCGGGCGATCTGCGCACAACTTGGGATGTCGCTAGTATCCGTGAGCGAAACCTAGCATTTTGCAACTGCATTCGTGATGTGCTTGGTCTAAATAGCGGCAAAACGTGGCTGGATGTCAGGCGTGAGCTATCTGACGATCAAATATCAGAAATTTATGGCTTCTATTCAATACTGTGGCCTCGTGAAACTGATATTTACTCATTGCTTCCCAAGTCAGATGGGAAATTCCGTGGACTTTATACAGGCTCATTAGATGTACGAACTATTGGTGTAAATGCGTTACCGATGGCATCCGTATTTGATGAGTTTTTGATTGAAACGCCTATAACCAATCCGAACAATGTCAGGCCAGAGTTTCGTCCGACTGAATCACCAAGCAAATACAAATATCAGGCTCTAAAGGACTTTCTGTTCATGCTGCAAATAGAGCCGTTTATTGGGCTTGGCTTGGTTAACCTCGTTCCTGATCCAAGCGAATTTGATATAGAGCTCATGAGAGCCATGATGGAAATGGCGAGAGATAGAGGTCAAGTAGAAGACGTCCTTTGTGAGCACGATCGTCGATTACACTTCCGCATGGCGACCGAGGATTTGCTGAACTCAATCGCAATGATGCCAAGAGAGGCGAAAATCCAGACTCTAATAAGCGAATTTGGGTTAGATGAGGAAAACGCAACGCAGACCATTTCAGAATTAGAACGCAAAGCTGAAGCTTCACCGCTGGTGATGTTGCAGAAAATGAATGCTGGCGAAGGTGGTCAGCTTATTCAAGCCCGAATGGGACCGAACTATGAGATGGCACTTCTAATGGCTCAGGTCACTGGATCTGTATTGGTTACGGATAGTGGTTCGAGATGGCAAGAGTTGACATCAGCACAGCACCGGCATCAGGGAATAGTTACCTATCCATGGGGCGAAGCTTTCGACCAATTAGGTTCGTTACCGATTGACGAACAGTTCCTAGAAACGTTCCGGAAATCTCAAGGCCATTTCGCAACAGCCAGAAATCTTCTGAAAACGGCTGATCGTATGGTCTTGGATGATAATCGAAATGCAGCTCGATTGGCTGGTCAGGCTTTCGACTTTATGGGGCGACTTGGACAGGTTACAGAGCCGTTGAGAATCGATACCTTAAAGATACTAAGTCCGGATGGAGGTTTCTATGATACCCATGTCCAACGATTACTAGCGAGATCTAGTTGCCAGAGATATGATCACCGAGTCAGATCGATTTACGGCATAGGTCTTCCAGAACAACTAATATTGTGAGCTGCTAGTCTAACAATAAGTGAATAATTACTCTTTTTGAGGTTATTTGTATTCATAAATATGAGTATGGTTTTATGGGAATTCAATGCACGAGAAATTAAATCGTTGGCTAGATATAGCCGAGCGTATTTTAGATTTAATCAGACCCAAGGCTTACAACACTATAGCTAAAGTTGTTGTTCTTACTGGGATAGGTCTGATAATCGAATCACAGATAAACTTTCTTCATGCTGTAGTGGTGGCACTTTTTGAAGAGTACATAGGTAAGTCCGAGATTCTTCGCTCTGTACTGAATGCTTCTAGTGATACCACAGTAGGTGTTTTACTTGTCCTTGTAGGTATGATGTATCACCTAGCTGTAACTCTTGGTAAAGATTTCTTTGATAGTAAAAAAGCAGCGTCGCCGAAGTATCCAGTTCTAAATTGCTTGCTACTGAACGGCGACAAGGAAGAGTTAGATTCAGAATTTACTATACGTGGTAAGTTAGTTTCTCTTCCTGATAGCGCTAGTATTCCAGATCAAGAAGAGCCCACGCTCGATGAGTCGATCTTAGGTAACACTTCTGTCTTTCGAACTATGCAACTCATACAAAACACTCACTTTGGCAAACAACTGAATAAAGGATTATACAGAGAGCGAGCAAACGTGCTTAGAGAGTGGGCTGGTGCAGAGCTCCTGTACTTAACCTTGTGCAATGACAGCCGTAGTTTGGCAAACGGAGTATCTATTGAGCTAACGATTCCGCGCCATAAAGGTTTATCAATCAAAGTTCCTGAAAGTAGTCTTCCTAAAGATCCTAAAGCTGAAGAAGATTATAACGATAGGTTCCAGATCCATAGTCTTCGTGGCTACCAAGATGTATCTATACCGGATTTGAGGGTGTCATCTGACGCTAAAAACTACTACATAAGATGGAACGTAAAACGCCTTCAAGCTCAAACGACCTTGGAAGCTGAAGAGTGCGTATTGTTCAAAACTGATAAGCCTGTAAAAATTCAATGCACTATCTTTTGTGATGAATTACCAGAACCTACCAAAACTATGTTTATAGCAAACCCGCCTTCAGAAGCAGTCATTGTCTCTATAGATGAGTTATCGGAAGAGTTCTACTATGAGCCGCTACGAGATCAACTTATCATGAATGGCTATAGAAAAAGAGTTGTTGAAGAGATGGTTAAAGAATATGAGCTTGAGAACTAGGGGGCTTCGAGATGAGTGTTCAGTTCAGTTAATACTAAGCAATCATGTAAACGACTTTCCATACATACATCTAGTGATTCATGAGTTGCTAAATTAGCAAATTACCATGCATTCTGTCCAATAATGAGTTTAGTTAGCCAGTCGTTCCTTGTGATCACCAAGCGATTCTGTCGTATCTAGCCACAGAACTTGATACTCACGGAATGCCTTCCCAATGGAAAAAACTTAGATAAACTGTTAAACAGAAACGCAAAATAAACCGATCTAATTTTTCCGTTTATGAGTAAGAAAAATGCAAGAAGTTAGATTTTGGAGGGAAAAGTTAGATATTTTTTGTGTAGTCATTGTGCGTAAAGGGGTTTCTAACTTTTTTATCTAACTTTATGTTAAGGGTATTTTTTTGTACCCTATAGATAATCACAACAGGAAAGATAGAGTTAAAGTCATGTTAATCGTCGTTTCACCTGCAAAAACATTAGATTATGAGTCACCCTTGGCGACAGAGAAATACACTCAACCAGAGTTAGTCGAATATTCCAAGCAACTGATCGACGTATGCCGCAAGCTCACGCCTGCAGATGTTGCCAGCTTAATGAAAGTGAGCGATAAGATTGCTGATCTGAATGTTGGTCGCTTCCAAGACTGGAGTGAGAAGTTTACAACGGATAACGCACGTCAGGCGATTTTGGCTTTCAAAGGAGATGTCTATACAGGATTAGATGCCCAAACACTTTCTGACGATGATTTTGACTATGCCCAAAAGCATTTGAGAATGCTATCTGGATTGTATGGATTACTCAAACCCCTCGATCTCATGCAGCCATACAGGTTGGAGATGGGCACTAAGCTCGCAAATACCAAAGGAAGTAATTTGTATCAATTCTGGGGGAATGTAATTACAGATAAGCTAAATACGGCGATTACAGAGCAGGGTGATAACGTCTTGATCAACCTTGCTTCTAACGAGTATTTTAAAGCAGTTAAACCAAAGTTACTTGATGCTCAAGTAGTTACTCCAGTCTTCAAAGATTGTAAAAACGGTCAATATAAGGTGATTAGCTTTTACGCTAAAAAGGCTCGCGGTATGATGGCAAGGTACATCATTGAGAACCGCATTGATAGTGTGGCAAAGCTGACAAACTTTGATGTTGCGGGTTATTATTTTGTTGAGCAAGAGTCGTCACCAACAGAGTTGGTCTTTAAACGAGAAGAGCAATAAAGGTTTTTAGCTATGTATGCTTGGCTCAAAAAGTGGATTGCACGTTATGACTCATGGTGTGAGTCTATGGGGCTCGTTGAAGCGAATCGACGCCGCTGTGTTCCTTATCGTAATGGCTCTACTGACCAAGCATCTAATTCTACACACAAGGCGCAATTATAATGCGCCTTTTTGATACCCACTGTCATTTTGATTTCGATGTTTTTGCAGATGACTTTACCTGTCAGATTCAGTTAGCTAAGGCGCAAGGTGTAGAGAGAATAATGATTCCCTCTATTGGTCCATCAAACTGGGATAAGTTGCTTAACATGTCAGCTGAGTATGCCGGTATATATATAGCCCTGGGTATGCACCCTTACTTTCTTAACGACAACAGTGTTTATCACCTTACCGATTTACAGAAACAAACAGAGGCCCATCACAATCATTTCAGAGCGATTGGCGAATGTGGCTTAGATGCTATGGTTGATGTTGATCATGACCTACAAGGCAAAGTATTTAATGCACAAATCGCATTGGCAAATGATCTTCAATTACCTTTAATCCTTCACAGCAGAAAAACACATAATGAAGTTCTTCAGCTGTTAAAAAAGCATAGGTTTTCATTTGGTGGTGTGTTGCATGGCTTTTCTGGTAGCTATCAACAGGCGATGCAATTTATCGAACTTGGTTTCTATATTGGTATCGGTGGGGTCATCACTTACCCTCGTGCGAAAAAGACTCGCCAGACAGCCGCGAATTTACCTCTTGAATGGATAGTGTTGGAGACAGATGCTCCTGATATGCCGCTTATGGGACACCAAGGAAGGCCCAACCACCCCGCAATGTTATCTCAAGTCCTGTCTTGTTTGGCTCGTCTTCGTGATGTAGATGAGCGATCTGTCGCACAAATGATGTGGAAAAACGCCAATCAGGTCTTCAAAATTTGTGAATAGAACCCAAGAAAAATGTTATTTATATGATTTAACATATTTATAGTTGTGATTTTCGTCACATAAATGAGTGTGCACATGATGAATCTTATTAGAAACTGTGAAGAACACATTACTTTATGTGTGGCCGGATGAGTATAATTGCCCCCGCTTTATAGCTCCATAATTGTAACACGCCAACAAACAACATATAAGGAAGTCATAAACTATGAGCCTGTTTATGAGCCTAGTCGGTATGCTAGTTCTACTTGCCATTGCAGTAGCATTATCTAGCAACCGTAAAGCTATTAACTATAGAACAGTGGGTGGCGCATTCGCTATTCAATTTGCACTTGGTGCATTTATTTTATACATACCTTGGGGTCAGGAACTTCTAAAGGGTTTTTCTGACGGTGTTTCAGATGTTATCGCATACGGTAACAAGGGTTCTGAGTTTATCTTTGGTGGCTTAGTCTCTGGTAAGATGTTTGAAGTTTTCGGTGGTGGTGGTTTTATTTTCGCTTTCCGTGTTCTTCCTACACTAATCTTCTTCTCTGCATTTATTTCTGTTTTGTACTACATCGGTATTATGCAGTGGGTAATTAAAATTCTTGGTGGTGCTCTACAAAAAGTATTGGGTACTTCACGTTCAGAGTCTATGTCTGCGGCAGCAAACATTTTTGTCGGTCAAACCGAAGCTCCTCTAGTTGTTCGCCCATTCATTCCTAAAATGACTCAATCAGAGCTATTTGCAGTAATGTGTGGCGGTCTAGCCTCTGTTGCTGGTGGTGTACTTGCAGGTTATGCATCTATGGGGGTTCCGATTGAGTACCTAGTCGCTGCATCCTTTATGGCTGCACCGGGTGGCTTACTGTTTGCAAAGATCATCATGCCAGAAACTGATAAGCCTGATGAAAGCTTTGATGGTGATATTGATGGTGTAGAAGACAAGCCTTCTAACGTTATTGATGCCGCCGCTGGTGGTGCAGCAGTAGGTTTACAGTTGGCACTGAATGTTGGTGCCATGCTACTTGCTTTCGTTGGCCTTATTGCGCTTGTTAACGGTATCTTGGGTGGTGTTGGTGGTTGGTTTGGAATGCCTGAGCTGACGCTAGAGTTAATCCTTGGTTATGTTTTCTCTCCACTTGCGTTCCTAATTGGTGTTCCATGGGAAGAAGCAACGATTGCGGGATCATTTATTGGTCAAAAATTGGTAGTAAATGAGTTTGTTGCCTATTTAAACTTTGCTCCGCTTTTGGGTGATTCAGCAGAAATTGTGCTGTCTGAGAAAACTAAGGCAATCATTTCATTTGCACTGTGTGGTTTTGCAAACCTTTCCTCGATTGCAATATTGCTCGGTGGTCTAGGAGGGCTTGCACCTCAGCGTCGTTCAGATATTGCGCGTATGGGAATGAAAGCCGTTGCTGCTGGTACACTGTCAAACCTAATGGCTGCAACCATTGCAGGCTTCTGCCTAACCTTATCTGGTATGTAATACCACAAACTCGTTAGAGTTAAAAAACCCGCTGCAAAGCGGGTTTTTTTGTTGGTTAGGCCAAAATGATTAAAGTCATTATTTTGAAACTGTTTTGACTTGGATGTTTTGTAAAGCTTTAAAGATAAGCTTTTTGTCATTGTCTTTTAGGTAGGGATCACTAATTACTGTTTCAAAAGTTTGATATTGATCGTCAGTAAATATGTTACCAGCTTTTAGGTAGTCAGAGATAGCAGCATTTAGTTCACCACCAAGTTTGATTAAAGCTGGACGTATCTCGGTTTTTAGGTCTCTAGGTTTTTTATGAATATCAGCCGTTTGACTCAGCATATCAGCGCGATAGCGATATTGAATAGCTTTAGCTGCTGAAATTAAGCTGCGGGTAAACTCTGTTGTTGAATTACCATCTAGGCTGTATTTTTCGCTGGCAGCTTTTGATTTCTCTACAACGACGGCTTCTCTTTCTACATCTTCAATAGCAAGATGGTGGTTGATTTTATAAAGGGCTACGTCTTGCATATAACTCATACGTTGATTAATTTTTTCAAATACAGTTTTATAACTTTCTTCAGCGTGAGCGAAAATAGGCAACATGAGAAGAGTAGCCAGTAGCAAGCCTTTGATTTTATGCATTATATTTCCTAATACTTAACGAATAAAAATAATTGACATTTCTATCATAAATGTGCCTCTCAGTCATATTTATATTGCTAATGATGAGATGAAATATTGTTATTCATGATCGTTAATACCCTAATTATATTCAAGTTCAAGCTGTTGCATATAAGGTGTTACTAATAAAACTCATTTTAAGTGCTTGTTTAGGCTTCACTACTTAACTCATTTTATAGTCTGCACTTAAGGCTGAAATTAGTTTGAGATCCAAACCGTTTGCGTTTTATAAGTGACTATCGTTATGGAACAAGCCTAGGTATTGTGACTATATAGAGTGTTGTAACTGGCAGAAAATTTTAGTTTTGCATTTGTAGAAACCACACTCTGACTTTTCCATTATGCAAAAATAAATATTGTTCGGAGATAGGAATGAGCGATTTAAAGGACGCGGCCTTAAGGGCGCTTAAATTGATGGATCTTACCACGCTAAATGATGATGATACCGATGAAAAAGTCATCAAGCTATGCCATGAAGCTAAGTCAGAAGTCGGCAATACGGCGGCGATCTGTATCTATCCTCGCTTTATCCCCGTAGCCAAAAAGGCCCTTAAAGAGCAAGGCACACCAAATATTAAAATTGCGACTGTGACTAACTTCCCTCACGGAAACCCGGACATCAGTATTGCGGTAGCAGAGACCAAAGCTGCAATCGCTTATGGTGCTGATGAAGTTGATGTGGTCTTTCCATATCGTGCGCTGATGGCAGGTGACGAAGAAGTAGGCTTTGAGCTCGTAAAACAATGTAAGCAAGTTTGCGGGGATATTTTGCTCAAAGTAATTATTGAAACTGGTGAGTTGAAGCAAGAATCATTGATAAAAAAGGCTTCGGAGATATCAATCAAGGCAGGTGCTGACTTTATCAAAACATCGACAGGCAAGGTTCCAGTCAATGCCACGCCTGAATATGCTCGAATGATGTTGGAAGTGATTCGTGACATGAAGGTCGCTTCCACTGTTGGTTTTAAGCCTGCTGGAGGAGTACGTACTGCTGAAGATGCTGCTGCTTATTTGGCCATGGCGGATGAAATATTGGGTGAAGACTGGGTCGATGCACGTCACTATCGATTTGGAGCCTCGAGTCTTCTGACCAACCTCCTTCATACATTAGAAGTGACAAAAGAAACCGCTGATCCTGCAGCTTATTGAGATCGATAGATCTTAATCTTGTCAACTTAGCGGTAAGTGTTTGCTTGCCGCTGCATCTAATTCATCAACCCCCAATGTGTGGGAGGCTCTAATGTATTTACCCCAAGAAATTATACGCCGAAAACGTGATGGTGAGGTGCTGACCTCTGGTGAAATTAATTTTTTTATCCAAGGAATTGCCAATAACAGCGTTTCTGAAGGGCAAATAGCCGCTTTTGCTATGGCGATTTTTTTCAACGAGATGACGATGCCAGAGCGAATTGCGTTGACTTGTGCAATGCGTGACTCGGGAATGGTCATAGATTGGCGTGAACAAGATTTCCCAGGCCCTGTTGTTGATAAGCATTCAACAGGTGGTGTGGATGATGTTACCTCATTAATGCTTGGGCCTATGGTTGCAGCCTGTGGGGGCTTTGTCCCTATGATTTCGGGAAGAGGGCTTGGGCACACAGGAGGAACTCTAGATAAGCTAGAGTCTATTCCAGGTTATAACATTATGCCATCCAACCAAATCTTTTCCGATGTAACCAAGCAAGCAGGCGTTGCCATTATAGGTCAAACCGGAAATTTAGCCCCAGCTGATAAGCGTGTCTACGCCACTCGAGATGTCACGGCAACGGTTGATAATATCTCTTTGATCACTGCCTCTATTTTATCGAAAAAATTGGCGGCAGGGCTAGAGTCTCTAGTTATGGATGTCAAAGTAGGATCTGGCGCCTTTATGCCAACCTATGAAGAATCCGAGAATTTGGCTAAATCCATTGTTGGAGTGGCAAATGGCGCAGGTACCAAAACAACCGCCATCTTAACCGATATGAATCAGGTATTGGCATCATCAGCGGGTAACGCACTGGAAGTCAGAGAAGCGGTTCGGTTCTTAACGGGTGAATATCAAAACCCCCGTCTTTTAGAAGTAACTTTGGCTCTAGCTGCGGAAATGTTGGTATTGGGAAGGCTAGCCGATAACACCGAGCATGCTCGTACTAAGTTAATCCAGGTGTTGGAAAATGGTAAAGCGGCGCAACGCTTTGGCCTGATGGTTGAAGGTTTAGGTGGACCAGTAGATTTTGTCGAAAACTACGATGATTACCTAGAAAAAGCGCCTTTTGTCCAAGCTGTATTTGCTGAGAAAACGGGGATTGTTACTGCTATGGATACTCGCGCTATAGGGATGGCTGTCGTTGCTATGGGGGGAGGACGCCGCTTTGCGACAGATAAGATTGACCATGCCGTAGGGTTTGACCTTTTTATTCGTTTAGGTGAGCAGGCGTGTTCAGATAAGCCATTAGCCGTTATCCATGCTCGAAATGAGCAGCAATGGAAAGAGGCAGCTATATCACTTCAACAAGCGATCACTGTTGGAGGCGAATACACACCAACACCTGATGTATATCGTCAAATTAGAGCCCAAGACATATAGGGTTTATTGAAGGGTATTAGTAACCAAATCTTAGACTTAGTTAGAATGCTAAATGTTTGAAAAAGGAATAAACAAATATGGCTACTCCACATATCAATGCGCAGCAAGGGGCTTTCGCTGATGTTGTACTCATGCCCGGTGACCCACTTCGTGCTCAATACATAGCTGAAACTTTTCTTCAAGATGTCACTCAGATCTGTGATGTTCGTAATATGCTGGGTTTTACTGGCTATTATAAGGGACGCCGTGTATCTGTGATGGGGCATGGTATGGGTATCCCCTCTTGCTCGATTTATACCACTGAACTTATTAAAGATTATGGTGTGAAGAAAATCATTCGTGTTGGTAGTTGTGGTGCGGTCAGCAATGATATTAAAGTCCGCGATGTCATTATTGGCATCGGCGCGTGTACTGACTCAAAAGTAAATCGTATCCGCTTTAACGATCACGATTTTGCTGCTATCGCGGATTATCACATGGTACGCGCAGCTGAAGATGCGGCAAAAGAGCGCGGCATCGAGGTAAAGGTCGGCAATTTATTCTCTGCAGAGCTGTTCTACACACCGAATCCTAGTATGTTTGATGTAATGGATAAATACGGTATTTTGGGCGTAGAGATGGAGGCTGCTGGGATATATGGGGCGTGCGCTGAATATGGTGCCAAAGCAATGACAATTTGTACGGTTTCCGATCATATCAAAACGGGCGAGCAAACCACTTCTGATGAGCGCCAAACCACCTTTAATGAGATGATATTGATAGCACTCGATTCAATTATCTTATCCGATAGCCAGTAAACCGTACCATGATAGGGTTGATGTTGAACATCAGCCCTCTAGCCTAGGTCTTTTAGAAGTAGATTTTCACCTTTTTGTCTGGGCTTTCTGCGCACAACAATAGTCAGAAGTATCCCTGTGATAAAACTCATGGCAACCATAGTGTACATGTAGCGATCGCTTTTCCTATAGTAATGGTCAGAGAAAGCCGTAACTTTGCCTGTTTCAAAGGTAAGGCGCACAAAACCTATCACCACATTATCGTAAGTAACCGGTTCTACGAGTTGTTGCTTTCCGATCCTTGCTGTTTCAAGTGGGGTGTCTAAACCGAGAATTTCTCGCACACTTTTGCTCTTGTCACTCGACGCCAATCGCACACCTTCGGCATCATAAATAGTGGCATCAAATACCAAATCGTCTTTAGAGAGCTGATTAGTGAGTTTCAATAATCGCTCTTGGTCTTGGCTTGCAATCATATCTCCAGCGGCCAAAGAAGCTTGGGATACAAGAACTTTAATTAGAGTATCCAACTGGTTTTTTTGAATATCTTGGTTCGCTTGGCTTATCTTGACGCTATTGATTCCAATAACAAGTAACATACTGATAAGAGAGACGATTGTGAGTACTCTCAAAGCCATTCGAAACGAAAATAGGGAAGATTCCATATTCACCTAAACATAAGATAAGTTTACTATAAAGAATATTGATACTTGCGCAGGCAAATTGCAATAGGTTAAGTTGTGGTTAAGTTTTTCAGGAATAACTCACATGGAAACGTTTAAGACTCTTTCTATTCAAAAACAGGCTTCTTTGTATACTCGATTACCAGAAGCCAGATTCACTAGCCACATGGATAAGGCTAAAGCTAACTGGATTGTCTTTGGTGAGCATTTATTAGCCGAGCACTTTGAACACATCAATTCTCATACTGGGTGTCACAATAACATTGTTGATGTATGGAAAGTAGGGCATTGTCAAGTCGCTTTGATGCAAGGTAACTTATCGCCTGAGCATGAAACCATACTGCAAACATTATCACTCGATTACGCATCTCTTCTTGATGTTCCCGATTTGTCTAAACCAGGTTTGATCGTGTTGGATATGGACTCCACCGCCATTCAAATAGAATGCATTGATGAAATTGCCAAGTTGGCAGGCGTTGGAGAGCAAGTATCAGAATTGACTGAGCGGGCAATGCAAGGTGAACTCGATTTTGAGCAGAGCTTGCGTAGCCGTGTCGCTGCACTTGCTGGTGCTGATGAATCGATTTTAGCTCAAGTTAAAGATGAAATGGCTTTAATGCCTGATCTTGCCGATTTGATTGGTACGCTTCGACAATTTGGCTGGAAAACTGCAATTGCCTCAGGTGGTTTTACTTACTTTTCGGATCACCTCAAACAGATATTAGGTTTGGACTATGCACGTTCTAACCAATTAGAAATTGTCAATGGTAAGCTGACAGGAAAGGTATTGGGAGAGATAGTATCTGCTCAAACTAAAGCCGATATCTTACACGAACTTACAGAGTTGTATGATGTAGAAACACATAATACCGTTGCTGTTGGTGATGGCGCGAACGATCTTGTTATGATGGAAGCGGCGGGTTTAGGCATTGCTTATCATGCTAAACCCAAAGTAGAAAAAATGGCACAAACCGCGGTGCGTTATTCTGGATTAGGTGGCGTGTTATGTATTTTGTCTGCCAGTCTGGTTAAGCAGAAAAAAATAAGCTTTCAGGCTAAGCCATAATTTAGGCTTCTGATGAGCAGCGAAGATAACCTCTCTGCTCATTGATAAAGGAGGCTTTACTCACTTGGTAAATGCAGTCTATGTGTCACTTCTTCGGTTATATCTGTAACTTCACTATAACCGACGATGCCGGTAATCTCTTTTTCCAGCGTTCTAGCATGATGCATGTTAAGTGGTGCAAGTTCAGTAATGTCTTCTTGAAGTAATGCACTCATTGGTTCGAATACTGGACCACTACAGATTCGAATGGCATAGAAACGACCCATAGCCTGAGCATTTTTAATAAACTCAACACGCTGTTTTACTGACTCAAATTCATTGACTAGTTTCGATTCGTAGGACTGGATTCTGTTACCGAATAAGGTCAATGCGAGATAGATTTCGTGAAACTGTGGCTGTGCGCCGTCTATGTGTTTCATTGGCTGGGCAAGTAAAGTGTTGGTATGCCCTTTATAAAGCGGTTCCAGAGAAAACTTGTCTTCTTTACCTAGTTTTGCCAGTGGTACTAAATAAGGGGGGAGAGGGTAATTAACACCAATCACTCTTGGTTTGAGAGTCCGAGTTGGCTTTTCAACAAAAATCGGAGCACTGACGATTTTATCCAAGAGAATATCATGCAGACCCTCTAGTAACTCATTGCTAGGTAAAACTTCTGTTATTGAATTTAATTTGTCTTGATTATGCTCAATCAAACTGCCGAAAAAAGCAATATTCTTCATGGTATGACTATCTTCGATAATCACCAGTTGTAAGCGTTTTCCCCCAGGTGAGATTCTAATCACCTTATATGGGACTTTACTTAATGAGGAGTTCTTGTCGAGTTTGTCCAGTTCGGTAAAGTTTACCGAGCATGTTTCTCCGGCTTTAAGCGTGCTAGGAGAGGTTAAAGCAATGCTGATACCACGTTTGGAAATATCAAGCGTTATGCCAGAGTGTGCTTGGCTGTCTTCCCCAGTCAGTACCAAAGGAGAACGAAATTGAAAGCGTGGCTCTTTGCGGCGTGACTTAGCATCATAATAAATACAAGCTGGATTATTAGCCGGGTTTCGAGCATGGCGAAAGTTATTGATGGCACTACTCGGGAGCTTGGGCTTTGGAGCGATTAAATAGTCGTCTTTACTTGTCTCTGTCGATAGCTCTTGCAAGATACCACAATGGGTTAGTGTGCTTGCATCCAGAGTGAGCTCCGAAGAATGTTGCGCTAATTCGGAGCTTTCTTCATCAGTAAGCTTGAACATGTAAATTCTAAATACTTTCCAACTATCTTTCCTCGCGCCTACGTGGCAAAAAAGTTGTTGTAGCTCAGGTTTTACCTCTGACAGCATCATAGAAAAAAACAGAGTTTTTTCTTGATGGTCATGCGTAAAGGTATAAAACGTATGGCTTGAACTTTGTTCGCTGGCATGTAGTATGCGTGCTATGCGTTTGGGATTAAAAAGGTTGGTTAAGGCTTGTTGATTACGTTCATCATGCCAATAGTGCCATATTGGCTGATTATTCTCTGTCATCAAGGCGAATTTTAGCTCAGGGCCACTGAAGAACAACGGTAAGTTGCAGGTATGTTTGAGAAAGGTGTGTTCATAACCCCTAGAACGAGCCCGAATGACTTTGTCTTGCGTGTCGTGTCGGTTACGTTGACTATCACTATTGAATCGGCTATCGATTAATTGTTCGATAACATTGGACTCATCAAGTTTGAGTAAACGAAGAAACTTGACCGAGTCATTATCATATGACTCATCCACACCGACGATTCGGTATTTAATCGGGTTATCTAGCCCTTCTAGTTCAGATTCTTTCATCAACTCTACAAACTTTACTGAGATTTCTAAACCCGCTTGATAGTCAAATGCTGAAGGGACTTTAAACTTTGCTCCGGATGGTGAAAGATCTATGGTAGTGGCATGAACAAGGTCAATACCGAGTTTAAACTCGATCTGAGAAGAGACTTTGAGACGGTTTTCTCGGCGCTTCAAATCATAACCTAGCTTGATGGCTTCTACATCGAAGATACTGGTTTTTTCTTCGGTTTCGTCACCGTGCAACTGGCCCCTTTTTTTCATTACACGGAAATTATTGTGGGTGTTACACAGAGCTTCCCATACCCCTTCGGTATAACCGCCAAACCTACGCACGTTTTTTTGGTAAGTATTAAACGCAACATCATCAAGCCAATGCTTTACGCCATCCAGTTCATACTCACGACACTCACCGTTAACTCTGCCTCTTAGATCAACGATTTTAGAACATGGCGCCATTACTCGATTTAGCTCCATTTTAACCAAAAGCTTGACAGACGGGGCCTCACCTTCGGTCATTTGGCTAAGAACGAAGTCAAAATCTTCTGAGTGATAAGCAGGGATGAGTCGCTCTGCTAACGACAATATTTCGGCTTGTTCCATTGGTTATTGCTTAATAACCCCTCGCAAAAAATATCTACCTTGATATATAAAACTTTAGTGTTATGTTACAACGAATCAAGGTCTATCGATGACGAATGATAAGATGATCGGTATTAATTTGGGTCTGGAGTGATATGGCAAAGGTAAAAAGAGCCTACGTATGTAACGACTGTGGGGCAGATTTCCCTCGGTGGCAGGGGCAGTGTAATGCTTGTGGTGCTTGGAATACGATCAGTGAAGTTAGAATGGCCGCCTCACCGGTTGGGAATAAACATGATCGGCTTTCAGGTTATGCTGGTAATTCCGGAGAAACTCAGGTTCAAGTATTGTCTGAGATTGATTTGCAAGAAGTTCCTCGCTTTACCAGTGGCTTTAAAGAGCTTGATCGCGTGCTTGGTGGAGGTGTTGTGCCAGGAGCAGCGATACTAATAGGTGGAAACCCAGGTGCGGGAAAATCGACCCTGCTTTTACAAACCATGTGTTATCTCGCTTCTCACATGCCCACACTCTATGTGACAGGAGAAGAGTCTTTGCAGCAGGTGGCGATGCGTGCCTCGCGCCTCGGTTTGCCAAAAGATAATTTAAAGATGCTATCAGAGACCAACGTAGATAGAATTTGTCAGGTTGCTGAAAAAGAGCAGCCCAAGCTATTGGTGATCGACTCGATTCAAGTGATGCATGTTGCCGATGTACAGTCATCTCCTGGCAGTGTGGCTCAGGTGAGGGAGTCGGCGACCGCGTTAACCCGTTACGCTAAACAAAATAATGTCGCTGTGTTTATTGTTGGGCATGTGACCAAAGATGGCACTCTAGCAGGACCGAAAGTACTGGAGCATATTATCGATTGCTCAGTATTACTTGATGGTGGCACTGACAGCCGTTTCAGAACGCTTCGCAGCCATAAAAATCGTTTTGGCGCAGTGAACGAGCTAGGTGTCTTTGCAATGACAGGACAAGGACTCAAAGAAGTCAGTAATCCTTCGGCAATATTTCTTTCAAGGGGGGAAGAAGAGACGTCGGGAAGCTCTGTCATGGTGGTTTGGGAAGGGACTCGTCCCTTGCTGGTGGAAATTCAGGCATTAGTGGATTATTCCCAATTGGCTAACCCAAGGCGCGTTGCGGTTGGACTTGAGCAAAACCGTCTCTCCCTTCTACTTGCGGTATTGCATAAACATGGTGGTCTGCAAATGGCGGATCAGGATGTGTTTGTGAATGTGGTTGGCGGGGTAAAAGTTACCGAAACCAGTGCTGACCTAGCATTAGTTATGGCACTGCTATCTAGCTTTAGAGACAGAGCTCTACCTCGAGATGTGGTGATCTTCGGTGAAGTTGGACTGGCGGGTGAAATACGTCCGGTTCCGAGTGGGCAAGAAAGATTAAACGAAGCATTTAAGCATGGTTTCAAGAAAGCTATTGTACCAGCGGCCAATATGCCTAAGGGAGGAATAGCGGGCATGCAAGTCCATGCGGTAAAGAAACTCTCTGATGCTATTGCTGCATTTGAAGAGTTATAAATGAATAGGGTTGAGCCTGCTTCAACCCTAAACTCCTATAGCATATCAACGGCTTTTTCAACGCCAACTATTAATCTATCAACATCTTCCAAGTTGTTATAAACAGCAAAAGATGCTCTTAATGTACCTTTAACGCCGAGGGCATCCATTAAAGGGTGAGCGCAGTGGTGGCCCGCTCTGATGGCGACACCTTGCTGATCGAGCAAAGTGGCCACATCTTGGTGATGAACCCCTTCAACCACAAAAGAAATCACGCTCGCTTTTGGCTGATAGCCGAGAACTTTTACGCCTTCAATCTTGATTAGCCTTTGATAAGCTTGCTGAGTGATGTTTTGCACATGTTTTTCGACCTCTTGGATAGACAGCGCACTATACCAATCAATTGCTTTAGCGAGTGCAATGGCTCCTGACACGTTTGGTGTGCCCGCTTCAAATTTTCCAGGAAGTGCACTGTATGTGGTACCTGAAAACGAAACATGTTCAACCATTTTACCGCCGCCGTGCCATGGTGGCATGGCTTCAAGTAACTCTAGTTTCCCATAAAGCACGCCAATACCAGCAGGAGCATAGATCTTATGGCCTGAGAAAACATAAAAGTCAGCACCAAGCTGGTGTACATCAATGGACTCATGGACAATGCCTTGTGCGCCGTCAATAATCACTCTCGCGCCAACTTGTTTTACCTTGGCGATCACCTCTTCAACCGGTAATCTCGTCCCAGTGACATTGGTGATATGAGCCAGGGCGACAATTTTTGTCTTTTTAGACAGTAACGAATCAAACGCCTTCATATCCCACTGACAGTCTGATGTCATAGGGATTTTTACCACTTTAGCACCTGTTTGCTCAGCTACGATTTGCCAAGGTACAATATTGGCGTGGTGCTCCATCTCACTCACTAAGATTTCATCATCAGATTCAAGTGTATTACGAGCAAAGGTTTGAGCGATAAGATTGAGCGCTTCAGTCGCTCCCCTAGTCCAAATGATTTCTTTTTCGCTGTTTGCCCCAATAAATTTGGCGACAGTTGAGCGTGCGGATTCAAACTGACTGGTTGCGTGTGCAGTGAGACTATGACTGCCGCGATGAACGTTAGCATTTTGTGAGCGATAGTAGCGAGCAATGGTGTCTATTACGCATTCTGGCTTTTGTGTGGTTGCCGCACTATCAAGATACACAAGTGTATGCTGATTGATGGTTTGCTGCAATGCTGGAAATTGAGCACGAATGGCATCCACATCTATCATGATTCACTGCCACCTAATTTTTGATAGTGAAGAGTAGGAAGAGTGATCATAGGTTCTGCAACTGTCCATGCATGCTTCTTGCCTGATAGATTGATGATAATTTCCATCGCAAACTCAAGGGCAGTGCCAGGCCCCTGACTGGTTAATAGATTATGGTTGACGTCATAGGTCACGCGCTTGGCGCGCCACTTTTCTTTACCAATATGAGACTCAAAACTTGGATGGCAAGTCATAATCGCATCTGGGTAAAGGTTATGGTGAGCAAGCACCAAGGCAGGGGCTGCGCAGATAGCCGCAACTAATTTGCCTTCATACATTTGCTGGCGGACGATTTCAACTAGTAATGTGCTATCGCGAAAGACTTCAGAGCCGCCGACGCCTCCTGGCAAAACAATGGCGTCAAATTCGTCGTCGGCAATATCGACCAGTTTGCACTCTGCGGTTAATGTTACGCCGCGCGATGCTTTCATTGTCAACTGACCTTCAAAATCAGCGCTTGCAATAATGGCTTGATAGCCTGCTCGTACCATCATGTCGATGATAGTGATGGCTTCCATCTCTTCTGTACCTGGAGCTATAGGTACCAGTACTTTTTTAGTCATGATCTTGTTCAATCTGCTTAATTGTTTGAAAGAGCGTTTGGTTGACTGGCGCAGGGATATTATGCGCCTTTGCTCTTTGTAAAAGATAACCTGTGATAAAGTCTATCTCGCTTGGACGTTTATGGAAAATGTCTTGATGCATAGACGAGTAATTTTCAGATGTTGCCTCAATAACCTGATACACTTTAGAGATTAGCTTTTCGTGAGTGACATCGATTCCTTCAGCGTTTAACACTTGCCTTATTTCGTCAATCAGCAAAGTGATGACTTCCTGATACTTAGGGGAGGATAACTCTCCATTTTTAACCTGATCAATTGCAGTCAGCGGATTGATGATGCAGTTTATTGCCAGTTTATGCCAAATTGGAGTAAGAATATCAGTGTGCCAGCTTGTCTTTGGCAGCGCATGTTCAAACACGGGCTGTAAAAAATCACAACGTTTACCGCCGTGGTTATAGCCGCCGATCTCTGTGTATCCGTTACCTGTATGCAGTACTTGATTTTGTTTTGGGCGAAAGGCGCCATGTGTGGTAGTGGCAATCACCAGTGGATTATTTGGTAACAAAGTGTTGATGGCCTCTGCCGTACCCATGCCATTGTGCATTAAGACCACAATCGTTTCTTGGGCAATGTTTAGAACTATCTTTTCAATAACTTGTAGAACGTTAGGAGCTTTAAGCGTAACCAATAACAGGTCTGCTGATGTAAGTTTGTCCTTATCATTGTTGGTAAATTGTATTTCAGGTAAGTGCTCTTGCTGAAGATAAATTGAGTCGCATTGGCGTTGAGACCAAAGTGATACTGAATGGCCAGCGCGGCTTAAACAACATGCCCATAAAGAACCAATAGCTCCAGGACCAAGAATAACAATCTTCATCTTTATGATAGTAGGCGCGAATTTGCCAAGAGAATACGATGATATGAATGTATTGCCATTTTTAAAATTGTAGTTTGCTACTTGGTTTAGAACTTATAGGTAACCGATACGTAGTGGCCAACACCTGAAGATTCGTTTTCTTCATTGCCAAATGGGCTCTTAACACCATCTTCAAAGCCGTATACGTCTTTAAATAGCTTTAGACCATAACCTACAGCGAAGCGATCTGAATGCCAGTAGATACCATTGAACATAGCGCTACCAGTACTAGACTGAGAATATTCGTCTTTCATGCCAAACTGGAAATCTAGATAACCTTGGTATGAGATAAATGAACCATTCTCGAAATGATAAAAAGGTTTGAACCAGTTAGTAGAAAGCTGGTAGCCATTCCAATCTTTTTGAGAGTTGTCATAATTTGCATAAAGGTTTAGGCCCATTTTGCCAAACCATGGCGCGATGACATCAGAGCCGACACCGATTTTATATTGTGCTTCTGTTGCGCCGCCGTAAAAGATGTTTTCACTCGCAATATAGATTTCTTGTACAGGGCCAAAAGAGAGATCTTTACCAGTCAATGCATCCAGAGACATACGAGGGGCAAACTTCATAAATAGCTTGTCAGAGCCTGATTTGTCGCTGTCAGAATCACCAGTAATGTTGAAATAATCAACGTACCCATAAAGGTCAAAAATTCCTGAACGACCGCCGAATTCCATCTCTAGATAGTCATGGGTGGAGTCAGAGCCAGGGCCTTTTTCATTAAAGGCTCCCATTAGGTTAAATTGAAGCCATTTGTAATCGTTTTTGTGGATATCACCGTCTGAGTAGTCTGCTGCCATGACAGGGTTAGACATTGCAGCAACAACACCAAGAGCTAAAAGTGATTTACGCATAGTGGGACTCTCTATGTATTTTTTGTGTGAAAATGTAGTTATCGTGCCGAGATATACAATCTTCGCTGTACTTTGGCTGAGCGCATAATACTGACAAACTCATCATTTATCAGTGATAAATGATGATATTTTGCGCATTTTTAGTGATTTGAGTCACATTTCTAATGATTGACTTTTTTAAAATGGAACTGACACGTTTCTAGCAGAAGTACAGACGGTATCGTTTGCTTTCTGACTTGTAAAATGAAGATGTGATTTTCTCGTCTTACTCAACACTTGATGCCAAGAATTGATCGAATTGCTACCGGTGCCGTACATCTTATAAAAGCAACACATGGTAATAGATAGTGAAGGATCTTATGCTTTTCCCGCTCGGCTCTGTGCTACTCCCCGGCGGAAAAATGAAACTACGCATTTTTGAACCCAGATACAAGAGGCTCATCAAGCAAGCTTGTCAGGCAGATAACACGTTCGGAATTTGTTTGTACGATTCCAACGCAGAAAATGGTGAACCCGCGCTATCTGTTGTGGGGACACTTGCCGAGATTGTCGATTACGAAGTATTGGATGGCGGACTTTTAGGAGTCACTGTGGTTGGCACAAAGCGCTTTAGGATCGTTAAAGTGCGTTCTGAATATGATGGTTTGAGGCAAGCCAAAGTAGAATGGTTGGGCACTTGGACCTATTCAAAAATTAAAGTAGAACACCAGCACTTGAGTGAATACCTAAAAGATGTTTATCGCCGCTTTCCTCAGTTTTCTGCGCTTCACCCCGAATGTTTCTTCGACGATGCCAGTTGGGTGTGCCAGCGATGGCTAGAACTCCTCCCAGTCAAACAAAAAGAAGCGGACTTTCTACTTATGCAGAGTGATTGTCAGCAAGCTATAGAATTTTTATCTCAGTCGATTGAGAGCTAAACTTTCGATAAGGTAGAGCCCACCCACAGCTTAATTTGCTACAGACTAGCAATCTGCTGTTTGATCTATTGAACATGTATGTGATCACTTTGCTCTCTGGGCTCGTATATCAATTATTACAGCACGTTTAAGGAACTCGGCATGCTATCTAAAGACACTGAGTCATTTGCCAAGCAAGATTGGCGCGAGTGCATGGACAGGGTGAAAGAGCAAGACAAAGACGCTTTTTCTCTGGTTTTTAAGCATTTTGCACCGCGCCTCAAGCAATTTGCTTTCAAACACATGGGCAACGAGCAAGTCGCGCTTGAATTAGTTCAAGAAACGTTAACGACAGTTTGGCGTAAAAGCCAGCTGTTTGACGGAGCCAAAAGCTCGCTTTCCACATGGATATATACGATCGCTCGCAACCTGTGCTTTGATACCTTGAGAAAGCAGCGAGGGAAGGAGTTACACATACACTCAGAAGATATTTGGCCAGATGATTTTTGTCCGCCAGATAGAGTAGAAGACTATGCGCCTGAACATGAGATGCTTAAAGAACAAGTGGTCAAATTCTTGAGCGTATTACCAGAGTCACAAAGGAAAGTCGTACAAGCGGTGTATTTGGAAGAACTTCCTCATCAACAAGTTGCTGATATGTATGACATTCCGGTTGGGACGGTGAAATCAAGATTAAGGTTAGCCGTTGAAAAATTGCGTCACTCAATGGAGGTAGAGCGTTTATGAGCTATCATCCTCAACTACACATCCTCACAGCATATGCTGCGGGGGAACTCGATTCTGTAAATGGGTTTGCCATTGCGACTCACTTAGAGAGCTGCCCGGACTGCAAAGCGAAAGTGTTAGAACACGAACAGCACCTTGGTGAGCAGCTTAGCTTACTCCAAGGAAGTCAAGACGCAAGCTTTGACGCTATGTTTGCAAACATCGTTGATAATGAGCAAGACGTAATGCCGATGAAGCTATTTAGGAAGCCAATATCAATACAAGTCCATGGTAAGATATTTTCTCTGCCACTTTCCTTGTCTCGGTTTGAAAACAAAATTGGTGAATGGCGCAGTTATGGTGGAAAAGTTTTTAGTGCTCCAGTTGATGTCTGCGATTCAGTCAAAGTTAATCTACTTTACATCGCCGAAGGAGTAAAAATCCCCCAGCATACTCATAAAGGGGTTGAATCAACCTTGATTTTGCATGGCGGTTTCAGTGACGAGGCGGGGCATTATGAAGCAGGCGACTATTTAGTCAAAGATGGGTCAGACAAACATAGCCCTTTTACCAAAGACGGCGAAGATTGTTTATGCCTTACCGTTTTAACTGAGCCTATGATCTTCACTCAAGGGGTGGCGAGAATATTTAACTTATTTGGCAAAGGAATGTATCCATAGTATGCACATATTAGAAAGGCTTGGTGGTTCGACCAAGCCTTTTTTTAGGGCTTAACTTTGATTTTCTTCTCTGTCTTTTTGTTGAGCTTTTTTTAATAAGTCTGTGAAATGATGCCTGAGCGAATACAACATAATCAGACTCGGGACCACCATCAAACAGGTAATGATAAAGAACGTGGACCAATCGTTTAAGTAGTCGACTAACTCTCCACTGAAGGATGCGAGCGTTGTCCGGCCTAAATTGCCGAGTGATGCGAGCAATGCATACTGGGTCGCGGAAAAGGCTTGTCCAGTGAGAACGGTTAGGAAAGACACAAAGGCGACAGTGGAAAATGCCGTTGTGAAATTATCGACAATGATGGTTGCCAAGAAGAGTTGTTCGTTTGGTCCTACTGATGCGATCCAAGCAAACATTAAGTTGCTGGCTGACATAGTGATACCGCCAATCATCAACCCTCGAACAATACCAAATCTGACGTTGACCATGCTGCCTACTAAGGTGAATAAAGTCGTGAGTCCCCAGCCTATGAGCTTAGAGTAATAGCCAATCTGCTCATTTGAGAACCCGATTTCCTTGTAGAAAGTAATCGACATTCGGCCAAGGAAAGCTTCACCGATTTTAAATAAGAACACAAATAACAGCAATGTGAGTGCAACGCGTATTCCATTGCGTCTGAAAAAATCCAAGAAGGGTTCGATAACGGTAACGGTTAGCCAGGCCACAACACGACTGCCGACTAGGTGACTATGACGCTCTTCAGCCGCCGCTTGCAATTTCTCTCGTTCAGTTGTGGGCTCTCCAACCAAAAGAGTAAATAGCATAAGTACAGCAACTATGATTGCCATCCCATAGTAAACACCATTCCAACCTATGGTGTCTGCGTTGATAAATGCGACATAACCAGGTAGAGAATATCCTGTCCACCAACCCATTACCGCCATAGCCGAAGCTTGTGGCAATTTAGAGGAATCTGATTTTGGGAAAGTATCAATTCGAAAAGCGTCGATAGCAATATCTTGAGTGGCTGACGAAATGGCAATAGCAAGCGCTAGCATGGAAGTGAACAGTAAATTCTCTGCTGGGTCAACCCCTGCAATCCCCAATGTGCAAACTAAGACGAGTGATTGGCAAAAGAAAATCCAACTTCTGCGTTGTCCTAAGAATGTATGTAGTAGTGGAAGTTTTATTCGGTCAACCAGTGGTGCCCAAAGAAAATTAATTGCATAGACAGCAAAGACACTACCAAAATAGCCAATAGCAGCTCGTGTTAGACCTGCGTCTTTGAGCCAGCCAGACATATTTGATCCAATCAGTACCCAAGGAAAGCCACTCGAGCAGCCCAACATGAACACCCAGAGTAATCGTTTATCTAAGTAACTACGTAGAGTTGCTAGCCATGATGTGGAACAGGAATTGATTGACATGAACTCATCCTAATAGCTTTAAAATGTTTACGATGACACATAGCTTTAACTGCTATGGTCGAAGCTAAGTACTTGAGCTATTCAGTTCAAGTTATAGCGGCTAAAATTATTGCTTGGCCCTCGAAGGGCGAGATGATTATGTTCACTAATAACTTATTTATCAATAATAAACAGCTCTAACCAGTTAGGTTAGAGCTATAAACTCAAGGTATTAAACTGACATTAGTGATAATAATGGCAGTTTTAGGTACATCTCGAAAATTGCCTTTTGTCGTTGTAGGCACTTCACTCATTTTCTTTACGGTTTCAAAGCCTCTGGTGACTTTGCCAAACACAGCATAGCCAGCGGAAGGTTTTTGTTTGTCGTCGCTAAAATTTAGGTACTCATTATTGTTATAGTTAATAAAGAATTGTCGAGTGGCAGAGTTTGGATCACGAGTCCTAGCCATGGCTATAGTGGCTACTTCGTTTTTTAGCCCGTTTGACGCTTCATTTTTAATTGGACTGTATGTAGCTACAGGTTTCATGTCTTTGTCTAATCCACCACCTTGAGCCATAAAACCTGGAATTACTCGGTGAAGTTGTGTCCCTACATAACTTCCGTCTTTGACATATTTTACAAAATTCGCAACCGTAATTGGTGCTTTTTCTTTATCAAGTTCAACGGTAAATGCACCTAAGGTTGTTTCAAACACGACTTTAGGGCCAGCAAAAGCTAGGCTGCTAAAAAGTGTCATTGAGGCAATGATTGTCTTCCACATTAGAAGCGCTCCTGCATGTAATCTTTGAGCTCACGGTCGTTGGCGACTTCTTTTAACACTAGATTAGTGACATCGTTGAGTACCATGCCAATTTCATCATCAGATGCGCTCAATGCGCCATTTCTCTTGGCTGTCCCTGTGTAGGTTTTCACTAACTTACCTTTGGGTGTTTCAGCAGTGATTTCGAGTACGACCTTACCGTCCATCTCATTTGCCATGACCGAGTGTTTAACCGATACGAGAGCCTCTTGTATTTCAACACGAACCGAGTTCTCGCTATTAACTGTGCTGTTAAAACCTTGAGATTGAAATTGCTCTAATAATGCATTTTCAATGCTGATGCGAACATTTTGTCTTGAGTGAATTGGTTCAATGTTAGAGCGTCCGCTGTCGATCAATGCTACATATTGAGCCGAGCGAACATCCTTACTTGTGAGAGTAAAACTTGCATTTTGAACTAGATTGCTATTGCTCAGAACAGGCTGAGGCATAAAGTTTAGCTGTTCTTGTTGAGGGGAGGAACATGCAGTAAGTAACGCCACTGAGGCGGCTAGAACCAGTTTTCTCATCATAATTTCCTTTAACCGTAACTCTAATATAGAGACATGATAGTGAACTATTTAGTTGCCTGTAAAATAACAAATTTCTTATTTGAGGCGATAAGTTTGACTTTCGATTTACCAAACAACTTGGATAACTTTACATCGTAGCCGAGGTGTCGATTACCGATAACTAATAATTTGCCAGCATTGCAAAGAATATGCTTTGCATCACAGAACATTTGCCATGCTATGTGATCTGTAATGGCCTGTTGTTGATGAAAAGGTGGATTGCACAAAATCAGCTCTGCACTATTAGTTTGAAATCCATCGAGGCAATTATTGGTAACACATTTTACTTGTGTATCAGGACCAAGAGCATCGAGTAGATTTTCCTTTGCAGAAGCTGTAGCCATGTAGCTTTCGTCTACACATGTAATGCTTATGTCGGGGTTATCGAGTCCTAGTTTTACTGATAGCACGCCGTTGCCACATCCAAGATCGATGACTCGCTCTGTTGTTAAGTCTTTCGGTAAATGCTCGAGCATAAAGCGAGCACCTTGGTCGAGCTTTTCTCCAGAGTAGACATTGGGCAAGTTCTTCAGTTCAAATTTATGCGGCTCAACTTTCCATTTAGTGACGGGATCGACAGCAATAGCGTTAGGAGCATCAGGGGTAGAAAAAACTAAGCGGTGCTTCTTCCAAGCGAGAGATGTATGAGTACTTCCAAGATATCTTTCGAACAATTTGAGTGTTGAAGAATGGATTTCTTTTGCTTTATTCACCGCAATGACAGGTACATTTTTACCCAAACTTAGCCTTAATTGATTCAACTGCCACGTAAGATGGCGATTGCTTCTTGGGATCTGCATAAGGACGTAATCTAGGTTTTCTGGGATATTGTCTAGAGTGTTACACAAGGTGATACTTTTACTTTGATTATTCGCTAGGTTTTCCAGTATGCCTTGGTGAGCAATATGAGAGTCACTCATTAAGGTGATGTTGTGGTTGAGGGTAAACCAGCAGCTCAGTGCACCAAAACTATCATTGAGAATCAAAATATGTTTGCCAGAGGCAATATTCAATTCTTCCATATAGTTAATGAGGTATTCATCTCCTGCATCCCAAGCTTGAAGTGTGTCATTATCCCTTCTAGGGTAGCGATGAAGGGTCAAAGTGCGTTGGTGAAGCGCAAGTTTAGTTTTCATATTTATAATGGTATGGAAATGTATGATATAAATTGTCGCAGAAGCAGAGGGTAGTTAAAACTAAAACCTTTAGCTTTATCTATAAGAGGAGTATCATTTGTGGTCAGGGACAATTCGTATTTTAGGTTGCAATAATGGTACATGAAACAATAGAAGCTAAACTCTCGGACTATTTCAAGCCTCAGTACCTTGAGGTATTAAATGAAAGTTATATGCATAATGTACCAGAAGGTTCAGAAAGCCATTTTAAAGTCATCATCGTCAGTGAAAAGTTTGCAGGACAGAGGCTGATTGGCCGACATCGTCAGGTCAACCAAGTTTTGGCAGATGAACTCGCAAATCATATCCACGCACTCTCAATCCATACCTACACAACAGAAGAGTGGAATAAACAAAATCAAGTAGCTCCAGATAGCCCAATGTGTTTAGGCGGATCCAAGTAGTATAGCGTATTATAAAAGCCTTAGTGTTAAGTTATATTTTCTTGGTTATAAATTAACCAAGTTTTTAACGCTAAATATACAAATACATGGCTTGATTAGTTCGATTGCTAAGTGTTTCATACTATGAATAAAATAAAGCATTATGAGGCGTGTGGTTATTGCTGTTTGTGCGGTGGTTCAAACTTATGACCAATACTTAACCTTTTAAACTCAAATCCTTCGAAATATATATCTGATTCCTTTCTTTGGTCATAGCGTATACTTCTAAAAAGATGATAGACTACCGCACCTGATAAATCTCGACTAAATTTGTAGCGAGGTTTTTAATAGGATGTTGCGATTTTGGTGTTTTAAACAGCATCAAAACCGGACACTAATGTCGTGTCTAAAAGTTACGCAATCAATGAATCTTTTTCCCGATAAAAGTAGTGCAAGTGCGTATGATTACAATAAAGAAGGGTTTGGACCTGCCTATCGCAGGAGCTCCTACCCAGGTGATTAATGATGGTAAAACCATCAAGAAAGTCGCCTTGCTTGGCGAAGAGTACGTCGGCATGCGTCCTACCATGCATGTTCGCGTAGGTGATGAAGTAAAAAAAGCTCAAGTTCTTTTTGAAGACAAGAAGAATCCGGGCGTGAAATTTACTTCACCAGCAAGTGGTAAAGTGGTCGAGATTAACCGTGGCGCTAAACGTGTCCTTCAATCCGTTGTGATCGAAGTGGCAGGTGAAGAGCAGGTTAAGTTCGATAAGTTTGAAGCAGGACAAATAGCTGGAATTGGCCGTGATGTGGTTAAAACTCAGCTTGTTGATTCTGGTCTTTGGACAGCTTTGCGTACTCGTCCCTTTAGCAAGGTTCCAGCTATTGAATCTTCTACACAGGCAATTTTTGTTACTGCTATGGATACTAATCCATTGGCGGTTCAGCCTGAGTTGGTCATTAATGAACAGCAGGAAGCATTCATTGCAGGTCTGGATGTACTTTCAACTTTGACTGATGGCAAAGTTTACGTTTGTAAAGCCGGTACCAGTCTTCCTCGTTCTTCTCAAAGTAATGTTGAGGAACATGTTTTCGATGGCCCCCACCCAGCAGGACTCGCTGGCACTCACATGCATTTCCTGTATCCAGTAAATGCAGACAATGTTGCTTGGAGTATTAATTATCAGGATGTGATTGCATTCGGTAAGCTGTTCCTGACAGGTGAGCTCTACTCAGAGCGTGTTATTTCTCTTGCTGGCCCTGTTGTTAATAACCCCCGCTTAATTCGCACCGTTCAGGGAGCAAACGTTGCTGACCTAACGGATGGTGAATTAATGCCAGGTGAAGTTCGTATTATCTCAGGCTCAGTTCTGTCAGGAACTCAGGCTTCTGGTCCGCACGCTTATCTTGGTCGCTATCATGCGCAGATCTCAGTGTTACGTGAAGGTCGCGATAAAGAGCTGTTCGGTTGGGCAACGCCTGGTAAGAATAAGTTCTCGATAACACGTGCCTACTTAGGTCATATTTTCAAAGGTCAGTTGTTTAACATGACAACGACGACCAATGGTAGTGATCGCTCTATGGTGCCGATTGGCAACTATGAACGTATTATGCCTTTGGATATGGAACCTACTTTGCTACTTCGCGATCTATGTGCGGGCGATACTGACAGTGCTCAAGCACTAGGTGCGCTAGAACTGGATGAAGAAGATCTAGCACTGTGTACCTTTGTATGTCCGGGTAAGTATGAGTACGGAGCATTGCTTCGTGAATGCCTAGACACGATCGAGAAGGAAGGGTGATTTTCATGGCTCTTAAAAAGTATCTTGAAGACATTGAACATCATTTTGAGCCTGGCGGTAAGCATGAAAAATGGTTTGCGCTGTACGAAGCTGTTGCGACAGTATTCTACACTCCAGGTCTAATTACTAAGAAAAGCTCACATGTTCGTGACAGCGTTGACCTAAAACGTATCATGATCATGGTTTGGCTTGCGGTTTTCCCTGCGATGTTCTGGGGAATGTATAACGCCGGTGGCCAAGCAGTAGCGGCTTTGAATCATATGTATGCTGGTGATGAGCTTGCCTCAATTGTTGTTGGCAACTGGCACTACTGGCTGACGGAAATGCTCGGCGGTACTCTTGCAGCCGATGCAGGCTGGGGCAGTAAAATGCTCTTGGGTGCGACTTACTTCCTACCTATTTATGCAACAGTATTTGTTGTTGGTGGTTTTTGGGAAGTACTTTTCTGTATGGTGCGTAAGCACGAAGTTAACGAAGGTTTCTTTGTGACTTCCATTTTGTTCGCACTCATTGTTCCTCCAACGCTTCCTCTGTGGCAAGCAGCCCTCGGTATTACCTTCGGTGTTGTGGTTGCTAAAGAGATCTTTGGTGGTACAGGTCGTAACTTCTTAAACCCTGCGCTTGCTGGTCGTGCGTTCTTGTTCTTTGCTTACCCAGCACAAATTTCCGGAGACGTAGTTTGGACTGCTGCTGATGGTTTCTCTGGTGCAACAGCTTTGAGTCAGTGGGCTCAAGGTGGTAACGGTGCTTTAATGAATACCGTTACCGGTGCTCCAATTACTTGGATGGATGCGTTTATTGGTAACATTCCAGGTTCTATCGGTGAAGTGTCTACGTTAGCGCTAATGATTGGTGCTGCAATGATCGTATATATGCGCATTGCATCGTGGAGAATCATCGCTGGTGTCATGATTGGTATGATTGCAACAGCAACATTATTCAATCTAGTCGGCTCAGATACAAACCCAATGTTCAATATGCCATGGCATTGGCACCTAGTTTTGGGTGGTTTTGCATTCGGTATGTTCTTTATGGCGACAGATCCAGTATCTGCTTCGTTCACTAACAATGCCAAATGGTGGTACGGAATACTTATTGGTTTGATGTGTGTGTTGATTCGTGTTGTGAATCCGGCTTACCCAGAAGGGATGATGCTTGCGATTCTATTTGCGAACCTGTTTGCACCTTTGTTCGACCATATAGTTATCGAGAAGAACATCAAGCGGAGATTAGCACGTTATGGCAAGTAATAACGACAGCATTAAAAAGACGCTGGGTGTTGTTATCGGGTTGAGCCTTGTTTGTTCAATCATAGTATCAACAGCCGCTGTAGGTTTGCGAGATCAACAAAAAGCGAACGCTGTGCTGGATAAGCAAACTAAAATTATCGAAGTTGCTGGTATCGATACTGATGGAAAAAAAGTCCCTGAGCTTTTCTCTGAATTTATCGAAGCGCGTTTGGTTGATTTCAAAACTGGTGATTTTGTTGACGGCGACGCTGCAACATATGACCAGCGTAAAGCAGCTAAAGATCCAGCCACGTCAATTAAGTTAAGTCCTGACGAAGACCAAGCTAAGATACTTCGACGAGCTAATGTAGGTACTATTTATCTCGTTAAGAAGGGCGATACTGTTTCTCGGGTTATTATACCTGTTCATGGTAACGGCCTATGGTCAATGATGTACGCTTTTGTTGCCGTAGAAACAGATGGCAACACAGTATCAGGAATTACCTATTACGAGCAAGGTGAAACACCTGGACTTGGTGGTGAGGTTGAAAACCCATCATGGAGAGCTCAGTGGGTCGGCAAGAAATTGTTCGATGAAAACCACAAGCCTGCGATTAAAGTCGTTAAAGGTGGTGCTCCAGCGGGTTCTGAGCATGGTGTCGATGGTCTATCTGGGGCAACACTAACCAGTAATGGCGTTCAACACACATTTGACTTCTGGTTAGGAGACATGGGTTTTGGCCCGTTCCTAGCAAAAGTTCGTGACGGAGGTCTGAACTAATGTCTAGTGCACAAAACGTTAAAAAGAGCATTTTAGCGCCTGTATTGGATAACAACCCAATTGCGCTTCAGGTTCTTGGTGTATGTTCTGCGCTTGCAGTAACAACCAAACTGGAAACAGCATTTGTTATGACGCTAGCAGTAACCTTTGTAACTGCTATGTCTAACTTTTTTGTTTCTTTGATCCGTAACCATATTCCAAATAGTGTGCGTATTATTGTCCAAATGGCAATTATCGCCTCTCTTGTTATCGTGGTTGACCAAATACTTAAAGCCTATCTTTACGATATTTCCAAACAGCTTTCGGTATTCGTAGGTCTTATCATAACCAACTGTATCGTAATGGGCCGTGCGGAAGCATTCGCAATGAAATCAGCACCACTACCTTCTTTCATTGATGGTATCGGTAATGGTTTAGGTTATGGTTTCGTTCTTATCACTGTTGGTTTCTTCCGCGAATTGCTTGGCTCAGGCAAGCTATTTGGTATTGAAGTACTGCCTCTAGTGAGCAATGGTGGTTGGTATCAGCCTAACGGTTTGATGCTACTTGCCCCATCTGCGTTCTTCTTAATCGGCTTCCTGATTTGGGCAATCCGTATTCTTAAGCCAGAACAAGTAGAAGCGAAGGAGTAAGAGAGTCATGGAACATTACATTAGTCTGTTAGTTAAATCGATTTTTATCGAGAACATGGCTTTGTCCTTCTTCTTGGGTATGTGTACTTTCCTTGCCGTATCTAAGAAAGTAAAGACCTCTTTCGGTCTTGGGGTTGCTGTTGTTGTTGTACTGACTATCGCAGTACCTGTAAATAACTTAGTATACAACCTAGTTCTTAAAGAGAATGCCTTGGTTGCTGGAGTTGACCTTAGCTTCCTAAACTTCATTACCTTTATCGGTGTTATCGCGGCTCTAGTACAGATCCTAGAAATGGTGTTGGACCGCTTTTTCCCACCTTTGTATAACGCGCTTGGTATCTTCCTGCCATTGATCACAGTGAACTGTGCGATCTTTGGTGGTGTGTCCTTTATGGTCCAGCGTGATTACAACTTCGCGGAATCTGTCGTTTATGGATTCGGCTCAGGTGTGGGCTGGATGCTAGCGATTGTCGCTCTTGCAGGTATCCGAGAGAAAATGAAGTATTCTGATGTACCTCCAGGTTTGCGTGGTCTTGGCATCACGTTTATATCGGTAGGTTTAATGGCGTTAGGCTTTATGTCTTTCTCTGGTGTTCAACTGTAAGTCGGGTAAACCGCAACAATAAAGGAATAGTCAATGGATATTATTCTTGGTGTAGTGATGTTTACTCTGATTGTACTGGCTTTAGTACTAGTGATTCTTTTCGCTAAATCTAAGCTTGTACCAACAGGTGACATTACAATTTCTGTTAACGATGACCCATCATTGGCCATCGTTACACAACCAGGTGGTAAATTATTGAGTGCACTAGCAGGTGCTGGCGTATTCGTATCTTCTGCCTGTGGCGGTGGTGGCTCTTGTGGTCAGTGCCGTGTGAAAATTAAATCAGGTGGTGGTGACATCTTGCCTACCGAGCTTGACCATATTACAAAAGGTGAAGCGCGTGAAGGTGAACGTTTAGCCTGTCAGGTTGCAATGAAAACTGACATGGATATTGAACTTCCTGAAGAGATTTTTGGTGTTAAAAAGTGGGAGTGTTCTGTTATTTCTAACGATAACAAAGCAACTTTCATTAAAGAGCTAAAGCTTCAGATCCCTGATGGTGAGTCAGTACCTTTCCGTGCTGGCGGATACATTCAGATTGAAGCGCCAGTGCATCACGTTAAGTACGCGGATTACGATATTCCTGATGAGTATCGTGAGGATTGGGATAAGTTTAATTTGTTCCGTTATGAATCTAAGGTTGATGACGAAACTATTCGTGCTTATTCAATGGCTAACTATCCGGAAGAAGAAGGCATAATTATGCTTAATGTCCGTATTGCTACGCCTCCGCCGAACAATCCTGACGTACCACCTGGCATTATGTCTTCGTATATCTGGTCACTAAAAGAAGGTGATAAGTGTACAATTTCAGGGCCGTTTGGTGAGTTCTTTGCTAAAGACACTGACAATGAAATGGTATTTGTTGGTGGTGGTGCAGGTATGGCACCAATGCGTTCTCATATCTTTGACCAACTGAAGCGTCTCAAATCTTCACGTAAGATGTCTTTCTGGTACGGTGCTCGTTCTAAGCGAGAAATGTTCTACGTAGAAGACTTCGATGGATTGCAAGCAGAGAACGACAACTTTGTATGGCACTGTGCTCTGTCTGATCCAATGCCCGAAGATAATTGGGATGGCTATACAGGCTTCATTCACAACGTTCTGTATGAAAACTATCTTAAGGATCATGAAGCGCCTGAAGACTGTGAGTACTACATGTGTGGTCCACCAATGATGAATGCTGCTGTTATCGGTATGCTGAAAGACCTTGGTGTAGAGGATGAAAATATCCTACTCGATGACTTTGGTGGTTAACACTTTAAGTTATTGATATGTATGGCTGGCCTACAAGGTCAGCCATTATTTTTTCCTACGCTGTAATTTAAAAGTGATGATAGAAGATGAATCTTGAATCCAGATTTATATACTATCTTCATTTCGTTATAAGGAGTCAAACAAGTGAAAAAATGGCTTGTTGTTTTTGCTTCTCTGTTCATTATTGCTGGCTGTGAAAAGCCCGTTGATCAAGTCCATCTTAGTGGCCCTACTATGGGCACGACATACAACATTAAATACATTGTTGCCGAAGGCCAGCCCACTCCTGATGTGGTACAGAAAGAAGTCGATCGCTTACTTGAGCAAGTGAATGATCAGATGTCGACCTATCGAACTGATTCTGAATTAAGTCTTTTTAATCAAAGTGAAAGCTCGCAACCTTTTGAAGTTTCGCCGCAAACGGCAACTGTGGTGAAAGAGGCTATCCGTCTTAATAATCTGACATTGGGTGCTTTGGATGTCACGGTTGGTCCATTGGTGAACCTATGGGGCTTTGGCCCTGAAGCACGTCCTGAAGTGGTGCCAAGTGACAATGAGCTTGAAAAACGTAAAGCAGAGACGGGAATTGAGCACTTAAGTGTAAATGGTAATGCGCTGTCGAAAGATATTCCAAACTTGTATGTTGACCTTTCTACTATTGCAAAAGGTTGGGGAGTTGATGTTGTGGCTGATTACATCCAGTCACAAGGTATTGAAAACTACATGGTTGAAGTGGGTGGCGAAATGCGACTTAAAGGCGTCAATCGAGAAGGTGTTAAATGGCGAATAGCGATAGAGAAGCCCACGGTTGATGAGCGAGCCATACAGGAAATCATCGAACCAGGAGATATGGCGATTGCCACATCAGGTGATTATCGCAATTACTTCGAAAAAGAAGGTGTGAGATACTCCCATATAATTAATCCACAAACGGGGAAACCCATTAACCATAAAGTTGTTTCTGTTACTGTACTCGATAAATCCTCTATGACGGCTGATGGTCTAGCAACGGGCTTAATGGTGCTTGGAGAGGATAAAGGTATGAAGGTCGCTAACGACAATAATATACCCGTATTTATGATTGTAAAATCGAGTGATGGCTTCATAGAACTGGCGTCAGACGCGTATAAGCCATATATTAATAAATAATAATTAGTGAGTATGTTGTTATGAGTACATTTCTGATCACCTTTGGTGTGTTTATCGCCTTTATAACGGCCATGTCTGTCGGTTATATCTTTCAAAAGAAAGTGGTGAAAGGCAGCTGCGGCGGGCTAGGGGCTGTTGGTGTAGATAAAGTATGCAATTGTCCCGAGCCTTGCGATGCACGTAAAAAGCGCGAAGCAAGAGAAGCGCTCAGAGCTGAAAAGCTGGCCGCATGGGAAAAAGACCGCATAGCATAGAACACATGAGCCCGACTAATCGTCGGGCTTTTTCATTTCCAGATCTGACTTATCTATCCTCAAACTTTGTCGTAAAAGATCTCTGCCAACTTATCATTATCAATGACAGCTTATCTAGACACGCTTAGGTTGCTGTTAGAGGACAACTAAGATCGAAACTTTTACATTAAAGATTGAAACTTTTTGGGGTTTATTTGGCTGCTTATCTTGGTGCCCTAGCTGATTTTTGGACAGAAATCGTTTGGTGATATTCATCTACATGACTCGAGTCAGATTAGAAAAAGTATCCAGATAGGTAGGCTAGTAATAAATATGGACCTGAGCTTGAATCTCTACGCTGCCATTCTCATCTTTAAAGTCGAACTCGAAGGTGTCTCGCAGGTGTTCATGTAAGGATCCAGTCCCTTCTATTGTTGGTGAGTAAATGGTGGCTATGGGTTGGGTAGCTTCCATGTCGAAGGGGAAGTAGGAGTTTAATCCAGTGTCAGTGTAAATAAGGTGTTTATTTACTTTATTTAAATCCGCCCTTGGTTTGTCTTTTGCCCAAGTCTCCCAATCGTGTTTGGTTATGATGATTAATTTGTCATCGTTGCAATCAGACAGGCTTAATGTCTCAAGAGCGAGCCCATTTTCCTTTATTTGTTTGAAAGCGAGGTGGTTGTGAATTCTCTCTATGACTCCTCTGGCGTTAAACGAGTAATGCACATCGTTATTGTCTAGGAACGTCGCTCTGCTCTCTGTAGGCATGTTGAATACGATGGGGTCTTGCTTTGATTGGATAAGGGATACGTGTTCTAGTAGCGGTATTCGTCTTGAGCGACTTTCTGGATAAGCAGCTACAGCATCCATGTATCTAGCCTTTAGTTCGTCGCTAAGAGGTTGAGTAGTGATGATGTTCTCTAGTTGAGCAGACAAGTATTTTTCAATTTCATCAATGATAATCAGAGACGATTTATGAAACTCGCTCTCCTCGTGCATTATGCTGAAGTGCTTACAAAAGGCGTGAGAATACTCTTTGGACTTAACGTAGTATTTTATGTATGGGATAGCTGACTGAATTTTTCTGACATTTTTTATCGTGCGCTCAGTAAGTGTTATTGCTGAGGTTATTTTGTTCACTCCATTACGCAATGACTCACTTGGGTTTTGAATTCTCCAGCGGTAGAGAATGTACATGATTAAGATAGGGACAGCTCTTTGATAAGAGTTTGCGAGCTCTTCCGAGTTGAAAGAGCTAAATCCGTGGCTTTTTCCAAGCTGTTCCAGAATGTGACTCAACGAGCAGGGCAGTACATCAAAACCAAGTCTATTTGCTGTCGAGTGTGCAGGGCTAAAACTTTCAAAGCAACTAATAATGTGCCCCCACAAGTTATCTTTAGCGAGGGTAGTTATTGCGTATTGAGCGGTGCTTCTGGACGCTATTCCCTGAGGGATCCCCTCATAAATCCGCCAGTGCATAGCCATCTTTTAAGAGCTGC